>JAWBPV010000007.1:0-57235 GCA_039000425.1 Candidatus Aenigmatarchaeota archaeon
ATTTTTCTTTGCGCAGTATTAATCCTTCTCTCTTACTCTCAGTTTAACTTTATTTTTAAGTAAAATCCACTTTATTCCTGAGGCACTTGCTTTAAACAACTTAGCAATCTGTCTCAGAGAAAGTAACTTTTTAGTATAAAGCCTTATGATTTTTGCTTCATCTAGAAAAGCGCCTCTTTTCATTGCCATTACTTCTTTTTTATTTCTCAACTTAATTAATTTCTTTAAGTGAGACTCTATGGTAGTTTTTCCGATTTCTATCCCAAATTTATCTTGAATAAGTTTAGTAGTTTTTCTAATCGAATTTCCTTCTAAGTACAACTTCTTTGCTTCTTCCAAAATTTCTGGTGTTATCTTCATTTTTACTACCGTAATTATTATTGTAATTTAAAGTATTTAAATTTTACTGTAATAATTAAATATATGACACTTGAAGCTAAAACAACTTTAATACCACATAAAAAAGCTAAGACTTTATATTTGACGATTCCTGCAGCTGTAGCCAATGACTCAGCATTTCCTTTTAAACCAGGAGAGGAAGTTAAAATCATCATAAAAGGAAATAAACTTGTGGTGGAGAAATAGAATTAGAACTTATTTAGGTGGTAAAATTCGAAAAATTTTAAATTTCAATATGATAAATTAGAAGTTTTTTGTTCTTCTAACATGATAGTTTCTTCACAATATTTTGAATATGGCCTTATTTTCTCATAATTTCTTTTTGAATTTAAGCTTAGGGCTAATCTTTTCAAGAAAAGCTTGAACTGAAATATCATAAACTCACTTGCAAACTTTTCTTGTGTCTAAACCAAGAATTTTACAAGCTTCTAGTACAGGACAAAAATTATACCACCTCATTACCAACTTATCCTTTGTTCTTTCAACAATTTTAACATCTTTTGGATTAAGTCCCAAATATTTTCTGTAAAAAATTTTATATGCTCGGTCTATTGCATTTCCTTTTATCTTCTTCAACTTTTTTTCATTCTTATCGAGCCACTCAATTCTTTTTCGTGTTGTGATAGTTTCTAAAATTTTCCAGGCTTTCCTTTCTCCTACAATTTTAGAAACTTCTTTTATGTAGGTGAATAAACGAATAAAAGCTGGCACCCCATAAAGTTGCATCATTAACCCATTTAACTTTCTTCTTCATATTTTTCTATTTAATACTTAAATCAAATAACTATGAAGTCAAAACAAAAAAATTCAAAATTGATTCTTCTTCCTATGTTTAAATGGTCCAGAAAATTTATCTAAAAGTTTTCTCAATTTTTCCTTTTAATTCTTTAGAATGAAATTCACACTCATAGCAAACCCACTCATCTAAAATCTTCAACAAGCTTTCATTCCCACAATTTGGGCATTTTCTTGCTTTAGCTTTATCCATAATTTTAAATATATCTAAAGAAAATTAATCGTAGGTGGAAAAATGCTTTCCCAAATACCTTTTAAGTTTGAAAAATTGAGTAAAAAAGATTTAGACAAACAAATAGCAAGAGTCGGTATGGTAGCTGAACTAGATGCTGTAAGCTTGTACGAGCAGTTAGCAACGATGACTGAAAATAAAAAATTGAAGAAGGTTTTGCTTGATATAGCGAGGGAAGAAAAAACTCATGTTGGTGAATTCCAATCTTTACTTCTAGAAATAGATAAAGAGCAAGAAGAAGAGCTGAAGAAGGGAAAGGAAGAAGTGGAAGAGTTGAGTTAAATATCCAAAATAACCCTAGCTTTCCAAACTTTATTCTTTTTTATTTCCATTTTATGAAAAGTACAAGCTTTAACATGAGTTCTCGTCTCGTGTTTTTCTCTGTTTATTTCCTCACCTCTACAGATCGCTCTCAACTTTAACTCTTTTTCATCAACTTCAACATCGAATTCAGAAAAAGCCAAATTTTCTGAGTCAACAAAAATTAGCAATTCGTTAAGCCAGTTGAACATTAAAGATTGCAAATCTTCACCATTAACTTCTACTCTCCTTTCTTCTCTTGGCTCAATTTGCTTAGTGTCAACCATAACTTCAAACATGGCTAAGGCTGCGTTAGCGAAAAGCTCGTTTAAGTCCTTACCGTAAGCTATGAAAGCTACGTCGCTCGTCGTTATATCCACAAACTTCAACTTTTTCATACTTTTTATTTTTCCCTCTTCGGATAAAAAGTTGAATGTAACTATATTTAAGTGGTAATATTTTAAGAATATCGTAGAAAAGTTTAAATGGTTGGGGAAAGAAATATTAACAACCAATGATTCCTTTTTTTGGATGAGTTAAATGGTGGTTAAAAATGGATTGGGATATAACAAAACAATACACAGAAGAAGAGGTAGAATTTTTCAAATCACTCTGCGATCAACTCAACATCATTTATCATGATGTCTTGCTCAAATCACCTTACCTTTCGTATCCACAAGCCAAGGAAAACATTCAACATTCTTTTGAAAACTTATATTCTTCTTTCATGGAAGTTTTGAAAAAAACTAGTGAAAGTGTAGACATAAAACCAGCGAATGAGAAAGAATTGGGATTGTTGAGAGAGTTAAACACATACCTTGAGAAATCAAAAGAATTGTTGGAAAAACCATATGTATTTCATTATTTCGGTGATCTCGTTGAAACTTACACCAATTTTTTTGGGTACTCGCTCTACAGGTACGCTCGTGGTATACTTGAAGAAAAAATCATAATCGATGGAAAATCTCCAAGAACAGTTTACAAGAGTTATGAATCAATCCTTTTCTCCTTCCTTAAAAAATGGCAAAATGAATTTTACGCCAATCTAGAAGAGAAAAGTATAATAACTTTCGCCATAATCGATTCTCTAGATAATACAATCTTCCCCAAACTCATCACTTCTAGAAATCCCAGAAAAATTTTGCTTGAAGAGGTACCAGAGATAGGTATGAAAAAATTCTTCCAAAAATCAATAAAAGATAAAGTTAAGAAATGGGATTATAAAAGAAACTGTTACATCAACAATTGTAGAGCAAAGGGAGATAAAGAAAGGTATTCAACATATCTCAACAAGTTAAAACAATTAACCATGGAATATGTAGTTTAGATTTATCTCTAAACAGAATAAAAATTCGAGAATTTAAATGGCTTTAGCGGCTCACTTTAGCTAGATAATCTAACAGTTCTGGTAATGTCATGTTGTCTAACTCTGCGTAAATGTGTATCGGTAGTCCTCTTCCGCTTTCGATCATTTTTCGTTGGACGAGTAGTTTTACCATTTCTCTGTAAGTTTCTTTGTCTTCACGTGAGAAGAAATATTTATCTTCCTTACCTATAACTTCTCTTACAACTTCTTCCAGATTTTTATCTTTATAACTCTCCCTGAATTCGTTGTACGGAACATTCACCCCTTCGAAAACAACTTTTATACCGTAGAGTTGTTTGACGAGATCTTCTTTATGCATTCCTTCCAAATCCAGTTTAGACAACTTAGCCATCTTTACTACTGAAGGATCTTCAAATATCAGTGTTTTTCCATTTTTCAACAAAACTTCCACGTTTTTTCTCCTCACTTTATATTCTGCTACATCTCCCTTATCAATTCCGTATTTCTTCTCCAATACTTCGTAAAATGCTTCCCTTACAGACATAATTAAAAATTGTTGAAAAAAATTTATAAATTTTCTAAACACGATAAGCGAAATCTATTTATAACCATTTTTTCTATAATCTGTAGGGAGGTAGTTTAAGTTCGACGTAGCAAAAAGCTACGGAACGTTCGAGACTCAAAGAGTCAAAGAACTAAGAACTTAAACCTCAGACCCGGAATTTGAATTTTTCCCTCGCTATTTTTTCAAGCTTAACTATATGCTCTTTCCTAAAACCTATGTATATACCACCCTCTTTACTACCAACCCACGTCCTTGTTCTGCTGTTCTCAGGTAAAACATCTTCTAGGAATGGATGAAAAATTTTTATCGAATTCACCACTAGTCCATTAATCAAGTTGGAGGATGAGAGTTTTATCTCTATTCCCCCTTTGATCCCTTTTAAATTCAAGAACTCTCCTTTAGCATGTAGAAGCTCGCCCAAGATTTCATGCTCTATGTCAAGATGCGTAACTCTAGCTAAAGAATAACCTTTAACATGAACATAAACAACACATCCTTTAACCAAAACTTCTTCATCTCCTGTAGATAAGTACACTTTAGCATTCTTCAGCTCAAGCTTACCTTCTCCTGGTCCGCTCATGTTATTATAAATTTGAGTTTAATATAAAATTATGTGGAAAAACAGAAAAGGTCAATTTTTTCCTTATTCTGATACAGCCCCTAGGAAAAAATTTCCCCTCCTCACTATAACTTTGATAATTTTAAACACATCGATCTTCTTCTGGAGTTTAACTGATTTTGAAAACATAATATCAACTTTTGGTTTCACTCCAGCATATTTTTCAATTCTCACGATATTCACTTCCATGTTTTTACATGGAGGGCTTGACCATTTGTTCGGCAACATGTGGTACCTTTGGATTTTTGGTGATAATGTTGAAGATTATTTCGGTAAATTTAAGTTCTTAGTCTTCTACCTCCTTTCGGGTGTTGTGGCGGCATTTTTCCAATTTTTCACAGACCCGACTTCAAGGATACCGAGTGTGGGTGCATCTGGAGCTATTTCCGGTGTTCTCGGCGCTTATTTGATATTGTTCCCGAAAGAAAAGATTTTAACTAATGTTCAATACTTTTTCATTAGAATTCCGGCTTACATAGTTATCGGTTTTTGGTTTTTGATCCAATTCTTCTTCGGTACTATAACTTTACTTGGAATCACCGGAAGCAACATAGGCTTCTGGGCTCATATAGGTGGTTTCCTTTTCGGTTTATTATTCACAAAATTATTTTCAAAGAAAAAAAGGAGAAGATCAAAGTTTAAATTTTGGGTCTAGTTTCTTGAAAATCTGAAGCATTTTCAAGCTATCTTGTTCCAAAACAGGAGATTCTGAGATTATCGTAATATTCAATTTTCTCTCCAATATTTCTTCAGCCAAAGGCTTGAAACTTGGATGAGAATCGAGTGGAACATGTACATCGACAAATTTTTTTGTGTTGATGTTGTACTTCACGTTTGAAAAATGGGAAAAAATGGTATCGAAATTTTTCATTTTTTCCAAAATTTCCCCGTATTCTATTTTTCCACCATTTCTCACGAACAAATGCGCAAAATCGACGTTTAGGGTTAATTGTTTTGATTTAACCTGCTTGACCAAATTCAACAATTCATCAAGATCACCAAACTGGCTTTCTTTCGCCATTGTTTCGTAAGCTAGTAATGTTTTATTTATACCAATTTTTTTCGCTTCTTCCAAGATCTCTTCAGTTATCCCAACCATTTTCTTGAAAGCACTCTCTTTAGATAAGCTTCCGTAATAAGCTGCATGCACTACAACAGCCTTCGCTCCCATTCTTTCCGCCCTATCAAGAGATTCCAATATCCTCTTCTTACTAGCTTCGAAAGTCGATTTTTTATCAGAAAGTAAATTTATGAAATATGGTGCATGAACTGTTAAGCTTATTTTAAGCTTATCCGCAATATTCCCTATCTCTTCGGCTTTTTTTTGGTTTAAGTATACATTCCTAACAAACTCTACTTCCATAGCGTTTAAACCTAGTTCCGCAACTTTTCTTATACCACCTTCAGTAGTTTTGTCTTCAGCAACGGTAGGAATACCAGCAGGTCCTAGGTAAATCTTCATAATAGAGAATAATTTTTCTTTCCAGAAAAATTTAACCCATGAATTTCAATAAAATTTCCAACCCTATTATCGCTAATATTATCAAAACCATTTGCTCCGGTTTTATCGATAACATTTCTTCTTCTTCATGGTACCTCAACAAACCTCCTGTTCCCAAAGGCATGTAGATTCTATCTCTCCTCGCCATAAATCATATTCACCTTTTAAAAAATATAAAGGCGTGCCGGTCATAGCCCGTCTTCTGTTCTGGGTAGCATTTGTCTAAGCGTGTCAAACTTGCACCTCATCGGAGCACCGATCCGTTTCATCTCCACAACTTCAACTCCGTTCAACTTCATCGTTAGCGAAATTGTGGAGTTTCGTTTCTGATATCGGTGCTGCCCTCTCGAGCAGGCTTAGCCATCCTCTGGTGGACGGAACTTCCTCAGTCTTGCTTTGATGCAAGACCGAAGCTACCCGACCGGCTCGCCTAATAATCTGATGAGAAAATGTATTTATAAATTTACTCTTTCTCAAAATCCTCTACTTTTAACTGGTATTCTTTGTCTGATTTTATCTCCCCTCTTTCTTTCAATATTTCACGTGCAAGCAACCAAAGCAAAGTGGCCAAAGCTTTCTTACCTTTGTTGTTAGCTGGAATTATCAAATCTACATCCCTCGTTTCGTTGAAGCTGTTGCATATGGCAACGACAGGAATCCTAGCTTTTACAGCTTCTTCAAGAGCTTGAGAATCTACCATAGGATCTATCAATAAAACAACGTCAGCCTCCATGTATTTCTTGAACGAAGGATTAGTTAAAGTTCCTGGTAAGAATCTGCCCGTGAAGGCTGTAGCTTTTATCACGTTCGCGAACTTCTCTATTCCTTTTTGTATCGGACTTTTCTTGCTTGCAACCGCTATACTCTTACACCTTGCCAAGAATTTAGCCGCTATCCTTATCCTTTCATCTATCTTTCTCAAATTAAGAACTGCAAGACCATCAGGCCTCACTTTATATATGAATTCCTTCATGTCTTTAGTCTTGAGTTTCATACCCATTTGGATTCCAGAAGCTAGGTACTGTTGTTTTGGTATTAACAATTTAACAGGCATTCCATCAACCTATGTACGTTAATTCTTCTTTCTTCCCTTGTCTCTCAGGAGGTGCGATGAGTTGGCCCAAAGCCCTCCTTTGTACTTCTTCTACTTTCTTCATCAATTCTTCCATCTCCCTAACCTTCTCCTTAAGTCTTGATGTATCTATCTTCAAGTTCAAAATCTTGGTCAAAATATTCAAAATGGCCTCTGCTCCCTTTGGATCAGGAATTATGGGAAAACCTGTAGTCTCTGCTAGCAAACATACACCATTCATACCTTTCAACTTACCAAGACCTACGAAAAGGCCTGAAGCACCTACTATGGTACCTACTCTACCAACCGAACGGAACTCTATTCCATATTTCTCGTATCTCTTTATCAAACCAACATCGCTAACAGTTCCTATGACCTTAGGTTTTTCTTTTTCTTCACCAACACTCAAACCGGCCAAAGCGAATATATCTTTAACATCAAACTTTTTTATGTAATCCAATATCGTTTCAACTATCTCATAATGTCCTTCAGGATCTATGCTCTGACTATCCCCTATCAACAATATCAAATCCCTTTGATTTTTCTCCTTAGCTTTCCAGTAATAGAATTCATTCTTGAGCACATGTACGGCAGAATTGTCTTGAACCAGAACGAAAGGCATGAAATGGGAAGAAAATAATTCTGCGAACTTCTTAGCTTTGAGTTCTTCAACTAAGTAGCCTGCTGCTATTCTTCCCACGTTCCCTATACCTGGTAAGCCTTCCACGAATACAGGATTTTTCAACTTTGGTCTTTCGAACTCGATTATCTTAGTGACCATTTTACCCACAATATTACTTAACTTGATGATTAATAAATGTTATAGCTTTCCTCCTATATTCACCGAATTTATCTTGAGGTGAATATTTAGGTGGTCTGGGGAAAATCGTTTTTTGTCCACAATTTGGACAAATTTCCTTGAAAGTGTAAAGTTTACAAGCAACACATTTACGCATCTTCATATTTATTATTATAAGAAAAAAGAGAATTATGAATTTCATATTCTTGGCTTTAGGTGTGATAGATGCTTGCGTTGCAACTTTACTCTATTTTGGCTTGAACTTACCTTTACTCGGAAATTTCGCTATATACTTCGCTTACATTATCCTTTTTAAAAGTATAATCTCCATAATTTCTTCACTACCATTTCACGTTTTCGATTGGTTGGGTATTTTGGATTTGATCGCTGGTGTAGTTTTAATTTTAATTTGTTTTGGTGTGAATCATGAGATCTTCCACATTTTTTCTTTCATATACGCTTTCAAAGTTTTTTATGTTTTGGTAAGAACTATATTCAACTTTTGATCAACTTGAAGCTGCCTTCACCTTCGAATTCTTTTATTTTTTCACAAGCATCTTGAAGATTTTGTGTTAACTTTTTCTCCAGATTTTTCGGATCTTTACCTTTGATCTCAACCCTATATTTTCCAGCTGATATGTATGTTATATTCGCGCCCGTTTTTTTTACCAGTTCTTCTAAAACTTCCTTCACTTTTTTCACCCCATCTTTAGCGAAACTTCTCAACTCAAGTTCAGCTTTTATCTCAAACTCTTTTTCCCTCAAATTCTCTTCAGCTATTTTGGCTATGGCTTCAGACCATTTCTCTTCTATCCCGTTCTTAATCAATTCTTCTTTCGATTTTTTAGCAACTTCAAAAGCGCTAGAGAGGTTGCCAAACTTTTCTTGTAGAGAAAAACCAACTTCTTCGTAAGCTTGATCTAAAGTTTTATCCAACAAATTTGCAGCCATTTCCAAAAGTTTCTCCGCCCTCTGTTCTTTCCTGAATTCGTTCATCTTCTCTTTTTCATCATTTTCACTCACTCTCTTCAAACTCAAGTTAACGAAGTTCTTTTGATAATCTATTTTAATGACTTTAGCCACGTATTGCTTACCAACTTTAACAAAATCACGAATATCATGCACCCATTTTCCAGCAACTTCTGTTACATGTATCATGCCTTCAACTTCAGGATATTCAACTAGTTTACACCAGGCAGCATAAGGTGTGAGCTTTTCGACGCTAACAACAACAAGCTCACTCCATTGAGGCAAACCTTTCTTCTTCACCATACTAATACTAATAAACGTAATAATTAAAGTTTGTTGTTGATGAGATGTAATGTCTTAAAAATGTGTTTGGATTATCTTGCAGGGGGTGGGATTCGAACCCACGTAGGCACTAAGCCACGAGGTATCTTCTAAAAACCTAAGCCTCGCGCGATTGACCAGCTACGCGACCCCTGCAATATTGAAATATGGTTTAGGAATTAAATTTTTTTGTTTTTTAAACTTCAAGCTAAATCCTATTTATGAAAAATTTAGTTAGGATACCAAGAGATGTGGAAATCCCGATGATCGGTTTGGTCCAGATAGGAATAATAGACAGGGGAACAAACTTACTACAAATAAGACCAACTTCTACTTGTAACTTAAACTGCATTTTTTGTAGTACTGATGCTGGAAAATTTTCTAAATATCATGTGACAGAATATTTTGTGGAAAAAGATTATCTGATAGATTGGTTGAAAGAAATAATAAAATTTAAAGGTAGTATTCATGCTTTCATAGATTCGGTAGGAGAAGTTTTTACTTATCCAAAAATCTTGGATTTACTCTCTGATATTTCTGGAATGGAAGGTGTGAAAAGTATAGCAATAGAAACTAATGGAACCCTTCTAGATGAAAAAATCATAACAGAGCTTGAAGACATAAATATTGATAGGATTAATTTGTCTTTGCACGCTTTAGACGAACAACTGAATAAAAAGCTTACAGGTTGTGAAGGATACGATACTGAAAGGATGATCGAAATTATAAAATACATAGCTGGAACGAAAATAGAGTTATGTATAACTCCTGTTTGGATTCCTGGCTTGAACGACGGAGAAATTCCGAAGATAATAAAATTCGCTAAGGAAGAGGTTAAGAACAAAAGATTTCCGATTCTAGGTATACAAAAATATGAGATCCACAAGTTCGGTAGAAAGCCTAAAGGTGTGAAACCGATTTCTTGGTATAAATTTTTTGATCAGCTGGAAAAATGGGAAAAAGAATTTCAAGTGAAGTTAAGGATCGGTCCAAACGATTTCGGAATAGAGAAGAGTAAAAATTTACCTTCAACTTTCAAAATCGGCGAGAAAGTTCTGGTTGAAATAAGAGCCCCTGGATGGATGAAAAATGAGAGGATAGGTGTTGCTAGGGAAAGGAGCTTAACCGTAGTTGATTGTGAAGAAAATGTAGGTAAAATTTTGAAAGTAAGGATTTTAAGGAATAAACACAACATCTACATAGCAAAAAAATGAAAAAGAAAGAGCTTGAACTTATCTTGGAAAAATTGAAGCCTTTACAAAAACCTAAGTTAAAGTTAGAACAATACACAATACCCTCTTACCTAGCTGCAGAAATCTTGAATTTCGCTTTTCTAGCGGGTGATTTGAAAAATAAAAAAGTTGCTGATTTTGGCTGTGGTAGTGGGAGGCTTGCGATAGGTGCTGCTTTGTTGGGAGCTAAAGAAGTGGTCGGGATAGATTTGGATGAAGAAGCCATACAACAAGCCAAAGAAAATTTGAAATTGGCTGAAAATCTTTTGGGAAAAAGATTGAAGGTGAAGTTTATTCGTTGTGATGTGAGGGAATGGAAAGGTAAATGTGATACTGTTATTCAAAATCCACCTTTTGGGATAAAGGGTGATTTCAGCGATAGGATATTCTTGGAAAAAGCAGCTAAAAGCGCAAAAAAAATTTATTCGTTGCACAGAAATGGGAGGGAGAAAGTTAGAGCTTTTCTACTGAATTTCATCTCTGAACTCGGATGTAAAGTTGAGGAAATAGCAAGCTTTTCTTTCCTCCTTCCAAAAACTTTCCAATTCCACAAAAAATTGAAAAAAAGATATGATGTGGACCTTTTCGTTATAAGTTGTAAATGATGCCCCCAGCGGGAATTTCAGGCTACCTTTTGAACCCGCGTTTCTTGTCTGAAGATTTCAAGCCCGAGAAGCTCGCGTCCTTGACCGGACTAGACGATGGGGGCATATAGAGAATTCTAGTTTTCAGATTTAAAAAAATTGAAGTGCTAAATTAAAATCTTGTAAACGAAATCCCCTTCTCTTACTTTATCTACCACTTTAAGCCCGATCGCATCTCCTGCTCTTGCCGTCTTAACTTTCTCATGCTCTATCTCCATACTATCAACAGTCTGTTGGAAATTGGTTGTTTTACCTTCTATTGATATGAGATCTCCAACTGATAGTTCATCTTCCAGCTCTACAACAGCAACTCCAATTTTTCCATAATAATGTGTTACTTTACCGACCAGCTTTTTTTCTTGTTCCATCATAATTTTACCTTCAATTGTTGAGTATTTAAATCTTGCTGATGGGCCCGGAGGGATTCGAACCCTCAACCCGAGGTTTCCACAAAATCCGAAGCCTCGTCGGATGTCCAATTTCCACACGGGCCCAATAATAATAGATTTCTTTAAAATTTAGATATCAATGAATTCGAGTAAACGAAATCGAACAAGAAATAAAAAAAGAAAAAGAGCGGGTTCAGAGTTCTTCTGATTCCCCTTCCCCGATGAAGAGGTCTTCATCTTCGAACGGATCCCACTGGTTTTCGTTATCTCCTTCCATCAGACTCCCCACAAACCCATTTCTCCCAGGTCCAGAGTGTGAGGTAGAAAGAAGAAAGAAACTTCTGGTTTGAGTGGGTTTGTCAGGACTACCTGATTATGTCTATTCCGAGCGTTTGGCTGATTTCTCTTGTTACTGGAGTTTCATAACTTACTGGTCCAAGAATGTATGGTGATTTTACTCCAGTAACTATAACTATCACTTGAACCCTCCCTTCAAACTCAGGTAATATTCTAGCTCCCCAGAACACTTGTGCTGAAGGATCGAGGTATTGAGAAACTGTTTCTCCTATCAAGTTAACTTCATCCAACCTCAAGTCAGGCCCACCTGTTATGTGCACTAAAGCACCTTGAGCTCCTGTATAATCTACTTCAAGGAGAGGATTCTCCAAAGCTCTTGTTATAGCATCTTTAGCTCTATCTGAACTGTTGCTCTCTCCAACACCTATAGCAGCAACTCCTCCTCCAGTATGCATCACTGACTTAACATCAGCATAATCCAAGTTTACTAATGAAGGTAAAGTTATAGTTTCAGTTATTCCCTTAACCATAGAAGCTATCAACTCGTCTGCAACTGCGAATGCTTGTTGAATTGAAAGGTTTCCAGCATACTTCAACAACTTATCGTTCTCTATAACTATTGCTGTATCACAAACTTGTCTTAACCTTGCAAGACCTTCTTCCGCTTTAGCAACTCTTGCTCCTTCAAGCTTGAAAGGCATGGTAGCAACTGCTATGACTATTGCACCCATCGATTTTGCTAACTCACAAACTACAGGGATGCTTCCTGTTCCAGTTCCTTTTCCCAGACCTGCTATCGCGAATAAGAGATCAACACCCTCTATAGCCTCTTTTATCTCGTTCCTACTTTCTTCAGCGGCTTTCCTCCCAACTTCTGGATAGCCTCCACAACCTAAACCTTTTGTCAATTCTTTTCCTATCAATATTTTCTTGTCAGCTTTAGTAACTGCCAAAGCTTTAGCATCTGTGTTTAAAGCTATCGTTGTTGCACCTTCTATTCCCATTTCAGTTAATCTTGTGACCGCATTACTCCCTGCACCACCACAACCAACAACAGCTATTTTAGCTTTCTTCACGCTGAAACCAAACTCTTGTTCAGCTAGCTTGTAGTAATCAACGTTACTGAAAGTGGCTCCACTCGTTGGTTCAAGTCTAAACCTTGTTTCTGGTCTATCTTCTCTCTGGCCTCCTGCCCTAACCAAAGCACTTTTTATGATCGAATCCATTGCCATTTTCTCCTCCTATATTCGACAAAATATATTTTGTCTCATCGAAAACCCTTTATTAAGGGTTTTCATATTCTTCTTTAAGAATAGGTTGTGTGTTATAAACACTACCTAGTTCAAAACCCGAATTCTAACCCGAACTTAACCCGAACCCTAACAGAGTTTATCGAAACTCTGCAAAAATTTTTATCAAAATTTAATTTAAATAGTTTTTTCATTTGAAAAATATAGGTTGAAAATTGTATGATGATTAATTTAAAATTGTGAAAAATATTTTTTGTGAAAAATATTTTTAAAAACGTTTTTTGTTATATAGTTTTTCAAAAAAATAATACGCCCTCGGTGGGATTCGAACCCACGACCTACCGGTTAACAGCCGGGTGCTCTTCCACTGAGCTACGAGGGCAATTTTTTAAACCAATACTTGTTCTCCTTATCTTCAATTCCAATGTATTTCTCATCTTCAAAAAATATTTCACCTTCTATTATTCTTTTCATCCACCTATCAATTTTTAAAAGTTTTTCTAATTCTTCTTCATCCTTTCCTTTCTTTCCTTTCTTCCTTTTTTCCCAATGAGCATCGTATAAATAATAATTACCTTTTTCGTCTTGATAAACAGGATACGGTAAAAGCAATATACCAACATCGATATATTTAACTCCTATCTTCTTCAATTTCATGGATAAACCCTGTTGATCAATCTTGGAAACGCTATAGCATCTCTTATATGTTTCAACTTACAAATCCACATAACTAATCTCTCGAGTCCAAGACCAAAACCAGAATGTTGAACTGAACCAAATTTCCTCAAATCCAAGTACCATTTGTAATCTTCTGGTCTTAATTTCTCTTCTTCTATTCTTTTCATCAGTTCCTCATAATTCTCTATCCTTTCTCCAGATCCGATGATTTCTCCATAACCTTCAGGAGCCAGCATGTCTACGCTTAACGTAACTTCAGGATTTTCAGGATCAGGTTTATGATAAAAAGCTTTTATACTTTTTGGAAAGTGTGTAACGAAAAAGGGCGATTCAAACTGAAGTGCCAAGACTTTTTCTTCATCAGCTCCAAGATCTTCACCATACTCAATTTTCACACCTTTTTCTTTCAAAATCTTCACCGCCTCCTCGTATTTTATCCTGGGAAACGGTGGTTTTATCTTGAGTAAATCACTTGCGTCCCTTCCAAGTTCTCTCAGTTCTACTTCACAACTTTTACCAACTTCATGTAAAACGTAAGTTATGAATTCTTCTTCTATTTTCATCAACTCTTCGAAACCGCAAAAAGGTATTTCAGCTTCTATGTGCCAGTATTCTGTCAAATGTCTCCTAGTCCTGGATTTTTCTGCTCTGAAGGAAGGTGCTATGGTGTAACATTTACCCAAACCGAATATCATAGCCTCACCGTACAGTTGCCAGGATTGTGTGAGGTAAGCTTTTGAATCGAAATATTTCACTTCGAACAGAGTTGAACCACCCTCACAAGCAGCACTAACTATTACAGGAACTTGAACTTCTATGAAACCGTTGTTTTTGAACCATTCTCTCACAGCTTCCAGAACTTTGGCCCTAATTTTCATTATCCTGTTCATTTTCTTACTCCTTATCCATAAGTGTCTGTTATCTAGCAAAAATTTCGGTCCATGATACTTCTTACCTATAGGGAAGTCTTGTTCAGCTCTACTCAAAACTTTAACTTCTTTCACTGTTATTTCATAACCATAAGGTGCTCTCTCATCTTCCTTAACTTCTCCATAAATTTCAACAGCAGATTCCATGCTCAATCTTTCCATTTCTTCAAAAGTTTTTTCATCTATCAAATCTTTCCTCAAAGTGCACTGGATGAATCCGGTACCATCCCTTATTATCAAAAAGATAATTCCACCCGAAGATCTCTTGTTGTGCAACCATCCCCTTATCCTGACATCGCCTTTTTTTCCAGTCAAAATTTCGGAAATAGTCGAAAACATACCCACCAACTAATTATTTTTTGAAAAAATAATAGTTTTTTGATTTCTGTTATGTGCAGTAATTTAAGAAGTGAAGTAGTTTCTATTTTGGCAACCACCTTTCACTTTTCCACCTTTAAATTTTCTTCGTGAATACTTAAATAATTTAACTAAAGAAAAATTTTCACACTTCCAAGGGGAAAGATTCAAGCTTCTTCTGGAGTTTCTTCCGGAATTTCTTGGGGCAACTCTGGAGTTGTTATGTGTTTTATTATTACTATATCTCCAACAGCTTGAACTACAGCGTAAGGAACTATAACACCTTTTTTTCCTCCTAAAGCTTTACCCAAAAATCCTTCTTTCGAAACTTCTATGACCAAAGACCTCAACTTGAACCTTGTTAAATCAAGCTCTACATCTGAAACCCTACCACAGTACAACCCCTTGGCAGTGAAAACATCTTTACCGAATAATTCGCTGATCTCCTTAACTGTGATTGGCATGTTCTCTCTTTTAATAAAATACGCTTTCATATAAATAAAGTTTTACACAAATCTTCTTCATGGAAATTGAAAAAATCGAATCACAAACAAGTAGAAAATCTTTAGAAGAAATTTTGAAAACTTTAGGTTGGAAAGATTTTGAAGATGTTGTTGCTGAAATTTTCAGGCGGAATAATTTCCTTGTTAGGGAAAATTTGAGGATAAAAGTTGATAAGCGTTTTGAGATAGATTTAGTGGCTTCTCGCTCCAACTTAGTTTTTTGTGTTGAATGTAAAAGATGGTCGGGAGGAAGATACAAAAAATCAATTTTGAGAAAGAGTATTGAAAAACAGGAAGAAAGGGCAAGAGCTGTTGAAAAATTGTTGCTGAAAAATGAACTCTTGAAAAGAAATTTAAAAATTGGAGAAAATTTTACGGTAGTTCCTTTGATAGTAACTTTGATGGAGGAAGATTTGGTTAAGGAGAAAAAAACTTTTGTTGTTCCTATAGACAAGCTCAATTCTTTCCTCCTAGATGTTGAAAGTTTACTTTGATGAAAAACTATCTCTGAAACCTTATAAATACTTTTAACGAGAAATAATATAAGTGTCAACATGTCTGATTTTAAGATAAAGATAGAGAACATAGTTGCTTCAGCCTCCTTGAACGTGGAAGTACCGCTTGAAAAAATAGTAGCTAAGCTTGAAGGAACAGAATACGAGCCTGAGCAATTCCCTGGGCTTGTATACAGGATGAACAAACCTAAAGCTGCTGCTTTGATATTCGGTTCTGGGAAAATAGTTTGCACTGGTGCTAGAAGTATTGAAGATGTTAACGCTGTTTTCAAGAAAGTTATATCTGTGATAAAAAGTGTTGGTACTAAAGTACCAAAAGATTTCAAGATCCAAGTAGAGAATATAGTTGCTTCAGCGAAAATAGAAGGTAACTTGAATTTAGATACAATAGCCTTAAGCTTGGAAAATTCAGAATACGAGCCTGAGCAATTCCCTGGGCTTGTATACAGGATGGATGAGCCGAAAGTAGCTTTTTTACTATTTGGGTCTGGGAAAATAGTCTGCACTGGTGGTAGGAGCATTAAAGATGTAAAAACTGCTTTGGAAAAAGTTTACAAGAAATTGAAAGAAGTGAAAGCGATAATCAAGTAAGTGCAAACATCTTTCCAACTTTTCACTTCTTTTCACTCTTCCAAAAACCTTAAAATTAATAAGTGTGAAGAAATAATTGTCATGGAAAGGGAAGATATAGTTGAAAAATTTGCAGAATTCTTGAAAGATTACTATTACGACGAACTCGTTAGTGTTGTTTCTGAAGGTAAAAAATCTTTGTCCGTAGATTTTTCCAAACTTGATAAGTTCAACCCAGAGCTAGCTGATTATCTACTCGAGAACCCGGAAGAATTTTTAAACGCAGCAAAAGATTCTTTAAAACAAATAGACTTACCTTACCAAGTAGAACCCAGGTTTAGATTTTTTAACTTGCCTCAAGAAAAGCATGTGAGGATAAGGAATATAAGAGCAGAGCATTTGAACAAGTTGATTTGCGTTGATGGTATAGTTAAGAGGGCTAGCGAGATAAGGCCAGAAGTATCTGAAGCTATTTTTCAGTGTTCAGAGTGCGGCTCAAAGATAACAGTACTCCAAACTGAAAGGTTCATAAGACCACCAACTGAATGTGATTGTGGTAATAAGAAGAATTTCAAGTTGGTAGATCAAAAACTTTACGATGCTAGATGGATAACTATAGAAGAACCTTTTGAGATAACTAGCGGGGAAAGACCTTCAGAGATAATGGTGTTCTTGAAAGAAGATTTGACTTCGCCTAAAATGCAGAACAAAACAGACCCTGGAAACAGGATAAAAGTTGTTGGCGTACTCAAACAAATACCGAGGAGGGTTAGAGGAACTAGATCAAGACAACTTGAAATCTATATAGATGCGAATTCTATAGAGAGCATAGAAGTTGAATGGGAAGAACTTGAGATAACTCCTGAAGACGAGAAGAAGATACTGGAACTTGCGAAAGATCCAGAAATTTATTCTAAACTGGTTGCATCCATAGCTCCAAGCTTGTATGGTTTGGATGAAATAAAAGAAGCTATTGTCTTACAACTTTTCGGTGGAGAGCCTCATGTGTTGAAAGATAAATCTAGAGTAAGGGGTGATATACACATACTTTTAGTTGGGGATCCTTCAACTGCAAAAAGCGCTTTGATGAAAGTTGTTTCAACTTTAATACCTAGGGGGAGATATGTTTCAGGTAAAGGTGTTACAGCTGCAGGCTTAACCGCGACAGTAGTTAGGGATGAAGAGTTTTTGGGAGGATGGGTACTTGAAGCAGGAGCTTTGGTTATGTGTAACAGAAGCCTTTGTGCTATCGACGAATTTGAAAAAGTGGAGAAAAGTGATCAGATAGCTCTGCATGAAGCGATGGAACAACAATCCATAAGTATAGCAAAAGCCAGTATAGTTGCAACCCTACCAGCACAAACAGCGATATTAGCAGGAGGTAACCCGAAACTTGGAAGGTTTGATCCTTATTTGCCGATAAAAGAACAAATAGATATACCCGAAACTTTGCTATCAAGGTTTGATTTAAAGTTTGCGATTCGTGATGTTCCGAATCCTGAACTCGACGCAAAAGTTGCTGAGCATATTTTAAAATCAAGACATTACGGAGAAGAAGAAGTAAAACCTGTAATAGAACCAGAAATTTTGAAGAAATACATAGCTTATGTAAGGAAGAACTGTCACCCAAAACTTTCTAGAGAAGCGGGAGAGGAGATAAAGAATTTTTTCGTAAGTTTAAGGGAAAAAGCTAGCTTTGAAGAAGCACCTATACCTATAACTTTAAGACAATACGAAGCTCTGATAAGGTTGGCCGAGGCATCTGCAAAAGTTCAGTTAAGGGATGTGGTGAGTAGGGAAGATGCACTAAGAGCTATCAACTTGATGAAAGTTTCTTTGAGGCAATTCGGGTTTGAAGTCGAAACTGGAAAGTTCGATGTGGACAAGCTTGAAGGTAGAACGACAGCAGCCGAAAGGGGAAAAATAAGGATGTTGTTAGACATAATAGAAGAATTGACCAAAACTATGGGGAGAACTATACCCAAGGAAGAGATATTCAAATTAGCGAGTAGTAGGGGGTTGAAAGAATTCGATGTGGAAAAAATTTTGAATGAGTTGAAGAATAAAGGTGACCTCTTCGAACCTAAACCAGGTTTTCTACAGAAGATGTAAATATTTTTAACCTACTAATTTAAACTGTGGAGAAAAAAAGGAATATTGCAAAAAAAGTCAGGTTGGTAGATATAACTAACGGTACTTTTTTCCATGGAAATAAAGAAGAGATGAAACCAAATTACTTGATAACTCCTTTCGGTGAAAAAGTATCTAGAGTTAACGTGGTCGCTGTTATAACAGAAACTTTCATATCGGAAGATGAAAATTATGGGACTTTAACTTTGGATGATGGAACAAGTAGTTTAAGGGTTAAATTTTTCGGGAAAGACGTGAAAATTTTGGAAAAACTTTCCAGAGGAGATTTGGTGCTAGTTGTTGGTAAAGTTAAAGAATACAATGGAGAAGTTTACATAAACGCTGAGATAGTTAGAAAGATCGAAGATCCTAACTTTGAATCCTTGAGAAAGCTGGAAATGCTTAAGGATTTGAAGGTGAAGAAGAAAATTGTGGAAGAAATAAAGGGGTTGCTTGAAAAGTTGCCCGAAGAAAATTTGAAGGAATATGTGAAGCTGAAATTCAACATTGATGAAGAAGCTTTAAAAGTTGTGAAAGAAAATTTAAAAGTTGTTGAAGTTGATTTTAAGCCGAAAATGTTGGAGATGATAAAGAGTATGGACAAAGGAGATGGTGTTGAAATCGCTAAAATATTCGAAATCGTGGATTTGCCTGAAAGAGTTATAGAAAATGTAATAACAGAACTTCTGAATTCTGGTGAAATATTCGAACCCAAACCTGGTTTTTTAAAGAGGGTTGGAACATGAATTATGAAGAACTGTTGAAAAAAGCCATGCAAAGTTTACCCAAGAAAGAAGAGGAGAAGAAGAGGTTTGTTGTTCCTGCGATAGAGTTCGAGTTTGTGGGGAAAAAAACATTATTCAAGAATTTCGGCCAGATAGCTACAGTTTTAAGAAGGGATCAAAACCATTTATCTAAGTATTTACTGAAAGAGCTGGCAGTTCCTGGAAGCGTGGAAGGAGGTACTCTAATTCTACAGAGAAAACTTCCTATAAGCTTGCTCCAAGAAAAATTAAATTCTTACATCAAAAAATTCGTTTACTGTAAAGTATGTGGTCAGCCAGATACAAACCTTGTTAAAGAAGACAGATTATTCTTCATGGTATGTGAAGCTTGTGGTGCTAAATATCCTGCTGAAAAAATAGGGTGAGAAGATGTTTTGGTGCAATGTGTTTTACGATAAAAAAGATGTTTTGGTTGTGGTTTGTGATGAAGAATTGCTCGGAAAAAAATTGAAGATAAAGGAAAAGGGAATAACTGTTGAAGTTAGCGAGAAGTTTTATGGGGGAAGGTTGGTTGATGAAGAAACTGTTGTCAAACTTCTTAAAACAGCTACGATAGGAAACCTGATGGGTGAAAAGATAGTGAATCTCGCTACAGAAAATGGTTTTATCGTTAAGGAAAATGTAATTTTAATCGATGGTGTTCCACACGCGCAATTCGTTAAGCTCATCTAAGAAAGCCCAATTCTTCATTCTTTCAGCAGTGATCATAATCTCTATCATTTTCATGATAAGCCAATGGATAGAGCCGTACACGATACCCGATACCTCTTCCATAGCTATGGAAGAGGTATTCTTCGTATTCAACAACGTGAAAGAGAAAGTTGTGGAAACTGTGATGAAAAGTAAAGATTGTGAAGATTTGAATTTTAATCTTGGTGAATACAAAACTTACGCTGAAAAGTTCGCTTCCACAAGAACTTTTAACTTGAATTTGAATTATTCTATCAAATCCCCATGTCAAGATAACGTTAGAGAAACTTCTTTCAACATAACTTTAACCTCTCGCTCCGTTTTAATTCAAAGTTTTTTCAAGGTAAACGCAACGAACTTAATGGAAGATTGAAAGTAAATCTTCTTTCTCTACTTTCAATCCTGAAGATATTTCTTTCAAGAAATCCTTGTTTTTCAAGATTATCTTCAAGAAAGGGAAGTATTCCGTCTTCAATTTCTTCTTTGAAGAATGTAAAATTTTGGAAAATTTTTCCAAGATTTCACTTTCCTTCTCTTTCACTACTTTGACCTTCCCTAAAACCTTTATTTTTTCAGGGTAGTGATATTTAGTGAATTTGTGGTACATCTCATTTTTAGCTATAGCTACTCCAGCTGTCATAAGGTCTATCATGTAACTCCTAAAACTCCAATCTTGTCTTGATATGATCCTCCTCCTGAAAATATCTGCCCTGCTCAAGGCATCGAAAGCCTTGGCTATCTCTTCCGGTTTTTCGTATTCTTTTGTTATGTTATCTTCTATCCACCAGAATATCTCTTCAGGATCTTTATCTACGTTAATTATAGCAAGCTTGGCTGCAACAGCTGTTCTTGTTTTGAATATGATTTTGATGGCATCGAATATATTCTCTTCTCTTTCCCTGTAACCTACCACTTCCAGATCTTCTTGATTTATCTCTTTTTTTCCAGCTGCTAAAACTTCCAAGTCGTTTATTGCCGCTCTTAAATCACCTTCAGCCCTTTTTGCTATTTGTTCCAATATACCTTCATCACATTTCACTTTTTCTTTTTCACAAATCTCTTTCAACCTCTTCTTTATATCAAAAACATGAATTCCTTTGAATTCGACCAAAACACAATTCTCCCTCAATTCTCTGAGCTTGGGGTCAAACGGATTGTTAGCTGTGAAAACTATCGGGAACATGCTTTCCTTCACGATTTTCATTATCGTCGAGATTCCTCCATGATCTTCTCTACCAGCTATACCATCTATTTCATCTATGAGGAAAATTTTCCCTCTCTTGAAAAGTGAAGCTTGTTTCATAGATTGCCCTATGACTTCTTGGATTTGGGAAGAACTACGATAATCGCTGGCATTCATCTCTATGAGTTCCAAATTGTTCTCGTTGGCATAAGCTTGAACTAAAGCTGTTTTACCTGTACCAGGCTTACCGTAGAAGAGTATCGGTCTACTTCCAACTTTCCATTTCTTGATCCAGTCCAAAAAGATTTGCAAAGCTTCTTTTTGATCCACGAATTCTTTTAAATTCCTTGGTCTGTATTTCTCTGTCCATGGCATTTACTCACTTTTGTTTCGAGAAAAGCAAGAATTGTGCTAACAAAGCTTCAAGTTGTATCAATTCGTCACCACCCTCTGAAATCCTGAACTCGAATTCACCGCATTTATCAACAAGCTTAACTTTAGCCTCTTCCGATATGGGTAAAGAATAGATTTGTTTGTGGATTTCCCTTATTATGTCTTTACCAGAAAGGCCTTGCTTGAGTAACATGTCTTGTAACTTTTTTCTAGCATCTTCGAATTTTCCTTTCAAAGTCAAGTCTATCATTTCTTTAACATCAGTTGGTTTAGCTTGGGATGCTACTTCATAAACCGCATCTTCATCTATTCTTTCTCCAAGAGCTGCAGCAGCCTGTAATAAGTTCGCTGCTCTTCTCAAATCTCCTTCACTTAAATAAATTATAGCATTCATGGCATCTTCGGTTATTTTAAGTTTTTCACCTTCAACTATCCTTTGAATATATTTCTTAACATCAGCTTCTGAAAGAGCTTTAAACCTGAAAACAGCACATCTGCTCTGAATAGGCTCTATTATTTTGCTCGAATAATTTCCGATTAAAATGAAGCGTGAAACTGAAGTGAAAGTTTCCATGGTTCTTCTTAAAGCTTGCTGAGCATCTGTTGTTAGATTATCGGCTTCATCGAGGATTATGATCTTGAAAGGAACGTCTCCGATCGGTTTAGTCCTAGCAAAATCTTTTATTTCCCCCCTTATAACATCTATACCCCTAGCGTCGCTCGCATTGGTCTCTAAAACGTTTTGCCTCCAGTTCTTTCCGTACAATTCGTGAGCTATCGCTAGGGCTACTGTAGTCTTTCCGCTACCCGGCGGACCTGCGAAGAGCATGTGCGGTATATTCTTCTCTTTAACAAAAGCTTTAACCCTTTCGACAACATGCCTTTGATTTATGACTTCACTAAGCTTAGTTGGCCTATACTTTTCAGCCCAAACAGCAAGCTCCAAACCATCACCTCTTTTATTTTTCTCACGTGTTTATAAATAATTTCACCAACTCACCTCTTACCTATTTCTTCCAAAGCTTGGGTAAATAAATCAATTTCTTTTTCAACCAAACCTTTTATTTTTCTCAACAAGATATCCAAGCTTCCCAAGATTTTCTTAATTTCTTCTACATCTTCCGAACCCAGAGCATCTCCAAGTAATTCGAAAATTTTTTGGAAATACTCTTCTTTTTGGGATTTCAAGAAGTTCAATTCGTTCTCTCTCTTTTTGAAGAAAACATCAAGCTCTGTTGCGAGTTTTTCTTCACCAGAAGAATACATGAATTCTACAGTTTTCTTCAACGGATCTCTTTCCATTTTTTCCAGTTTAATCATCAAAAGCCTTATCTTATCTTTAATTTGAATCAAGTCTGAAATTTTCATCAATTCTTCAACAAGTTTTTTCACATCTTCTAGCCCCGAGAAAAAATTCTCGAAATTAATTCCCACATTTAATCCTTTCTCTGATTTTTCTAGCTTGAGTTTTGGGAGGAAGAAAAGGAAAGGTAAGGCAACTAAAGGTAATAAAAAACCTAAAGTTAAAACAGGTTTCTCTTTGAATTTCTTGAAAATGGTTGAAGCAAGATTTTCGATAAATGATTCTACTTTACTTTTTCCACGTATGTCTTCTTTACCATCTTCTTTTAATCCAACAGTTGTTGTGGTTTGTGGAATTTTCAAGTTGGAAACGCTTACGTAAGAAGTTAAATAAGATTCCCTTCCCAACAAATCTTCAGCATAAACTCTTATTAAATAATTTCCATCATTAACTTCACTGCTATTCCAAAATGCTGAGCAAAAATAAGTTTCGCAACTCATATCTTCCCAGTCTTTCACAACAGCACCATCGGACTCGACCCTAAACTTAGAATTTTTTACTCCAGTACCATCATCTCTCACTTCTGCCGAGATATTTACTTCCCCACTCACTATGCTACCTTGAGTTGGAGATAGAATGGTTATGCGAGGTGGTAGATTATCTACAACAATCGGTAATGAAAAATTAGCTTTGTTACCCGCTACGTCATGAACTTCAAACACAATTTCATGTTTTCCGTCATAAGTCCAAGTCGTTTCTAAATCTACAACACAATTTGCTTCATGAATTGTTCCGTGACATAAAAATTCTACTAAGTAATTGCTTACTCTACAAGTTATCTTTTTGAAATCTAAACCAGAATATCGATCCGAAGCGTTCAAGCTCAAATGAAAAACTCCAAATATTGTTTGATTACTCTCTACTCCAGAAACTGAAAAAGTTGGTGGTTCATTGTCTACGAAGATTTGAATGCTTGTATGAGCTTGATTACCAACCTTATCGCTTGCTTTTGCATAAATTTTAACGCTTTGATTGTTTTGATATTCTCTCGTATCCAACTTTTGAATTCCGATGAAGATGCCGTTAGATTCTTGCGTATCAAGCCAAGTTGAATTATCGAAAGAATATTTTACTGAGTTAGCATCTATCCCCGAATAAACATCAGAAGCGTTTATCCTTATCTCGATTTCTCCTGAATAATAAGATTGATTTTCAGGTGAGATGAAAAGTATCTCCGGAGAGCTTCTATCTACCCTAACTCTTAAAGGGTTGGAAGAACTCCCAAGATTCACGTAATTTCCTTCGAGATCGTAAGCATCGAAGTAATACAGAAGCCAGTTACCATCATGCACCAAAGCCTCCAAGCCAGGAATAGTTGAATTGCAACGCCATGTTGAAGAAATTTGATAGCAAGTCATGTTAAAACTTTTCCATATCGAAGTAGGATCTTCTACCCTTGCATGTAATTTTACAGAAGATTCGTTGAAAGGGTCGCTGATCTCTACCGAAAAAATTTCATAATCTCTACCGTAAATGTAAGTTCCGTTGGGAGGTATTGGGTTGAAAAGGGTTGGGATAGCATGAGCTACATTGGTTGAAAGGATTAACAAAGGGATTAAAGCGATCAATTTTTTCATAATATTAAGTTGGTATGAACTGAATATAAACAGAACCTTTTTCTCCTTCGCTTCCCGTAACATGGATTTGAAGTAAGTACTTATTACCCAAGTGAACACAAGCACTAAGGGATATTTGGAAATAACCGTTCGAGAAATTCGTCGTGTTGGTTTCTTTCAACCCATCTATTCCAACAAAAACTTTACCAGAAGTTAAAAGTTTATCTCCTGCATAAGCTCTTCCTTGTACTGAAATGCTGACTTGTTGACACTCTTTACTAACTTCACCAACCACAACTTCAAATTCATCGTAGCAATTTGCGATATGAGTTGTGTTGTTTGCAGTCACAAGAACTTCATAATTTCCAAGATCAAAAGATTGATCGAAAACGACGAAATAAACACCTGAAGAATCTGAAGTTGTTATAGTTGAGAGCCTTGGAATTCCAGATTTATTTATATCTATTCTCACAGAACTAACGTTGCTATTTTCCCCAATAACGTTACCAACTATTATAACTTTTGAACCGCTAGAATAAGGACCACCAGCTTCACAGCTTACACTCAATGAATGAGCCAATTTTAAGAGAATTATAAAGAAAATTAGGATGAAGAAAAAGTACCTCATCTTCACACCCTGAATCTAACTTCGCTCCATGAAATCCTTCCAGATGGCTCTATAATTTGAACGATAGCGACATGCCTTTCATCTGGTATTAAGCAAGAAGTGAAAGCAACGCTCCATCTTCCTTGTGAAAATGTTGTAGAAAATTCATCTCCATTTTCCCTTATGTAAATTTTAACTATCCCCTCAGTTATTATTTCACCTGTCAAATAATCTTGAGCGATTCCACTCAAACTTATAGTCTTGGGAACACATCCTTTAAGCTTACTCACTATTTTAAAAATATCATAAGCTGAAGCAGTTGCGAAAGAATAATTGGCATTCACCTCAACCATGTAAATACCAATGTCTAAACCAGAAAATAAAGCGAAATATTTACCTTCTGAAGAAGCTGTTAAACTTCTCTCAGCCCTAAGCACGTTTCCTTCATAAATTTTTATCGTCAAGTTCGCAAAACTCGCTGCCTTGCCGAGAAAACTAACTTCTCCCACCACCACGACAACAGGCACATCAACATCCTTAACATACGGCCCACCTGCTTCCACGGTAACAGTAAGGTTTCCACAACAAATTTTGTTAGGATAATCCTCACATTTACCTAAATGGGAATTTGTTTCTTTCACCAAAGAGGCTATACACTCTCCACTACAACTTGAATTGAGTATGCAAATCATAGGATAATTAAATTTAACACACAACTTTAAAGGAGATTCTCCTATTTTGGATGCATGGGAATTGTTGAGTTTGTAAAGACCTATGACTTCTGTTTCCCCATTTTCGCAATTAGTTTTAATTGAAGAATAAATTGCATTTGAGCAACATATTTTGTACTGATAGAAGTTGTAGTCTGCTGCATGTGCATTTCCATCTTTAGCTAAAGATAAAATCGCAACTTCATTTTGACCACAAGCAACTTTGAAATTGCATTGAGCTGAAGCTAGCGATGAGAAAAATAGAATGAACGAGAATATGAAAAAAATCTTCTCCATGTAATTAATTTATCTCCTGTAAAATTAAAGTTTTTAAGCTTGAATTTCAATTAATTTACATGCAGAAATTCAGGATATTGGTTATTTCGATATGCTTCGCATTACTTGCTTCTTTAATAGTTAGCACAAACACCGGTTTTTTAACTTTAACGTTAGGCATTCCAAAAACAGAAGTTAAAAACAGGATAAAAACTCTTTATGAGCTTGCAAACCCAGGCACAAATGTTGAAGTTATTAGTTTGACTGAAGAAAGCGGATTGTATAAAGCCCTGATAAAAGCTGTTGGAGTAACCGGAACGAACTACGCTGAAATTTACATTAGCAAAGATGGAAAGCTTCTGACACAAAATGTTATATTCGTGGAGCAATCGATTCAACAAATAAAAAGGTTGAAGGATTTCGTGGATTGCTTGGATAGCAAAAGAGTGAAAATTTTTGGATTGAGTAACCAAACTGCAACTTTGCTCCAGTTGAACATTTTAGGTATTTATTCAACTAAGCTTTACGTTCCTTGTGATGGTGATTTGGTGCAGAATTGTATTTCAGCAAACGTGACTCAAGTACCTTCAGTTGTTTTTGCAGGAAGAATTGAGGCTGGAGTTAAAAGTATAGAATGGTTTGAATCAGCTACAGGCTGCAAGTATTAGCTTTTGAGCTTGTAAAACTTTTCTTTCCCTATTTCTATTCCTTCTACCAAGCCCAAATCTTCCATTTGCTTGAAGTATTCGTTACATCTCGTTCTAGATAAACCTAATATTTGGGAAAGTTGGGAAGATGAAAGCTTACCGTGCTCTTGCAGTAAAGAAATTATCTTTTCTATTCTTTTTTGTTCCACTATCGTGAGTTTTTCTTTGGAAGCTATTATCGGTCTTGCTACCGCTTTTATCTCAGAGATTATTCTATTGACAACTTCCTCACCATCAATTATCTCTTCTCTAAAAGTCGACTCGGTCAAAACCTTTTCTGGAATTTTCTCGTTTATTATTTTCTCCAATCTGTCAACTTTAAGGTAAAGATCATCCAATTTTTCTCTCAATTCTCTTAAAACTTCCAACACAGCACCGATCAACACCGCGTCTTTAGGAATTTCTGCGTTCAAATCTTTGTTTTCTTTTATTTTTTGAAAAAGAGGCATAATTATTATTTGTTTTTTGGCTTAAAATTGATTTTTTGAGTCGAAATCAAGTCGAAAAAATCGACTGAGAAAAATCTTAGGAAAGATTTGATTTTTAAAGTTATTTTGGAATTGAAATACATTTCAAGTCGGATTTTTATAGAAAATTTTTTGAATTGAAATTAAAATCAATTCTGTTTTCGAGTAAAAAATAAAAAATAAACTTTTTTTCTTGTCGAAAAAACTTAAAATTATTTTAGAAACTTTTTATGACAACTTATTCAACTTTGAATTTTCTATTTTATAGAAAATCATATAAAGTTCGACATATATGATAAACATAGAGTATATGTCTAGCTAAGCATATATGCTTAGCTAAGCAAAAATGACGAGAAAAGCAAAAAAGGTGTGCATTTGACTGAAAATCACTCGGATTCCTTTGATACCTTACACATCTCTACATGGCTTGAAAAACAAGGATATGAAATAGCAAAAGATCTACCTCTGGGGGGAAAAATTCCAGATGTGCTAGCTCTTAAAACAGAAATTACTGCAATCGAAGTGAAGAAAAGGGCTGAAGAGGTACAAGAAGCGATAGACCAGTGTCTACACTATTTGAACGAATGTAATAAAGTATACGTAGCATTGCCCTCCAAAGAACTCGAAAAACTGAACGATGATACAAAATCTACTCTTAAATCACATGGAATTGGTCTTATAAGTGTGAGTAGGAAAAAGGTTCAGGTTGTTATTGAAGCAGTTACAAATAAATCTTCCATATTCAATCTTCTCATGGGCTTAAGAAAGAAAGAGTTAACTAATAGAATGATCAAAGAAGATTTAAAAGCAAGGATAATGAAAATTTTGGAAAGACATCAAGAAGGAATAACAATCCTTGATATCTCTAAAATTCTGGGAGTAAACAGGAATACTGTCACTAAGTATATCTATGAACTTTCTGGAGCAGGGATGATCACTCAAAGGAAAGTTGGTACTGCTAAGCTTTGTTTCTTAGCTAAAAAGGAGAAAGGAGAAATAACATGAACTTAACAGAATGGTTGCATAAAAAAGGTTATAAAACTGTAAAACATGTAGGAATAGGAGGAAAAATATCGGACTTAATTGCCTACAATGATAAAGAAGTTGTTGCATTTGAGGAGAAGAAATCTGCAGATGAGATACAAACTGCAATAGGACAATGCCTTCACTATCTGGAAGAAGCCAACAAAGTTTTTATTGTATTACCTTTAGAAGAAAACAAAAAAATTCCCGGAAAAACTTTTGAAGTTCTCAAAAAGCATGGAATTGGTCTTCTCTTTAAAGGTAAAGACATATCAAAAGTGATAGATGCAAAATATTTTGATAACTCTAAGGATGAAATTCTTGAAAAAATTAAAAATAAGGAAGAACGTCTTAAAGAAAAACCTAAAAGATCTGTAAGATTTAGTGGAATTAGTGAAAAAGATATACTCAAGCTATTGGAGAAACACTCGGAAGGTATGAAAATATTAGATATAGCTAAGTCTCTCAACATTCCTCGCCAAACTGTATCAAAGTATGTTTATGCTCTAGTTGCAAGAGGCTTGATAGAACAAAGAGAAGTTGGTAGAGCTAAGGTTTGTTTCTTGAAAAGGGGGAAAAAATGATGAGTTCCAAATTTAGAATATTTTTAATTATTTCGATAGCACTGAACATATTATCCTCTATAGCTTTAGCTCAAATTCAATCTCATCCTTTGAGTGAAATTACTCCTATAGATGTTAATCTTGACATGTTTCAAAAGAATATAACAAATGTAAGTTATTTGGGCATAGGATTGACTTCTCCTCTTCATCCCTTGGATGTTGCTGGTTCAGGAAGGATTTCCAATAATTTGTACATTGGTACTGCTGGAAGATATTTGTACGATACAGGCTCTGCAATTGGCTTGTCTTCTGGTTTATCGCTAGGAGGAAATCTCAACTTGAATTCATTTTCTTTAATTGCTGGAAATTGGATTAACGCTTCTAATTTTAATGTTTCCAATGTGATTTGTTTAGGTGGTATATGCAAAAGTTCTTGGCCTGTAAGCCTGGTTGGAGGTTCAGGAACTCCTGGCTATATACCTTTGTGGACAGCAAGCGATAGTTTGGGAAACAGTGTAATCTATCAGTTGAATAACTTGATAGGAATCGGTAGTACTTCGCCTAGCTATTTGCTAGAGGTTGGTAAAACTGCAAGCGGTAGAGATGTGAATCTTTCTTCTACATTATATGTCAATGGTACAGCAGGCAACGTCGGCATAGGGACAACTAACCCAACAGCTAAGTTGGAAGTAGTTGGAGAAACAAAAAGTACAAGCGGATTTTATCTCAATAAAAAAACAATAACCTTAACAACAGCACCAAAATGGTTAAGGTTTGCTCAATCAGCGAGCAGTGGTGGTAACAACGCTGGAATTTTTGAGATAAGATGGACAAGAGCTGGAATCCATGGACACATAATATTTAGTGCTGGAGCAAACTTTAATGATCCCAACGGTATAAATCTTAATCTTCTCGGTGGTTCAAGTTATAGTTATCAAGGGATAACACAGATTCGTCTTTTACGCAACACAACTTACGACATTATGTATCTTGAATTTTATACTGCTTATGGAGATGCAACCTATCCAATGACGATCGAAGTTAGACAATTATCTGGGTACGGTTGGAACTTAATTGATATTGTTGATGGTAGTATACCAACAGGATACACTGCTCATACTTTAAATGTTTCAAATGCTTTTGCTGTTAATGAAGATGGCAAAACATTTACAGTAACAAAAGCGGGCAACGTTGGCATTGGAACAACAGTACCAATTAAAAAATTAGATGTTGTTGGAGATATCAATGCTACGAGCTACATTTATGTTGGTGATGCTGGTAGGTATTTCTATGATGATGGTTCTAGGTTAGCAACAAGTGGTAATTTAAGGATAGGTGGAAGCAGCCAATTATATGATTCTGGTGGGGTTTTGAGATTAACATTAGGAGATCCTACAATAGTTGCAAACAATTTAAGGATTGGTGGTAACAATATCCAAGATTCAGGTGGAAATAACAGAATAACTTTAGGTGATACAACAATAATCACAGCAAGCTTGTTAGACTTAAGTGGAAATCTTGAAGTTAGTGGTAATAATATAAGAGATTCTGCTGGAACAACAAGAATCACACTAGGAGATCCTGTGGTGATTGGAGGTACTCTTAAGATAAACGACAATGATATCCAAGACTGGGGCGGAACAGTAAGACTTACTTTAGGTTCTACTGTTGAAATACCTAGTGGAACTTCATTTAATGTAGATTCTGGAACTCTATATGTTGATGCTGCTAATGATAGAGTTGGTATAGGAACTATTTCACCACAAGCAAAATTAGATGTTGAAGGGAGTATTAAAGCAGATAACTTTCAAACAGATGTATTGTCAAAAATAGTTCCGATTTATATAAGAGGTACTGGATTAAACAATAATGCAAACAGGGTATTAAAAATAGGAAGCACAACTATATACGACACTACTGGAAGAGGTTTAAGGTTTACTGTAATTAACAAAGCTGACTATTCAATAGCTTACGATGCTACTTTTGATACTTATGGTTATGGAAGTGAATCCGATAATCTAGCTAATAACATTACAATGAGAATGAACAAGAATACTATTGGAATTTTGACTTCCTACGATGCGTGGGAAAATGCAGTAACTACCAATTTAAAGAATGCATTCAAGGCTTGTGGTTTATACAAAGCCTTAATGACACCAACAGGAGCAAGAAGGCCTTATGCTGCTATATTCGAATGCAATACAACAATAGGGACTGCAAAAGCCGTAGAAGTTATGTTTAGCACAGATGCGAATGCTCCATTTGCTGAAATAAGAGGTTGGTTAATAGATGGTTCCTTTGTTGTAACTGGAGATGTGCCAAACGCTTTAGCAAATAATATTGGAACGACCCCTGTTGTTATGGTTAATGAAGCAGGTAATGTCGGTATAGGAACTACTTCACCTTCTTCAAAACTAGAAGTTTACGGTGGAGATATAGAAATAAACGATGGAGCAGCAACTGGTAGCTACAAAATAAAAGGTTTGAGGATGTTTTATGCTGGGGATGAAACTAACGTCTCGACAACAAGCACAACTTATGTTTTAATTAAAAAATTAACAGCAGTTTTGAATGAAACTTATGGCATAAAACCATCTTACATTAACGTTTTAGCGAGACTAGGTGGTTCTGCAACAACTTACATGAACATTTCACTACCAGGCTGTGTACCATCTACACAAATAAGTGGAAGTGGCGCAGGAGTTCTGGCAAAAGCTAGCATTGCTGTTTCTGGATGCACTGCTGAAATTCAACCAATTGAAGTTTACTTGAAAACAACATCAGGAACTGGTTGGAATGACATAATAGAGTTCTATTACGTCATGTGAAGTTCGATTTATTTATCTGAAATTCCAAAATTTAAATATGAAAAGAATTGCTCAACGCAAAATAATGATTTTCTTACTAATAACCCTGTTTCTCCTATTAATTTCCTTCACAACTTCAAAAATCTTAAAAGATAGAGAAATTGCCACAAAAAAAGATCAAACAACCACAACAGTACCAAAAAATGAAAGTGAAGTTATTGAAATAGGGAGGAGAGGAAGAATAAAGATCGTGAATTCTTCAAATTTTGAAATCGAAAAAGAGAGTTAAAAATATCTATAAAGTTATTTTTTATTAAATTCAACAAATATTTATGAAAGTTATACGGATAGTTGCAGTTTTTCTTGTACTCGTTTCTATTATATCTGGCTACTTCTTATTTTTTGGTGGAGAAGTTGAAAGAATAGAACAAACAACAACTACTCTTCAAACAACAACCACTCTGATAAAAATAGAGGAAAAAATAAGAGCTGCGAATGAAGTTTTTATCTATCCTGATAAAATTGAACCATCTGAACTGAAAATAAGAGTTGGGGAAATCGTAAAATTTGTGAATATGGATGAGAAAGAGCATGTGATAACTTTCAATTACCCTCCACTTGAAATACCTATAGCCGCTGGAAATTGGTTTGATTATCAATTCGACCAAAAAGGGATTTTTGAAGTAACAGACCAACAAACAGGAGGTAAAATATCTATTTCAGTCAGCTGACTATTTTTATCCTTGTTCCCCTTATTTTTATTATTCCACCACAATTCCAGGTTCCGTCCCAATTACACTGACATGCTCCTATTTTAGCCCTTGGGATCAAATCTGCTGTTTCTGGATAAGGATCTTTATCCTCATTGCTTGTACCACAATAATAAAGCTGTCCATCGTAAACTGCATATCTATAATTTGTTGAGCCTTGAGTGTTGTGTGCAATATTTTCACCCAAAATACAGGCTGCAGAACTTCCTGTGGAAGGTAATTCTACTAAAGTATAACAAGAGCCATCATGAGAGCATTGATTGGTATTACAGCACCATGCCCCAGAACCATCTGGATCTTGTTTACATCCTTCATTCACACCGCTACCTGTACCACTGTAACATTCTCCTGCTGAACAAGCGCATAAGTTTTCTTTCTTACAAGTAAAGGTTAAAGCGGAAGTTGTTGCGGTACATGCATAATCTTGTTGAGAGCATGTAGTGGCGTAATATGTATTTACAGCATAAGTACATGAGGGACACTTATAAGTACAGGCTGGGTTAGAGGATACTGCCGAAGAAAAATTCCAGCAATTGCTCGTAAATTCTTCATCTACTCTAACAAAATCTACCCATAAAGTTGCGTTATAGGCCCTACCTGTAGCTGTACTTGTCATGTTCGCCCTTACGTAGCGATACGTCCCGTAGACTTTCGTTAAATGGTAATTTGTATAAGTATACCCAAGCCCAGTTTGACCAACACCTGCGTTCAAGTAATCTCGATCAATGTAGGTCCATGTAGTTCCATCGTTGGAAACTGAGATATTGTAAATAACTTGAGAGGAAAAGCCTGTGTTTGTAGTTGATGTTAATTTCCCTAACCATAAAATACTGAAGTTCCCTGTACGACTTGAACCAAAATCCCAAGTCCAACTAGCGCTATAACTTGTTGTGGTGGATGCATCGTAAATACTGAAATAACCCCAATTGTTGTTGCCTGTATCGGTTGTGTTTCCTGGACTAACTTGAATAGAAGTTCCGTTTGACCAAAGAGTAGGTAAATTTGAAACCGCTGTTTTTTGGGTCCTGCAATCGCTACAATCTGAAGCTTTGCAGATGTAAAGTTTTATAGTTTCTCCAGGAGTGCTATTTGTACAAGAAGGACAAGAAAACGTTACTACTTGTCCACCTTGCTGAGGATCTGGTGAATCTGAAACAGAAGGTGGAGATGGGGTTGGAGTTGCTGCAAAAACTATTTCACCAAAATTTGAAAAGTTGATAGCGTAAACTATGAGAAAAGTCAAAAACAAGAGCAAAACCCAAATTTTTTGCAATTTTCTCATATCCCCTATTTATTTTTTAGTCTGTAAACAAAATAAATTTGAGTATTTTCTATTTTCTCCACCAACTCATAATTTCTCGATACGAAATCCTTGAATTTTTGGCTAGAAAGATAATATTCTTTCCCAAAATTAGCTTCGATTAAAATCTTAGGCTTTTCTTCATTCAATATCTCAATCACTTTTTCTTCACCCTCAAAAATAATATGAGATAAGTATGAATCAAAAAAATTACCGCTTATTTTCCTTCCTGTGATGAATGATAAGTAATTTGTAATCACAGGCTCTCCGAATATTTTTTCATCTTCCTCAGTTTCATTCTTTATCAAACTTTCAAAAATCTTGAAGGTTTTGGAGTGATGTGGGTTGAGGTAAAAATCAATAGTTTTTGAATTTGAAATTAATGAAAGAAGGACTATGGTTAAGAGTGAAAATCTTATTAAAAAATCTCTTGAAATGTTAAAGCTTCTAGCTGTACAGATAGCGTAAAGAGGGAGTGAGATCAAAAAATAATGGTAAAAGAATAAGTTGAAAAAAAGTAATATTACTAAGTCTGTTGTTAAAGCAGTTAAAGATAGGAATAACAGTTTTCTGTCTTTTTCTCTGAATGAAATGAAAATTGTGAATATGGCCAAGAAAAAAGTGAAGAAGCCAATACTCCAATATTGCATTGGATTTGCATCTTTCACACCAAGCTTTGAGGTTAAATGGTATTCAAAAGTTTGTTGGAAATAAAATCCTTTAAAAATTGCTAAGAGAGACAGAAAAATGGGTGAAGAAATTGAAATGAAAAATTTTAAAAAATGGGAAATTTTTCCTTTTTTTAGATGAATCGTTAGGAGGAGGAATGGAAGATATAGTAAAGCTATGTATCTTGTGAAAATCGCCGCAACAAAAAATAAAGAAGATTTGAAAACTTTGTTTTTCAGTACAAGATAAAAAGAAATCAAGAAGAAGAGTAAAGATTCCCACATACCGTAACCTATAAGTGAAAAAGAGATGAAAGCTGGAAATATTGAAAAAATCACAGCCGCTACAAATCCTGTTTTCTCATCGTATAGATTTTTTGAAATCAAGTATACCATTAAAATACAAAGAGATGATGTTAAAAGGGTAAAAATTTTTCCGGTCATAAAAAAAGCCCCAAAAATTTTGAATAAAGAAGCGAGTAAAAGAATTTGAAGGGGTGGATGGGCGAAGAAAAAATCTTTGTACGGAAGTAAACCTTCTACAAGATTTTTTGCAACGTTGAAGTAAAAATTTTCATCCGAAAAAGTTGGATGTAGGAAGAAAATTCTTGAAAAAACTAGGGAAAAAATTAGAATTATAACTCCTTTGTTCCATGCAGAAATTTTACTCATGTTTTTTTCCCAATTCTAAGTTTCTTGAATAAATCGCTTAAAAGGTTTTTGAAGAAAAATAGCGGTAAAGAGAAGATCAACAAAGAGAGAAAAGGTTTGTGCTCATAGACTTTTTCACATTTGAACCCGCAAGGTTGTTGTGAAATTCTTATGTCTATATCGTAAAAATATCCATTCAAAAGTTCTTCCAGAATTCTACTCCTAGGCCCATATTTTAAGAATTGTGGGAGGTAATGGTCAAAGATTGGGTTGTAAAGTATTTTGAAACTGTTTTGATCTTTGAGCCAATTTTCTCTTACATCCATAGAACTCCAATCGTAAGCGTAATCTTCAGCGAAATTGAGTCCTAGGACGTTGAAGAAAATGGAAACTGTAGCCAATATGAAGAAAATTTTTCTAACTTTTTCCTTTAATCCGATCAAGTAGATAACTGGTATGAATAAGAAAGGTGTTATCGGTAAAAAATATCTTTCACCGAAACAAAATCCACCCCACCATACCCTTCTCATTGAAATAGCTAGGGTGAATGAGAATAACAAGAAAAATGAGAAAAATGTCTCCAAATTATATTTCTTCCTCATTATGAATAAACCAGGAATCGAAAGGATAAGAACGCTGTGATAAAAGAAAAATCCTCTGTAGGGATAAAACAACAACCTCAACATTATAAATGGGTTCGGTTTGGCCTCTAGGTGTAAAATTCGAATTATTTGATCGAAATCGAAAATGGAAAATTTCTTAATTTGTAAAGAATGTTGAGATATTTCGTAAGCTTGGGTGAAAATGTTCCTATCCATGTAACTACTGGCAAAAATCAAAGGATTACCGAAATTTAAGTAATTGTAAACCATTAAAGGGATTGTAGCTAGTAGAAAAGCTGGAAATATGAATTTAAAGAGTTTTCCCTTTTTGAAAAGAGAATAAAAGAGGAAAAGAAATGCGAATAATACCAAGAGATGATCTACAACAACTGCAAAACCTAAGAATATTCCAGATAAAAACATTTTTTTCCAATCGTCGTTGAAGAAAAAAATGTAAAAAGAGAGGAAAGCGAAGAAAGTTGCAGTAGCGTGATTCATGAAATGGAGTGAATAAGGAAATTGTAATGTTCCGAGAGCATAAACAACAGTTACCAAAATCTTCAATTTTTCTCCTTCTATGAAAATTGAGGAGAATTTATAAATCAACACAACTGTTAAAGAAGAAAAAAGCACGGATGAAAATGTGGTTAGTAAGATCATTGAGTAATAATTGAAAACACCCAACTCAACGTACCAATAAATTTTCTCATTTCCAGAAAAATCAACGTAAAATTTTCTTGGGTTGAAGTTGTATTTCTCCTTTATTTCAGAAGGTAAAAAAGAGTATATTTTTGACCAAAGTGCGTAGACTGGTTGAGAGATCAAAGCAAGGCCAGGGTCTTTATCCGAGTAATAATGTTGGTTGAAGAAAGACCTGTCTCCAGTTGTGTTGTGAAAAGAGTCTATTTCAAATCTACTTTCTTCTGCTATAGCTTTTGTTAAAGCAAGGTGAGACTGTTCATTCCAACCGTACCAATGAATGAAGAAAAAGTATAGAATGAAAACGCAAAAGAAAATCTTAATTTCGTTCTTCATAATAATTTATTGGAATTTAGTTAAATTCAATAAGATTTTACAAAAATCTCCTGCTTTCATTTCTTCCGGCAATTCAACCTTCTTATTAACTATTATAAAACCTTTCCTTTCTGGTGCTATTCCTATTATTCTTCTTAAAACGAAATCTCTTAAATCGTAAGTTTTATTAGAAAAAGAAATTCTATCATCTTTTAGAACTAAAGAAACATTCCTTTTCAAAATTATTCCAGTTTCAAACTCTTCAACCATGAAAATTTTTTGGTTAGATGGTAATAAACGTGAATCATCAAAAATTCTCTTCAATTTTTCTTTAATGGTTGGAAAATCTTTTTCTTTAATGAAAATCTTCAATTCCTGGTCCAAACCTTCTTCAAGCGTGTAAGCTATAGTTTTTGAAAAATCTATTTCACCTCTAAAATCAAATTTAAGTAATCCCACTTCTTTCAAAATTTTATTCACATCTATTTTATCCACAATTTTTGGTGGGAATAGTTCTTCAACTCCCCTATTAGAAACGATAATTATTATTTTATTTGGTTTGTTTAGATCTCCTACAAAATCATCGAATTCTATGAAATATTTTTCAATCACTTTTCCATACTTCTCTTTTTCTTTTTCGCTCACGTAACTTTCAAATTTTTCTGGATGAGCGTATATCCAAAAATATTGCTGAATCCTTAAAGGGGAGGAAAGAACGAGAAAAGAAATTTTTGGCTTGAATTTCTCCCTTAAGAAGAAGAATTCCCTTGCTTTTTTATCGAGAAGATAAAATTCATAAACTAAATCCTTTTCAGCTTTATTCTGGGGTAACATTATTTTTAACCAATAAACTTTTCTGAAAAATTCTGTTACCGGATTTTTGAAAAGTAGTAAAGCTTTTGAATCGTACATTTCCTCAGGCCATTCTTTTTTTCCTTCTAACTCATCGGGAATTAGAAAAACTCCTTTATCATCTACATTTGGCCAATAAAGAGTTCCAAAACTTATGTTCCTTTTTTTCAATTCATTCCATAAAGAATTTTCACCACATTTAACTAGATCATTCCATGCTGAATAAGAGTCTTTCAAGTTTGTAGAAAAAGTAGAAAAAGTACCTCCAGAAACAATCTTCTCAATATTATGGAGTTTTTTTTCTTCAATCAATGAACGAAAAGTTTCGTAATCTCCACCATCTATGCCTATCACCAAAATCTCTTCTTGGGGTGAGTGGAAAAGAAATTTGTAAAAAAATGGATAGAGGAATAGGTAAAAAAAGATTGCTGAAGAAATTGCTACTATAAACAAATTTTTAAACACCATAATTTTGTTTTTAAAAGATAAGGATTTATTTTCTATGGTATAAGATTTTCTTATGTTGAAACATTTGAAAAGGATTTACTCTTCAAGGGGCCTCATACTGAGGTTGGCTTTTACCGACTTGAAGATAAGGTATGCTGGTTCTTACTTAGGTGTACTCTGGTCTTTACTTGAACCCTTGCTCATAATTTTAGTTTATTCCATAATTTTCCCCACCATTCTAAAAGTAGATTTCTTGGAATGGTTTCTATTTTTTATATGCGGTTTAATCCCTTTCAGGTTTTTCAAAAAGAGTGTGATGGAGATGGTAACATGTTTAGTCGATTACTCCAACATACTTGAAAAATCTAGGATTAATGCAGAAAATATAGTTTACTCAAAAGCTCTCTCAACCACAATTTCTTTCCTCATAGAACTTTCTATAATTTTTCTGCTAGTTATCATTTTCATACCACCATCCCCCTTCATCTTCCTTTTACCCTTCATCGTTATGATAAATATTTTGTTGAATTTGGGTTTTGGTATGTATTTTTCACCCATTTACCCAAGGATGAGGGATATAAACTACATTCTTTCTGTTATTTTTGAAGCCCTCATGTTCTTAACTCCTATAGTTTACAGGATTGAACATATACCAAGCCTTTACAGAGGAGTTTACATGTTGAACCCTATAGCAAGGATGATATATGTTTATCAATCGATCTTTCTTCATTCCTCTCCAAAATTTGTTGAATATTTTTCAATACCACAAGAGTTGGTATTGTTGTTCTTATTCTCTTTAGTGATATTTATTATTGGGTATAAAAAATTTGAAAAAGAAAAGGAAATTAGTTTGGAGTGGGTTTGATGGTTGTACAACTCAAAAATGTTTGGAAAGAATTCGTACTTGAAAGGGAGAAGGAAATGACTCTTAAAGAAAGAGTCGTTAATTTAAATAAAAGGAAGAAAGAAGAAAAAATTTTGGCTTTGAAGGATATCAACTTGGTTGTTGAAAGTGGTGAATGTTTCGGAATTCTTGGTAAAAATGGGTCGGGAAAAACAACCCTCTTAAAAATAATCGCTGGAATACTTAAACCAACCAAGGGATTTGTTGAAGTTAATGGAAAAATAATTCCAATACTTACTTTAGGGTTGGGATTCCAAAAGGAATTAACAGCGAAAGAAAATGTATACCTTTATGCCTCTGTACTTGGAATGAGTAAAAAAGAAATAGATGAGAAATATGAAGAAATAGTTAAATTTTCTGAATTAGAAAGGGTTATGGATGTTAAACTTAAAAATTTTTCTGATGGTATGGTGATGAGGTTGTCTTTCTCTGTAGCATTTCACGTAGATGCCGACATCATACTCATAGACGAAATTTTAGCTGTCGGTGATGCATCTTTTCAAATGAAATGTTTGGAAAAAATCAAAGAGTTAAAAGAAAGTGGCAAAACTATCATCATGGTATCACAAACAACAGCAGAAATAAGAAGATTTTGTGATAGAGCTTTAATTCTCGATAAAGGTGAAATCGTTTTTTGTGGTAAAGCTTCTGAAGTTTGTGAGAAATATGAAGAAATTATAGAAAGTGAGAGGTTGGAAAGATACAATGGAATTGTGAGTAAGGAAACTGGTGTTGAATTCAAAGCGTTTTACGAAAAACCATTTGTGTTGAGAAGTGGTAAAAAGTGCGAAATCGAAGTGAAAATCGGCAAGCCTGTAGGGTTAGCGGAATTGCTCTTCATCGGAAATAAAGTAGTAAGGATGTTCAGTAAAAATTTCGATAGTGGGAAAATAGTTTTTAGATCTCACTCCCTACCTATACCTGAAGGTGAATATGAAGTTTGGGTAAAATGTGATTTTGAATTCTTATCTAAAAAGCCTTTTAAAGTTATGGTTAAAGGTCTGGAAGAAAGTGAAGAGAATAGAATTTATATGTTACCTGGATGTGATGTTCCATTTCAAGATTTAACTGTTATTTTTGGAAAAGAATGTGAAAAAGAAATGGAAATGTTTGAAAAAGGAAAGACGATATTTGTTTTTAGAAATCTGGAAGAAGCTTTTAAAGATGGAAAAAAAGCGTGCTTAGTGGGTGAGAATAAAATATTGCTAATTGGAGACATGAGTTGTGTTTTGGAAGAATTTAAAGAAAGAGTTTGCTTTTACTTGGCAAAAAAACATTTCAACGATATTTTAGCTAATACATCGTTTGGAAAAATGTTCATGGTGAGTTGATGAAAGAAATAGTAAAGAAGATTTTGGAAGTAGTGGGAAATGAAGATGTGGTATTTGTTGGAACCGAAGATCAAACAGGAATAAAAACTATCAAAACGGAAGAAATAGAACTATATCCAAAAAAATTTAAACATGTAATACTCGAAAATTTTGAGCAGTTAGATGAAGATAAAATGAAGAGATTGGTCGGGATGGCAGATTGTTTATGGGTTTTGTTTTCGATTGACGAATTTGTAAAAAGAATTGATTCAAAAATAGAAACTATGATAGGAAAAAAAGAATTTAAAGACATGAGCATGATGGACAAAATTGAAATTTTGAAAAAACTCTCGGGTGGAGAGATTTTCATCGCAAATTTCAATTTACCTGAGATAGCCCTAGCTATAACAAAGGAAAAAATTTCTGAGAGAATGAAATTAGAACCCTTTTCTTCATTTTTCTTTAACCTGAGCATAGTTGAATATTTTAAATCCAGGATAATCGACCTCGAAAAAGAAAAAGAGAAATTGGAAAAAGAATTGGAAATGGAGAGATATAAGATTGGGGTGTTGAATGAAAAGTTAGGAAGGATGGTCGAAGAAATGGAGAGAATTAGAAGAGAGAAAGAAAGGATAGACAGAGAGAAAGAAAAGTTGAGAAAAAAATTTGAAAGTGACAAGAAAGAGATAGAAAGAAGGTTTAAGAGAGCTATTGTAAATTTGCTTAAAGATAAAGAGAGGTATGAGGGGGAGATGGAAAAGATGAGGGAAGAATTGAAAAAAGCTATAATAGAAATTGGTTTTAAATTAGAGGAAAAGGAAATGGAGTTGAAAAGACTAAAGGAGATGAAAACGTGAAAATTTCGGTAGTTGTTTGTTCTGTGGGAAGGGAAACACTTTTCGATTGCCTCCAATCCTTGAAATCCCAAAATTATGAGGAGTACGAAACGATTGTTGTTTCCTTTGAAAGATCGATAGAAGAAAAGGTGAAGGATTATGGAGCAAGGTTCATTTTTTCTCCAAGAGCAAATGCTTCTTTTCAGAAAAATCTAGGGATTTTAGAAAGTAGGGGGGAGTTGATTTGTTTTATAGATGATGATGCAATTGCTGAACCTAATTGGATAAAAACTCTTTCCGAATCTTTTACTGAAGATCAAATAGCTTGTGTTGGTGGAAAGATAAAACTTATTATTGAAGGTGAAATACCTGATAGATTGAAAAGTTTAGATGAGAATATTTTTAAAGGATTTTTAGGTGAAACTCTTTTGGGAGATGAAAAGAAAGAGATAGAAGAACCTTTACTCTGGGGTTCTAATATATGTTTCAGAAAGAAAATCTTTGATGAAGTTGGGTATTTCGATGAAAAAATAGGAAGAACACCCAACCTTATGTTGTGTAATGAAGATATAGAAATTCAAGAGAGAATACTGAAAAAAGGTTTTAAAATAATTTACGAACCTAGTGCTTTAGTTTGGCATAAAGTTACCAAAGAAAGATTAACCATGGATTATTTCCTTAAGAGAAGTTTTTGGCAAGGATATAGTGATGTATTGGCAGCGAGAAGAAATGAAAATGTTAAAAAATTCGTTGCAAATATAAAAAATCCATTTTGGAATTTTTTAATTAAAAAGAAAATGTTTGAAAATATGTTCGAAAGTTTCATAGTAGAAGATTTAAACAAAAAAATTTTCAATTATCAAAGGATAGGGAGAATTGTTGGTTTTCTTGAATTAACAAGGGGTGTTTAATGGAAGAATTCAACATAAAACAGACAGCAAAATATTTAGCTTCATATTTCACACTTTTCCCTTTCACCAAACCATCTTTCATAAACATAGGCCTAACTCATAAGTGCAATCTAAAGTGTAAAATATGTGAAACTTGGAAAGTTTGGTCAAAATCCGAAGAAGAGTTGAAATTATGTGAACTTAAGAAAGTTGTAAATGAAATTGGTGGGTGGGGTGGTATAAATATAAGCTTCGCTGGAGGGGAACCTTTTTTAAGGAAATATGAATTGTTGGAGTGTATAAAACTGGCTAAAAAATGGAATTTGGTAACACATGTTACGACGAATGGCCAACTCATTAACAGAAAAATTGCCGAAGAAATTGTGTGTTCTGGTTTAGATTATCTACAATTGTCTTTAGATGGTGCTGAAGAAAACACTAACGATTACATAAGAGGAGTTGGGAGTTATAAAAAGGTCATGAGAGCTATAAGGGAAATTAAAAGAGCGAAAGAAAAATTTAATTCAAATTTAAAACTTTCCCTAACCACTGTCATCACAAACGATAACTTAGATGAATTGTTAGATGTTGTTAAAATTGTTGAAGATTTAGAATTATACAAAGTTTTTTTCAATCCTTACAACCTAGATACATCTTACATGAAAGATAAAGATTATGAAAATGATGAATTTTGGGTTAAAGAAGAGAACATACCTAAATTGAAGAAAATTTGTGAAAAATTGATTGAGATAAAGAGGAAGAAAGATATAATAGGCACACCATTCTTTATGTTGAAAATTATACCGAACTATTTCGAAAAAAAATCGAGATTTAAGGACGGTGTTTGTTTAGCTGGTTACAGTTACATGTATGTGAAACCAAATGGTGATGTAGATGTTTGTGGAAAAGGACCGTCCTTGAACGTGAGAAAGTTTTCCATTAAGAAAATATGGTACAGTTTGAATTTCATGAAAACTAGGTTAAAGATAATGAAATGTAACAGACCGTGTTTAATGCTATGTTTTCCAAGAATTGTGCTCTAGGTGATTATATGAAATCACTTTACTCAGATTTCATCACATTCCTCATAGATTTTTCTTACAACTGGCTTTCCTACCATTTAAATTACCCATTAGTTAAACCATGGAGAATAAATTTTGACATAACCCACAGATGCCCTTTGAGGTGTGTAATGTGTAACATATGGAAAGAAAAAGTCAAAGTGGAGAAAGAATTGAAGTTGGAAGAATTGAAGAAAATTGTGGATGAAATAATTGAATGGAAAATAGATCATATTTCTTTAGCTGGGGGAGAAACGTTACTGAAAGCTAAAGAGGTTATAGAGTTGATAAAATATGCGACGAAAAAACCACACATGAGGATTGATCTCATAACAAATGGTTTTTATCTCGATCAAAAAGTTTGTGAAGAACTTTTGGAATCAAATGTCTCAAAAATATCTCTCTCACTTGATGGTGCGAAGAAAAAAACACATGATTTAATAAGAGGTGAAGGAAGTTTTGATAAAGTGATTGGAGCAGCCAAAAGACTGGTTAAACTGAAGAGGGAGATGAACAGTAAAGTTGAATTAGAATTCACCACTGTAGTTAATAACTACAATTTTAGGGAATTAATTGATATCTTCTATTTAATGAGAAAAATTGGTTTTAATTACGTTAATTATCAAGCTATCGTTCCAGATAATACTTTTAAAATTAGAGAAAAGGAGTTTTATGAATTTTATGAAAGTGATCTATGGATAAAAGGGAAAGATTTAGAAGATTTGGAAAAAATAGTAAAAAGATTAGTTTTACTCAAGAAAAAAACGGGACAAATAAGGAACTCGAGAAGATACTTACTTTCCCTACCTTCCTACTTTCGAGAAAAAGAGAAATTTAAAACTGGTAAATGTATTGTAGGATACAGTTATGTGAATGTAGATCCATACGGAAAAATCAACATATGTGGCCTCGGACCAAATCTCGACTTAAGGAAAAAAAGTCTTCGAGAAGTTTGGAAAAGCGAAGGATATAAGAAAACTCGAATTTTGATAAAAAAGTGTAAAAGACCTTGTCTTATGTTATGTTATGAAAAATTGAATTTCAAAGAGCTTTTGGAGGCTTGGTTGGAGTTGAGAGGATGGATTTAAGAGAAAGATTGAAAAAAACTGAAAATTATCTCCGATATTATTTATCTTATGTTTTCAACGTTCCACTGATTTATCCAAAAGAAGTGAACTTTCAAATGACTAATAGGTGTACTTTAAGATGCAAAATGTGTAACATATGGAAGTTGCCTAAGAAGGATAAAGAAATAGATGTTGATGAAATGAAAAGAATTTTGGATGAAGTGAAAAATTGGGAAGAAACGAAATACGTTTCTTTCGTTGGTGGTGAATCTTTGATAAGAATGAATGATACTATTGAAATGATAAAATACGCTAGTTCGTTGGGCTTTCATACAAATCTTGTTTCCAACGCGACTCTTTTGAATGAAAGTTTATGTGAAAAATTGGTCGAAGCTGGTCTAGAAAGAATCGCTTTGTCTCTGGATGGTGCAAAAAGGAAAACACATGATTTCATAAGAGGAAAGGGAAATTTTGATAAAGTAATTAAAACTGCAAAAATTTTTTTAAAATTAAAGGGAAACTACAGAGTAAAAGTGGATTTTACAACTGTCGTCATGTCTTATAATTTCAGAGAATTGGTTGATATCTATTTTTTAGCTAAAAAGGTTGGGGTAGATCAAATATTTTTTCAATCTCTGGTGCTCGATAATACATTTAAGAATTTCAATTATGATTCTCCACTTTGGATAAAAGGGAAAGAATTGGAAGAATTGAAGAAAGTTATAAATCAACTCCTAAAAATTAAAGTTAAAGATAAAGGTTTTATCTACAATTCAGTAGAGTATCTCAAAGCAATCCCAGAATATTTCGAAAAAAGGGGGGATTTTAAAGTTGGAAAATGTATGGCAGGTTATTTCACTTTGAACATAGATCCTTACGGTAAAATAAGCATTTGTAGTTTTGGACCAGATTTGAGTGTTGTGGGTAAGAAATTAGATGATGTTTGGCATAGCGAAAAATTCAAGAAGACAAGAGTTTTGATAAAAAAGTGTAAAATGCCATGCATGATGCTTTGTTATCAAAGGTTTAGTATTCTCGAATTAGTAAAAAATTTTTTGAAGGAGAGTTGAATGTTTGAGAGATTTCAAATGATTGAAAAAGGAGAAAAAATAGGACCGAAATTATTGATGCTTTCTCCTACAGATTTTTGTAACTTGAATTGCAAGATATGTTGGAGGATTGGGAAAAAACCGAATTTTAAACAACCTCCTTTCCATTTTTTCAAGAAAATTTTAAGAGAAGCGAAAGAATTGAAAGTTGAAACTATAGACTTAACTGGTGGTGGAGAACCTTTCCTCCGAAAAGACATACTCGATATAATGGACTTGGTTAAAAAGTTTGGTATGAGGGGTACTATAACAACAAATTCCACATTGATAAAAAAAAGTGATGTGAAGAAAGTGGTTGAAATGAAGTGGGATGAAATCAATTTTTCGTTAGATGGTTCTACGAGCGAAATCAATGACTACATAAGAGGTGAAGGTATTTTTGAAAAGGTTTTAAAAGTTGTCAAAAGATTTGAAGAAGAGAAAAATTCAAAAAATGTTCAAATTCCAATACTGAGATTTTGTTTCACGATCACGAAAAAAAATTTCATGGACATACCAAACTTCATTAAATTATCAAAAAGTTTGGATATTCGTCACATCAATTTTTCCACACTCTTTGAATGGAGATCAAACAAGGAATTTTGGTTAGATAAAAAGGATGAAAAAGATGTGATGAAAAAGATTAAAGAAGGTGTTGAATTAAGCAAAAAATTGGGAATAAAAACCAATCTGGATTCTATACTTGAATTCGGTGTTTGGGAACATCAACCTCCGAGATTCTGTTTTGCCCCATGGTATATGTTATTTATAAACGCAAGTGAAGAAGCTATGGTGTGCTGTACACTCGCTTCTCTTTATAAAAAGAAGTTAGGAAAAATTAATAGCTTGAAGGAAATTTGGTTTTGTAGAAAAATTGAGGAATTGAGGAAAAGAATGAAAAGAAGAGTTTTATTTAAAGAATGTAATAAGTGTTTACCCGAATTCACCCATATCTTCAATCAACTTTGGGATGAAATATGGAACTCGAAGAAATAGAAAAAAGGTTGAAGTCCTGGTTTAATGGAAAAAAAGAAGGACCTGTAAGGATGGAACTCCACTTAACCGATAAGTGTAATTTGAATTGTATATTCTGCTGGAGAGTGAAATCTAAAATTTCAAACGAAAAAGAGCTTTCTAAGGGAAAATTGCTAGATATAGTGAGGGAAGCTGCTCTGTTAGGTGTAAAAGAATGGATAGTTTCTGGTGGCGGGGAGCCTTTTTTGAGGAAAAAAGAGTGTCTTGAAGTATTGAAGGAGATAAAGAAGTATAAAATGTGGGGGTTGTTGACAACAAACGGAACACTTTTAACCGAAAAAGATGCAAGAGTTCTTGTAAAGATAGGATGGGATCAAGTTCAATTCAGCCTAGATGGTCCGAATAAAGAAATAAATGATTACCTCAGACCACCAAACTCTTTCGAGAGGGTAGTAAAAGCTGTCAAAACTTTGAGAAAAATAAGGGACTTTAAAAATTCAAAGAAACCTTACATTGGTTTCAACACGATACTCAACAAGATGAATTTCGATAGAATAGATGAAATGATCAATTTAGCTTTCGATGTTGGAGCCGAGCTTGTTTTTTTCGAGCCAATTTATCCTGGTTATTGTGATGTAGATTTGACCATACCTATTAAAAAATTGAAAGAATGGAGAAGAATGGTGAAGAAGTGTGACAAGCTTGCTAAAAAACTTGGTGTTGAAACTAATGTTAAAGATTTCTTAGAAGTTGATTTAACTGATAAAACAAACTTGAAAGAAAAAATATTGAGAGAAGTGGAAGGTATAGAAGGTTTTATAGGTGCACCGTGTTTTAGACCATGGTATTTGATGGGTGTTAAAGCATCTGGGTTTGCTGGTTGCTGTTCTACTTTTGAAGTAGGGGAATTTGTTCAAGGGAAAAGTTTAAAGGAAATTTGGTTTGGAAAAATTTTCAATAAATTGAGAGAAGAAATGTTGAATAAAAAAATTCCAAAATATTGTTCTAAATGTAGTATAGTTGTCTTATTGGAAAACAGAATCTTGAGGAAGATGTTGTCAACATGAAGGAAAAAGTGGAAAGATTGGTGAAATGGGCAAGTGGAAGAAAAGCACCACCCTTAACTCTAGAACTGAACATAACAAATAAGTGTAATTTATTGTGTAGGATGTGTTGGTTGAGATCAAAAGTAAAAACTGAAAAGGAGATGGAAGATGAAATGCTTCTTAGAATAGTAGAAGAAGCCATCGATTTGGATGTGAAGGAATTTAGATTCCCTGGTAGTGGTGAACCGTTGATGAGAAAAGAAATACTTTTCAGGTTAATGGAAAAAATAAAGGAAAATGGAAGAACTGGCCTCCTGATTTCAAACGGTACACTTTTTTCAGAAGAAGATGTTAAAAAACTTGTTGAAATGGAGTGGGATGTTTTAACGATAAGTTTGGATGGTCCTTCCGCTAGGATTAACGATTACATAAGGGGTGTGAAAGGTGCTTTTAGAAGAACTCTAAAGACTTTAAGTTTGATAAAGAAATGGAAGAAAAAACTCTCGAAAACTAAACCATGGTTGAGGATGAATGTTGTATTGACAAATAAAAATTATGATAAGATTTTTAAAATCGTTGAACTTGCAAACCATTTTGATCTTGATGAAATTTTACTTCAACCTATCACAATTTTTTCTAAAGAAGGGGAAAAGTTGAAAGTGAAAGATTTAAGAAAAGTTAGCAGTCATATTGAAGTGGCCATGAAAAAAGCCGAAAAATTTGGCATAAAAACGAACTTCAGCTCTTTTATAGAAAATATGATAATTGAAAAAACAAATCATATGGAAGAGATGATTGAAAAAGAAATTAAAAAGTTTGAGAATGAATTTTTAAATTCTGTATGTTACGAACCATTTTACAACCTTGTGATAATGCCTAATGGAAAAATTGGGGCTTGTGCCGTTTCTGGTGCAAGCGATGTTAGTATTCATGGGAAAAATTTAAAAAAAATATGGTTTGGAGGATACCTCCAACGAATAAGGAAAAATTTGTTGAAAGGAGTAATTTTTCCCTTCTGTTCTCATTGTTGTGTACCCATATTTTTAGAAAATAAAAGATTGAGAGAAGAACTTGCTAAGGTGATTGAATGAATTTTGAAGAGAGTTTGAGGAGACTTATCTTATGGAGTAAAGGTAAGATAGCTCCACCTCTCCATATCGATTTAGAGCCAACATCTTCTTGTAACTTAAAGTGCATCTTCTGTTGGACTAGGTCAAAAGAAAGATTAGAAAATTGTCAATATCAAAGAAAATTGAGTAACAAAAGGCTTTTGGAGATCGTGGAAGAAGCTGCTGAATTAGGGGTAAAAGAATGGGAGATTGCTGGTGGTTGGGAGCCTATGACTAAACCAAGAACTGTTTTCAAGATGATGGTGATGATAAAGAAGTATGGCATGTACGGATCAATAACCACCAATGGTACACTATTCACGAAATCAATGATAAAAAAACTTGTTGAAATCGGTTGGGATAGGATATTATTTTCTTTAGAAGGGCCTGACCACAACACCCATGATTTTTTAACACAAGTTGAAGGATCTTTTGAAAGAGAAGTGAAAAACATAAGATACTTCAAAGAGTGGAAAGAGAAACTTAAAAAAGAAAAGCCAAAGTATTCAATCCATTCCGTTCTCACGAATAAAAATTACGATAAATTGGAAGAAATGATAGAATTAGGTCATAAATTAGGGTGTGAAGGGGTAAATTTTGAACCACTCATGATTTGGTCGGAAGAAGGTGAGAAATTGAAACTTAATCATAAACAAAGAAAAGAACTGAAATTTCAAATAGAAAAAGCTATTAGGAAAGCGAAGGAACTTGGAATTTATACTAATATTGCAAATCTAAGGGAAGAGAAATTGGTAAATAAAGAAGATATGAGGAAAGTTCTTAAAGAAGGAATTTCTCCTGGAAAAAATCTCCTAAGTTCTCCTTGTTTTTCACCATGGCTTAACATGGAAATTAGGGTGAGTGGAAGGGTCACAGCTTGCAGAATCTGTAACGATGAAACTGGTTGCGAAAATATTCTAGACAAAAGTTTAAAAGATATTTGGCTCGGAGAATACTTTCAAAATATGAGGAATCGATTCATTAACGGGAATTTACCAAATTATTGTAAAGATTGTGCGAGTGGGTTGGTTGTATACATGAAGGAGTTGAGGAATGAATTGGTGAAGAGGTTGAAGCCTTTTGAGTGGATAAAGGGGAAATTGTATGGATGAACATGAAGTTGAAAATTATAAAAGGATACTAAATTGGTTTAAAGGTAAGAAACAACCTCCCTTTAAAATTGATATAGAATTGCACAGGAGATGTAATTCCAGGTGTTTATCTTGTTCTAGAAGGGCTTCACCCGATTATGAAAAGTTGAATGAAATTTCCAAGCAGATTGAGATGCCATTAGAGAAGTGGATAGAGATAATAGAAGAAGCTGCTGAATTGGGGGTAAAAGAATGGCATTTGGCAGGTGGTGGTGAACCTATGTTTTTGCCAGAAGTTACAATTCCTGTCATGAAGGAAATCAAGAAATTTGAAATGTTGGGGATAATAACAACAAACGGAACTTTGTGGAAAAAAGAATTGATAGAAAAAACTGTTAAAATGGGGTGGGATAGGGTTCATTTCAGCATTGACGGTCCTAACCCAAGAATTCATGATTATCTTAGAGGTATTCCCGGGAGTTTTAAGAAAGTTATAAAAACTATTGAAAAGTTCAATGAGTTCAAAAAGAAGTACAATACCGGCAAACCGATGCTAAACATAAACATGGTACTTTCAAGAAAAAACTATAAATTTTTGCCTGATATGGTTAATCTTGCGAAAAATCTTGGTGTGGAATTTTTGTTCGTGGATCCTCTCATAGTTTACTCAAAATTTGGAGAAAAATTGAAGATGAAGAAAGAAGATTTGGAGAAATTTCCTCCTTTTCTTAAAAAAGCTAGAGAGCTAGCTGGAAAATTCGAAATCGGAAACAATTTCAGCGGGCTTCAAAACAATTTAAATCAAGAGTTAATAGAGAAGAGCAGTAAGATGGATGAGGTAGTTGAAAAAGATGTGGAAAAAGTTAAAAAATTGAAATTGAATAGATTCCTCAAAAATTTTCTTGTAGTGCCTTGTTACAAACCGTGGTTTCACATGACTGTGAAGTGTGATGGAAGAGTAACTTCATGTGATGTTCCAGTCACAGGAGGTGATGAAATTAGAAACAAAACTTTGAAAGAAGTTTGGTTTGGAGAATATTTCAATTGGTTGAGAAAATGTTTACTTTCTGGAAAAATCCCAAATTTTTGCTCTCAATGCAATGCAAGCCATGTGAGTCAGAGAAGGATGATGAGGTTGGAAATAATAAAAATGCTTGAACCTGAAGCTTTTAAGGAGGCTTGTAAGATATATGGTGCTCTTTGAAACTAGAGTAGAAAATTTGGCGAAATGGGCGAAGGGGAAAAAAGCCCCTCCTGTAACTTTAGAGCTCGTACCAACTGATAAGTGTAATCTTAATTGCTTGAGTTGTTGGAGAAGGGGGTGGAGCGAAGAAGAGATTAAGAAGAAATATGAAGAAGAGATGGAAGATGAAAGACTTTTGAAGCTTGTGGATGAAGCTGCTGAGATAGGAGTGAAAGAAATAGCATTCGTTGGAGGTGGTGAACCTTTGATGAGAAGCGTAACGATAGAACTTTTTAAGAAAATGAAAAAATATGGGATGATAGGGGATCTTGTAACTAACGGCACATTGTTCGAAAAGGGGTTGATAGAACTCCTTGTTAAAATAGGTTGGGATAGAATAAAATTCAGTGTAGATGGCCCAGAACCAGAACTCCATGATTACCTCAGACAAACAAAAGGGGCGTTTAAAACAACAATAAAAAACATAAAGACATTCTCTAAGATGAAGAGAAAATTTAAGAGTGATAAACCAATTTTAATCCTTCAATCAGTTCTTTCAAGACAGAATTATAAAAAGCTCCCTGCTCTTGTGAAGCTTGGTCATAAAATAGGTATAGATGAAATGACTTTACTTCCTTTAACCGTTTTCGACGAATCTATGAGAGATATGAAATTGAATGAAGCCCAGATTAAAGAATTCAAACCTATCCTCAAAAAATCGATAAATTTACTCGAAAAATTTGGGATTAGGAGTAATTATCACGAATTTTTGAATGAAAAATATATAATCAAAACGGAAAGTATGGATGAAGTTATGATGGAAGAAATGGAAAAAATGATAAAGAAGGAATATCCATACTCAAAAAATCCTATAAAGAATTTTGAATATTTACCTTGTTATGCTCCATGGATTCATGCCACGATACTTCCAAATGGTAACATAGCACCTTGCTTTAGCCCATGGGTTTGGAACACAAAAATTAGTGTAAAAAATCATTCTTTAAAAGAATTATGGTATGGGGAATATTTTAATAAATTTAGAAGAATAATTTTAAAAAGAAAACTTCCCGAAAATTGTAAGAAATGTTGTGTTTGGGAAGTTTTCAACAACAGAAAGATTAGGGAAGGTTTAAGAAGATTGCTGGAGTGATGAACTTGAATGATTTAAAAAATTTGATAAGAAAAGTTAAAAAGGCTAAAGATAAAGCTAGTATGGTTAAGGCTTTGGACGAGCTTTTAACCAAAGTAAAAGAAGAGAACGAGATGTTGAGACTTCAAGTGATAGCAAGAGAGAAAGAGAGAGATGAATATAAAAGGGAATTGGACGAAATCCATAAATCAATAAGTTATAGGTTGGCTAGATGGGTGGCTGAAACTTGGATTGGTGGTAAGATTAAAAAGTTTTTATGGAAATGTATGAAAATTAAATAAGATGTTGAATTTTGAAAGAGAAGAGAAAATAAACGAAGAAAGAATAAAAAGATTAGCCGAATGGTGTAAAGGAAAAAAAGATTATCCGATTCAAATAGATGCTGAATTACACAAAAAATGTAATTTGAAGTGCCTTTTTTGCGCAAGATATTTTGAACATCATAAACTCAACAAAGAAACTGAAAAAGATATGATTTCTTTGGAAAGATGGTTGGAAATAATAGAAGAAGCAGCAAAACTCAAGATTTTGATCTTTAACATAGAAGGTATAAATGAACCCCCTGCCCTACCACAACTCTTCTTTCCTATAGTGAAAAAAGTGAAAGAACTTGGTATTTACGGGATATTAACCACTAACGGTGTTCTTTGGAAAGAGAAAAAACTCAAGGAGTTGGTTGAACTAGGTTGGGATAGGATTCATTTCAGTGTACATTCTTCAACTTCGAAAATTCATGATAGATTAACCGGAGTTAAAGGTAGTTTTAGGAAAACTGTCAAAAACATTTTGCTCTTGAATAAGTGGAAAAGAAAGATGAAAACCGAGAGACCAATGCTCAACATAAACGTTTGTGTGAATAAACTCAATTTTCGAGAATTACCAAAAATTGTGGAATTAGCCAGATACTTGAAAGCGGATTACATTTTCACCGAACCTATAATGGTTTACACAGAAATGGGACGGAAGTTAAAACCTAATGAAAGAGAGTTAAAAATTCTTTCAAGAGTAATTGAAAAAGCGAAAAGTTTGGCAGAAAGCCTTGGAATAGACAATAATTTTTCAACTCAAGATAAAAATTTGGAAGAAGAAATCGTGAAAAGTACTGGTGAAATGGAAAAATTGCTGTTAACTGAAGTTAAAGATTTACCGAATGGCTTAATCTCATCACCTTGTTTTAAACCATGGGAAAGAATTGCCATAAGATTTAATGGTCTAACAGGCCACTGTGGTTTTATAGAAGAGGGGGAAAACGTGAAAGAGAAAGATTTAAAAGAAATTTGGTTCGGAAGCTATTTCAAAAAAGTTAGGGAAAGAATGTTGAAAAAGCAACTTTTTCCACATTGTCATAAATGTGTCCCGAGTGATTTCACACAGAAGAAGAGATTTAGGAAAGAATTGATAGAATTCCTGGGAAGTTAAATGGAAGAAACAATCAAGAGTTTGATCAGCTGGGGGAAAAACAGAAAAGGATACCCAACACAAATCCAAATCCATCCAACTAATTATTGTAATTTGAAATGTATTTTTTGTCCTACCAGGGCTCTTGTTAAAGAATTGGATAGAAAAAAAGAGTTAAAGAAAGAGGAATGGTTTAAATTAATAGAAGAAGGAACTGAATTGGGAGTGAAAGAATGGCATGTCTGTGGGGGTGGTGAGCCACTTTTTTTCAAAGATACGATCGCTGTGATGAAGAAAATAAAAGATTTTGGGATGTATGGTGAGTTGATCACAAATGGCACATTCTTTCAAGTAAATGTTGCGAAGGAAATAGTTGAAATGGAATGGGATAAGATTTACATAAGCCTTGATTCGCCGTATCCCAAAACCCAAAATTTCTTGAGGGGAAAGAAATGTTTCGATGAAATAATCAAAGGTGTCAAAAATTTGATAAAATGGAAGAAAAGATTAAAGATAGGGAAACCAAGTTTATTTTTCCATTCCGTGATAACGAACAAGAATTACACCCACATACCAAAATTAATCGAATTGGCTTTTAAGCTCAAGGTTGATGGAATCTCACTAAACGCTTTGAACATATGGAAACCTGAAATCGAGAAGCTTAAGTTGAAAGATGAAGAAGAAGAAATTGCAAAGAAAATTTTGGAAAAAAGTGAAGAAATTGCAAAGAAGTTTCACATAACAACGAACATTCAAGATTTTTTAAATTTTTCATTTATTCGAAAAGCTAATGTTATGAATGAGGCTATGGTTAAGGAAATAGGAAAAGTTAGAAAAAGTTTTGATTCAATAGCTTGTTATTATCCGTGGTACAACATTTCTATATTTTCGAACGGAAAAGCTTTGCCATGTTTTATTTTGAAAGATGAGGGAGAAAATGTGAGAGAGAAGAGTTTGAAGGAAATTTGGTTTGGTAGTTATTTCAATCATATCAGGAAAATGTTTTTGAAGAATGAATTAAAAAACGACTGTTCAAAATGCAATCCTTGGAATATGCCAAAAATGGAAGAAATAAGAAGAGCTTTAAAAAAACTACTTTGATAAAAATATTAAAATCTTACTTCATAATGTGTAATAAAATGAAGAGATTTGTCAAATGTCCACATTGTGAAGAAGAATTTGAAATAAGCTATGCAAGAACTTTTGCCTGTGGCTCATGTCCCTCAGTTATACAGTGTGATTTCATTAAATGTCCTAAGTGTGGACATGAATTCAAGAAAAGTTAGATGAAAGTTTCCTCCTTATTTCCCTATTCTTCACGAATTGGGTGAAAACACAAAATTTACATTCCTCTCTCACAACTTTGTTTATGAAATTTCTCCTTTGTTGATCAAAGTACTTACCAAACCATATTTCTCTCAAACTTTTTTCTTTTATATTCTCGGGTGAATTTTCAATCATACAACAAAATGTTGCTTCACCGTTTGCTTTAATCAAAAAATGCAAGAAAGGCTCGAAACATGGAGAATTGGCTATATCTCTAGGCGAATTCTCTATATCTTTTGATATCATGTAATCCATTTTATCACTAGAAATGAAAAAATTTAATTGAGTAAGATTTGTTTTTACCCCCAATTTCTCCGAGATTCTTAGAATTTCATTTATTTTTTTATTCAATATTGATCTTTGATTTTCACTCAATTCAAGTTTTTTTACTTCTTCATCGAAAGGGATGAGTGGGATGAAAGTTATATCTTCACAACCAACTTCTGAAGCTAGCTTTATCAATTTATCAATTTTATCATAAATTTTATTACTCAAAACTGTATTGAATACAACTTTTGGCTTATCTTTCCTCGACTTCTTCTTTTCTTTTTTTATCCTCAATAAATTTTCTTTCACTTTTTTAAAACAGTTTTTGACACCCCTTATTTCATCATGAAGTTTGGCATATGGTGCATCTACACTGAACATAATCATGTCCCAATCGATTCCCACTATTTCCCTTATATCTTCTTTTTTCAACAATGTTCCATTGGTATTCAAGTTTCCAAAAAAGTTCAAGTTTTTGATCTCATTCATGAGTTTTAGAGTAGTGGCTTTTCTAACAAAAGGTTCGCCGCCGCCCGTTATCAAGAATTCTCTAGCTCTCATTTCTTTTGATTCTTTTACCAACTCTATTAATCTTTCTTCTGAAACTTCATTTTTGATCTCATCGATAGGATTATATTCTACCCCCCTCTTTTCCATCATCTTTCTCTTCGCCCAAGTACCACACATCACACATTTCAAATTACACCTATTGGTCGGCCAAATTTCAATCAGAAAAGGACCTGCCTTTTTTTTGTGCCATAGCTTTAATCTCTCTATCTTATCGTCCATCCTCTCACATAATTTTTTCCCTTATAGCTTTATTTTCATCTACCAAAGGAACACAACAACGAGAACACCATTCAAGCAACCTTTTCGAGATTTCTACTCTCATTCTACCAAACTCTTCATACCAAACCTTTTTTAAAGATTTTCCATTTAATTTTGCTCCATCTTCTCTTGGCCATTGAGCACAAGGCGTTACCGATCCGTCTGAATTTATGTTCATGCTATACCAAGGAAGGAAACAAACAGGTGATTTTCCTTTCTCTAAAATTACATCCATTTTATTCGAGTAAAGATATAAATTTTTTTCAATCAAATCTTTCAGATTGTTTCCGATACCGTATTTTTCACAAATTTTTTTTGCCCCCCTTAAGGATTTGTTCACTTCTGAAATTTCCTCTTCAGTTATTTTAAGAGTTTTAGCCTCTTCTGTCAATTCTATCATCGGTAAAACGTAAATGAAATTTATTTCATATGGAGAAAGAATTTCGATGAGCCTAGAAAGTTCTCTATAATTTTTATTGGTCAGTACAAAATTCACTTCAACTGTAGGGAAATTCGAGTTAAACTTCTTTTTAATTTTGTGAAAATTTTTGATAACATTCAAAACTTTGTCGAAAGAATTTTTAACCCCTCTAAGGTATTCATGTGTATTTTTAAGTCCATCCACACTCAACCTTATCAAATCCCACTCGATTTTTACGATTTTTTTGATATCTCTTTCTTCAAGCAAAGAACCATTTGTCACGATAGAACCTTTTATACCATGTTTTTTCACCTTCTCCATACTCTTCAACAAAACCTTCTTCCTGAGAAAAGGTTCTCCTCCCAGAACACCAAAAATCTTTACATTCATTCCACAAATCTCATCAACCAACTTCAAAATTTCTTCATCACTAATTTCTTTTCTACCTTTTCCAATTTTAGAATAATTACAAAACTTACATTTGAAATTACAAGCTTCTGTGAAGAAAATATCAACTTTAACTGGATCTTCCTTTCTATTCTTGAACCAATTCTTAATCCTTGAAACAGTTTCATCCAAGTGTATCATAATACTTTCCTTAATTCTTCTCTTATCTTTGAGTTCCAAGATAAATGTGTTGAAACACAATTCGCACAAGCTTCGAATAATTTTCCACTCATTATCATTTTCCTAAAAGCCTCGAATTCTTCACCATACCAAACTTCTTGAAAACTTTTCTCTCTTACACTAACCTCTCTCTTACAAAAATCTGAAAGGAAAATTGTAGAACAAGGACCAACTCTCCCGTCTGCTTCAATTTTTGGCCAGAGGAAAGGCTCAAAGCATGGTATCTTCAAGAAAGGGTTTTCTTCACCCCTAGAAATTTCAAGTATTTTTTCTTTTAATTTCCCCGTTTTTTCGATTTCCTTTATCTCAAGCAAATCGTCAAGATTTGTTGAAATGTTTAAAGAGTCTGCGAGTTTTTTCCATTCAGGAATATTCTTCATTATGAAATCTCTTTCTTTTTTTGAAACTTTTAATTTTTCTACTTCGGGATTACTCACAAAAACAGGCTCAAAAGTTATGTTGTTTATTTTCAAATCATGAGCAAGTTTAATTATCTCACCAAGTTGAAAGTAATTAATTTTCGAAACTACTGTGCTGAACTCTATTAATGGAATATCCTTGCCTAAAACTTTTTTATAATGATTAAAAAGTTTTATGTTTTTAATTATTTTTTCAAAAGTTCCCTTAACACCTCTTGATTTATCATTCACTTCTGGTGTTGCACCATCAACGCTAAAAATAACATTATCCCACCCTATTTCCACGACTTTTTTAATATCTTTTTCTCTCCAAAGTGTTCCGTTATTCACAATCCTACCTGTTACACCATACTCTTTCACTATTTCCATCATTTTTATTGTAATTTCTGGAACCATCATTGGTTCACCACCA
>JAWBPV010000008.1:0-55886 GCA_039000425.1 Candidatus Aenigmatarchaeota archaeon
CTAAAGTAGAAATAAGTTTCAGAGCTTGGAGCTAAATCTTGAGAAAGGTTGAAAGTTAATTCTTTTGTAGTTTCATTCCATTTTATTGCATTTCCCATATCAACTAAATTACAAGTATAATCAACATCCCAAGTTTTGTTGTAGTTTGGTCTTGTTGTTATTCTAACGGTAAAATTCCATTCACTTGCTAATGCTGCTCCTCTTCCCACATTTTTTGCCGTTATATTATAAAGATAGACTTGATTTGGGAGAACTGTTCTCGGAAGAGTTCCTACATCTAAACTAAATTCTATATGTGCTTCATCAGAAGTATCACTTACTATTAATGATTTGCTATCCTCTGAATCAGAAAAATAATTGTAGCCCTCATCCCTATAATAGACATCCCATGTACCGAGAGCAGAAGATGAGTAGGAAGTTGGTGTTTGTAGTTTATAGTGAAGTATTTTAAACTCATCAACTGCAAGCCTATCAATATTCCAAACTATTCTTGTTCTATAGTCAGGAAGGAGTGTGACTTGAGAAGCACCTTGTGCTATTGTATAGGCTGAATCAACAGAAAATCCTGCAGGAACTGTTTCATTGAATTGAATATTTTTTGCAAGACCACACCCATAATTGTGAACTATAAATCTTGGATAAACTAATGTCAAATTACCAGCTCCGTCAGGAGCTTCTCTTGTTATCCTTATAATTGGACTTGGAAGCAAGAATCTCAAATAGGAAGATTTGTTTCTTTGGACATTGTTTCCATCTATGTACGTAACATTTACACTCAAAGTATAATTGTTTGTAGTCGAAGGTGTTGTTAGATTAAATACAGTTGAATTCCAACCATCTGCTGGTACTATTAATATAGCATTGTCAGGATCGAAATTCCAAACACTGTCTTCATAGGGTGTTATGTTCACAGTTATTGGAACATTCCACGTGTTTTCTATTTTAACGAACATTGAATAGTTTGTGTTTAGGCATTGACCCAAAGGATAATTCGGTATTATTTTTATTTCTGCAATTTCAAAGGCCTGTTCTTCTGTTCTTGTGTTACTTCCCCCTTCCCAATAAACAGTTGCCTCTACCTTGTAAAAGCCAGGGACCCAGCTGCTTGTGTTGATGTTGGAAAAGTTAACAAGCTTTGTTTCACCTTGGGCCCAATTTATATTATATACAGTATTGCTATATTTTTCAACACCATTTGGATCCCACAATTTTAAAGTTACATTTCCTATAACGCTCGAGGAGTTATGGTTAGTTATGCTTATGTTTATGTCCAGTATATCTCCAGATTCTATGTTTTGTGCTTCTTGGTTGTTGTAAATTGGTATTATATCATAAATAAAGAGAATGTTTGCCATGAATTCTTTGAAGGCAAACATGAAAGGTTCATAAACAATTGAACTTAAAGAATCTTCAATTATTGGACTTGGATTTACAGATGCCCAGCTATCTCCATCGTATGTTGCAACACCCAAATCACTGTTGGCATCAGAATATGCAAGAAATATTTTATCTTCTGCTGGAAAGGTGTAAAGCTGATTTGAATTATCAATGCCAGTTGTTCCGCTTGGTGTATAGTCAGCCTGAATATTCCATCCTTCACCATACTTCCAGTTAACCCAGTCTATGTTTGCAGAGTCGTCTGAATAAACTACTACAGCCTCACCAAGTGTTCCAACCCATGCTACGTCAACCATCCTATCGTTTAAAGCCCAAGTGCCAGCAGTTGTATCAAGATTTGCATAAAGGTCTATCCAAGCTTCACCATTCCAAATTGCTGTTTGTAAGTCACCTGAAGCTTCACTTATAGAAGCAAAAGCTATTCTGTTTGTATTTGGTTCAGATGCCAAAGCAACAAGAGTTGCTTCATCTAGTAGTGCAGAACCGTCTTTTATCGACCATTCACTAGAGTCTGCAGGTTTAATTGCATATCTCCAGTACGGAGAAGAATCCATGCCCCATACTACTAGCAAATCTCCACTTAAACTCTCGTAAGCTACATCAAAAGCTTCTGAATCACCCTCATTTACATCATTAGCTAAACCTGTTGTTCTTTCTAATCCTTCTTCTGGCTCATTAATCCAAGCGCTTCCATTCCAAATAATTGCACTCAAGTTTGAAGGTGCTAAGTAAACCAAAGCTATTTCATTGCTATTTGGTCGCGAAGCAAGCTTTACCCAGTTTGGAACGTTTGAAGTTTTAGTATTACCAACGCTTAACTCATTACTCCAAGCAGTACCATTCCATATTCTGTATTTTAAAACAGGTGTCGAATCAGCATAAACTATCAAGGCTCTTCCTGATAGTTTTTCGTAAGCTACATCAAAACCTCTGTAAGCAGTTGTTTGAGTCACAAGCGTGATGGGGTTACTCCAACTACTTCCATTATAAACCTGAACAGAAACAACATTGTTCGCATCTTTTGTTGCCAATATAAATTCTTCAAACCTTTGTTTATCCTGAGCATTTGGGAAAGCTCTCAGAACAATCCAGTTTATCGCAGCCGTACCAACACTATTTGCTGAATATTCACTTGACCAAGTACTTCCATCCCATGTTCTATATCTTGGTATTCCAGCAGTTACAGTATCAGCATAAGCAATCATTCCTATCACATTTAGAGGATCGACAGCGAGTAACCAAGGTCTTGCTTCCACAAAAACTCTTTCTTTATCTTCTTCTGTATATTTAACTTCTGCAGGACCCAATTGATACAAATAGGGAGTAAATAATGGTAATCTAACAGAATATGAAATTACCGAAGCATTAGTTAGATTTTTCCATATTAAAACTTTTGTATTATTTTCTTCAATAACAATAGCTCTGCCAGAATCAACAATTTCAAAACTGTTTGGCAAGACTTCTTTTAAATCGAAACTTTCTGTATTCAGATATGAAATAATTTTTATAGAGGATTGCATAACTCCATGCCATGGGTCTATCACAGCTGGTACTTCTCTAAGAATATCAAACTCATAGTAGTTTCTCACGAAGAAATGAGATGTTATAGAACTTTCCACATCAGGTGCTTTTGCAGTAGCAAACATAGTATAATTTCCCTCTTCTTTTGTTTTATAGGTTGTCCTGTAGATTCCTTTTTGGATTTCTTTTATGTCTTTATTTTTTGTTGATAAACGTGTTTCTTTTCCATCTGGACTAGTAATCACAAGAGAAATATCAGCATTGGATATAAGATTTCCCAACTTGTTCAAGACAACAATTACGATTTCTGCTCTCTCGTGTGGATGATAAATTGATTTTTTTGTGTTTATGGAAATTAAACCAACCGAAAACTCAATTTCTTCTTCAATCTCAACTTCTCCAGGATTAGGGCTCACGTAACTTAACTTAACTTTTAACCTATACGACCCAGGCCTAAATTCTCTTTCAGTATCTAGCTCAACATAATATTTTCCTTTTTCAATTTCATCTTCAGTAAAATTGACTTCAGTAACATTACCTTCAGGATCAATAAGAAAAACTTTTAAGCTTGCATTTGGATAAAGTAAACCATCTTCATCTATAGCAAAAATTTCAAATTTAATTTTTTCTCCTAATCCATAATTAAACTTTTCTTGTTTAATTTTTGGTTTAATTTTTACATGTTTCAAAATTTCAAAATTTAAAATCTTGCTTGCATTACCAAACTCCGTTTCAGCAAGAATTTCTGCTTTATAACTTCCAGAATGTTTTGGTAAAAACTCAAAACTGAACAAGAAGTTACCATCAGTTGATGCTTTATCTTGAAATATTATTTCCCCTTTAGGGTCTTTTATTACAACAGAAACATTTGAACTTGTTATGTTTCCATTTAAAATAACATTTCCATAAACTTTAACATTTTTCCAGATTTTCTTTTCTTTTGTAACATTTTCTACAGAAACAAAAGCATTTATAGCCAAAAGATTTTGTTGCTCAAATTTTTCTTCACATTCAACTAAAACATCAAAACTTTTGGAATCCTTACTTTCACTTGTTTCTGCAGTAATGTTTAAAGTGTGGTTTCCACATTCATTTGCTTTTAATAGCCAAGATATCACCGAGCTTTCATTCTCTCCAATCTCGGCTATAACTTTCTGCAAGCCTTCGGCTGCAAATTCTTGTGGGACTTGCAAACTAACAAAAACATCAGAAGAGTTTCCATTCAGCGAAGTTATAAAAGCTTTAACTTCAAATTCTTCGGAAACATTCACAGAAAAAGGAGCTTCTATTTTCTCTATCTTAATTTCAGGTTTTGGCTGAACATTTTCTTCCTCAAAAACTTCCAAGCTTCCCTCTTCAGTTTCAGCCCAATTTCCAGCCAAATCTGAAGCATAAAACTTGAAAGCTATTGTTCCAGGAGAATTCACAGTTTTTGTAACATTGCTCCAACCTTCCAAAACATTAAGATTTGAAGACCAAACCGCCTTGCCAAAACGCTTGACTAAGATGATATGGCTAGGAACAGTTATATCATAAATCTTACCTTTGTAACTTTCCAAGCTTAGTTGTTTGACATAAATCGGCTTAAGGCTTTCATCAAGAAAAGTTATGCCGTAGCCTGCTTTAGCAAGCTCATAAGCTCTCTCCACTTCAATGAATTTGAACTCACTCAAATCAACCCCAAACAATAAATCTCTAGCCCTTTTCACAAAGTCCAAAGGATAATCAATTCTCGCAAAAACTTTATGCTTTGGAGTAACATAGATATCAATTTCTCCATTTATCTTGTAAATCCCATCATCATAAGGAAGCGACACTATCCTTAAAGGCTTCTCCCATTTTATCCCGTTTCTAGAAAGAGTAGCAACTTCATCTTCATAGCTTAAATCTTTGAAATACTTCCATCCTTGCCTTGTTAAAACTTCAGTTTCTTCATCATAACTTGAAGCAAAAACATGGCTTTCATTCTCCCAAGAGCCGGAAGAATTCCAGCTGAAGATCCATTTATCCAAGCCAGAATCATCTTGCCAAAGAGCAAAAAATTCCACTTCTTCCCCAACTTTTGCTTTCTCTTTACTTGCTCCAAAGAAAGAATAAGAAGGGGCTAAAGTGTCGGGTTCGACAGTATTGTTTCTTTCCTCGTTCCAAAGCAGGGTAGTTGTGGTTGACGTGCTGGTAGAAGATTCGACAATTTCTTCTTCTAAAGGTGAAGAAGTAGTTGTTGTCGAAATCGTACCATTTTCGACAATTCCTGGATTTAAAATTTCATCAAGTTCAGACATCGCTAAAAATTTTCCGGAAATTTTTCGTAAGTCGCTAGGATTCGAAACGCCGAAAAATCGTGAATTTTGAGCTAATATGCCAGCTTGCAACAACATGATGAAAGCTATTGAGAGAATTGCCAAGAACTTCAAACCCCTTTCACCTTTTTCAGAAAAGCTTAGAGTTTTTTCATTCGAAAATCCTTTTTTCAAGTAACAAAGTTTTGCCGAACCTATTTTCCTTTCAAGGATAGTACCTTCTTTAACGAGTTCCTTAACGTATTTTGCGGAAGTATGCCTGTGTAAGCCAGAAAGCTTCGCTATGGAGCTTATAGTAAGGCCTTCTGGATGGTTTTTAAGCGTATCCACAACTCTACTCGCAGGATCTTCAGCTTTCATCTCTTGTACACCAGTGTACAACATAGAAAATGTTTGTCGAATCCCATATGCTGCGTACAACAGCTTTAATTTCAGCTGATCGACAGTTTTTCCTTCAAAACTTCAAAATAAGTCAAAATCTTTTATATTGTCGAAATAATAAATTATATTGTGGACTTGTTAATTCTTAAGAAGAAAAACAGCAGCGAAGAGCAAATGGAAGAGCTCTTAAGGCAGATGGACGCTCAAAGGGCTCGAATGGCAATAGAGCTTGAAAAATTGAAAAATTTAGGGGAAAAAATCCAGGAAATCGAGAGCAGGCTAAGGGAAGTTGAGAGGATAATTTCAGCTGGAGGGTTTCAACTCAGGACAAAGCCTGTAAGTTCGAAAACAAAAGAAGCGATAAAGATGATCTTGCAGAAATACGGTGAGCTAACACCTTCCCAACTCAGCAAACTCATAAAACTGTCGAGAACAAGGTGTAACGAATATTTGAAGGAAATGGAGCGCGAAGGTATAGCAATTTCAAGAATCGAGAGTCGAAAAAAATACTATAAACTTCGACAATAGCTCAAAGCTGAATCGACTTTTGTCGAATTCTTGATCGACTTCACATCATCCTTCCCAGATAAACCAAAAGCAAAATTCCAGCGAAGTGTAACGAGTATGAAAAGCATAAGAATTTCTTTTTTTCAAATTCACTCATACCAAGCAAAGCTACACCGATTTCATCAGGCAAGGGAGAAGCTATGATGAATCCAGCTAGGATAGGAATTATTTTTCTGTATCTTTCCGGAACTTCTAATTTTTCCCCCCTTCCCTTTAAAATCTCTTTGATTTCATCTGCCAGATGGTGCTTCACAAACTTGAAGATCAAATAATCCCCCAAAACAGCCCCGAAAGCTCCGATAACTGAAGAAATTAAAGGGTTAACTATTTTGGAAATTATGATGAATATACTTCCAGATATCGGAGCTGTTAAAGTGTAAGGGAATAAAATTCCGGCTAAAAAAGACCCGATGTAACTCAAGCTACTTAAGTAAGAAACTAGCGTTTCTCTAACAAAAGAATTGCTCAAGCTGAAAACAGCTATGAAAGTGCTTATTCCCAAGAACAACAAGTTTTTATACTTATACTTCCACTTGATTTTTTCCATCTTATTTTAATTTGTTCCCAATCTTTTTATTGTTCCAATTCTCCTTGCTTTTACACTTCGGATCCAAACACATGACGAAAGGCCTTTTACCTTTTCTAAAAACTTGGATTATAGGAGTACCACACTTTTCACAAATTTTACCAACTGCTTGGATGCTAGCTCCAGAAGGTAAAGGATAGCCGGTCTTACACTTAGGATAATTGCTACAACCGATGAAAAACTTTCCGCTCAGCTTAGACTTCAAAATCCTTAGCTCACCTGTTTTGCAATTTGGACAATTCCCAAGCTTTCTCTCCTCTTCTCTTTTTATCATCAAAGCTTCTAAAAGTTTTTTCCCAATCTTCTTTTCATTTGCTTTAAATTCTTCCAAAATTTCTTTTAAAGTTTTTTTAGCTTCTTCAACAACATCTTCCCTTTTCTTCTTGCCTTGATAAACAAGCTCCATCTCTTCTTCAAATTTTCTAGTAAGCTCTTCCGACAAAATTTTCGGACAAAATTCTTTCAAAGCTTTAACAACAGCTTCACCAAGCTTAGTTACTTGAATGCTTTTTCCGCTTATGTAGCCTCTGTCGTAAAGAGTTTGCAAAATTTCGGATCTTGTTGAGTTATGCACAACAATGTTATTCCCAAGAATAAAATTGGAAGTGGGAGAGTTGACTACATCATAAACATAACCTTTATAATCAAATTCTCTAATATTCTCAATAGTTTTAGTTAAAAGTGTTGGAGAAAGGACATCCTCTTCAAGGAAAGAGTAAAATGTTTTAGAGCATTCTTTGAGAGGGAAGTATAATATTTTCTTCCTAGGCTGCTGAGAAATACCTATAACTTTAACTCCAATGTATCCATGCTTTCTTAAATTTTTAATACATGTTGTTACAGTATTTAATGATAAACCAGTAATTGAAGCTATTTCTTTCATAGTAGCACCATTTTTTGGTAAAGATGAAAGCACTTTCTTTTCTAGTAAAAGATATGGTTGATTAAGGTATCTGTATTTTTTAGTTAAATTTGTGATCATCCTCCTCTTTTTTATCTCATGGAAAAATGGGATCATTTCTAAAAATTTTGCCACATCTCTTCCATATAAAAATATTTTATAACTTTTGGACCAATTTTTCTTTCTGTATTTCGGGTTTTCTTCAACCACCCATGGCGTAAATCCCAACTTTTTCAAATATTCTTTGAGATTTTTTATTATGTAGGGGTTTGTGTTCGATATGAAGATTTTTACCTCATTTTTATATACATGACCTTCATCATCAAATATAGAGCCAATGAAATCCGGATAAAATTTTTCATGGATTTTTATGTCTTTTGAAATTAATCCTCTAAATAAAATCCCTAAAATTCTTCCTACTGTCGCAGGTAATTTTACGTAAAACTTATCCTTATCTCTTTTATCACTCATCTCTTTTAACTTTTTGCTTATTTTAAAAATTTTTTCCACATCTGCAATGAACAATCTGACCAAATTCAAGTTTTTGTTTGTATACCTAAAATCAAAACAATTCTCCCTTTTTAATTTTTCTCTGTCTAATGAACCGTCTCCAATTAAATGTGCAAGGATTCTGATAAGAGGGGAGGAAATAGTTATGGGAAATGGGTTTTTAAGGACAATTTTTTTATTTGCACCATAAATTATTTCTGGTACTGGTAAATCCAATTTAGACCATACCCAAAGTGGTAATAATTTTTTCTTCTCCCAACCAGCGATGGTGGCTTGTCCCACGCCCAGTATTTTTCCAAGCTCTTTTTGGGTTATGCTTCTACTCTTTCTCCATGCTTTTAAATCTATTTGACCATAGAGTTTAGATTTGGGGTCTAATTTCTTAACAAAACTTTCCCAACTTATTGATTCGCCAAATTTATCATAATAAGAGAATGAAGAAACAACTTTCATATTTTTGGATAGTTGTTTAACTGGTAGGTAAACAAAATTACTTTTATCATAATCATAAATAAGGACAGGATGGTCTTCTGTTAATTTTATCTTGCTTCCATCTTTAAAAGTAACTTCATACACTTTTTCATTTTTTTCAAGTTCTCTTCTGCTTATTAGATTAAATTTGAAAGTTTCTATATTTTTACCGTTAACACAAAAGCCTACGCAATTGGGATCAGATAAAATTCTCTCATTTTCATGAGTAAAAGAACTTTTTTCGCTAAATAGTTCTTCAATCTTAACTTCTTGGAGTTTGTTGTTATTGACTATTAGTACAGTTGTATCTCCGGTTATACACCTAGTGCCAAGATTTCTGGCTTCCATTTCTTTTATTATGCTTCCTTGAGAATAGCGAGCAGGAGGTTGAGTTTCTTTTGCTAGCTCTTCCAGCTTTATGACTTTTATCGTTTGACCAATCTTAAGCTCAGGCAAGATTATTTCTTCCCTTTTCAAGTAAGGCTCATAAATCTTAGTCCAACCAGGCTCTAAAGTTCTTTTACCAACAAGCAAGAAAGTGTGACCAGCAACATCTAAGCTTACAGTGTTAGTTTCTCTCAAAGCTTCATCTCCAAATGCAGCTAAAGTGCGCCTTGCTATCAAATCATAAATTTTTCTTTCTTGTGGTGTAAGCTTAGATAAATCAGGAACTTCGTGAGTAGCATAAACACAATTATGAACAAGAAAATTATTTACAAAGAAAGTATGGTATTTTTCTACTTCTAAGTCGTATACATAATCTACTTTTCTCCCAATTTTTATTTCTCGTATTTCCTCAAAAGTTAAGTCGGATGGTATACTCACAATTAATCCTTCTTCTGTAATAATGACTTTTTCATTTTCAACAGGATCTTCTTTAACTTTCGATAAGAGTATATCACCAGCTCTGAGTTCTCGAGCTTCTTTAAAACATATTCCTTTTGTAGCATCAAGCGTCATAATAGGATGGTTGCCCGTTAATTCTATCGAATTACCAGATTTTGTAGTTATTTTGATAAGAGTTTTATTAAAGGGTGTTTTCCAACAACCAGAAACAAAGCTACTCAAGATTTTATTGTTTTTAGAATCAAAAGCTAAAACTTTTATTGGTTTAGAGAGTTTTCCAAAATAACTACCCTTTATTTCATCCCATTCCCATGACTTTACAAATTTAGTTAGATCTTTGAAACTCATGTATGAATGTGGATTTAAAGAAAAGCTTGCATCTGCTGGAAAACAAGGGTGAGCAGGATCTTCCTTCTTACCTTCAACAGGCACGAGCTTCTCTTTCTTCAAAAGCTCTTCAGCAAACTTTTTGTATTGAGGCAAAGAAGCTAAAGCTTTCAAAATTTTCTCATAATTCACACTTGCTGGTAATTTCTGCGAAGCAGATCTCGGGTAACTTATAAACCCTTGTTGATACAAGCTTTCAGCTATGTTCATCGTTTGCTGAGGGGAAAATTTAAACTGCTGGTAAGCTTCAGCTTGCAAGTCTGTTGTGTTGAAAGGAACAGGAGGAGCTTGCTTGTACTTTTTCTTTTTTATGTCTTTAACTTTCGCATCTTTTCCCTTACATTCTTGCAATATTTTGTCAGCTTCTTCCTTCTTCCAGATCCTACCTTTCTCGTAGCTAGCAACAGCTTCTGTTCCGTTTATTTTAACGTGCAACTCAAGCTCCCAGAAAGGCTTTGGCTTGAACTTCCTGATTTCAAGCTCCCTATCGAGCAAAATCGCTAAAGTTGGCGATTGTACCCTACCAGAAGACAAAATTGCAAAACCTTTTTCAGCAGAATTTTTCAACGCAAGGGTTAAAGCTCTTGTTATATTTATTCCCCAGAGCCAGTCTAGCTCATGCCTAGTCAAACCAGCTTCAAGTTGACCAAAATCTAGATGAGGCAAAACTTTTTCATAAGATTCTATCAATTCATCTTTCGTGAGGGCTGAGAACTTCATCCTCTTTGCATCATTCCTATTTGCAAGAAATCTCAAAATATTCGCACCAATCAATTCACCTTCAGTATCGTAATCTGTTGCAATTATAAAATCAGAACCTTTTTCAACCATCTTCTTCACAACATCAAAATACTTCTTTGAAAATGCAGATTGTTTGTTTACTTCAAAACTAGGCTTCCAAGTATAGTTGAAAATTGGATATTTCCAGCTTTTTTCCAAAGGAGCTAGATTGAACAAGTGTCCGACAGCACATACAACGATATGTTTTTTCCCATTCCTTTCAAACTCGTAATAGGTTACTTTGTTCTCATCAGTGTAAGCCTTAAAGTTTTTCTCCGCTAGAGCTTCTGCTATCCTCCTCGCAGCATCAGGCTTTTCAGCTATTATTATAGTTGGCATTAAATCAAATTCTTTCCTAAAATTTAAAAATTTACTCTACTATTAAAGGTCTACCACTTTCGCTACCTTTCACGTATTCTTTCAAGGAGATGATCTTATCTTCAAGAATTGCAATTTTCTCCAAAAGCTTTTTTATGTCGGTATCCACATCGGACTTGGCTAAACTTCCTTCCCTCACACTTCCTGGTAATTGAGATATAACATTCTTTATATTGCCGAAGATCTCGTCAGGCATAGCTTCTATTTTTTTCTCCATGCTGGCAAGCCTTTCTTCAAATGAAGCTGGTATTGGAGGCTTGCTAGCCATCTCTTCCACTTTTTCTGCTATCTTGGCCAAAGCTTTTTGCAAGTTGTCAATTTTCATGTCGAATTCTGCCTTTCTGTTCAAAAGGTAATCCACATTCTCTTTCAATGCATTGAACCTAGAAGATAGGAATTTTATGTCTATTTCAGATTTTGTAGCTATCATCCCACTTATCTTATCTTTTATTTCTTTTATCTCTTTGCTAGTTTCAGATCTTAGCTCTGAAATTTCCGAAACAACTCTTTGGATGATTTGAGTTTCAAGCGGCCTTATCCTTTCTTCCAACCTTTTAATCTCATTTTCCAAGGTTATGAGCTGCTCGGATTTTCTGTGCAAGTTAGAAGCTTCTTCTTTCAGCTTAGAAATTTCTTCTCCAAAACTCAAGATTTGCTCCGAGATCAAAGGCAAAACAGAAATTTTTTCATCTACTTTCTTTAGCATCGAGCTTTCTGTAACTCTAATCCTTTCTTTCAATTCAGAAATTTTTTCTTCAAGCGATATTAAACTCTTCCTCATTTCTTCTACAGACTTAATACGACCTTCAAGTCCTGTCACGATATCTTTCAAATCAAAGATTTTTTCTTCAACTTTCTTCAAAATTGAAGGTTCCAGAGATTCTATTTTACCCACGATTTCATCAATTTTTGAAGTGATCGAACCCAAATTATTTTCCAACCTAGATACTTCTTGTGCTGGTGTAAGTTCGGACATTCTTTTATTTATATCCTTCAACTCATTCTCTATCTTTTCAATATTCTTTTCAAGTTTATTGATATTATCTTTCAAAGCAGATGTATCATACCCTCCTTTTAACTCAGAGATTTTTTCTTCGAAATTCTTCACACTTTCTGAAAGGGATGCTGTTTTTTGTGAGAGCTCCGTTGTTCTTGAGTCGATGTTCTCGAGGAACCTCTTAAGCTCGAGACCCCCCAAATTTTCAACCATTATAAGATCTTCAAGCTCATCCAACCTTTCTTTTATTTGGTTTATAGTCTCAACATCGACAGTAGTGAGTGATTTTATCTTTTCATTGATCTCACCTATCGCGACTTCAAGGTTTACGAGCCTTTTATCGACTTGAAGCAATGCGAACTTGAACTTATCTTCAACTTCCATCCCTTTTATCCCTTCCTCAGAAGCCATTTCCACCTAAGTAATAATTTCATTTTTCCAAGTTAAATTCTTTTTTCATACTTCAACCAAAAAGCCCAAGAGGCCAAAACAGCTGTAATAAGACCAAATTTCCACAAGAAGTCATGTATTAAATAAAACAAACCTGGTTTTAAAAATGAAAGGTAAACACACAAAACTATCCTGAATATGTTGAAGAAGAAGATTGAAGGTAAAGATATGGAAAGAAAAATCGATTTCTTTTTCCAACTCATGCTAGGGGTTGCTAGGGTCAAAGCTATTAGAGCGTACAAAGATTTCCAACCAGTGCAATCCATATCTATATCCACAAAATTCAATTCAAAACCTTTAGCGAAAATCAACCGTGTTTTATCCATAGCCAATTCAAAACCAACAGCTCTCAAAATCTTGTAAGATAAGAAAGTTACAAGATGTTGAAGAGGTTCGTAAGAGAAGTTGATGTAGAGTAAGATGTAGAGTGGTATAGCTAACAAATTGAGCTTTACAAAGAACAAAAGGATTTGAAGTAACTCGTCTTTTTTCATCTTCCTTTCCTCAAAACTTCTTTTGCAGCATCAGCTATGCTCTCGCTCTTTTTCTTGAAAACTCTTTTCAAAACATCTTCAAACAAATCTTCCCTACCAAGCTTTTTAACGACTTCTTCAACTTTCAAAAAAATGTTGTGATAATTCCTGAAAGCCCTTAAAGCTGCGGCCAAAGCATCTTTTTGATGAGAATCTTTTGTAAGCCATTTGTAATCATCGAGGAGCTTAGCTTTTTCTTTGTAGCTCAAAGAAACTTGGGGGTAAAAAACTTTACAGCCTAAAGAACTAGCAAGCTTTTCTATACCCTTAGGCAAAGGGTTAACATCGCTTGCGATTATCAAAGCATCCCCGAATTTCAGAATATGTTTGATTATTTCCGCCCTAGTGACTTCTTTCATACTACACAAATCTAAAACTTTACCCTTTGCATCTAAGATCGCTATTCCAATAGTTGAGCCAAGGTCGATTCCGACTATCAAATTCTTCCTCAGATTTTCACCTCAATATTTTTCACTCAATATCTTCTTCATCTTCTTCGCAAGCTTTTCCCCAATTCCCTTGACTGATTTTAATTCTCTCTCACTAGCAGAAAAAACTTTTTCAACAGAACCGAATTTCTCCAACAATCTTTTCGATAATGTAATGGAAATCCCGGGAATGCTCGATACTATGAACTCTTTAATCTTCCTCTCATCTTCTGGTTTCTTCCCGACCTTGAAAGCTGGGGTGAAGTTCTTCTCTTCTTGCTCCTTCTTCGCTATCCAGTATATTGTTTTGGCCGTATCTAAAGGATTCCTTGTACTTATCAAGCTTATACCGAAATCAACCAACAATCCTGCTATCGTTGCTTTCAAAGAATTTTCATTTATTTCTCTTGTTGAATAACCTTCGATCAAAATGATCGGTTTTTCAAAATTTTCCCTCAATTCTCTAGCCTGCTCAAAAATCCTACCATCGATTATCGAAGAAATGAAATCGTCGTAAGTTTTCCTCTCTATCGCAACTCTTCTACTACAAACAAAATCACCACATTTCAAATCCATCTCTCTGACCGAAACATCCATTTTTTTCAAAATCTCGATGATTTCCTCTTCCCTGTGATCACACAAAATCAAAACTTTCTCTGATTTCAACAAAGATTGTTTTTCGATCATTTCACCACTTTATTTATTGAATCATTAAAAAATCAACCCAACCAATCTTTCAAAGTTTTCTTCTTGCTCTTTTCCCTCATATCGTACAATATACCTTTCATCTTCCTCTCTTTTTGGAAAGCTGCCCAGTAGTAAGATTCATCCCTAGTATCTTTAGCGAGTAAGAAAATAACTTTACCAGCAGTTTGTCTACCAACCCTTCCCCTCCTTTGAATAGCTCTTATCTCGCTTGGTACAGCTTCGTAAAATATCGCGTAGTCTGTAGCAACTATGTCCAAACCTTCTTCTCCGATGCTAGTTGCGATTAACACGTTGAATTTCCCTTCTTTGAATTCTTTCAAAACTTCGATTTGCTCTTGTTGACTCATGCCTTTTCCCCTTTTCGTGGATTGGCCAACCAGTACATCACACTTTATCCCTTCCTTCTTCAAAACTTCATTTATTTTTTCAACGGTTGACCTGTAGTTTGCAAAAACTATTATTTTCACTTTTGGATTTTCTCTCAAAAAATCTTTTATAAGATATTTGAGCTTGATGAGCTTTGGGTGTTCGATTTCACCCAAGCTTTTAACTATTTTCATGACTTCTTCCATCCTAGGATCTTTTGAAATCTTTTTATCAACCCTCTTCTTACTCTTTTTCAATTTCTCTAAGAAATCTAGAAAAGAGTAAAACTCTTGGGTTTCTAGTAGCTCTATCGCGTGCTCAATTTTTATGGCTTCGGCAAGTTTGATCATAGCTAAAGCCAACAAAGAATTCTTCGAGCTCATGTATTTCGATGCTATCTTTTTTTGCAACATCAACAAAATTTTTTTCTGCGGTTTTGAAGATGATATGAAGCCGTGTTCTTTCAACCAATTCAAAGAATCTTTCAGCATCCGTTCGAGAAAACCTTTAACCATTTTCATTTCCTCCGGTAATTCAACGTAAATCCATTCTTTAGCTATCGGCTTAACGTAAGGCTTCACATCTTCATCAGTTTCTGTTCTTATTTCCACACAATCTATGAACAAATTCTCCTTTATTTCTTCTATCCTTTCAAAGCTCCCACCTGGTGAAGCAGTCAATCCAAGGATCAAAGGATACTTTGCTTGCTCTTTGTATTTTTTTGCAACGAAAGTGTAAGCGTATTCTTTCACACATCTATGACATTCATCCAACACCATCAAAGAAAAATCATCAAGCTTTAACCTCCCATTTTCGACATCATTCTGAATTGTTTGAGGTGTAGCTATTATAACCTTACTCTTTCCATAAATTTCAACCCTTTTATCTGGTTTTATTTTTCCCGTTACGAGAGCTATTTCTTCTTCCGAAAGATCGGTGAACTTTTCGAAAATTTTCTTGTGCTGGGCACTTAAAGGTCTTGTTGGTGCCATAACCATAACTTTACTTTCAGGAAATTCGTTCAATCTTTTTATAGCTACCAACAAAGCTATTAAAGTTTTTCCCATACCAGTTGGTAAAACAACTAAAGTGTTTCTCTTCCCCGCAGTTTCAGCTATGTTCTTTTGATATTCCCTAGGTTCTACATCCTTTAGATTAACCATGTCAATCTCCGATAACCGTAACGAAAACTTTTCTTTCCCTCGATTCGAAGAGTTCAACGAAAAAAATATCTTGCCAAGTCCCCAGAAACAGTTTTCCTTCTTTTATAGGTATTGTCAAAAAAGTTTTCAACAAGTTTGATTTGATGTGGGCTGTTGCGTTGATGTTTCCCTCATAATCGTGGAAATACTTCTCTTCCAAAGGCAAAATTTTCTCGAAAAATTTTATCAAATCTCTATGGATGGTCTCATCATATTCTTGGATGATTAAAGCAGCAGTGTTGTGTAAAGCGTTAACAAAAACCATACCGTTTTTTATCCCGGATTCTTCAACTATTTCTTCAACTTCATCCGTTATTTTGATGAACTCGTTTGTCTTCTTGGTTTTTATCGAGATCGTCTTCTGGAAAATTTTCATAGTTAAATTTAATCAGCTTATAAATATTAAGCAGTTACCATGCGAGTTGCAGTTTTGTTCAGCGGTGGGAAAGATTCTACTTATGCCACTTACATCGCTAAAAAACAAGGGTATGATGTAAAGTATTTGGTTACAATAATTCCCGAAAGAGAAGATTCTTGGATGTTTCATTTCCCTTGCATAGCTTTAACAAAATTACAAGCCAAAGCTCTTGGCATCAAGCAAATAATGAGAAAAACAAAAAGTGAAAAAGAGAAAGAGCTCGAAGATTTAAAAAGGGTTTTAGAAAAAATAAAAGGCGAGATAGATGCTGTGGTTTCTGGTGCAGTCGCTAGCAATTATCAAAAGTACAGGATAGATAAAGTTTGCGAAGAGCTTGGACTTAAGCACATAGCTCCTCTTTGGGAGAAAGATCAAGAAGAAGTTTTGAAGGAAGAGGTGAAATCTGGTTTTGAAATAATGGTGACAGGAGTTTTTGCTGAAGGTTTTGATGAAACTTGGCTCGGAAGGATAATCGACGAAGAACTTTTTGAAGAACTATTGAGGCTTAAGAGGAGATTCGGGATTTCTGTTAGTGGTGAGGGAGGCGAATACGAAACTTTTGTTTTGGATTGTCCTTTATTCAAAAAAAGAATTGATATCTTAAGTTTCAAGAAAATCTGGGATGAAAAGATTAAAAGTGGTTACGTTGAAGTAAAAGAAGCGAAATTGGTCGAAAAAAATTAAAGGTTTTTGAATGTCCACAGGAGCTTACTCTTTGTTCATAAAACTTGAGAAGGATAAAATGATAAAAATCGGTAAGTTGGGAAAATTCGTTTTTCCAAAAGGTTTTTACGTATACACAGGATCAGCTTTAAAAAATTTGGAAGCAAGGATAGAAAGACATTTCAAAAAAAGGAAGAAAAAATTTTGGCATGTAGATTACTTGCTTCAAGGTGAAGATGTGAAAATAATGTACGTGGTGAAAGTGATAACTAAACTGAAAATAGAATGTGAACTCAACAGAACGTTGAGTAAAATCTTGAAAGCTTATCCGATAATAAAAAAATTTGGTTCTTCGGATTGTAAGTGTGAAAGTCATCTCCTATATTCAACTAAACCTATAGAAAATCTAAATTTTATTGATGAATTGGTTGAAGAACTTAATAGGCTTAGCTTTGATATCAGTTAGCTGGCTCGATGTGCTTGGGTCGAATTTTCAACTCAAATTAACTCTTTTAATCATAGGTTTTGATTTGACGAGCTTGTTATTTAAAATTTTGATATTTTTGATCAATTCCTTTTTATTATTCCATGGAAAAGGAATTTTTTTGAGTTGGGTCTTCTTCACGATAATCGTTCTCGAATTCCTCTTCTCACAATTAAAGTCCACGAAATTTTTGAAGTTGGTCTCAAAACCTTCGATAATTTTCTTTTCGGTTTTGTTCAGTTTACAAAACATTCACTTGGCATTGATCTTGGCTGGAATAGATTTAATTATAAATCTGAAAAATTAGCTTTTAATTAGGCCGAGGTCGCCTAACTGGTAGGGCACCGGTCTCGAATTATCAAGAAAACCGGCGGGCGTAAGCCCATGTGGGTTCGAATCCCACCCTCGGCGTTCCTTGCTAATCTTTATATGCTTTTCGCTTTCTTCTCTTTCTTGAAATTTAAGCGGAAAATTAAGAAGAAAAATTAAGGAATAAAGTGGAATGAGCCATGCTTCCTCCTGAAGGAAGTTGGGAAGCATGGAATTGGAAGAATGTAAGCATGGCTTATTCGCGGGATGCATTCGAACGAATAAAACTTATGTCTAGACAACACAGTATACATGCAAGGCTTAAGTCTGAAGAAAAACTATTTCTTGCTAAAGAATTCAAAAGATTTTTGAAGCAAACTGGAAATTTAGTTTTGTTTTGTGGTTATAAGGACAAATGAAAATGGTACAACATCCTCACAAGAACTAAGTTGAAATTTATAAGGGAAATAATTTGGGTGTAAAATTTACCGTGGTTTTTACGATCTTTGCGAAAGTCTGATAAGGGAAATTGAATGTAAAAAAGTTGATGATAAATGAACATATTGGAAGCAAGGATTATATTACGATGTAGAAAAACTACACAAGCAAAAGAAGTTTGGCTAGACCTTTACAATTTTGGTTAACAAACTTTCACAACTTTCATCTTTAGGCTATTGATAAAAAGAGAAATAAATCACGGCAATGAAAGAGGAAGGGAGACTTTTTATACTGCTACCACAAGTTGTTTAGAAGCTATGAATGCTAGTGAGAGCTTTGTTAAGAGCGAGCAAGAGAAGTTGCAAAGGAGTAGCAGTAATAAATCTGACACAATTCAATACTCGATAAAGTTGATGACTGATAGAAGGATGGGGATTTGCTAGTAGTGAGTAGATTGGTATGAATCAAAAATTATTAGAGTTCGTATCTAGTAATCAAGTTGCTATATTATTAACACAAAATTTTATGGAGAATGTTTGAACCAAGTCTTAAATATTTTATTTGTAAACCTACAATTATGGTGTCTATATCTAAAGAATCTAAAGAGTTAGAAGAATATCTTTATAAAAATGAATGGGAAAAATTTAGATGTGAAAAGTGTAATCGCCTCTACTGGACTAAATCATATGTTTCTAAAGAAAATTGCCAAGAATTAGATTGTCTACCTGCGAAAAAATACATTTTTTCATCAATAATCAGAAAGAAACGAAGAATTGTGCCACTTTATACATTGTTTAAAGATTACATGAATTTCTTTAAAGAACTTGGATACAAAGAAACAGAACCTAATGATATATATAGAGGTAAGGATACGTTTTTCATAATATGTGGGCTTCAAAAATGGGATGACATTCTAGAGGGAAAGAGGTTACCTGATAAGGAAAGGTATGTTTTTAATCAGCCCAGTGTAAGGCTTACAGATATTGATAAATTAAATACAGGGAGACATCTAACAGCATTTAATATGTTGAGTATTCAACAATTTGATGTAGGTCGGAAAGACTACGTAGATGTCCTAGATCATATACTTCAATACTACTCAGATGTTGTTGGATTACCTGTTCACGAAATGACTCTCGTAGAGGATGTTTGGAGAGGAGGTAATGCATGGGGTCCATGTTTAGAAACAAACATAGGTGGTGTCGAAATTGGTACATTAGTTTATATTGTAAGTCCAATAAAAGGGGTTGATGTAGGATTAGGATTAGAAAGAATCGGATGGGTGCTATCGAAGTCTGATACAGTTTGGGATGTAATAGGGCCTATAGAAAATTCTTTATTTGAGGAGTATAGTTCTATGAATACATTAAGGACGGTTACTCTTTTAATTGGACAAAACATATTACCTTCAAAAAAAGGTGCGGGTTATGTCATAAGAAAATTAATAAAAGATAATTTGAATGAGTTAAGAAGAGTGAACATTCCTAAGCTCACTAGATATTATTATGATGAATGGTCTAAATTCATTAAACTGTATTTAAGTGAAAATGAAGTAGAAAACATTATAGAAAAAGAAATTGACAGAGAGCTTTTAGCAAAAGTGAGCAAGATAGTAGGTTATGAAAGTTTAAAAAAACTGACATCAAAAAATTTTGAAGAATTTATTGTTCATTTACATGAAGATGTTATTCCTCTTGATATGTTAAGAAAAAAAATAAAGGAGAGTTAAAATGAAAGAGTTTTACTCGTCCGAAGATTGGAAAAGAATTGGAAAAGTTAAAATAAACATAACAGATAAAGAAAAGTCAATCAGAAAACTTAAAGAAATAGGGTTGCCTACATAGAAATAAAAAGAGTGTTATATACTCATACATAACGAAGACGTCGAGGAATTCCCTAAAAAACACTCCATGGGTACAGAACTTTGAACCCCAGAGATCTTACCATTTAATTTGCTGTTAGCTACAGCTTCTATTTTTACACCAGATTTAGTGGGATATGCAAAATCAAAGATAGAAGCATTGTATCAAATCAGTAAACGAAGCAATTCAAACTACTTTCATCGCTTTATATAACATCTTTTCTAATTTCATTAAATTTTTTTGGTAAGGAGGGGTAGCAAGGTTGATGCTACTTTCTAGAACTTCTCTTGAAGTAGCAGGTGTAGGGTTAAATAAATCAGTAATCATACCTAACATAATACTCGCAAAAAATCGCTCTCTGTCAAACTCTTTCCCATATCCCAGATTAAGCAACACTTTATCTGAGATAGACTTAAACCTTTCCCATCTTTTATCCCTTTTAACTTCTTCTTCATTTCTAGGATCGTCTGCCGACAAGCATTCTATTCGATACTCTTCTCCTAAAATTTTTCTAGCATCATAACTTAACCTTGGAATGTGCCAATAGTTTGAAATTGGATATACTTTATGTACATTCTCTAGATGAGTAAGAAGAGAAAGTAACATCTTACAATAATAAAGGTTAGATAGTGTACTATAAGAAAATGGCTCTACCACGATTTTTTCTCTATCAACACCTTCATTCAATATGTAAGAAGTAATTACATCCGCCTCGTTTTTTCCACAAACTATGAGTCTATCTACTGTAGAATTGTAGTATGCTTTAATTGCTACGTCGACTCTTGCTTTTGTATGAAGTTGTAAACTTCCATCTGGATTAATACCAGCCCCATGAACTATTCCTACTTTCATGATATTGTACAAAATCGCAAAAGATTTAAATCTTTCATCTACATTTCCAGTACACAATCACAAAGAAAAAGATTATAACGATAAAGGAAAATAATATTGTCCAAACAGAAAATTCAGGAACAGCTACTTGATATCCTGTAATTGATGGTTGTTGTGAAACCCAAATAAATCTTCCTTGTAAAGAAGAAGCAAAGATTAAGCCAATAACCGATAATACAACTAAAGTTGAAGCTATTATACTTCTCTTATGAAACTTCCAAACTTCTTTTAATATCCCTTCCATTTAAACCATCTTACATCTATATCACATATTTGGTGTGCTAATAGATTAATCCCAACGATTAAAGAATATTGAGGAAAAAGATTTAAAGTTAACGAATATACCAAAAGCGAGATTATAGCGTGAAAAATTGTTCTACTTCGAGACGGATAATGTAATTTCCCTCCTTCATAAAATTCGGCGAATAATTTGCTGGGCATATATTTTTCTCTTAAAATGATTTTCATTGCACTTTTCCCCCTTACCATAACAGAATATAAAAAATGGTCCAAGTCTATTAAAGTGCCGCAAATTACACCCAGAACTATCCAAAACACACCAGTTTGGATATCTAAACCAAGATATGCAACTACTACGTAAGAAATTACTAAACTTACGGCAGCATGTTGCCAAAGGTACATTATTAGAAATTGAGAGTTATAGAATAAAATTTTTTAACTGTTGAATTTTTGCTAGAATTTTCGTTATTTTGTGTGTTTTCTTGTATTTTTGCTTAGATTTTATTAAGGTTTTGTGGATGATTTCTGTTATTCTGTGTCGATTCTCCGTTTTAATTTTTTGTAAACGCTCTACCCTTTGACCAACGTACCGATTGATTTTCCGTTGGACATAGCATTTTCACGCTAGCCTAGGTCTGAAGCGTATTTAAGTATGTTGTATAAAGCTGGTCAAAAATCATTTAAGAGTAATATCTAAAAACTATAAATTTTTTCTTTTTAGATAATTTAATTATGGGAAAAATCTTGAGAATAGTTCATATCAGTAACATAGAAAGAGTTTGTGGTCCATAGATTTTTGTAAGTATGGGTAGGGTGTTTAAAGAATTAGAAAAGTGGTTATACGTGTCGAACATTTCTCTAATCCTCGAAGACATACTGAAATCCATTGGACTTGATAAGAAGAGAGCGATAAGGAAGTTAGACAAAGTAAGAGTTCCAAATGATTACAAAAAACTAATTGTTGATGAATTCATGGATGACACGAAAAAAGTAGAAGCGGTTTATAATGATATTTATGAAGAACTTATAAGGCTTTATAAATTATACTTTTCAAACTTGGAAATACTGGATGAATACTCGTGCTACCCAAAATTAACGTTGTATCCTGGAGAAATGAAAATTTTAGCTGATTTATTGAAACGTCATTGGTATGTAAACTTACTCATATATAACGCTGGGTTAAAAGAAAAATCTTATGTCGAAGAAAAGTTAAAAGACAAATTGAATTACGTAATTGATTTTGTGCCATATTTTGCGTCCTTTTTTTCAGATATAATTGAAAAAGTAAGCAGTCTGGAAGAAGCACTAAACATGGGGGATGAAAGGGGAAAAATATTATATTGGAGCTTGTTAGGTAGCGAAACTCTTTTTGAAAATTTGAAAATAAAATTGAAAGATAAGTGTTATGAGAGAAAAAATTATCCCCAGATAGATGATAAACTTTTCAAAAATCATCCATTCAGAATCTTGATCTTAGACAATATAATAGAAGAGCTTTGGCATATTTCTGGAGTGAGCATGTTAGATGTAGGATTTTATTACAAGTTGATGAAAATGTTCGACAAAAGAAAGGTGAAAGATCTTTTAAATCATTTAGAAAAAAAGGCTTGTAATCCCAAAAAGTTAAAGTATCCTATACCAAGATATTTTCAGAATTATGACAGCTGTGGTGTTGTTTGCTTATTAAATGCTGCAAAGGTTTACTATCCAAAGTTAAAGTTGAGTAAAAAATTAGAAAAAAAGCTCCTTAGTAAAGTTCAGTACGAAGGATATCCTGGTAATTTAGCCCCCCTTATAGTAATGGTAGCAAAAGATGTGCTAAATTTAGAGACCAAGATGTTTTTTGATTCGAAGACATATACGGAGAAAAAAGAGATGATGAAATATTTTGCCAAAAAAATTGGATTTGATGAAGAAAAAATACTAAATGTCGCAGAGTTTTTCATCGACAGTGCAAAGAAAGTTGGATATATGGAGAAAAAGGAATGGGAAGCTGAAGAAATAAAGGAGTTGTTAAAGAATGGTTCGATGATTTTGTTCGCCAAAGATTTTGAAAATATACTTCATTATAACTTGATATTTGGTTATGATGAAGATAAGTTTTATGTGTTTGATCCGCTATGCGGTGATTTCTCAGTCCATGAGAATAAAATTAACGATTTGATGAAAAATAGGTTCGGGATGTGGGGGATTATCACGTATCCTCCATATATCGAAACTATAAAGAAAATGGAAGAAAACGTTGAAAAATGTGAAGAAGTTTTGAGATATCATGAAATCAAAGTTTCATAAGATATTTAAAGAATTAGAGACTTCAAGAAAAATAAAGTTTGAGCCAAAAATCAAGTTTTTCTATAAGAATACGCACCGGAGGAAATTTGGATAAATAAAGAAGTTATGGTACAATTGAATCTCACTTATAAATGTCCTCTGAAATGTTCTTTTTGCTACATAAATAATTATAAAACTGACTTAAGTTTTGATAAAATAATTAACCTGTTTGAGAATTTGGAAAAATATTATAAAAAGTTTGGAATATCATACAGAATAAACCTGACAGGAGGTGATGTATTTTATTATTATAAAATAGAAGAGTTACTAAAATTGCTTAAAAATCTAGAATATATCATAGCTGTAGATCCTCTGATAAACAGGTTATGGGATAGTAGAGCGAAAAAACTCTTAGGATTGATAATAGATAAAATAACATACATTCAAATGAATGTGGATGTTGTGAGAAAAGAGGATTTAGATTACGCTGAAAAAATGAAAAAAATTGTTTTACTAAAATATCCGATATACAAAGGTAAAGAAAAAAAGCAAATCGATAGAATTATAGAAATTATGAAAGTGTACAGCAATGTCTGGCTTTCTTTCGATTGGATAATTCCTCAACATAAAAAATATGCTAAGTATTGTTATTTCAACGATATTTCAAAAGGTGTAAAAGAAGCAAGAAGAGTTATAGATCGAGTTGAAAAAGAGAAATTAAGGGACAGAATATTTACTACAAATTGTATAATAGAGCGGGAGATATTTAGAAGGACATATCTCTGTGGAATAGGAATCCAAAATATTTATGTTATGCCAGATGGTAAAGTGGCAATTTGCTCTAGGTACCCATTCTTAGATACAAAATACACTCTAGATAATTTCGATTTGATAGAATATTTAACAAAATTCCAAAAATTGATTTCTAATACCTGTTTATTTGAAAATAAATATTTCACCGAATTTTGGAAAAAAGAAAAGAATCCAAAATATTGGTGAATAAAATAAACTAGGATCGTTTCTAATCTTTTTCCACCTTTCACAAATTATTACTTTACGGTTGTTTATCTTTTGTTCTCTATTAGGATACACAAAAAATCATTTTAACCTTTAACATACTTGTTGCTTCTAAAAAAATTCAGACGCTATATTAAAGAAAAAGCGATTAGAATTTAAGGGAGAAATTTTGTAATGGTAAGATCAGAAGACTGGAAGTATCATGTAAAAGTAATTCAAAGAAATTTTAATTGTAAATCGATAAAGTGGGGAAGAAAAGCAAACCTATTATCTTTTTTAAAACATGAAAATAATTTTCGCACCAATCATGAATGTAAGATTTTACCGAAAACTCTACACTTGATTGTTTTAGCGGAATTGGTATGGAATATAGTGTAGGTATAGCTACTAAATTATACTTTCCAGCCTTCAAGGATGGAATCTTACAAACAGCTTCTATCCTTCCGTAACCTTCAGACCTAACTATTCTAAAAGATTTACCCCCAACGTTACCGTAACAAATTTCCATCCTGCAATTCAATTCTTCTCCCCACTTTTTACCGTTAACAGGGCAAAGAGTTGTATCCCAGAATTTGCCACCTACGAACAAATCAACCTTTACATCTACACTTTGATTGAATCTTGAATCGTTGAAGTAAACCTTCACTATTACATCTTGACCAGGATAAACAGGTGAAGTTAAATTCACGACAGTTCTACAATCTTCAGGGCAATTCTCTTGCGTTTCACCTTTTTCGCATATGGCATTATTATTACATTCTAAAACTAGCTTACGTTGAGAACCTGTCCAATCTGAATAAACGTAATGCAAGAAACCAAGACATAATCTTGAAATTCTGGTGAGATTTGGAGCATACCCATCTATACAACCATTACAAGCAACCCAAACATTCCCCCTCATATCTAAACCAACACCATAAGGAGAAGTACAGGTGGAGATTTGAGTTATGAAATTCCCATTTTTGTCATATTTTATTAAAACACTGCCAGCAGTTCCAACAGCGTAGATGTTATCTTCTTTATCAACAGTTATCCCTCTACCTTCATTAGGCCCTGATACGCTGAATATTATGTTACCGTTCAAACTTACTTTCCTCACAAGTTTATCCGTCCAACCATTGAATACAACACCATCACCAGCGATAGTTGGTGTTAAACCGTAAACTTCAACCCCTTGAGGATATGGGGATAAAGAATCTTTTTTTGGATCATATTTAACTAATAAATGCTCATTCACACATGAAATCCAAACTAAATCGTTCCTATCAACTACACAACCATACGGTCTACACCCTACGCTACTCAAATCAATAGTTTTTAACAAATCCCCATTTTTACTAACGTAATACAACTTTTTACTACCATACATACCAGCGTAAACGTTGTCTTTCCTATCAACACAAACACATCTAACACCATTATCATTTCCCGTAGAATAAAGTGTGCTCCCTTGCAAATAAACTTGCTTTAGAATACATTCGTCAGAATTTATGTCATAAATCATCTCATCAGTATCTATAACACCATTACCATTTCTATCATAGTTTGTATCTATAACACCATTACCATTTCTATCTACACAAGTACCCCCACCATAATTCCCCACTTTTATCAAAGAGTTCGTGTCCCTGTTACCTATCCAAGCATTTCCTTCGCTATCTACAGCAGTTCTGGAAGGGTTTCCACTCCAACCGCTAGGAACGGTGTAATGTCTTGCAACTTCTCTAGGTGATGTGGCGTTAGTTATATCTATTTCGCTTATTGAATTAGCATTACCAGAATTCGGAACGAATAAGAAATGGTAGAATTCAAAAGGAGGTATTCCTTTAAAGCCAAAACGATCTCTAGCTTCGACACTTGAATTTAAAAGTTGGAAGATTGTTAAAAAAATCAAGAGTGAAATTTGCAATTTCCACATATTTATTATTTCGTTTGAAATAAATTAATAACTTAATCTGAAATTTTACACGTTTTTTCCGAAACACTTGATTAATAAAACGCAACAGAAATAAAATTATGGAGTGGTGGAGTAAGACTGGAGAAGAAGTTATAAAAATTTTGAACTCTTCTCCAGAAGGTTTGAGTGAAGCAGAGGCCAGGAAAAGGATAGCTGTTCATGGCTTGAACGATATCCCGAAAAGGATGGAAAAATCCGTTCTAAGCATTTTTCTATACCAAGTTAAAGATCCTTTGTTCTTAATACTTTTCTTCGCAGCTTTGATAGCCGGTTTCACGGGAGGTATAGATGAAGCGATAATCATAATCGCCATACTTTTCGTTAACGTACTAGTTGGATTTTTCCAGGAATACAAGTCTGAAAAAGCGTTGCAGAAACTTTGCAAGTACATAAGATATTGGACTAAAGTTGTGAGGGAGGGAAATCTAAGGGAAATAGATACAAGGTACATAGTCCCTGGAGATATAGTTTTACTCGAGACAGGTGACAGGGTTCCCGCAGACGTTCGCTTATTAGAAGCCGATGACCTTGAGATAGACGAATCTTTGGTTACTGGAGAGTCTTATCCTGTTTTGAAGAAAGCTGAGTTGGTGATGGAAGAAAAAGTTGAGCCACATGAGATGAAAAACATGGCTTTCATGGGAACATTGGTTAAAAGCGGCAAGGGTAAAGGGATAGTTGTAGCTACAGGGATGAAGAGTACTTTTGGAAAAATAGTAGGTTTCATCAAATCCGAAGAACCTTTGAGCAATTATCAGAAGAGTATGAGGAAATTGAGTAGGTTCTTGATGCAAGTTGTGATAGCTGGAGTTATATTCATATTCATAATCAACTCGATAACTGGTAAGAAACTTTTCGATTCACTACTCTTTTCACTGGCTTTGGCTATCGGCATAGTTCCAGAAGCTTTACCAGTTGTAATAACAATAGGACTTTCAAGAGGTGCTATAAGGATGAGTAAGGTTGGAGTTATAACCAAGAAATTGGCAGTGATAGAAGACCTGGGAAACATGGATGTCCTTTGCATAGATAAAACCGGTACTTTAACTCAAAACAAGATAACTTTGATAGATTACTTGAACTTAGATGGGAAAAAAGATGAAGGATTGGTACTATTATCTTCCGTAGCTCTTTCGGTTGTTGAGAAAAAAGGGAAGCTTTTTGGTAATGCGATAGATGTGGCTATAGGAGAGTTTGTTAAGAACTTACCGAAGCCTGATTACGAGGTAGTAGATACCATACCTTTTGATTACGATAGAAAAAGGATGAGTAGCGTTATCAAGTATGGAAGAAAATTTTTACTAGTTTGTAAAGGAGCTCCTGAAAGCTTGATATCAGTTTGTAGCAAGATGAAGAAGAACGGGAAGATTGTGAAGATAGATAAGAGCTTTGTAGAAAAATTTTTGGAAGAGTTATTCAAAAAGGGATATAGAGTTATAGGAGTTGCGAGGAAATTTGTGGAGAAAAAGAGTTCTTACAAGAAAGATGAAGAAAAAGATTTGACACTTTTAGGTTTCTTATGCTTCACAGATCCCCCAAAGCCTGGTATCAAAGAAACCGTGAAATCTTTGAAAAAGTTGGGTGTTGATATAAAAGTTTTAACAGGAGACAATGCTTTGATAGCAGAGAAAGTTATGAGAGAAGTTGGGATTGAAGTTAAAGGAGTTTTGAGTGGTTTGGAGATAGAAGCTATGGACGAAGAAGGTTTGAAAAAAGTTGTTGAAGAAGTGAATTTGTTCGTTAGGCTAACACCGGATCAAAAAGTAAAGATAGTCAAAGCTTTGAAGAAAAACGGACATGTTGTTGGTTTTCTTGGAGATGGTGCGAACGATGCGCCAGCGATGAAGTATGCTGATGTTGGAATTTCTGTTGAGAACGGAATAGACGTGGCTAAAGAAGCTTCAGATGTCATCTTAACCAGGAAAAGCTTGAAAGTTATTCTGGATGGAATAGTTGAGGGTAGGACAACTTTCGGAAACACGACCAAATACATATTGAACACACTTTCAGCAAATCTTGGAAACATGACGAGCTTAGCTATCGTTTCACCGCTTTTGGATTTCTTGCCAATGTTACCATCCCAAATATTGTTAACGAATTTGATAAGTGACGGTCCTCTCCTATCCATATCAACCGATAGGATTGATGAAGAAGAACTGAGTAGACCTAGGCAATGGAATTTGAACTTCGTGGCAAAGTTTTGCGTAATCTTCGGACTAATAAGTTCTATTTTCGATTTCTTGACTATGGCTTCTCTACTCTTCTTGTTGGGTATAAACGTTTCAGCTTTCAGAACTGGCTGGTTCATGGAATCTGTTTTATCGGAAATATTAGTAACTTTCGCTATAAGGACTAGGAAAAGATTTTACAAGAGCAGGCCGAGCAAAATACTCTTACTGACTTCAATAATATTCGCATCATTAACGATATGGATAATCTACTCTCCCTTCAACACATTTTTCGAATTCACACCTTTAGATTTGCCATTTTTCCTACTCATAATTTCCATACTCCTTTGTTACTTTTTGATAGCAGAGATATCTAAGAAAATAGTTTACAGAATTCCAGAGTTCACGATCGACGTTAAATGGTTTAAGTTAAAAAGGTTAAACTTTCTTCATGCTAGTTAATATCTTCCTGTCTTTTGAAATGTAAGGTTCAACTTTATCTCTCAAAAGACCGGAACCTAAGAAATCTTCTTTGAATTTAACTAGCACGAAATTAAATTTCTCACAATTTATCAACTCTTTTGGTGAAACGCTTAGCCCTTCAGCAAATCTCATAGCGTTTTCTTCATCCAGAACAGCCACGTTCTTCTTAGCACTTTTCCCGATGATTTGAGAACCTTCTATGGACAACTGAATTTTCCCATTTCTCTTCAAATTTCCAAAGTGTAACAAGTACATACTTTTTTTCACCATATCTTGGGGTAAATTTTTTGAAATGAAAATTTTTTGATCTTTTCTCAAGAAAAATTCGAAATTTTCGAGAGAAAAATCAGACTCATAATTTTTTTTCAACAATTCTTCTATTTCTTTTGAATTCATTTTCTTAACTTGCATACGAAAAACCCTTCAGTTTTGTTGTCGAAAGGATAAAACCTTATACATTTCTCCACTTCGTTTGAAAATTTAAATTTCCCATATTCCTTTAAACCTTTCCTGTAATTCAATCCAGGTACTTCAACTTCTTCAACTTCAAGACCGAGCTTCTTCACGGCGAAATCCACTACTGCTTCGTTTTCTTCAGGATCTATGGAACAAGTTGAATAAACTATACATCCATCTTTCTTGACCATTTGAGAAGCAGACTTCAACAATTGTTTTTGAACGTTCGAGAGTCTGGATAGGATTTTTTCACCCCAGCAAGATATCTTTAGAGTACCACTACCACTGCAAGGAGCATCTACCAATACCTTGTCAAACTCGATGTCTAAAGGTTTTCTCCCATCATGTTCAAGGACTATAACGTTCATAGCACCTATTTTTTGTAAGTTGAAAGAAAGAGCTTTCAACCTCTTTGGATTTATGTCAACAGCCACTATAAGCCCTTCGTTCTTCATCAACTCGACCATGAAAGTTGTTTTAGATCCTGGCGCAGCACATAAATCTAAAACACTCTCTCCGGGTAATGGGTTCAAAACTAAAGGAGGAACTAAGCTCGACGCATCTTGGATAAAATAGTAACCCAAGAAATATTCCAAAGTTTTGGAAATATTTTCACCAACTTGTAAGAAAAAAGCTTTTTCATACCAAGGCACTGGTTCAAGTTTCCAACCTTTCTCTTCCAACCTTTTCTTCAGTTCTTCAGAGCTTATTTTTAAAGTGTTTGTTCTTATGCACTGTTTCGATCCTTCTGCGTAAAATTTCAACAATTCTTCGAATTCATCACCCAATATTTTCCTAAACTTCTCCTCGAAAGATTTGAATAATTCCATAAGTGAAAATATGTTCGGGAAAATTAAGTTTTTGGCTGGAATATAAGCTTAAATACTTATTTTGAGAAAAATTAAAAGGAGGAGGGAAAGTAGAGAATAACTCTACTTCTTGACTAAAAAAATGGAGGAGGGTTTGAATGTATTTTAAGAAGGGTTTTAGAAAATTCGGAGGAATGAACATCCCGAAGCCGGTAAAAGTTGGTGAAGAGTATGACGTGCAAATAAACGAGATGGGTTCAAGGGGAGACGGAATAGCTAGGATAAAGAATTTTGTAGTCTTCGTGGCAGGAACAAAACAAGGGGAAAAAACCAAGATAAAGATAAAAGAAGTGAAGAACAGGTTCGCTATAGGGGAAAAAGTTGAAAGCGAGAAAGGGGAAGAGGTTTAACTCTTCTCCTGATTTTATTTTATAATTTCTAAGAATTCCAAAGCGTTCTTGTACATCATCACGTTGTTGAACATAACCCAAATTTCTTCAGTACTTTTTTCCAGTCGTAAAACTTTTTCTTTCAACTGCTCCAGTTCACGCTTGCTGAAGTTGTAGTTGTAAATACTTCTCAAGCCAAACCCATGTAACCTGAAGTAAGCTATTTTTTCTTTTCCAAAATAGAGAGGTTCATTCCTGAAAGGATCTACGCATTCCACAAGATCAAACTTCTTACAAATCTTTTTTATCAATTCCGGCTTCTTATGCCATTCCCCACGGGGCTCCCAAACCAAGATCAATTTTTCTCTTTCAATTTTTTCAAAAAACTCTTCCATCCTTCGCACGTTTTCATCACTCGGCTTAAAGCTGGCTGGTGACTGAAATAGCAAAATTTTTGCACCCAAAACTTTACAAATTTCTTTCATACTATCGAACAAATTGACAGAAGCTTTTGAAAATTTTAGTTGATGGGTTATCAGTTGATTGCATTTAACACTGAACTCGAATTTTTTGTTTATCTCATCAACTTGCTCCCTCCATTTTTCTGTTGTAGATAATCTTGGAATCTTGTAAAAAGTTGAATTGACTTCAACACAAGGAAAAAGGGAAGAATAAGCTTGTAAAACTGATTTGAATTTGTTAGCTCTATTCCCGAGAAAATCTCTAGGTCTTAAAAAACCCCAACCACAACATCCTACTTTTATCATTTCATCTCGATACAAATTTACTACCTTTTATAAAAAACCTTAACGGTTTAGCCAAATCTTTTTTCACACCTATTCTGTGCGAGCGAGCAACTTCAAAATCTTCTTCTCCTAAATCAAAAAAATTTATCGGACTTTCTTCGGTTGTGGAATCAATTCCGTTAAGACTTTTATCTATGGCGAAAGCTTTTGAAAGCTTACCCGGTCCTTTAGCCAAATCAAAAAAATCCTCAATTCTTCTATTTCCTTTCATCTCTTCTATTCCTTCTATTGGTTCAATAGCTCTTATCAAAACAGCTCCTGTTTTTCCCCTCTCATGAGCAACCACATTTAGTAACCAGTTGTTGTGAACATTGTAAACCAAAATTTTTCCAGGCTCATCTTTCATAAGCTTAACACAGTGCTTGGGCCTCCCCAAATATGCCCTTGAAGCAGGATCTTTTTCTCCAAAGTAAGCTTCAACTTCAACAATTCTTCCAGACAAGATTTTATCCCCCAACTTTCTTACCAAAATTTTTCCCAGCAACTCTTTAGCCACTTTTTCCGGACTTCTTTCAAAAAATTTTTTCTTCAAAAGCTTCATTTTATTAACCTCTTAAGCTTAAGAAAATCTTCTTCCATCAGCTTTCTGATTTTTGGAAACCTCATAGCAGCAGCGGGATGAAAAGTGAAGAAGTAAATCCTTCCGTCTTTCTTCAAAACTTTGCCATGAATTTCTGAAATTCTCCTTCCAAAATTAAAAGCTTCTCGTGCCACATCTCCCAACAAAACAACAATTTCTGGTTTAATCACTTGAATTTGTTCGAAAGTGTAAGATTTGCAATTTTCAATTTCAAACTTGCTCGGCTTTCTGTTTTTCGGTGTGTGGCACTTCACAACTCCAGTTATGAAAACTTCTTCCCTTTTCAGTCCGATTGAAGCCAAAAGTTTATCCAAAAATTTTCCGGCTAAACCGACGAAAGGCTTTCCTAAAATATCTTCATTCCTTCCAGGATTCTGACCGATAAAAACTATTTTGGCTTTAGGTGATCCTTCACCAGGTACAGCTTTTTTCCTGAATTTCCAAAGATCGCATTTTTTGCATCTCTTTACTTCTTCAGCAATTTCCTCCAATCCCATATTCTCTATAAGTAAAATCGTAAAGCTTATTCTTTAAAATTCACATATATTATGCGATTTTCCATGATTCGCTACGTTAACATAAAAAAACCGAAACAAGATGAAAAAGTTTTGGCTTTGCTTAGGCCTTATGTTAGAGAGTGGTTCAAAAGGAATTTCAAAGAGATGATAATCCATCAGAAATTTGCTGTAGAGTTGATTCATAAAGGAAAAAACACTTTGATAACAGCACCAACTGGGAGTGGCAAGACTTTAAGCTCTTTTCTAGCAATTCTCGATCATCTGTTTAGACTTGCAGAAGAGGGAAAGCTTGAAGATATGGTTTATTGTATTTACATTTCCCCACTCAAAGCTTTGGACAACGACGTTCACAGGAACTTGCTCGTTCCGCTAAAAGAAATAAGAGGAATTGCTAAACAACAAGGAATAGAACTACCTGAAGTTAGGATTGGTGTTAGAACGGGGGACACTTCAGCAAATGAGAAGCAAAAACAACTCAAGAAGCCGCCACACATTCTTGTTACAACTCCTGAAACCATTGCTATTGTTTTGAGCACAAGAAAATTCAAAGAAAAGTTCAAAAATGTGAAATGGGTTGTGGTTGATGAAATTCACGAACTTGCAAATTCGAAGCGTGGTGTGCATTTAAGCTTAAGTTTAGAAAGGTTGCAAGAGTTCGTCGGAAAATCTTTGGTTAGGATTGGTTTGGGAGCAACTTTAGAGCCGTTGGATGAAGTCGCAAGGTTTTTAGTCGGTTATGAAGATGGGAAAGAAAGGGATTGTACGATAGTGGATGCGCGCTTTGTGAAACCGATGGACATAAGAGTTTTATCTCCAGTGAAAGATATAGTTTATGCTTCAGCCGAAGAAATAACGAACAGCATGTACAAGCTTTTGAATGAAATGATTTCAAAGCGTAAGACTACGTTAGTTTTCACGAACACCAGAAGTGGAACTGAAAGGGTTGTTCATCACTTGAAACAAATGTTTCCTGAAATTTATAGCGATGAAGATATAGGAGCCCATCACAGCTCAGTATCGAGGGAAATAAGACTTGAGCTTGAAGATAAGTTGAAAAACGGCTTGTTAAAAGCTATAATCTCTTCAACGAGTCTAGAGCTTGGGATAGATATAGGTTACATAGATCTAGTTGTTCAGCTTGGTTCACCGAAGAGTATAGCCAGAGGATTACAAAGGATCGGAAGGGCGGGTCATAAACTACATGAAACTTCTGTTGGGAGGATAATTTGCATGGATCGCGACGATCTAGTTGAAACTGCAGTTATGTTCAAAAAGGCTTACGAGTACTTTTTGGACAAAATTCAAATTCCTCGCAATTGCTTGGACGTTTTAGCTCAACACTTGATGGGAATGAGTTTGGAGAAAAAATGGAAGATAAAGGAAGCTTTCAACCTGGTAAGAAGATCTTATTGCTATCGCGATCTAGATTGGAAAGATTTCGTTTCAGTTCTAGAGTACTTATCAGGAGCTTATCACAGCCTTGAAGATAAGAAGGTTTATGGAAAGATTTGGGTAGATTTCAACGATATGATGTTCGGTAGAAGGGGGAAATACGGTAGAGTGATATATACTTTGAACGTAGGAACTATTCCGGATGAAGTAAAAATAAAGGTCAGGAGTTTAGAAGGAAAATACATAGGCTCTATAGAAGAAGAATTCTTACAAAGGCTTGTTCCAGGCGATATATTCGTGCTAGCTGGAAAAACTTATCAGTTCGTTAAAGCTAAACAAGATCAAGCTTTCGTTTTGCAAGTTAAAGAGAAGAGGCCCACCGTGCCCAGCTGGTTTTCCGAACAATTGCCTTTGAGTTTTGAGCTTGCTTTAGAAGTCGGTAAATTCAGGAAAAAAGTTTTCGAATTATTGGAGAAAAAAGGTAAGGGAGAAGTTGAAAGTTGGTTGCTGAAGAATTATCCTGTAAACGAATGGGCAGCAAAAGCTATAGCTGAATATTTTTATTACCAGAAAAAATTCTTGGAAAAAATGAAAGCTAAAAGCTTTCCTTCTCACGATAACGTTTTGATCGAGAATTACTTCGACGGAAGAAACCAGAACATAATATTCCACACGCTTTACGGGAGAAGAGTTAACGATGCACTATCTAGAGCCTTCGCTTACACTCTAACCAAAAAATTGGGGAGGTCTATAGCCGTCACAGTAACGGATAACGGATTCATGCTTTCCATACCTCACGAAATAGGGGAAGGATGGTTGTTCGTAAAGAAGATCAAAGAGAAGATTAACCCTGAAGAAGTTGTTGATTTGGTTAAAGCAAGGGATTTGGAAGAAACGTTGAAGAAAGCTTTGAGGCAGACAGAACTCTTGAGGAGAAAGTTCAGACATTGTGCGACTAGATCTTTAATGGTGTTGAGGAATTACAAAGGATATGAGATAAGAGTTGCCAAACAACAAATGAACGCCGACAAACTTTTGAGAGTTTGTGAAAAAATAGAGGACTTTCCGGTACTGAAAGAAACTTACCGCGAGATATTGCAAGATTTCATGGATGTTGAGCACGCTAAAGAGATTTTGAAGAAAATCGAAGAAGGGAAGATAAAGCTCGAATTCTTGGGTGAAAGTGATGTACCGAGTCCTTTCTCACATTCCCTCATAGCTCTGGGTGAAAGCGATGTCGTTTTGATGGAAGATAGGAAAAAATTATTATTAGAGCTTCATAAAAAAGTTTTGGAGAAGGTGGGAAAGTGAAAGATTTGATAGGGAAGAAAGTTAAGTTGATAGCGATGATGGGTGACACATCGGTATCTTTCGAAGGGATTTTGAGTGAAGTGGATCAGTGGATAGTGATAGAATCGAAAGGTAAGAAGAGGATAATAAACAGGGATGCTGTTGTTTATGTCGAAGAAAGATGAATTGGAGATTTTTCCTGGGATTAAGATATTGAAGAGCTATCCAGCACTTTATTTCGAAAATTTCGATTTGATAGCTGTTTCGGATCTTCAACTGGGTGAAGAGTTATACTTGAGTGAGCAAGGTATTTTCGTTCCACAAGTTCAGTTGAAAGAAATAATGAAAGAATTGAAAGGTATTTTCAAGATAGTTAAGCCGGAGAAATTCTTGATAAATGGTGATGTGAAGCACGAGTTTGGAGAAGCTTCTTCTCAAGAATGGAGGGAAGTTATGGAGTTGATGAAATACTTGAAGAGAAAAGTTAAAGATGTGATCGTTGTCAGGGGGAATCATGATAATTACTTGATGAACATAGCCAGCAAGATAGATATGAAAGTTTTCGATCCTTACTATAAAATCGATGGAGTTTTGTTCACACATGGTCACAAAAAAGTTGAGATTCAGGAAGATGTTGAGATAGTGGTAATAGGACATGAACAACCAGCTATAATGCTGAAAGAAGGTTACGATAGGGTAAAAATCCCTTGTTTCCTCCACGGAAAAATGAAAAATGGGAAGAAGATAATATGCATGCCCGCTTTTTCCCCACTTGCTTCGGGTGTTGCGGTTAACGTTATAGAAAAAAACGAGCTGCTTTCTCCTGTTTTAAGGGAAGATGTTGATGTGGACGAGCTAATACCCATAGCGATCGATAAAGAGGTTGGAGTGCTCGAGTTTCCGAAAATTGGGAAGATAAGGTTTTAAGTCAACAAATGCAAATTACCAATCCTTACTTTTTCCAGACCTTCTTCTTCAGCCACTTTTAAACATTTCAAAGCCATTTCTTTTTCTGTGAAAGGCAAATCCGAGAAGAGGAAAGTTGGGTAAAAAGCGAGTAAAGAATAAGGGATCGTTTTATCAATTCTTGCGATGAACCTTGCTATTTTCTTGACTTCTTCTTCATTCACGTAGCCTGGTACGAGCAAAGTGCTGGCATGCAAGAAAGGGACTTCTTTCCTCTCTTCATGGAATTTTGAGAGGAGCTTGAAGTTCTTCAAAACTTTTTTATTCGAAACTCCGCAAAGCGCTAAAGAAATCTTTTCATCCCAACACTTCAAATCAAATTTCAATATACCTCCAGATTCAAGAGATATTTCAGCAAACTCTTTAAGTAAATTCGGGTTCAAGTTTCCGTTAGTTTCCATACAAATCCTTAAATTTTTGAATTTTTTCATAGCTATCCTTGCAGTTTCTATCGCATGTACAACTTGAGGTCCAGGGTCTCCACCGAAGAAGCAAATACAACTAACTCTTTCATGAACTTTACCAGCTAAATCTTCAGCTGAAATTAAAGTTGATGAAAAAACTTTTTCCCTGAAATGCCAGTTCTGACAGAACAAACAGTTGAAATTGCAAGCTGAATAAAAAACTGCAAGGTTGTAAAAGCCAAACTCAGGTCCGTTTTTCCTAGCGTATCTTGGATAACCACAACCAGTACCAGCAGGACAAACCCAAGAGGCGACACAGTTAGTTACGTGAGGATCGTAATACCATTCACACAACCCCTTTTCTCCACTTCCAGCAAGCCTGAATAGCTTACCGTCTCTATTCTCAACCAAACCACAAAATCCTTTTTCCCCCAAACCAATTTTACAATTGTTTCCACAAATTCCACAACTCAAACCATTTTTTGTCCTAGGAATTTTTTCGGGTAGTTCGAAAATTTTTCTCGAATTTGAATGAGCTCTTAAAGCTATTTCAACTGCTTTCCCGTTTTTCAAAATACAATTCCTACACAGCCCTAAGTAAGATGATACGTAAATGGATTTTTCACCACAAATTTTACAGATCCCCATATCCAAACCTGATTATTTTTTCTGGTGTTATCACTACATCAACTCTTGTATCGTTTTCTTCAACAGGAACTTTGTCCACTATTTGACATTCATGTATCGTGGTAACTACAGGAATATCCCCAAATTTTTCTTTAAAAGTTTTTATTTCCCTATCTCCATATCCACCACCTTTTCCCAATCTGTAGAAATTCTTATCAACAGCAACACATCCGATAACGATCAAATCAGGTTTGATCAATTCTTTCAACTTTTCTCCAAACTTCAAAGCACCTTTTATGGTTGATGCAAATTTTTCCATTCCTTTAACTTTTTTCGGATCTATCTTAAGATAACCTAACTTAAGCCTTGGCGATGCCATTATCAATATTTTTCCATCGAGAAGGGCTAGCTCTCTAACTTTTTGCTGAGCAAAGTCGGGATTAGCGAATATCACCTTTGCCCTTTTCCATTCTTCCAATTCCCTTATTTTTTCAGCAGCTTTTTCACTACCAACGAAATTCGGAATTCTACCTTTAAGCGGAAAAGGTGGCTTCCCAAACTTCAATCTTTCCATTTTATTCCAGATTTCTTCTCTCAACTTTTTCTTCTCATCTTTTAAAAAAATCATCTAAATATATTCTTGAAATTCATTTTTAATTATGGAGCAAATTAAATTGAAAAGATCGAGGATTTCTTTCTTCTACAATTACCTCTTATCTTTCTTCCTTTTGATCTTCATGATTTCATTCAATTCCCTTGATTTCAGCGAAACTTCTAAAAAGATTTCAACTTTTGTTTGTTCTTCCTTGATATTGATATTGTTGATGGAGCCTGAAGTGGAGAGGAGTTACAGGTATTACTTGATAGAAGAATCAGCCATAACTAAAGTAGAAGGTTTGTTGAACAAGAGAAAGATAACAGTACCTTACGATCAAATAACTAGCGTTGAACTTTTTAAAACACCGATAGGAAGGATATTCAAGTTCGGTGATGTGAAGGTATTCGGAGTTAAAGATGAGATTTTGTTGAAAGGTGCGAGGTATCCAGATAAGATACATGCTTTGCTGGAGGAAAAGATAAAAATTTTTAAGAAGAAGAGTGTTTAGGGGAAAAGTGAAAGTATTTCTACAAGCTTACGGATGCTCTTCGAATTTAGCGGACCTAGAAATAGCTTCAGGCCTTTTAGAGCGAGCTGGTTTTGAGATCGTTGAAGATCATGCGAAATCTGATGTGAACGTTATTTTAACTTGCGTGGTCAAAGAACCAACTTTCAACAAGATGATCCACAAGATCGAAGAGCTCACGCGAACAGGAAAACCTTTAGTAGTTGCTGGTTGTATGGCCAAGACTGATTTTAAAATTATAGAAAAAATTAATCCAAGAGCTAGCTTGGTAACTCCTGATAACGTGGTAAAAATAGTTGAGGCTGTTCGTTCTTCTTTGGAAGGAAAGAAATTGGTTTTGATAGAAGATGTGAAAATGGCTAAAGTTGGTTTACCTAGATGTAGGAAGAATCCTGTGGTTGGAATAGTTGAAATAGGGCGTGGTTGCACTTCGAATTGTAGCTACTGCTATGAACCTTACAGGGGAAAGCTCTTCAGTTATCCGTTGAATCAAGTTTTGGAAGAAGTTGAAAGATCTTTGAAGGAAGGATGTAGAGAGATATGGCTTACAAGCTTGGATTGTGGGTGCTATGGTTTTGAAATTGGTTTAAGCTTGGTCGACCTTTTGAGAGAAGTTGTTAAGTTGGACGGAAAGTTTTTTATTAGAGTTGGTATGATGAACCCATTACACGTTAAAAATTTTTTAAGAGATTTGATAGAAGTTTATGAAAACGAGAAGATGTTCAAGTTTTTGCATTTGCCTTTGCAATCTGGAAGCGATGAAATATTGAGGTTGATGAAACGAGGGTATGAAGCTAAAGATTTTTTGAGGATTGTGAAGAAGTTCAGAAAAGCTTTTCCTGAATTGAGTTTGAGCACTGATGTAATAATAGGATTTCCGGGAGAAACTGAAAAAAATTTCGAAGAAACTTTGAATGTTTTGAAAAAAGTTGAGCCAGATGTGGTTAACGTATCTAAATTTGGGGCAAGGCCAGGAACCGAAGCCATGGGAATGGAGAAAGTCGATAGAGAGAAAATAAAAGAGAGGAGTTTGATGTTGAGTAGCTTTTTGAAGAAAATATTCTTGGAGAGAAATGAAAGATGGGTAGGTTGGAGAGGTGAAGTTATTGTGGATGAAATCGGGAAAAGAAATTTCGTGGCTAGGAATTTCGCTTACAAGCCAATCGTCTTGGAAAAAGGAAGATTGGGTGAATTCGTACGAGTTGAAGTTAAGGAGGTGAGGGAAAATTTCTTGATAGGTAAAGTTTAATAAAGGTTTTTTAAAAATATTTATGAAGAAGGGAAATGTTCGGACCCCATCTTACCCTAGATCTGTACGGATGTAACAAAAACAAACTTTCAGATAAAAACTTCATAGCTAATTTCTTGGAAGAATTGCCTAGCATAATAGGGATGAAGAAGATCTCCGAACCTCAAGTATTTGAATACAAAGGGAGCAAAAATTCTTTCGATTCAGGAGGAATTTCAGCCTTCATACTCATAGCCGAAAGTCACATAAGCGTTCACACTTTCGTTGAACAAGCTTTCGCTTCTGTGGATATATTCTCTTGTAAAGATTTCGACCCGAAGAAAGCGGAAGCTTTTGTTGTTGAAAAATTTGAACCGAAGAAAGTTGAAAAGCATTTCATCATGAGAGGAAAAGAATTTCCAAAAAATTTGGAAAAGGCGAGTGAAATAGTTGTGAAAGAAAGGAAGAAGATTACTTCTTCATGAGTTTCTTCACAGTTTCCATCACAGTCTTGGCTTCTATCCTTCCTCTAACTCTACTCATCACTATGCCAACAGCTTTCTCATAGCTTAGACCGGGCTGGGCCAAAACTTCTTCAACTATCTTCTTAAGCTCGTTCAAGCTTATAGGCCTCAAGTTCAACTCTTTTATAACGTTTGCCACACTCTCACCAGGATAATTGGCCAAATACTTCAGTATCTCAGGTATAGCTTCTTTAACTATCTCTTTTTTCTCCAAGGCATCGAAAATTTCAAAGAAATGTTTCTCAGTTATCCTCCCAACTTCTACTTTCTCCCTCCTCTGTAAATCTTTCAGTATGTTAACGAAAGTGTTTGCGACTACGCTTGGCGCTACATCGTATTTTTCAACTATTCTTTCAAAAATCTCGAAATATTTGGATTCTAGCAACGGTTTTGCAAGCTCATCAGATAGCTTGAACTTTTTCTTAAACCTCTGGTATTTCTTCGTCCAAGGTTCTGGCAATTTTTTCTTCAATTCTTCCAGAAATCCTTTTTCTAACAATACAGGCTTAACATCAGTTTCTGGATAAAGCCTTGCAGCTCCTGGTAATGGTCGAGTAAACCTTGTTATACCTTGCTCATCAGCATTTCTAGTTTCTCTCTCAGGACCAACTTCTAAAATCCTGTTTATTTTTTTCAATAGTTCCTCGGAAACTTTCCCACCAGTTTTTGTTTCTCCCAGGAATATTATAGCATCTTCTTCACAAGCTTTGAGGTGTTCTTTTATTCTATTGAATTCATTCACGATTTTGTATTTAGATAAATCTTCGTCGGAATGTATTATTCCCTCTAAACCAAAAGCTTGAACGAATTCCGCAAGCTCTTTACCCAGAGTTTTGCCGGGGAATATTTCCCTTTTCAAGTAACCGGAAAATTTTGGCAATTTGAGGGCAAAAACTTTTCCACCACTTTCCACCACATACCTCAATATCCTGCAGTCACTATCTTTAAAAAATTCGCTCACGTCGAAAGGTTTTAAGTTTACCTTCTTCACACCTTTTTTCCTGATCTCGGCTTTTATATCCAGCAAAGACAGCTGCCTTCTCACTTCATTCTCTATAACTTTTGATATCAAGCCGAGCTCTTGCACACCCTTTATTTCACTCCTTTCACAATTTTTTATCGAAATGTTCAGGTCTTGCCTTATAGCTCCGATTTCATGCTTAGTCTTTCCAGTCGAGCGACAGATCATTCCTATCTGGTAAGCTATATCTTCTATTTCTTCCGGGTCAAAACCTTGTATTATCCCTGTGGAAATTTCAACGAGCGGAATACCGAGCCTGTTCAACCTGTAAGTTACCTTGCCTTTTTCTTCCGAAACTATAGCGGCAGCATCTTCTTCCAAGCTAACGCTTTTTATCTCAATTTTTTTGCCTTTGTACTTCAAGAAGCCGTTCATCCCGATTATCATCGTTCTTTGAAACCCTGTTGTATTGCTCCCATCTATGACAGTTTTTCGCATCACTTCAACCTCTTCAGGAATTTGGCAGTTCAATAGCATGGCGATTTGTAAGGCTACGCTCAAAGCTTCCGGATTTATATCATGAGGAGGTTCTTCATCCAGCTCGACCAAGCAACTTTCATTTTTAAAAGCCTGGTAGAAAAAAGTTCTGTCCCTCAAATATTCGTACTGAGCTGCTATATCGATTTCTCCGAGCTCACTAGCTACAGGATGCTGTTTTCTCATTATTATTGCCACAGGCTCTTTCTCTTGCATTGTTGTTAGACATGAACAGAAAAGTTTTTCCCTTACATCAAGCTGCTGATGGATAACTTGGTTATGTGTGTAATCACACATAACTTTCAAGTCCGACTTTCAATCCAAGTTTTTTGTAATTAATTTTGATCAACTATCTTTCACCTCCTTTAATTCTTTTTTTGCCTTTTCTTTGAATGTTATAACTTGGTTTTTAATTTTATTTTTTAAAAGAGTTAATTGTGGCAAAATATTTTTCCAACTTTTTTCTTTTTCAATGTTTATGATAAATTGAATTTTTTCAATTTTTTCAAGATGCTTAGAATATAAGAGCAACTTTTTGGCTAATTCTACTACTTCTTTACGTCTGCAAATTCGCAAAAAGCATAAACCCTTTTTTTCACCATACGTTGGGTGAAAATTTAATTTTTCTAATTTTGATTTAATAAACTTCAAAATCTTTATATCTTTACTCTGAAGCTCAAAGATAGTGTTTATCTTATCTTTATGTGATTTACTTATCCCCCAATAACCTTCTGCATCTGCATAACCTGCTAAAAAAGAGTAAAATGTATTTTCATCCTCATCTTGTACTATCCATTCTGGTATCATTCTTCTGTATTTCTCTAGTAGAAAAGAAAATGAATCATCAAGACCACATCTTATTCCCCACTCATAACCTAATGTTCCTTTTCTAGGATATTTGGATACATAACCATATTTTGAAAAGAGTTCAGAGAAGAGATAAATCATGGCTGGATGTGTGGTTGTTGTCCATACTTCTATAGTTTGGTAGCGTCGGCGTACATATACATCACCAATACAGAATCCGAGTAAATATGCCTTAATCAATTTGTCTTGAGAAAAAGAACTTCTCGGATACTTTCTACATGCCTCTGCCCTATTTCTTATAGGTATGTTAGCTTTCTTCAACCATTTACGCACAGAAGAAGGCGAAACATTTAAGATTTTTGCTATTTTTTCAGTCGATTTCCCTTCCTCTGTATACATCTTATAAATCTCTCCGTAAGGAGGGGCTTTCATCTTTAGAACTCCTATCTGGGCTGGAGTTCTTGTAGACATTTTCCATTTTTTCATTATATAACTTACTGCTGCACCTGAGACATTATATAACATCCCAATACTTTTGGTACTCATTTTCTTTTCATAATATAGCTCTTTTAGTTCATCAGGAGAAATTACTAATTTTTTCCGCAAAGCTCCTGCTTCTGATTTACTTCTAGTTGGTATGTTGTGCTTTTTCATCCAACGCCACAAAGTACCAGTATTAATTCCGATGCTCTTTGCTATCACGGGTAGCGACTTTTTTTCTTCACAATAAAGCTTATAAATAACTCTGGGATCTAAATTTTTTGTAGACATTTTAATTTTTTCATTTGTCTTGTTAACTCTTAGAGCTCTAGGGATAATATCTACTTTATTTAATAATTGTGTAAGTGAATTTTCTATTTTTTCACTCATCTTTCAACCCTTTTCGATATTTCACCAGCATAGTTCGTTAACATCATCTCTTTAATTTTTTTCATATCTTTAGTGTGGCCCAAAACCCAAGCAAGCTTGACAAAAGCAGTTTCAGGTAACCAATCACAACCGTTACCTATAACCCCAGCCTCATCCAAAAGCCTACCAGACGAATAAACGTTCAAGTTGAGCCTACCAAAAATCGTTTGTGGTGCAATTACAACAGGAATTCCTGAAGAAATCAATGTTTTGATAGCTGGTAATAAGCTCTTAGCTAGCTTATCGTTACCAGGATTGGTCGGAACATGGCCTAAACCTGTTCCAGCCAAAACCACACCTTCAAAATATTTCGATAGACTTTCTATGAATTCAGGTTTAATTCCAGGATAAACGTGGATTAAAGCAACGTTTGGGTTTATCTTATCGTCAACTTTCAAGCTTCTCTTACCTCTTCTGTTGAAGTCATACCTCAAATACTCAATCCTCTTTTCTTGATACCAAACTTTTGCAAAAGGCAAAACGTTTACAGACTGAAAAGCATCCCTTCTGCTTGTGTGCATTTTCCTGATTTTCGTGCCTTGATGAAGAAAACAGAAATCATCATTCATGCTTGCGTGCATGCAAACGCAAACTTCGGCAACATCGCTTTTGCTCGCTGCTAAAACAGAGCAAGACAAATTCATAGCATTATCGCTCGACCCCCTATCACTACTCCTCTGAGCTCCTACTAACACAACAGGAACAGGCAGATCCCTCAACATGAAGCTCAATGCAGCTGAAGTGTAGTGTAGAGTATCGGTACCGTGCATTAAAACAACGCCATCACAACCATCTTTAACTTCCTTTTCCACTTCCCTAGCTATGATTTGCCAATGGCTTGGTGTCATGTCTTCTGAGAACAAATCGAAAAGCTTTCTTGCTTTAATGTTGGCCATTTCGCCTATTTCTGGAAAAGTGGAAAGCAAGTCAGCAGGAGAAAAAGCTGGGAAAACTGCTCCTGTTGTGTATTCTACCCTTGAAGCTATGGTTCCACCACACCCCAATATGGAAACTGTTGGCTTTTCTTTCTCAAATTTCGGTTTAAAAACAGAAGGTTTGAATTTTATCGGTTTTCCTTTTTTAACTAACTTTATCTCTACACCTTTCTCAAACTTTATTCCCACGTTATAACCATTGTCAAGTTTAACAACAAGAACTGAAGGATCACCCAACGTTATCCTTGGCATTAACAAGCCTTCATAGCTTACTTTACCCTTTTTAACTCTCACTCGATCTCCAACAGAAATTTTTTTACTTTTAAGTAGTGACAAGATTTCCTGGGAGTACAAAAGTTTCACACTCCATAAATAAATTGGAATAAAGGGATATTAATTTGTTTAGGGTTTAAAAATCGAGTAATACAAACTTACGGACAAAAGTTTTTTTACTTATTAGCTACTCTCTGCCATTTCTTCCTAAGCCAATAATCCCTAAAGTTTTATTCGCCAGTTCTAAAACTTCAATTTGTTTACTTTTCCTGTAGGAAACAAAAATATATATTTTTTGTTTCCTATATTTCTTTTATGTTAAGAGAAGTTTTGTTGGAGTGGAAAGAGAAAGAACTACCACAAAACATAGTCAAAAGAGATTTAAAAGTTTGGATGAACAACCATATTGTTTCAATAATAGGACCAAGAAGAGCGGGGAAAACTTACTTCATGTTTCAACTCATAAAAGAGCTTTTTGAGAAGAAACTGAGTAAAGAAAATGTTGTTTACGTGGATTTCACTGATCCGAGAACAAAAAAAGTTGGGATTTCTGAATTTTTGAAAGAAGTCAATTCCTTGTTTGAGGACAAGATTTTTCTTTTCTTAGACGAAATTCAAGAACTTGAGAATTGGTCTTCTTTTCTCAGAACTCTACACAATTTTCAAAAGTATAAAATAATAATTTCTGGCTCTTCTTCAAAACTCTTAAGCAAAGAAATTTCAACAGAGTTGAGAGGGAGGTGTATTTCTTTCATAATTTTTCCTTTCAACTTCAGAGAATTCCTTGAAATTAAAAAATTCAAAATTGAAAGAGAAGTCTCAGAAGCAAAAATTGGAGAAATTTTAAGGCTTTTGAAAGAGTACGTGGAATTTGGCGGGTACCCGGAAATTCTTTTGACTGATGAAAAAAATAAAAAACTTGAAATTGCAAGAACTTATTTCATCACAATATTCTTCAAGGACTTGATAGAAAGATTCAAAATTAAAAACATAGCACTTATGGATTATTTTGTTAGGTATTGTATAGCCAATTCTTCTTCTTATGTTTCGATATCAAAAATCGAGGATAAACTCAAATCAGTTGGCTTAAAAGTTAGCAAAAAGACTTTGGCGAATTACTTAAAGTACGTGGAAGAAGCCCTGTTTGTTTTTCCTGTGAAGAGATTTTCTCTAAAGTATAGCGAGAGGGCTCAATACCCTGCTAAGATTTATTTAGTTGATAATGTTTACTTTGGGATTGAACCAAGATTTTCAAGAGATATTGGTAAAAAAATTGAAAACTTAGTAGCTATGCAACTCTTGAAGAAAAAATTCGAAGGAAAATTTGACGACATTTTTTACTTCAAATCAAATGATTATGAAGTTGATTTTGTTTTGAAGGAAGGATTGAAAGTTAAGCAACTAATTCAAGTTACTTATGCTTCTGGTAAAGATGAAATTGAAAAAAGGGAAATTAAGGCTTTGATTAAAGCAAGTGAAGAATTGAAATGTAAAGATCTTTTGATAATAACTTGGGATTATGAAGATGAGATAAAAGTTAAGAATAAGAGAATTGTTTATAAGCCTTTGTGGAAGTGGCTTTTGGAAGAAAAATGAAAGAAGCTATTCTTAGCATGGCAAGGCTTTGGTTAGCAGATGAAATTGATAGAAGAAATAAAAAGCTTTAGTTAAGGCTTCTGAAGAACTAAAATGTAAAATTTGTCAATATTAGATGGAATTATGAGGATAATAAAGCGATTAAGTGCATACTTTTATGGAAATAGTTGTTATTTTAACAACATAACTACAAGCTTTTTAAAAATGTTTGTGATTATAATATTATGAACATTGAAGAAATTAAAAGGGTTATAGTAGCTCAAAAAGAAGAAGTGGAGGAAAAATTCAAGAAAACAAAAATAATTAAAAGAGAAGCTGATAAGAATAAGCTGAAAAAATACCTGTTACATCCAAATATATTGGCAATTTTGGGAATTAGAAGATGTGGAAAATCAATTTTTTCACTACAAATTTTTGAAGGAGAAAAATATGGATATATAAATTTTGATGACGAAAGACTAACAGAATTTACAACAAAAGATTTTGAGAAATTGCTACAAAGCTTTTATGAACTGTATGGGGAAATAGATCATGTAATTTTGGACGAACCACATAATATACATGCTTGGGAACTTTTTGTTAATAGATTGAGAAGAACAAAAAAGGTTATAATTACTGGAAGTAATTCAAAACTTTTATCTGGCGAATTAGCAACTCATTTAACTGGAAGATATATTGATTTTACTTTATTTCCATTTAGCTTTAGGGAGTTTTTACAATATAATGATATAACTTTTGAGAACGAAAACCTTTACTCAACAAAAACGTTGGCTATTGTAAAAAATAGTCTTAACAACTATCTAAAAATTGGTGGTCTCCCAGAGGTTTATTTATTTGGAAAAGAAATTCTTGTGAGGATTTTTTCTGATATAGTTGAAAAGGACATTTTAAAAAGATTAAAAATAAAGAAGAAAGCTACGTTTAAAGAGCTTGCAAAATATTTAATAGCAAATTCTTCATCGGAAACAACATTTTCTAAATTGAGAAATATCTTCGATATAAAAGATTTACACACTATAAAAGATTGGATAAATGGGATGGAAAATGCATATCTAATAAAAACCATTAACAGATTTTCTCCTAAATTAAAAGAGCAATTTCTTGCACCGAAAAAAATTTATTGTATTGATGTTGGGATTGTTAACACAATCGGATTTAAGATGAGTCAAAATACTGGAAAGCTAATAGAAAATCTGGTAGCCATAGAACTTCTTAGGAAAAAAAGTTATTGGTTTAGCAACTGGGAAATATTTTATTGGAAAGATTATCAGCAGAATGAAGTTGATTTTGTTGTAAAAGAGGGATTAAAAATAAAGCAATTGATTCAAGTTACTTATGCTTCTGGTAAAGATGAAATTGATAGAAGAGAAATAAAAGCTTTGTTAAAAGCTAGTGAGCAGTTGAAATGTGAAAATTTGCTTATAATTACCTGGGATTATGAAGGTGAGCTAAAAGTTAAGAATAAGAGAATTGTTTATAAGCCTTTGTGGAAGTGGCTTTTGGAAGAAGGATAGGATTTAAATTTTTAATTTTTTTTTAATATAAATTATGTATAAAAATTTCATATTCATTTTAACCGGAATAATTGTTGCCTCAGCATTGGTAGCAACACTGTTTTTATTTAAAGGGGTTCAAAAGAGTGGTACACCTTTGGAAGGTGGCATAACACCAGAAAATATTCTTAAAATTAAAGGAATTGGCTTCAAAAAAGAAGCTTGGGCAGAATATAAAATGGAAGGCTATGGTGTAACAATTGAAGGTGGAGCAACAACTCAAAAAATCGGGAAATTGTTAGTTAAACTCATTTCCCTTCCGATTCAAGGTAAAGAACATATTGGAATCGAGTTAGACGGAAAAGAGGAGAGTGGTATCGAGGGTTTCACATTTGCTATTTTATTCCATCCAGGAACGAATGAAACAGTTTATCTGTTGAAAACAAAAAGAGCTCCAACTCTTTGTTTAAAACAATTACCACCAACTGCTAGTGGTTTACCTTCTGAAGAATTTTCTAGGAAGAATTTGGAAAATGAATATAGTGTTGACACTTCTGAATGGAGTTTTGTTGGTAAAGAAAAAATAACTTTAGAATCTGGGAAGCAAATCGAGGTTTACAAATTTAGAAGAGAAACGATTTTTGAAGGAAACAAAATCATCAATGAACTTTGGCTTTCAGGAGAAGTGCCGACTTATCTTGTGATGAATAGTGAAATCGTAGATAAAACAAAAAGATCAATTACTTTAATCAATTTCGGGATGGACGGAGGTTTACCAAATTTCACTAACGATGATTTGAAAGCTTGTGAAAGTGAAAGTCAAATTCCTGGATTTCCTTCAGAGATTCAAAAGATGGCTTGCAATAGTGACGAAGACTGTGCATGTGGAGTAGATAAACAAACTGGGAAATGCGCTTATGGAAATAAACAGTTTATCGATACTTCAAAACAGTGTCCAGATTTTTGTACAGGAATTGCGGGTAATTTAAGAATAAAATGTTTAAATAATGTTTGCATGCTAGTGCCTGTATAATTCTGAAAAATTTTCCTCATGAGAACAAAGGAAATTATAAGATATCCTAGAGCAAAAACTTCATATACTTTTCGGTTATTGAGAAGTTCTAGAACTTCGAAAAAAATTTAAAGATTAAATTTTCTTTTAATATCATGGAATTTCAGTATTTATACAAATTAAGGAAAAATCTAATGAAAAAAGAGGGGAAAAATCTCAAACTTCTATTAGCTAATTTTGAAGGGAGTGTGCAGCAAAAAGATATAGAGAAGAGAACATCTTTGATTGAAAGTTTTTTTAGATTGAAGGTTGATGTACCTGCCTGGGAAGATCCTAACTTTAACTGGCAAGACAAGGAAATGATAATGAATTCTATGGCTGATCGGTTCGACATGCCGTCTTGGGCTTTGTATAGATTGGAAGGTAGGGCAGAATTGTGTGAAGATTTGAAAAAATACAACAAAGTTTTCATATACCAAATGAAAGGATGTAATTTCCATTGTCCTTATTGTTATGTCGATGATTACAACAAGGATGGTATTCAAGATGCGAATTCCAGATTTCTTTCTATCGAAGAAATTATCCAAGCTTTTCTAAGGAATAGGGATAATATGCTCAACAGGATTAGACCTAGCGGTGGTGAGCCAAGCCTTGTGCCGGAACAATGGCTCTACTTGTTAGAAAAATTGGAAGATTATGAGTTGTCCAAAGAGGTTCACGTTCAAAGTGATACAAATTTGAGTACAGGACATTTCATGGATGATATGGAAAAAAGAGGAGAAATTGATAGGAATTTGTTGAAAGATGTTGCTGGTTATAGGAATTTTAGTCTCCTCACAAGCTTCAAAGGAACAGATCCTGAGAATTTCCTTGAAAACACGAGAAGTAAAAAAGAATTTTTTGAAGAACAGTTTTACTCTTTTAGTAAATATCTTGAAGCAGGGATAGATGTTTATCCATTCCTTTACAACCCAAATCCAAACTCTTTAGAATCTTTCATGGATAGATTTGAAAAGGAATTTGGAAAAGAAATTTGCAAGAAAGTTTGGATTTTCAGGATTAAAATTTACGATGTAACAGGGAAGAGGCTTAAAAATGAAGCAAAGGCCATGTCTTTGGATCCAGAAGCTTATGTTAAAAGATATGAAGAAGAATGGGAAAAAAATTTCGTTGAATCGGAAAAAATCATGGAAAGAATTATGAAAGAAAGGTTTGGTGTTAACTACAAAAAAGTTTTGAGAGTTGGTTGAGAAGTTAATAGTATAAATTTTTTTCTCCACAGTTTTTCTATTATGAGTGTCACGAAAGAAGAGATCAAAAAAGGTGTGGAAGAAATTTTGAAAGTGTTGTACGAGGAAAAATTTCCTTATGAGAAAATGGAAGAAGAGATAACATTACCAAGAGGTGAAATACAGTTGAGGTTGAATAAAGTTAGGTATGTTGTGTATGACTTAGGGGTTGTGTTGGAAGTTTCGGTGGACGAAGAAGAAAAATCTTCAAAGATATTTTTGAAATTCAAAAAACTTCTACCAAATTACAAATGGTTTTACAAGGATAGAAGCGGTAACATAATCCAGTACAAAAAAATAGATTCGGTTGAAGGTTGGAGGATAGAAAAAGAATTGAAAGAACTCTACAATCTCTTGAACAACCTCAAAAATTAAAAAATATTTTTTCACTCAAAGTATCATTATGCCAGCAAACTTACCTGCTGAATGGTTTGCGATTGAAAAAGAATATTTGGAAGAAAGAAGTTTGGAAAGAAAGATCGAACTCTTGAAGAAGTTGATTTCTGTAACACCAAAGCACAAAGGAACAGAAAATCTTCTGGCCGATCTGAGGAAGAGGCTTTCAAGACTGGAAGAAAAGCTGGAGAAAAGGGGTAGAAAGCCTGGTAAAAAAGCTTGTATTAAGAAATCCGGCGATTTACTAGTTGCAATTCTCGGCTTGACTAAAAGTGGTAAAAGCTCTTTGCTGAACGCTTTGACAAACGCTAAAGCTGAAGTAAGCTTTCAGCCGTACACAACGAAAGAGCCTGTAACTGGAGTTTGTTTTTTTGAAGGTGTAGCTATTCAGTTTGTGGAAATCCCTTCCTTCTTTTTACCCAGGCACATGAGTTTAGCTCACGTAGCAGATTTGATTTTAATCCTAGCTAACAGCGAGGAAGAAAAAGCCGAAGTTGAAAAAATCATCACGGATCATAAAATAGAGAAGAAAAAAATTTTTTGGTCGATCGAGAGAAAAGATCATGAACAACTTTTGAAGAAGATAGTAGAAGAGGCTGATGTAGTGAGAGTTTTCACCAAGCCGATAGGAAAACCTAAAGAAGAGAAAGCTTTGGTTTTGAAGAAAGGGAGTAGCGTGAAAGATTTGATCGAAAGGATCAATAAAAACTGGATGAAAAGCTTTAAATTCGCGAGAATTTTCGATGAAACTTCTTTTTCTGGAAGAAAAGTTGGGCTGAATTATTTGCTTAAGGATAAAGATGTTGTTGAGTTACACGTGTAAATTTTTCTCTTTAAAACTTTTTCATCACCAACTAAAATTGAGGTTTAAAAGGTTTTTGTTGAGTGTAATCAAGTTTTAAACTCACTTAAGTGGTTAATTTTCACCACTCTGAGTGGTGGCTTAATTTTATATACTCCTTTCCTAAATTAATAACTGAGAAGTGGTAACAATGATAGATTTGCATTTGATAGCAAGCTTCATGTTCTACTCAAGCCTAGGGGCGATAACAAGAGCTTTATTCGGAATCTACAAGGCTTACGTGAGCGTTATCGATTTTAGAATTGATTGGAGAAGGGTCTTAATCGAGATAATAGCTTCAATATTTTTCGGGACTTTTGGTGCTTTGATATTGAAAGAAGTTGGAGTTTTCAACTTCAGCATGGTCATAACAGCTTTGATAGCAGGCTTTTTTGGCGCTGATATTGTGAGCTTGATAACGAAAAAATTTGGTTTGACCAAAAGCTTGGAAGTGAAAGTTGTAGAGCAACAAGTTGCTTTAAGTGAATTTAACCAAAGACAAATAGCTGCTTTGGAGTATTTGAAGAATCACAAGAAGATCACAAACTCAATTTACCAAAAGTTGAATCAAGTTGATATCAATACTGCTAAGAGGGATTTGGCACAGCTTGTGAAGAAAGGGAAGCTCAAGAGGTTTGGCAAAGGAAAATCAACTTATTACACTTTAGCTGGTTCTGGCTAGATGCTGGTCTGAATGCTGGCTTAAGCCAGAATTTTGATCAGTATTTCGCCAGAAAGGAAATTTGCTAGCTCATTTTAATTTCATTTCAAGTTTTATCTCGTCCCTGATAGGAATTCCGTAATTGCCAATTGATGGAATTTCTCTTTATCATTTTTCTACGGTAAAGTGAAATTATGTTTGAAACTTCAACAATTTGGAAGCTGAAACCTTTAAATTTTTCTTTTGGTTTAGTTTTTATTGAGAAGATGAGGGGGGAATATGTAGAATTGAGCTGCCCATTTTGCGATAAGGGGAAAATACAAGCTTGGTATATTCCTGGTGTTACTAGAGTTATAAAAAGGCCCACGGCAACTTTCGGTAAGGCAAAGAAAAGAGTTAAAGATCAAGATATATGGATAATTAAATCAGGCTGTAATGTTTGTGGCAAATCACAAGAAGAAGTGGAAAAGGAATTAAAAAAGCAAAATATTATCTAACTTCTTTCATAGCTTTTAATTCTTCTACTATAGCATCGTAAACTTTCGGCAACCACTCTTCTATTTCTTTATCAGAAAAACCTAAAATTTTTAAAATTGTTTTGTCTAATTCTACTCTAGCCCAAAATCTTTTTTCTAATTGTTCTATAATTGAAGGAAACTCAACGTCTTTTAATCTATCAAAAAGGTTAAGAATTATAGCTTTTTTACCTCCGTTCATTTTTGCCACATTCAAAACAGAAAATCTTTCTAAATCATCCTTTGTTATTGCTATGTATTGCCCAGTAGTTTCGGTTTTATTTACCAACAATTGTAACAAATACACAACACTGTTGAAAAAAACTGAAAAGATTTTTGCAGTCTCTCGGTCTATAGAGAATGTCATAAATATATTAGCTGGAACTATCTTTTCCTCACTATAAAAAGATAATATATGGGTATGTGGAGAATACAAATTAAATTTATATAAAGTTGCAAAGTGAGTGAGTCTTTTTTCAGCATCTCTTTTTAATTTGTTCAAATTTATTTTTCCTTTCCATCGTGTTAAGCTTCTGATTTCTTTCATTAGTGCAGCCTCCTCCGTTATTAGATAATCGAAATTTTTGATAAAGAAAGACTTTAAGTCTATTGCTGTTCTTAGGGCTGGTAAAGTCTTTTTTGTCTGTAATTCATAAATTTTTGGAATATTTTTTATCTTAAAAAATAAGATGTTCTCTTTCATTTTTTCTTGGATTAATAAAGCTCGTTTAACTCGCACTTTACTAAATGGATTAGTTATAAATGTGGCATCAACTAGTCCACGTGGTGTAGTTTCAAATCCACGTAACAATTTTATGTTTAACTTGTCTAATGTAGCTAAAGATTCTCTAGCTTTTAATTTTAGAGTAGCGAAAAACTTGTCTACAATAGTGATATTTTTATAAGATGTAGCCCAAAGATATTTCATAAAATTCTTTTCATATTTCACTAGAATTTTTTGCGGTATTCTATAAATTTCTACCAGTTCATCAGAGTAATATTTTTCTTTACATTTTTTACATACTTCCATAATGTGATTTATTTCATCTCTACTTAATAACTTGAAATCTTTCTTGATAAGAACAAATGTAACAATGTTTTCTATAGGAATTTTCTTTTCAGCAATTAGTAATATATCTCTAAATGCTGCAGATTCACTAAAAGCTAGATTTTTAGTAGATTTAATGAAATATTTTAAACAATATTTTTTAAGTAAGTATTTTCTAATTTTTTCGGTGGTAGTTCCACGTGAAATAGCTATTGGAATAACACAAGCAAGTTTTCCATTTGGTTTCAGAAATAAATCTGCAAGAGCTATAAAATAACCCCACAAATTAATTTCATGCCCACATATTTCTTTAAATATCTGATTTCTTTTTAAACTCTCCAGCATTTTTTTGGGAAGTCTTCTTCTATCAGTAAAAGGAGGGTTCATTATAACCACATCAACTGGTTTCAAATAAAATTCTTTACCTATTCCAGTAGAAGAAATTGTTCCATCTCGTTTTAAAATTATTTTCTTTTTCGTTAGTGTTAATTGAACCTCTTCAGCAAGTGGTTTTAATAAAATCCCTTTTTCTTTGAATTCAGTAGTTTGTGTTTTAGGAGCTAATTCTAAGGAATCCATACAGGCAATTCTCACTATATTAGCTGGTTGATCTAATTTTTGGAGTGACAAGTTAATGGTAGTTAAATGTGCGGCAAATGGCATTATATCTATGCCAGTAATCTCATTTTCTATGAACTTTTTATGCAGCTCTGAAATAGTTTTTTCATCTAACTTCTTTCCGGTTTGTTCTTCATATAACTCTAATTTTCTTCTATAACATGCTGCAAGTAATGTGCCAGAACCGCAAGCTGGGTCCAAGACGGTTTCATCCCATCTATCTATTGCCAATTTGGCTAAAATCTCTGCAGCTACTGGGTTTGTATAAAATGCTGCCCAGACTTTTGCTACTTCATAAGGCAACAAAGCATGAAAAAACCTGCCAGCTAAATCCTGAGTTATATGTTCTGTCCTTATTACAAGTAAATTTTTAATAGCATCATTAATTAGGTCGAGGGTTTCTGATTTTTCTGGAATTTTATCTACTAAATTTATAGCATAAATAGGTTGGTAATCTATATCAACTATTTGAGAAAAATACTTTTTTAATTCTTTGATAGATTTGATTGGCTTAAGTTCATTAATTCTTTCATCTTTTGTTTTAATTTTGTAAAGATGATAAAATAAGAGTTGGTTAAATAGAAGATAAGAAGCTAACATGCTGACTTGAGCTTTTGCTTTTTGTTTATCTTTGATTTCTCCCAAACTGGTAAATAACTCTAATTTAGTAGTTACTTCTTCAAAAATTTCTTCTGTTTTGGCTTGTCTAATAACATCATATAAACCTTGAACAATTTCTCTAATAGCTTTAACAACAGAATTGAAATCAATTTCTCTTTCTTTCTTAGAGAACCTTTGATACAATTCTTTTAAAACATCACTTAAACTTCTGTTTTCAACCCATTTTTCCCAATACTCTGTATGAATATAACCTTCTACTATTTCATTTAATATAATTTCCTTAAGTTTATCCAAATACTCGGTAAGTATGTACTGACCAGATTCTAATCTAGGAAAAACTAATGCAATAACATTTCTTGTATTAAGTTGAGATGCATACTTCCAAGCTTGCGCAACAGCGTCTGCTAGCTTTTTTTCTTTTTTTCCCAATTTAATTTCTAAAACAAAACTTTCTGAATCTAAAGCAAATAGAATGTCTACATAACCTTTACCAACGCCACCCTCTGCTAGCGTTTTAGCATTAAAACTATTTCTTAAAAATTCCGTGATAAAATCATAGATGCTCCTTTCTTCTAACTTAATTCCCATTAATATATTATTCTTCAAATATCTTTTTGAGTTTTCCTTTTAAATCAAAAAAAGAATTATTACCAAAAATCAAATGGTTTTCTACATTTATTCCTAATACTTCTCCTGCTTTAATCATTTTCCTTGTTAGAAAAAGATCTTCTTCACTTGGTTCAGCATCTCCAGAAGGATGATTATGAACTAAAATAATAGAAGCAGCATTGTTTTCTATAGCTTTTCTAAAAACATCTCTAGGATGGACCAAGTTTTCATTCAAGCTTCCTACAGAAACAGTCTCAACTTTTATTAACCTATTTCTTGAATCCAACAAAACAACTTTAACCACTTCTTGCTTTAACCCTTGCATTTCCGGGCCTAAAATCTTATAAACATCTTCCGGGCTTTCAATCAAAGGCTTTTCTTCAACATAAGATAAAGCTCTTTTAGCCAATTCAAAACATGAAGCAATTTGACAAGCTTTAATTTTGTCTCCAATCAAATTTTCTAGCTCACCAACAGAACATTCAAAAAACCTTTTCACATTTTGCTTCTTTAAAATTTCGCTTGCTTTCTCAAAAACAGAACAATTCTTAAGCTTCCAAAGAGCTATGGCTAAAAGTTCAGCGTTGCTTAAAGCTTCTGATCCTTTTTCTACAAGTCTTTCCAAAGGCTTATCTTCTTTCCTCAAATCTTTTATAAACATACTTTAAACCTAGCAAAAAAAGAAAAATAAAACTTTAGAACTCTCAAAAGTGGTAAATTTTTTCATAATCAAGAGAAACA
>JAWBPV010000009.1:0-53919 GCA_039000425.1 Candidatus Aenigmatarchaeota archaeon
ATTTTTTATGCCAAAATTCTGTAGTATTATAAGCCTGAGTTAGAGTATATCTCAACCTCTTATTTTGCAATTCTTCCAATTCTCTCCTTGGCAAAGTTTCTATGGGTAAAGGTCTTCCCATATTTCTCATTCTTGCAGATAATTTTTTTAAAAAAATATATGAGTATTCAAAAATTAAAGTTTTGGAACAATTATTCCTTTTTCAGCAGGCTTAACTTCTACTCCCTTTTCAGTTATGAAAATCTTGTGAACATCTTTTGAATGATTTCCATACCTAAGCTTAACAACGAGCAAATCTATATCACTTCTTGCGTACTTGAAAGGTCTCAAAGTTATAACACCATCGACCAAAAATTCGGAAACTGTGTCTCTACTCAACCAATTTCCTTCTTCTGGAAGTTCCGAAGTTACTATTGAAGTGCAGCCAGTAGCTTTAATTTCTTTTATTATTTTCATCACAACATTTTTAATAAGTAAGGATTCACTCAGAGCCACTGGCGATATCGTATCCAAAACTTCAAATAGCTTCTTTTTCTTGAGTTCAACAGGGGCCAAAAATTCTGTAAGGGTTGTTAAAGAATCAAGAACTATTCTCTTGGCTTTGATCTCTTTAGCCATCTTGCTCAATTTTTTCAAATAATTCAAATCTTCTTCTTTCGTGACATCTACGTGATAAAGCTTTAGCATCTTCTTCTCTTCTAAATCTTTTAAATCCCAACCGAAATTACTGGCTTCATTCCTCAATTCTTCTTCAGTTTGATCTGTAGAAACGTAAATCCCAGGCTCGTTGAATTTTAAAGCACCGTAATAAATAAAGCTCAGACAAAGAAGTGTTTTGCCTGTACCTGCAGAGCCTGAAACCAAAACAACATTTCCCCTTGGAATCCCCCCACCTAAAGCCTGATCCAAACCTTCTATCCCAGTTTTAACCCTTTCCATAAAAAGAATTTGAGGTTACTTTAATTTAAACTTTATTTGAAAAGTTTTTCTTTAGGATAAACTACTATTCCTTTTCTTGCTTTTATTTCGAATGGGTAGATTTCTGTTGCATGGTTAGTTGCCCTCATCTTCCTTATTGTTATGCCCCTTGGAGATAATCCTGGAAAATAAGATAGTAAAATTATACCATCACAAGTGAATTCTTCTATTCCAAAAGATGATATAGCATTGGTACCTTCTGGTATTTCACAGGTCAGTAGTGTGGTGCAATTAAGTTTTTTAAGCAATTTGTCCAACTCGAGTAAACTTCTCCTTATCTCCAAAGGTTTCTCGAAGAAAAGACTTATAACAGTCAAAGGATCTATCACAATCCTCTCGGCCTCGATTTTTTCAACATTCGTTTCTATCAAGTTCTTGAATATCTCGAAATCATAAATATCCGATTTTATCAACAACAATTCACCTTTTTTCTCCAGTTTTTCCAAAGGCCATCCAAAGGTAGTGAACATATATCTTTTAATCCTTTTAACGTCTTCTTCCAAAGAAATGTAAATCCCCTTTTCCTTATACATCAAAACACCGTTGACTAAAAACTGAATGGACAATATTGTTTTACCAGTTCCAGGAGTTCCAGATATGAGGATCGTCGACCATTTTGGAAACCCTCCTTTTAAAAGGACATCCAAGCCTTTTATTCCCGTTGGCGCTCTTTCTATTCCATCCATCTCTTTCATAAATTTAATTTTATCTTTGAGATATAAGAATAAAACTGAAATTAAAAGACGAAGTTTTTGTTCCAAAGTGCTTAAGTTATTTTTCAAGAAAATTTAATTAAATTTATGAAATCTCAAGTGGCTTTGGAATACTTGATGGTGATTTCTTTTGCTTTGATGGTTTTAGTACCTTACACCCTTTACCTCCAAACAGTTTCCCAAAATTTGAAAGATGATAACAATTTACTCGTAGCTTCAAGCTCAGTACAAAAAATAGGTCAAATGAGTGATTGGGTTTTCTCTCAAGGTGAGCCAGCTAAGGTAACTATTCTCCTTCAAATACCAAACAACGTTGAAGAGATATCTTTCAACGGTAAGATGATGAAATGGAGGGTGAGAACGAGCTCTGGCGTATCTGATATCTATTACTTCTCGACAGCAAACCTTACAGGCAACCTTTCAACAAACCCGGGCTACTACTATGTTTCGATTCAAGCCATGAAAGATGGGGTGAATGTGAGTGTTAGCTCAAGTTAGTTTAGAATTTATAACTCTCCTTTCTCTCCTCTCTATTTTTTTACTCTTGTTGATTTATCAAGGCTTTGGACTTCAAAACAAGTTGAGTTATAATAAGATTTTGATGGGCGCACAAGCTATAAGTGATCAAGTAGCTTCTGAGATAAACCTTGCTCTCAAAGCTGGAGACGGTTATTCAAGATTTTTCACCATTCCTCCAAAAATCTTGAATTTGATAGATTATACGATCGAGGTAAAAGATTATAATATCATAGTAAGCTGGGATGGAAACTATGTTAAATCTTCAATATTAACGAGAAGCATCTATGGGCAAATATTGAAAGGCAATAACTTTATAAAGAATGTGGATGGTTTAATATATGTCAATACGTAAGGGCCAAACTTTTACTTATGATTTTTTCATAGCTTCGAGTATCTTTTTAATAGTTTTAATTTTAGTGATGAGTAATTGGTATTTTTCAATAATTCAGACTCAAGAGACTATTCAAAGGAATCACGCCTTGAATACTTTGTTCTCGGCATCAGAAGTTTGGTTTAAAGATGGTTATCCAAGATTTTGGGATGTGGAGAACGTGGTGGAGTTAGGTTTATCTAACGACGGAACCATAAACAAAACAAAAATGGAACTTTTGAATTCTCTCGGATACTCTGAAGTCCTTTCTTTACTCAACAGCGATTTCAATTTATGTTATGAAATTTGGAAAAACGGAAGTTTAGTGTTTCGTTTTCCACAGCACGTAGATTTGGATTCGGCTAAAAATGTTTACAAACTAGAAAGGATAGGCATACTGGACGAACAACCTGTGAAAGTGGTGACTTTGGTATGGAAATGAAAGGTCTAGCTTTCACGATAGACATGCTTATTGGTTTAACGTTAGTTATAGCGATAATACCTTTATTATACTCCACACAAGAACCGAATCATCTAGAAACATCTTATCAAGTTTTGAATTACCAAGTAAAAGATTTGATGAATGTACTTTCAAAATTGAAAGTCAGTTCTTTCTTGAACACACCAACTATTTCAAAACTCTTCTCAGATGGAGTAATTTCAAACGAAGAACTGAATAAAAGTGTTTTGGATGTAATAGGAAGTTTTTGGTACTCTGGAAATAAAAGTATAGCATCGAACATAACTAAAGAAGTTTTGGAAGGATTGACAAACAAATGCTTCAGCCTACAGACACAAAATGAAACGATATACTCTTCTTGCTCTTCTATCCCGAAAACAGTGGCAGTCGCTAACAAACTTGAATCTGGTTATGAGTTGGGTAAACCCGTCTCAGGTTATGTTGCGAGAGCATGGGCAACTAAAGTGAGAAAAAACACTACTCAAATAATTATTTTCTATCCAGAAGGTTCAGGTTGGACTGCCAACAGACTTGAGATAATGAAAAAATTTACTTTACCGAAAAACATAACGATATACAACGCAACTTTGTACGTATCAATCCATTTCGGGACTTCAAAATCTCAAGCCCAATTCGAACAATTGAAAGTTAATGATGTTCAAAAGAAGAACGATGTTAACTGGCTTTATTTGCAAGAAGAAGCTTATGGTTTGGAAATCACCACAGCGGCCTACGGTGTTGTTGATGTCACGAATGAAATTCAACCAGGAGATAATTCAATTTACTTGGTAATAGGAACTCCAAACTATCATTCCCATATCCATCCTGGGATGAGGCTTATAGTAACTTACAGTTTGACACAAGAGCTTTCAACAGGGAACAAGAGCTTCAAAAAGAGGTATTACTTTGATAACGTTATAGGAAGAACAGGGGCATGGTCTATGATTTCTTTTTACATCCCAGAAAATGCAAAAAACGCCACAGCTATACTTCATCTCAAAGCTTTGGAGGTTGATGATACCAAAGATTTGTTCGGAAGAAATTCTAGCGATGTGATAATTTATTTCAATTCAGGCGAAATTTTTTACAAAGATGGATACTGCTCTTCTCAAAATTGCTACCCTCTTTGTAGCTTGTCAGACATTTACTACAGAAATTGCCAGAAAGTTGGAGTCATGAATCCAGATATTTCTTTAAATCTCACCAACAAATTGAGATTTGGTACAAATGTGGTTTCAGTTTATTTGAACAGTTATGGTGATGTTCATTGGGGGAATCAAAAGGCGGTAATTTATTCAGATCCTTTGAATGATCCAGAAGGGTCTTCTTACGTGGAAGTTTCTTACGAAATGGAAGAACCAACTTTCAATTATGGTGAAATTGACATAACCAAAGAAATGTTGTTTGGAGGTAATGCTAGTAATCCAAAAACTTTCAATTTCAGTTTAAACTCAAGCCAAATGAATGTGATAGAAGCTTTTGTACACATAGCTCAAGGTTTCAGCAGCATGGTTAATGCTTCCATAAACAACTTTTGGATTTTCACTTCACCTTCTCTTCGAGTCGTTCCTGAAAATGTTTACGTTCACCCAAAAAAGCTGATTGTTGGTTCGAATTCGATAGAGCTAGTTGATTTTCAAGAAGGTGGATCGATATCAAAGACCAACTACATCTTACCATGGTCTTCTTTTGAATACACTTATCTTGTTAAAGGTTTGGTTGGATACGGAAGCGTGTTCAATTCTTCACAACTCGCGATAGAAGATGCTAAACAAAGGCTTATCTCTCAAATGGGTGGAGAAGGGATAAAACCTGAAGAGATGCAAGTCGACTCTCAATCAATTCATGGTGTTAGATGGCTCTGGGGTCCAAGCTTATTCAAAATCTTGGTTTGGGAGGGAGGATGAAAGGTATATTCTTCAGTTTGATCATGATTTTCATAATAGCTTATCTATTTATGTTTCTCTCTCTCCAAAGGTCTATGGTATCTCTTTACTCTTCTCAAAGAACGGTTAAAAACAGAGTAGAAGCTATGTTGAACTTTTATGAAAGTGTGGTGCGCGACTCGAGAAAATCTATGGAAATCATAGCACAAAGAGCAGCTTGTTCGGCAATAAATTATGTTGTCACAAAAGGTTTTCCGTTACAATCTTCAAATGAGTCTATAGCAGAGCTCATACTCGAAGGAACGATTAATTCTGAGTCACAAGGATTGATGGAAGGTTCTACTGTGAAAGATTGGGAAGATAGCATAGAATACTTGGGAAGTCTTCAAGGATTTGACGTTAAAGTTAAGATACAGGATTTGTTGATAGAACCTGAGGATAGTTACCATCTTTCAATTTCTTACAGAATTCTCGTAGAAATTTATGATGACAACATCAAAGCAAATCTTACAAAAGTTTCGAGGGAGAAAATAATGATGAGTATAGAGAATATGGAGGATCCTATCTATCCACTCAACACTCTAGGAAGGGTTGTTAATGTCATAAGACCGAGCCCTTATTGGCTCAATTATTCTAGCGAAGATTTAACAAACTTGAAGGAGGATTTAAATAATTCTTACTACCACCCAAGCTTGTATGGGGCAAGTTTTCTAGACAGGCTAGAAGGTAAGTTCTTTGTTCAAGAAAAATACTGGAAGTCAAATCCGATCGGCTTGGAAAGTTTTGTGAACAAAGATAAAATAATCAAAGCGGGCTTGCCTGTAGATACATATGCCACAAACATAGATTATCTTTATTTCTCCAAAAGTAGTGTAACGGCTTACTCTATTCCTGGCATGCCTACTAATTTCAGATTAGATAATGAAACAACTTTGGAAGGAAAAACTCACCTACAAATATACAATGTTACGGTGGTGGGATGAAAATTAAACACAAATTTTTATTGATAGCATTTCTCATCACATTGGTTATTTTCTTCCTAACTTCAAAGGAATTGAAAGAGAAAGTTTTTCAATATTTTGAGATGAGGGAAGAGGGGGAAGAAAGTATTTCTACCCCGAACTTCACTAAAACTCAAACTGGTGAAACAATCGAGAGAAATTATTCCACAAGTTTGCCTCAAGAGGGTGGAAGGGGTGTCGGTAAAGTAGAGAGTGAAAAAGAGCAAGCAGCAAAAACAATAACTCTTGAAATCACAGACATTTGCTCGGGAAAGCTCGATCTTTTCACGGTATCAGAAGGTGCGACCAAATGCTTGAACAAAAAGTATCCATATTGGATAATCCTCGAGAAAAATTCAACTCATTTAAAAACAAGCTTTTATGGATTAAACGAGTTTGAAGAGAGCTACGAGCTGAACGAAACTACTCTGATATTCTACATCTTTGCTGAAGATATAGCTACTGTGAGCCATGAAATCCAATCTTTCATTTTAGAAGGGAGTCAAGACTTCAGTTTAGGCCAATACTATGTTCACACAGTATGGGAAAGAGATCCAAGTGGTAGATTCATTATCTCAAAGATGATAGGAATTTTGCCTCTAAAAGTGAATAGCAATATCAGTAGCAGTGATTGGAAAGAACTTAAGTTTTACCTTGTTACAAGTGAAAGAACTTACTTCTTGGGCAACCTTTTCATTTTTGTGAAATAAAAATAAAAAAATAAAAATCACTAAGATGCTCCGTGTAATGTTGCTCCTACTGTACTCTCTATACCACTAGCAACATCTATGAACGTTACGTTTACTTCCACATCTCCAACGAAGCAACCAGTGCATGGTATTGAAACTCTGGAATTTGGCAGTCCGTTTATCGGAGGGTCAAAACTCTCTGAACCTTTTGAAGTGGTAACTCGGGTAATGTTTATCTCTCTAGGTCCAACGATCACTGAAAGATTGTTGGCGCCGTGATAGTCATATGTTATGGCTGAACCGGCCGGGAAGCATGGGCTACAAGGACCGCCAATTCCACCACCAGGCAATCTGAAAATCCCCATAGCGTACAAAGCTGCAACTACTGCAATCACTATCAATATCGCCCATCCGTAAGTCATTAAAAACTCAAGAGCTGCTTGTGCTTTCATGAATTATATTTGTTTTTCCCACCTTTTAAAGCTATAAAATTGTAGGTGGAGATATGAAGCTTATGAGTGTTGCTAGTACTAACCTTGCCATGAAATAGATAGTAAAATTTATAGCCAGTAATAAAGGTATATATTTAACACCAGCTTTTTCTTTACCATCTTGTAATAAACCTATCAACAGACTCCCAAATATGGATGAAAAAGTTAGGGTGAGTAAGCAATAAGTTCTTAAAAACTCTGTAGAAACTTTAACAACACCCAGTCTCAAGCTACTAAAAGTTGTGTAAGTAGCAACCTCTTCCAATTTAAGCTTACTTCCTATGCTGCTCATCGTTTCAACCAAATGAGAAGAAAAGGCGAACAGTAAAGGAGAGGCAAAACCCACAGCTATGAATATGAAAATAGCGTACATCCCAACTTGTGCGGCTATCTCTTTTTTCAAGAGTTTTAACTCTCTTATATCTTCTGCTGTTTGTTCGAGCAAGCTTGCTATCTCCCCACCTTTCTTCATTCCTTCAACTATCAAATTAAAAGTCCTGTTAACAATCCTTGATTTTATCCTGCTTCCAAGAGAAGATAAAGCGTCTTCAAAAGGTTCACCAGCAATAGCTTTAGAGGCCGCTACCCTTATTTCCTTTTCCAAAACACCGAATTCTGGCCTGGCTGAGAACAACAAAGCCTTATCTGGAGTTAGTCCTGAGCGAATGTTTGCCGCCATTAATTGTAAGGCATCGGGCAACACGGATTCAGCGAAGCTACCTTTTTTATCTCCGATCAACACGAGCACAAGATCTATGATAAGATGAGTTGCTATGAAAGTTACAAGAGAAAAAATTAAAATTATGTTACCGAAGATAGGATAAAAAAGAAGGAGTAACACTGAAAAAGAAATCGAATAAAGAAAAGAGAGGACAAGAAGCTTCTCCACGCTAATTTCAACCCCAGCGTAAATCAAGTTCCGTTCCAACCACTTCACATAACTCTTCGGATACAACCATCTTATTCTCTTATAAGCTTTTTCTATCATACCTCTACACTAGGCCTTCTATTCTTTATAAACCCTATTATCATGAATTGAAAGATAACAACCACGAATAAAATTAAGTAGAACAAAGATTCCGGTACTTGAATTCCGGAAAAAGTTGAAAAAATTATCAAGAAAGTTATGCCTAAAGTTGGCAGGATAACTGTTGACATTAGATATATCAAAGCCAATGGACTCAGTTGAGAACCATATTTCCTTATCTTAACTTTTTGTTCTTCAGAAAGGTTTTGTGCTATTGTGCTTAAAGTGTTACCCACATCCCCACCAGCTCTCAAACTGTTTATGATCTGCCATATAACTCTTTTAAACCAAACGTTTGGCACCCTGAAAGTTAACTCTTCCAACGCTTGTATCTCCTCTTTTCCCGTTACTATCTCTTTAACACATTTTCCAAATTCTTCGGAGATCACACCATAATTACCTTTTGAGACCGAAACAAGAGCATCGAAAATTGAAACTCCAGACTTGACTTGTATGAACAAATGTCTAACAGCGAACAACAAATTTCTCTCTATATCCCTATCTTTCCTAGAAAGTATGAGGGTTGGGTAAAAAGTTATGTAATTGAATATCACGAATGATAAAAGAATAGAAAGTAGAAAGGATATGGATATAAAATTTCCACCAAAAATCAAGCCGAGTAGAGTGAGCGAGCAGAAAATAGTAGAGAACCAGAAAAAAGAAGAAAAAATCGCCAAAGCTAAGTATTCCCTATCTTTCAAACCTATTCCAGCTTGTACCAATTTTTGGGCTAGGAATGGATTGAACTTCACAAGCTTACTAGAAATGAAAAGGAATGCTCTTGATGCTTTCAAAGCTATTGGTATACTACACGGAACAAAAGGAATCCTATTCATTCGAACCAGCTTTTTATCACTTTTTCCACATCCTCATCTTTTCCCACAACTTTCAGAACCAGCTCGGGCTCGGAATAATACATAGCTATTATCTTACCGATTTTGTTCAAATCTTTAGTTTGATTTTTTACAAGCCATTTCAATATCTTAACTTTTTCTTCCAAATCTTCATTTATCTCTTGATCACTCATCCCTGTGTGCATCCTTATCTCTTCCAACAACCTATAACTCTCATTTTCTTTAACTATTTCATCTTTTGCAGGCTTCCATTTATACATGATGTTAACTTGAGGCCCACGTTTTTCACTTCCGGGTAAAATCTCACCCAATTGGAGCATCCTCCTTATACCAAGCCTTCTATCCCTAAAGGCAACTGCTATTAAGTGTAAAGCTTCTATCACATTTTCAGGAATACTTATAGGTGGATTTGTAAGTCTTTTCAAAGCTTGTTCAGCGGTATCTGCATGCAAAGTTGCGTAGACTGAATGCCCTGTGTGCATTGCTTCAAAAAGGACTTCCGCTTCCCTCGCCCTCCTTATCTCACCAACTATTATCCTATCAGGTCTCATCCTTAGGCTGTTAACTAATAAGCTTAACATGCTAACTTCACCTAAACCTTCTGGGTTCGGTTCTCTTGTAGTTAAAGGAACCCAGTGTAAAAAATCAGCTAGTTGTAATTCGCGGGTATCCTCGATTGATACTATTCTTTGATTCGGTGGGATAAAACTCATGAAAACGTTGAGCAAAGAAGTTTTTCCGCTAGCAGTACCACCAGCTACTATCATGTTCATCTCATATTGAATAGCGAGCCAAATTAAAGCAGCGACGTCGTAATTTAAAGTCTTGTTGTCTATGAAATCTACTATCGTCCATGGAGATCTTCTGAATTTCCTTATGGTTATCGTATTTCCACGAGTTGAAATTGGAAAAAGAGTGGCGTTAACTCTATCTCCCGTTGGTAAGTGTGCATCCATCAGAGGATTTAAAAGAGTTATCTGTCTACCAACTTTTCTACCTATGTTGTTCGCGTAATTCAGTATTTCATTTTCATGTTCTACGATTAAATTTGTTTTGAGCCATCCATACTTCTTATGATAAACCCAAACAGGCTCTTTAGATCCGTTTATAACCACTTCTTCTAAATTTGGATCTGCAAGAAGGAATTCAATCTTTCCAAGACCAAACATTTCTTGCATTAACGAGCCTATCAAATACTTTTGAGTTTTTTCATCAACGTAAGGCATTTCTTTACAGAATATCTCCAAACCCCTTTCAAAAAATTTCTTTTTCAAATTTTCTATAGCTGAAATATCGGTGAGCTCTGCCGGCTTGATCGGTATTTCGGTTAAAAGTAAAGTTCTTATTTTTTCTAGTAAAACATGGGTTCCAGGCGCTATTTCCGGAAATTTCAATTCGTAGTGAAGGACAAAATCTGAGGTTCTTTTTATCACAACACTCGCTTCAATACCTTCAGAATTAATGACATATCTTTCCACATCTTTCTGCATAATAATAAATTTTCTTTTTGATAAATATCATGATTTTTTCAGTTTTATCACCGGTGATCCAATTGCTGGATAGCTTATCTCAACTAGACCATATTCTTCCAAAGTTTTAGCCCAACTTTCTATCAAATTTTCAGGAGTGTTTAAAATTTTTGAAAGTTTACGAGCTTCCATAGGACCTTCTTCCAAGACTTTGATCATTTCATCTATCTTGGTAGCTATCCTATCTTTTATCTCCTGCTTCGGAGCCCACTTAAGCAGATCACTTTTAGTGATGATACCCACTAACCTCTTCTTCTTATCTAAAACGAGAAGTCTTTTTATGTTATACTTTTCCATCTTCTTTTTCGCGCTTTCTAGAGTTGCATCTTCTCTTATACAGATCGGCTTTTTCATGAATTCTGCTACAATCTTTTCACTCAAAACTTTCCTATCTTTTTCATCTATTTCTTCTAAACTACCCTTTTTAATAAAATTCAATATATCTGTCTTACTTATTTCTCCTATGAAAAAATCTTTGTCAAGTACAGGAGCACCAGAAATTTTATTCGTCTGAAAAATTCTCACGACTTCGTCCAAGCTCTGATAAGGAGTTACAGATATTATGTTCCTTGTCATCAAATCCGAAACCAAAATTTTTCTCTTCTCAGGCTTTAACTTTCTCCTTATTTTAACGATTCTCCTTATTTTTTTTGCCGGTACCTTTTTTTTCAAAACTTTGATTCTTTTCTTCCTGAAAATCTTGAATAAATTGGGCATATTTATTATCTTTAGAAAATAAAAATAAATCTTCTTAAAGAAGTAATTCAATTCTTGATGTAGGTTGGAAACGTGAATAAAAATGGAATAAAATTCTTAAGGAATAGGCCAGCGGTATTCCTAAAGGAAGAAAAAGCTTTGGTGATAGCAGAACTACATCTTGGTGTAGAGTACGAATTTTTTAAAAAAGGCGTGATCATACCTTCTCAAAGAGAAAAATTTCAGGAAGAGGTAGAAAAAATTAAAAAGTTGACCAAAGCTGATAAATTGGTTATCGTTGGTGATTTGAAACATAAAGTACCAGGAATAACATTGAGGGAAGAAAAAGAAATTCCAAAATTTCTGGATTGGCTCAAAGAAAATTTCGAAGTTTTTGTAACGAAAGGGAATCATGATGCTGAAATAGAAAAAATCGTACCGAGAGGGATTAGGGTTTATGGTAGCAGAGGTTTCAAGTTAGGTAATTATGGGTTTTTTCATGGGCATGCATGGCCTTCAAGGAGAGCATTAAGCTGCGATTACATATTCACTGCACACTTGCATCCAGGAATAATTTTTAAGGATAAGTTGGGTTCGATAAGCTATGAACAAGTTTGGATAGTGGGTGAAATGAGAGAAGAGATAAAAGAAAAATATGGTTTGAAGAAGGGATCGAACATAGTGGTAATCCCAACTTTCAACAAATTGTTGGGTAATATCGACTTGCTCAAAATTTTGGAAGAAGAGGCAAGCGGTGTTTTGAACAAGCTGATAGAGTTGGAGAATTCTAAGGTTTATTTACTGGATGGCACTTTTCTCGGTGAAGTGAAAGATTTAAGAGTTTAACCTCTTCTGACCCTAGCTTCAAATCTTTCCCTTATCCTCTCTTGTATATCTTTCGTGACGTTTGTGAATTCCTCCCCAAACCTTTTTTCCCACTCTTTTCTTTCTCTGATTTGCCATTTTGCCCCACAAACACATCTTCCTTCAACACAGATTGGTGTGTCGTTTCCCACTAACATAGGACAAACAAGTTTTACACATTCCGCATCGCTGCTACAATTTATTCTTGTCCTGTTCCATATTGGTCTACAAACACAGATTCCAATTGTTTTGTTGGGCGGTATTAAACAACTGAGTTCATGTTCTAGTTCGGAGGGACACCAAACAGGTAAGTCTGCACAATCAGCGTCACTCGTACAACTTCTTTTTTCCAAAAATTCTCTCGTTTTGTTCAAAAACTCTTCAACTCTTTCTAAACATCTTAAGTGTCCTTTCATCGAGGCGTTGATAGCCCTTTCCAAACCAAATCTCGCAGCTTCAGGCGATCTACTTAAAACTCTTTCCAAAACGGCTATATGTTTATAAGTAGTATTACATACATGCTCCAAAATTGCTGTTTTATTTTTTTCAAAATTGGAAGTTCTCTCTGTTTCATTTTCCATTTCGTTCAATTCTCTTTCGTAATCTTCTACAAGTTTCTGTACGAACTCAAACTTTCTCTTTTGCATCATCGCATTGATTTCTGCTAATCTTTGTTCAGCTAAAAAAGCACGGAACCTTACTCTTGCTTCAGGATCAAAAGTTAGCCAAAGCCTTATTTTCTCCAAAAAATTCTTGAATGGATAAAGTGGATGATCTGGTAAAATTCCTGGGTTCGGTAGCTCTTCTGCGAAAGCTGAGATAGTAATAATAATAGTACTTAAGACCATAAAAAACATCAAAATTTTAAAAGCATTCGAGATCATAAAATATAATATAACTTAAATCAATATAAATTTAACATCTCTCTTTCATCTTCACTTAATCTATTAAAAACTTCTCTAAGAATTTTCAGTTCATCTTCACTTATAAATGAAATCAAAACATCCCCTTCATTTATATGTCTTCCAACGACAGGCTCTTCCATACTTATTGCAACCTTATCCCCCTTTCTAGCTTCTTGGATTGTTTGTCCATGACTTTGAATCTCTTTCACCCTACCAACTATCTTTCCATCCTTCTTCATAAGAATTCCAGGTTTGAGTAAACCTCTTTTAACTTCAACACCGAATATTGCTGGATTTGAGCTCCTGAAAATACATCCTTTAAGTATGATTACTTCACAAGGTCTAGTCACTTTTTCCAACTTTTCCTGTATTTCCCTCTCTTTAAATTCAGATACCCATTTTTCATAATCTTCCACAATTCTGTAAATCACATTCCCTTGGAATATATCTATTTTCAAGTCTCTGGCCATATTCCTAGCTTCTTCCAAGACGTTAACGTTGAAAGCCAGTATAGCTCTTCTCACCTTATCCTTAACTCCATCAGCCTCGACCACATCTTGCTTACTAACATTACCAACTTCTGCTTTTCTAATAGGAACACCTCTTTCACCCAACAACTTTATTAAAGCTTCCAAAGTACCTAGCGTGTCGGCTTTGACAACAACCCCATCAAAATTTTTTATGAACTGTATTTCCTCAACTTCAGCTTGTACTTTCTCCTTAGCTTTTTCTATTTCCTCTTCACTCTTAACAGCTATTATCGGCGAACCAGCTACAACATTTTCTAGGTTTGGTGCTGCTATTTTAATTCCAGCAGCAGCACAAACATCATCCACACTCTCAAATTGTTTTTCTACTCTCAATTCTTGCAAAGGTCTTGGTTTAAGAAGAGCCCTGACCCTTGTGACTAAAGGTTCTTTCCCCCCTATTATTATGTAATCTCCTTTGGAGATTTTACCGTCGTAAAGTATAACATCTATAGTTGTACCAAAACCAACTGTCTCCTTAACTTCTAGTACAGTGCCCAAAGCTGTGTTGGAAAGTTGTAGCCTTTCTCTTAAGAACTGCTGAGCGAGGCCTGTTAGGACCATCAACAACTCTGGTATTCCCTCACCAGTTATACCAGAACATGGTACTATGGCTACTTGCTTCCTAAAATCTTCTATTCTATCAAACCTTTCAGAATTAAACCCCCTTTCAGCGAGTTGTGATACTAAAACATAAACTTTTTTATCAAGCTCATCTTTCACATCTTCACTTTGTCTCTTAAAACTGTCGAGAAAACAAGAACTTTCGAAACAATACCAACCAGGAATTTTGTCTATTTTGGTAGCTGCTACTAGGAAAGGTGTTTTAAATTCTTTTAAAATGTTCAAACTTTCATCAGTTTGTTCTTGAAAGCCTTCAGTGATGTCAACAACTAAGATAGCCAAGTCCGAGACAGCACCACCTCTTTTCCTCAAAGTTATGAAAGCAGCATGGCCTGGAGTGTCTAGGAATAATAACCCAGGAATTTGAACTTCTATCCTGAACTTCTCTATAAGCTTTTCACATATCTTCTTGACAGTCTCAAGAGGTATGAAGCTCGCACCGACATGTTGGCTTATCATTCCAGGTTCAAGTTTTGTTACAGCAGTGCCCCTTATTTTATCGAGTAAAGTTGTTTTTCCATGGTCCACGTGTCCAAGTGTAACTATTATAGGTGATCTCAACATATTTTTCACGTATATATTAATTTTAATTCAAGAATAGGAAATACTAACCTGTAAGTTTCAGCTATTGCTAGAATATTCTTTCACACCTTCAAATAAGGTTCCAAATCTTCTTTATAAACTTTGAAATTTACGGGTTTATTTTCCGGCATTTGCCTTGCATAAACCGAATAAATTCTTCTATAGCTTCCATACTCTTCTTTAGAATATTCTTCAAAATCCACAACTACCAATTTTTGATAAGGGAGACATTTTTGATCTATGTACTGTTGGAGCACCCTCAATGTTTTTTCCTTTATGCTCATCCAACCACCTTTTCTTTAAGGTTAGGTTGGTAAACCATATAAATTTTTCGAAAACAGGATAATTAACTTAAAGAATACAAATAGATAATATGGGTGTCACTATAAACGATCTTTTTCCGATAGGTCTGTGCATAGCTACACAAGAACTCCTTGATTCCAAAAGATTCAAGAACAACTTTTGTGACTTTCTCATACTTAAACATAGAGATGAAATTACGGATAAAGTGATTGAAGTTAAGAGGAAATTGAATTCTTCTTCTCTCGAGAAAAATTTTCTTGAAGGTTATAAGAGTGTTATATTAAGTAATATCGATAAAATAATCTCTTTCGTTGTTACTAGGTATTCAAACTTAGATTCAAAGCTTGTGGAAAAAGTTGTTGAAGATGCTAAGAATATTATGAAAAAAGTTTTGGAAGCTAACAGTTTTGATAAATTGGCTGAGTTGGAGCCTGAATTCAAGAGCAAAATAACATTACAAGTTTACAAATTATTCACAACGTCCTTAAGATGATCATGATAGGAGATTTAAACGAAGAAATAGAAAGATTGAAAGCGAAGAGAGCTGAAATAAGTAGTAAGATATCTTCAACAAAAAATTTCCAAATTAAAGAAAAATTGAAGGAAGAATTGGCTAAAATAGAGTCTCAGATAAAATTCTTAGAAAGCAGGAGAAAGTTCATTTGATCTTCTTCTTCAACTCCTCCCACTTCTTCTTCAACTCCTCCCACTCTTTCCTCCCACCCTCTTTTTTCTCAATTTTTGGTTTTTCTTCAACAGGCCAGAATAAGAAAACTAGAACACCGACCACAACACCAACTACCACTAAAATCAACCAAACCGGAAAAGTTTTGGATTTTTCCCCAGCTATAGCGAAAAGGGAAAATCCAGGAGAAAGAGATCTGTAGAAGAAATAATTTGCAGTTTCATCAGTTTTCCTGGTTGGTAACTTTTCCCAAGAATTGTTATGGTAACGGTAAAGTGAAATTGTCGCAGGGTTTACATTATTTTGATTTAACCAAGATTTCTCAACTTGAAAGTCTATGTTTATACCAACCACATCACTTTCTTGTAAGTTAAGAGAGGAAATTTCAAAATATTTAAAAACAGATCCTTTTTCTTCAGTTATAGGCGGGTCAACTTCTGGTGGTTTTGTGGCTTCTTTCAACGTAATTTGAACATTACTCACATTCTTATTCACGAATATCGTTATCTTGAAAACTTTAAAAACATCAATCCTCGTGATGTTCAAGATAGCCGGATTTTCTGGTGTGATAAATGGTATTTTGAAACTTTCGTTCGTCAATGTGGTAACAGCGGGAATAGTAGTGGTTGTTGTAGTTGTAACAGCGGGAATAGTAGTGGTTGTAGTAATGTTGGGAATAGTAGTGGTTGTTGTAGTTGTAGGTGAAGTAATAGTTATACTTGAGGATAAATTACCGAACCATAATCCATAAGTTCCTTTTATCCAAAACGTGCAACTACCGGTTGTATTTCCAGCTGTTATCCTCCACGCAACGTAACAACCGGTATAATTGTAGCCAGGAAGAGTGAAATTAAATTTATCAGCTGTGTTTTCAATTAAAGGGCAACTAGAGTTGAAGAAAGTCACATTACTTATTAAACCACATTTTTCGAAAATTATTTGAGCTTTAGAAGCGTTTCTTGGTCCAAGATTTTTTATTGAAACATTTACGATCCCGCTCTCCCCGGTTTGAAGTGTAGAGGGATATGAAGTTAAATTCATCCATAAACCAACATCATCGATGATAAGTATTTTATCGTCAGAATTTTCCCCTTTATAAACATCCGAAGGATTAGAAGTTAAATTATTAGAAGTTAAATTAATTCGGATAAAATAATTCCCTCCAGGTAAATTTGGAGGTAAACTTATATTCAAAATCCAATGCGTGGAATTAGAAATATTACTGAAATTCGTCAAAACGATGAGGTGTGAAGCTGTTGGCTCATATAGTCTTAATTTCAATTTATTAGGATCGCTTAAATTGAATAACTCACTTTGAGGAAAGATTTCGGTACCGTTTACGTATTTTAATGAAAATGTAGCATTAAACCAACTCGCCTTTGAAGAAGTGTTGATCGTTTCATTTCCATAATCTACGCTTTTGATTTCAACTATGGTTAAATTCAGCCAATCTGTTAGATTTAATTTTATGGAAACGTTGAAGAAAGGATAAGGATGACTCGTTAAATTTGAATCTTCGTTGGTTGAATCTATTAAAATCCAACCAGCATAAAAAGAATTCTTTGGCATTGATTTGTTGAAAGTTACATTTATTTGTATTAAGCTTGAATTTCCAGCTTCGATTTCATTTGTTGTGTTGAAATTCAGTAAAGCGAAATAAGAATTGTTACAACCAGAAACACAGTTTAGCCTGTGAGAAGAGTTTGGGAAAGTTAAACTCAAATTTTGATTCCCCAAGTTGCTTATGTTCAAATAAATAGTTTTGGTTAAATCAACACCAAAATTTTCTTTTATGATTACATCGAGATCTTCCATGGAATCGTTCAATACTAAAACAGGTGTAATTATGTTGAGTTTAATAGGAATTTTGACTTCACCACCATTAACCGCGATATAACTTAAGAATCCTTCGTACTCCCCGCTAATAGCATCATTAGGTATAGTTAAATTTACTTCCACAGTTTTTGTTGAGTTTTCTTTCCCAAGAACGTCAAAAGTTTTATTAACATAATTTGAGAAATTTGTGGATATCCATTTACTTTCGTTCAGGAAAGCCTGAATGATGAGATTATAATCTGGATGCCCTGTTGTGTTAACGACTTCAATTCTCCACCATCCAGCTTTAGCCACATTGTCGATTTTTAAAAATTCCTCTTTTTCTACTTTACTTATCTCAGCCCCAACATATTTTTGAGAAGAGCTTCCAACCAACTCTCCAAGGGGATTGTAAACTGAAATGTTGTAAGTCCCTTCACCTTCCCACACAAGCCTTACTTTAATTCTACCTATTATCGAAGAATTCGGCAAAAATACTGTGAAATTCTTCGAGCCGTTTCCTTCAAACTTTTTCACATAGTATAATTCAACATCTTGTGAAACGTCGTAAATAGGAATGCCCCCTTCGTTAGTTAAATTGAAAGTTTTTGTTATAGTTTTGTTTGTAACATTTTGTGTCCCAAAATCTATTTCATTCAAGCTAGAATTCAAAGTCAAAAGAGTTACACTTCCTGTGTAATTGATACCAGAACCATAAATTCTAATTTCGTAAGTTGCACTTGAATTAACAAAGCTATGACTTGCTATCCCTTCATCTTCTATTGATTTCGCTACTAACTTACCATCAGCGAGCAAGAATATATTCAAACTTTTATCATCAACATGAACGCTTATACTTGTAACATTTTCTACGGCAGAACAATTGAAATAGAAAGAGTGATATGTAGCATTTTCAGGCAGGCTACCATTAAAGATACCAATTCCAGTAGAGTGGTTTATTTCTATAGGTACATCAGCGATTACTTTTATACTTACATTTTCACTCGAATTTGTGACATTTTTAACGAAAAAGACTGCTTCGTATCTACCTGGCATAGCCAGGCTTGTATTTAAAATTAAGGTGAAATTGGTATAATTTGACTCTGATGTGTTGATCGTGGTTATGTTGCTAAAATCACCTGTATTATTTTTTAGAATCAAGTTTATTCCTTGTGATTGAGAGTAATTTGCAAAAAGAAGACTTGAATTTTCAAAAACAATAGAAATGTTGAAGGTTGAATTTAAAGTCAAGTTTGATGTGTAACCGTTTGTCCAATTCAAATAAATCGTTTCTGGTTGCAAACTGAATTCTCCACTAGTACTCGATATCAAAGCTTTGCTGAGAGAAAAAATTGTGAGGAAAAAAATAGCTAAGAAAAGTGGAGTAAGAATCGGATTTTTCATATTTCCCATTAAAATAATTTCTATTTTTTAGATAAAAATCTAACCAAAAAATATTTATTCCAAATTTTTATTTTTTAAATTGATGAAGTTAGCATGGTTTTTTATTTTGTTGACAGTACTGTTAATTGCAGGGTGTGTGGAGAAAGAGAGTATGCCAAATTTGGAAGGAAAGAAAGTTTTGATGATAATCGCTCCAAAAAATTTTAGGGATGAAGAATTGCTTGAACCGAAAGAGATTTTGGAAAAAAGTGGAGCGGAAATCAAAATAGCCTCAAAAGGCGTTAAAACAGCGAGAGGGATGCTCGGTTCTAGCGTGAACGTTAATCTCGATTTAAGTGAAGTTCAAACAGAGATTTATGATGCAGTAATCTTTATCGGTGGAACAGGGGCAGAAGTTTATTTCAACGATTCAACAGCTTTAAAGGTAGCAAGAGAATCTTACGAACAAGGAAAAATTATCGGAGCGATTTGTATAGCCCCCTCTATTTTGGCTAATGCTGGAATTCTTGAAGGAAAGCGTGCAACTTCTTGGCCTAGTGAAGCTAGCAATTTAGAAGCCAAGGGAGCTAAGTATACAGGAGAACTTGTTACAGCAGATGGAAAAATAATAACAGCGAAAGGTCCAGAGGCAGCGAATGAGTTTGGAAAAATTATAGCGAAAAGTTTAGCAGAAATTTAAATTTCTAAAGATTTCACGATCATTTCAGAAATTTCAAAAACTTCAATTTTTTCACTAAATTCTTTAAAACAAAAGTAGCAGAGAGGACAAGTTGTGATCAAGATTTTTGCACCTGTTTTTTCAGCTTGTTTTATCCTCTCTCTTGCCATTTCTTCAGCCAATTCAGGATAATTACTTCTAACCCCTCCCCCACCACCACAACAAAAAGCTTTCTCTTTAGAGAATTCCATTTCAATCAAATCAAATCCCAACTTTTCTATTATTTTCCTTGGTTCCTCGTAGATTCCAGAATAACGACCCAGATGGCACGGGTCATGATAAGTTACCCTCTCATCACCAATTTTCCTTAACTTCAATTTTTTCTTTTCCAAACCTTCCAATATAGTTTGAGTAACATGCTCGATTTTTATGTCGAATTTCAAAAATTTTGGATACTCTTTTTTGAAAGTTTTATAACAAGCGGGACATCCTGTTATTATTTTCTTTACAGAATGTTCCTTGAAAACTGAAAAATTTTTCTTCACAAGATCTTCAAATTCTTTGAAATAACCTGAGTTCAAAACAGGGGAACCACAACAAACTTCCAAATCCTTAAGTTCTATAAAATCTATACCAATTTTCCTTAAAATCTTCTCGTAATTTTCTTTTAGATTTTTAACAACAAACTTTGACATGCATCCAGGATAATACAAAACATTTCCGAACAACATCATATCCACCCCATGATGAAAAATAAACCGAATATTAATAGAAGAAAGCCAGCGATCAATCTCATATATCTTCTTAAACCGATCCTCTTTTTCTCCGCTTCTTCAACTTTTGTAATACCGAAGTAAAAAATCAGTGTTAAAACAATTAAAGGAAGTATAAAGAAGAAAGTGTATAAAACCGAGTAGAAAAACAGAGGAATTCCAGAAACGCTTTTACTCAGAATCCCTGCATAAACAAAAGGAAAACCTCCTGCACAAGGAATTTCAACAAGACTGACTAGTAACCCAAGTATTAAGGCTGCTGGAAGTGTGGAAGCTTTAACCAACTTTTCTATATATGGTGTAAAAAACTTTGGAATTTTTAAAGAAATCCATTTTTCGTAAAAAAAATCTTTTATTTCGATGAATGCAAGTAACAAAACAATTCCACCCACTACATACCTCATCACTTGAACATATCCCAGATATTTTGTTACTAAAGATATACCATGAGTTAATAAATAGAGGAAAGTGAAGTAAACGAGGAATACCATGATAGAATAAGAAATTCCGATTAAAAGTAGCTTTTTCCTCGAGCCTAAACTCAACATGTAGGCTGCCATGAAAAATAAGACCGATAAAGCACAAGGATTGAAAATACCATCAACAAGACCCAAAAAAATACCGAGAGCTAGTAAAGGCATATCTTCTATTCTACCTAAAAAAGGGTGGGAAAATTCTTGTGTAAGAGCTATTGGTAAAATGAGTAAAAAGAATGACATCAATTTTTTCCCCATTTTTTCACCTTCCTTAATTTTTTGAGAATGAAAGTTGACAAAATTACGACAAAACCTACAGTTAAAAACAAAACAATTCTATAATCTTCACTTCCAACTTTTTTCGCTTCGGTTCTCACAAAACCTACGAACACTTTTTCTCCGATGAAAGTCATGGGAACCGCTATTGGTTGAATATCGTATTTCCTACAAATTTCTTCCCAAAAATCGGCGTTTGTTTTATTGTAGTAGACTTCAAATTCATAAACTTCTAAATTCGGATACTTGTTCTCAAGCTCTCTCAAGAATATTTTTTCTTCGTTACAATGTGGACATCCTTTGCCCCAGAAAAAATAAATACATATTTTCCCCATTCCTACTTCTTTTCCATCAGGACAAAAACTACAATTCATACAATTCTTCACGACTTCTTCAATTTTATTATCGTATCCAGTTTCTTGTGCATGAATAATTGAAATGGTTAATAGGAAAAGCGAGAATAAAAACAATAGATCCTTCATTTTCTCACCTAACAACAAAATAGCTCTTTTGGTATTTTACCCTCCACAATTTCACCAAACGGATTACCATAAGTGATCACGTTTTCTATCATTTTCTTATTCGTTAAAGTTTCCAACCCTTTTTCTACAGCCTTATTCCTTAACTTTCTCACCAATTCGGGTAAATCTAATTCGAGCGGGCAATTTTCTTTACAAGATCTACAAGTTGTGCAATAATACAAACCTCTTTCGACAGCTTTTTCCAAATTTTGTTGAAAAGCTACCACACCAACACCACGCGCTCCAAAGTAATTCAAGCCATAATTATACAAAATTTGCCTGTACACAGGACAAAAGTATAAACAAGATCCACAATTTATACATTGAAGAAGTTCTGTAAAACCTTCCTCTATGATTTTACTCCTTCCATTATCCAATAGAATCAAATGAATTTCTTTTGGTCCATGAGCACCGTAGACTATTTCTTTTTCCACATCAGCTGTTTTGCTTGGTGAAGAGATTATGTTGATGTAAGTCGGTAAAGTGCTACCCGTACCCCAGATAGATAAAACTTTACATATCAATAAAGCATCTTCCAAACTCTCAACTATTTTATCAATTCCAGTAATTATTACATGTTTCTCTGGTAATCTGGAAACAAGAGAAATATTACCTTCATTTTCTAGGATGAAAATTCCCCCATCAGCTGAAATAACGTTTGCCCCTGTTAAACCAACCTCAGCTTCAAGGATTTTTTGTCTCAAATATCTCTTTACCCATTCAACCACAGCTTTTGGATCTTCTTCCACATCAACCTTGAAATTTTCTCTTATTCTTTTGACTATTTCGTTAAGGGTTATGTGGATGGCTGGTGTGACAGGATGCGATGCCATTTCTCCACATAAATTCACTAGAAAATCACCACAATCAGTTTCAACAACTTCATTCCTTCCTTCAAATTTTTCAACTAGACCAATTTCATTTATCACGTTCGACTTGGCTTTTACAACTTTCACACCTTTTGGTATTAATCGTAAGACTATCTCACATGCTTCTTCTGATGTTTCGGCCTCATAAACATTAATTCCTTGCGAACTCAAATTTTCCATCGCTTTCTTTTTCAAAACGTCCAAATTTTTCAAAGAATTTTCCCTGATCTTTTTAATTCTTTCTTTCAACCCCTTTAAATCTATATTTTTAAAACATTTTTCTAGGTTAGAGTAGTAATTCACAAAAGCTTTTTCCAACTGCTCCTTTCCTTTCACCACTCTAAAATCTCGTAAAATAACTTTTAAATCCATAGATTTTAATAGTGTGAAACCTTATTTAAATATTGGTTACAAAATGTGAAACCATGAAATTGGGGAGAAAAGTTATACTTGGAACAACTATTACCACTGGTTTCATTTTTCTGGTTTCTATTACAACACTTTATGTTCAGTCACAAATTACTGAGCGCGGATTTTGTCCAATTCCGTTGCCGGTGCTAGTTCCAGCCTTTGCTTCACTTGGAGTTTTCGTAGGATCTTTAACTTACTATTTAACTTTTATTAAATTGGAAGAGAGTGAGGAGAAAAAAGAAGGATTTTTTTACAATTTGCTTGAAATGCTACCAAGTGAGGAGAAAAATGTTATTAAAATGATAATAGAGAATAAGGGTGAAGTTTTACAGAGCAAGATTTCTAGATCGATGGGAAAAGTTAAAACTTTTAGGACAATTGAAAACTTGATGAAAAGGGGAGTAGTTTTGAAAGAGAAATATGGAAAAACTAATAAGATTAAGTTGAGCGAGAAATTCAGAGATTTAATTTGAATTGAAAGGAAAAATTTTACTCATCGAATCTCACAATCATTATGATTTCATCCCCTCTGAAAAAGTTCTTCAAAACAGCTTCTTTTTTCGCTCCAAGCACTTTCTCATAAAATTTTTTCGCTCGGTTGTCGTACCTTGTTGTGACCTCCACGATTTTAAGGCTAGAACCTCTTCTCTCGAGGAATTCTTCAATTTCATGAAGAGATTCTTTTATTAGTTTTGTGCCAATTCCCATCCCTCTGTAGTTTGGATGTACAGCTATTTGTTCCAGCTCCATTACAGCCTCTTTCCTAAAACCACCCTTTTCTACCCAAAGTATGTAACCCAGAATTTTTCCACTTTTTTTAGCGACGAAGTATTGCATCCTTGGAAAAGCTTTGAAATTACAGTTTACCCATTTCCTTGCTTTCCTTATATCTTTCAAACCACTGAAACACATCGAAGCTAATTTCGCAACTATTCCTACATCATTTTTTCTCATTCTTTTTATCAAAACATCTTCTTTCTTTGAAATACTATCCCCAACTTTAAATTCTATTTAACAACGACTGATTTAGCCAAGTTGCGAGGTTTGTCAGGATCACATCCCCTTAAAACAGCGAGTTGATAAGCTAATATTTGCATCGGAATCACTTGACAAATTGAATTAAGTTCTCCAGCTTCCCTCACTTTTATGAAGAAATCAAAGACTTCATTATTCTTAGGACCAACTCCAATTATGTAAGCTCCTCTTGCTTTCAACTCCATAGCATTACTTATTATCTCTTTTCCATTTTCTTCTGAAGTGAATACTATGCAAGGTGTGTCTTTTTCGATCAACGCTATGGTGCCGTGTTTTAACTCACCACCAGCGTAAGCTTCTGCATGTATGTAAGAAACTTCTTTTATCTTCAGTGCTGCTTCAAGGGCGGTTGGATATTGTAAACCTCTTCCTATTAAATACAAATGTTCAACATCTTTCAGTTTTTCAGCGAGTTGTTTCAAGAAATTTCTCATGTTTATAGAGGTTAGGTAGTAAATATATCTGCCCAACTCTTTAACTTTTTCTTTTCCTTCTTCCAGTTTACCAGCTAATTCACATGCCAATAAATATAGTATTGCAAGTTGTGATGTATAGGCTTTGGTAGAAACAACACATATTTCAGGGCCAGCTCTTTGTAGTATCGATTTGTCAGACTCCCTCATGAGGGAAGAACCCATCACATTGGTTATGGAGATAACTTTCGCTCCAGCAGATTTCGCAGCTCTTATAGCGGCTAGAGTATCAGCAGTTTCACCGCTTTGAGATACAGCTATGACTAAACTTTCAGGTGTTAAGAAATGGACGAAATGTGGGAATTCTGAGGCTAAACAAAAATTAACATGAGTTTTGGCTATTTTTGAGAATAAGTAAACACCATGCATACAAGCATGTGCGGCAGAACCACAACCAACTATGTAAGTGCCTTTAGCTTTTCTTATTTCGTTAGCAACATCTTTGATTATGCTATCATCTAATCTCGCCAACCTTGATATCACTTCAGCTTGTTCAACTATTTCTTTCATGAAGAAATGGTCAAACTCCCCTTTCTTAGCCTGCTCCGCATCCCAATCCACTGAAATTATCGGTCTCTCCACGAAAGAATTTTTCACAACGTTGAAAATTTTCAAACCGTTTTCGCTTATGGTAGCTATATCCTTCTCTTCGAGAAAAATAACATTTTTAGTATAATCTAGGAAAGCTGGTATATCAGAAGCTACGAAATATTCCTCGTTGCCAACGCCTATAACGAGTGGTGCTTCTTTTCTAACGGCCATCAAAACTTTTTCATCCACATGCATGGCGACTATAGCATACTGTCCTTCTAAATGCCCTAAAGAACGTTTCACAGCTTCGAAAAAATCATTACCTTTTTTCATGTAGTATTGAATTAGATTAGGTATAACTTCTGTGTCGGTCTGGGAATAAAATTTGAAACCTTGTGATTCTAAGAATTCACGTTGTTCTTGAAAATTTTCTATTATACCGTTATGAACAACAACTATTTTACCATCGTTGGAAACGTGGGGATGTGCATTTTCTCTTGTAACTCCACCATGGGTTGCCCACCTTGTATGACCGATTGCTACGTTTCCCTCATCTTCAAGGAAATTAAGCCTTGAATGAACTTCATCCACCTTTCCAACATCTTTTTTTATTTTTAAACCTTGTTTAGTTAAAATAGCCATGCCAGCTGAATCGTATCCCCTGTATTCCAATTTTTTCAAACTATCTAAAATTATCGGAGCGGCATTTTTCTTACCAAGATAACCTACGATACCACACATCTTTTATTAATTTGAAGCAACTCTCTTAAAAATACTACAAAACACTTTCACTTTACCACTTTAAAATTTTTTAAAATAGTTTTTAAATAGGAAAATGGCGAAATCCATTTTGAGCTTAAAAAATTTATTAACCATTATAAAATTGAATATTAGTGGTGAAAAATGAAAATTATATTGAACGAAGAGAAAGATAAGATTTACGCTAAAGAAATATTGATGTTCAATAATCCAAAATCTTTGAAAGCTTTGTTGAACACTACGAGATGGAAGATATTGAACTTGTTGGCATCGAGATCGATGTATCCTGTAGAGATAGCCAAGACCTTAAGATTACATGAACAAAAAGTTTACTATCATGTGAGACAATTGAGGAATGCTGGATTAATAGTTTTGGAAAAAAAGGAAGAAAAGAGGGGTGGTATTGCAAAATTCTACAAAGTAGTGAGTCATGCATTTGGTTTAGAACTTGTTGGGGGAGAAAAAAAGATACATTCACTTCATGCATTGAAAGATGGAAAACTTAGGGAATTCTTTTTTCCATTCATCAAAGACGATGAATTAAATTGTAAAATAGTCGTTGGTTCTCCAGATCCTCACGGCCCTTTTAAAGCATGCGCAAGAGATGGACATTACGGTATTTATCTGGGAATTTTCTTAGGCCAGCTTTGTAAATTACCTAATGATTTTATCGTGAAGTTGGATGTTGATGTAAAAGCTGAGAAAGAAGAACAGAACAATTTGATACTGATAGGTGGACCTGGAACCAACTTATTAACAGCGGAAATCAACAAAAATTTACCGATAAAATTCGATGAGCAAAATTATTGGAGAGGAATAATTTCGGAAAAAAATATTTACACTGGTGATAGCGCAGGTATTATAGCCAAGATGAGAAGTCCATTCAAGGAAGATAAAATGATTTTGGTTCTGGCAGGTCTTCGTGCTGTCGGAACAAAAGCTTGTGTACTAGGAATTACAAAATTTTACAAAGATGTGTTAAAAGGGTACCAAGGAGAAGAGTTTGCGTGTGTAATTCAAGGTTTTGATCTTGATGGAGACGGAAAGATAGATAGCGTGGAAGTATTGGAAAGTATTTAAATTTAAAATTCTTCGTTAGAAATCAGTTTTGACTTAGGGAAGAAGATGAAGGATGAATTGCAAGACGAATACAAGAAAAGATTTTTGAACGCAGTAGAAAAATTGAGAAAATTTGATTACCCGTTTTTAACTGATGTAATCAAGAGAACAAGAAGATTTTTTCAAAAAAGGGAGAACGCGAACAATCTTGAGTTCGGTTTGAATTTTCTTCTTGAGCTTTATTCTTTTTTGAATTATATCGACGATGTCTACTCTATAGTCCTAAGAGGTTCTTACGGTAGGTTGAAGCCTTTCAGTGGAGATGATTTAGATTACGTCATACTTTGTAGATCTACAAAGTTTGGGAGATGTATATACAAGAACGAAAGAATTGTTACTCCAAAGTTGGAAAGTATTGTTTTGAATATAAGGAAAAAATTGGAGGAAAAGTTTCCTTTCAGTGAAGAGTTGGAAATATCCTTATTTTTACCAACTGTTCCACTTGATCCAAGAAAGCGTTTCGAACTATTTTTGAACGAACCGGGTGAGTTGGAAATGAGGACTTACGATAGTAGTTTTCCGAACAAAAATAAGAATAACTATAAGTATCTGAAATATGTTGTTTACAATACGGAAATTTGTATGCAGTACAAAGAGAGAATAAGATCATTGAAGATTGTGGAAAAAGTCAGGCTTGAAGATTACAAGAAGTTTGATGTTTTGGAGGAAGATGCACGTGGAATTTCTATAATTTTTGATGCAAGGATTGCTGGATTTATCGCAAGTAAAGAAAAAATAGTTCAACCTAAAGATACTTACTTGAAAAATGAATTGATAAAAGAAATTTTTCCAGAAATTTGGGATAAGTTGAAAGAAGTGGTATGAGTAATATCGAAAAATAAAATCGATAAAAATCATGCCCTCGAGGGGATTTGAACCCCCAACCAACGGCTGTTTCCTTTAAATTAGGAAGCCGTCGCTCTGTCCAGGTTGAGCTACGAGGGCATTCTAAAATTTATAACAATTCTAATCAGAAATAAATATTATGGTTTCAGAAAAAAAATTACAAAAAATCTCAAGAATTATAATCAACACTAATTTATGTGTTAAAGAAAAAGAAGTGGTTTTGATTTATTGTGGTCCGAATTCTCTTAAATTCGCGGAGTATTTAGCTTTTGAAGCAGCTAAGATAGGAGCTCAACCAACCATATTTTACGGAAGTGATGAATTAAGTCTTAAGATATATGAAGCAATCAACCCTAAGTTTTTAAAAAACTGGCCAAGACTCGGTGATGCACTTTCCAGATTGGTTGATGTCAAAATCGTGATAGATGATACGAACCCATTTTTAGCAAATAAACTTCCACAATGGAAAGTTGAAATAAGGAGAAAGACGGTAAAACCTATAAGGGATAGAGAAGAAAGGAGGGAAAAAAGAAAGGAGTTGAAAGCTGCTTTGATAGGTTTTCCAACCAAAGAAATTGCAAAAGTTTTGAAGATATCACACGAAAAACTGGATAAGATATTTTGGGATGCGATGGATGTTAATTATTCCAAGATTTATGAGTACAACAAGAATTTGATAAGAAAATTGAAGAATGCGAATAAAATCAAAATATTTGGTGAAAAGACTGAGTTGGAATTCTCGGTCAAAAAGAGAAAATTCATAAATGCATGTGGTCTAATAGATAGGAGAGGGGAATTTGGTTATATAAACTTACCTGAAGGAGAAGTTTTTTGCCCACCTGTAGAGAATTCGGTTAACGGTGAAATATATTTTGATTTACCTTGTATGTGGCACTATGGAAAAAGAGTTAGTGGTGTATGGTTCAAATTCAAGAATGGAAAGTTGGTGAAATACAAAATAGAAGAAGGAAAGGAAAATTTTGAAGAAGTTTTCAAAAATACATCAGGAGATAAGGACAAGATAGGTGAATTTGCTATAGGAACAAACCCTAAAGCTAAGCCTACCGGTGGTCTCGTGATAGTTGATGAAAAAGTTAAAGGAACTATTCACTTAGCTCTAGGACATAACAAACATTTTGGGGGAAAAAATGATTCTACACTTCATTGGGATTTTTTCAAGAACATGAAACATGGGGAAATTTACGTTGACGATGAGCTGTTGATGAAAAATGGAAAAATTTTGGAGTGATTTATGGGGATGATAAAGACAAGAGAAGAAATAGAATTCTTGAAGAAATCAGCGAAAATTGCTAATTCTTGTTTACCGTTGATAAAGAAATTACTAGGAAAAGATATAAGTGAAAAAGAACTGGCTAGAGGTGTAAGGGAGAAGATTTATTCCCAAGGAGGCAAGCTTGCATTTAGAATATTGGTCGCTTGTGGAAAAAGATCTGCTATGATACACCCGAGGCCTGCTGCTTCGAACAAAAAAATATCAGGACTTGGCTACATAGATTTTGGCGTTTCTTACAAAGGATATAAAACCGACGTTACCGTACCTTTCGTGAAAGGAAAAATAAGTGAAAAAGAAGAGATTATGGTTAGAGTTGTAACACAAGCTTACAACCTTGCTTTAAAAAATTTGAAGAAAAATATGTCGTGCTTCAAACTTTTTGAGATTGTGGATAAATTCTTGAGAAAAAATGGGTTTAAGATGGAGCACTCTCTAGGACATGGTGTTGGAAAGAAAATACATGAGCTACCAACTATTGGTATACCAAGATCGAAGTTGAAGAAATTGAGTAGAAAAAAGAGAAAAAAATTGGAAAAATTGAAGAAAATGAAGTTTGAAGAAGGCATGGTGTTCACAATTGAACCGGCAGTTTACGTCAAAGGTTTGGGAGGTTGCAGACTTGAAAACACAATTCTTTTAACAAAAAAGGGCCCGATAAGTTTAACGAATTCCAAGCTGATAAGAATTTGAAAAATTCAAATCAAAATTTTTATTTTTTTCTTGTTCACAATAGCTCTAACAAGCTCTTTTCCGACTTCAGAAGATTTATTGACTTTAATCGTAGCTTTTTTACCAACAGTAGCAGAAAACAAAAATTTATCATCTACGTAAAAATTTGCAACTTTTCCAACAAACTTCTTGTTGAATTCAAACTCAACGCTATTCCCGGTTTCGTTGACTTTGAATTCAACTTCTCTACCAATAGCTGGTATTTTTGGTTCAACTTCTATATGTATCTTCAACTTATTTTCGATGGAGGAAATAGTGCTTCCATCCTTTCCTATCAACCTTGGAATTACATCGTTGTCAACCTTAACTATGGCTTTTGTGTCAGAGATTAATTCAACTTGTGCATCTGGATCAAATCTTTCTATTTCTTGTTTTATCCTTTCAATCGCAAGCTTTTTAATCGGTGATATTTCTGTAGTTGAGATAGGCACTACTACATTTTCTTCACCAAAAGTGTAGATCTCGTACTCCAACTTACCACTTTCAAAATCTCTTATCTCTATCAAAGGTCTTGCCAGATCTTCTTCAGTCATACCGGTTGGAACTCTTACAACCAATTTTAAATCGTAAACTTTCTTTATTTCCCCATCTTTTATGAAAATTATGGTATCGATTATGTGTGGAATCATACCAAGTTCTGTCCTCAAAATGAACCTTTGTATAGCATCCACAGGATCGCTTGCATGTACAACGCCTATCATCCCTATACCCGCCAATCTCATGTCAGAAAATATCTCGAAATCTTTAGTTCTTCTTATCTCATCGTAAACAGAATAATCTGGCCTAACAAGAAGCAATATATCTGCTGTTTTCTCAAAATCTCCTTCTAACGGACCGTATTGAGTGATCTCGGGCCCAACTTGTAAATCTTTCGGACTTTCTAAAGTCTTAACTATTTTACCTTGTTCTTTGTAGAATTCAGCTATGCTACTAGCGAAAGTGCTTTTACCAGATCCAGGTGGACCTGCTATCAATATACCTTCTGCCTTTTCTTTCAACCTTTTCATCAATTTTTCAGATAGCTTGTAATCTTCGAGTTTTAATTTTACTATTGGTCTAACTATCGTCAATTCAAGTCCATCTGAAAATGGAGGTCTGGCTATTGCTATCCTGTATTCACCTAATTGCAACACCATGGCTCCGGCTTTAACTATCTCAACCCTTCCTTCTTCGCTAACTCTAGCTGCTTCAACGATCTCCTTGATCATTTCTTCTATTTCTTCTGCTGTTAATTTCTCTTCCACAACTTTCACGAGCTCAAACTTCCCAGGCTTACCCCTTTTCGCTAAAGGTGGAACACCCTCTTTCAAGTGAACACTGAGCGTGTCTGGTGTAAGATACTTTTCAAACTTAAGCCCAGTAGTTTTTATTTCTTGTGGTATGTACTCAACAGGAATCCCCTCAGCTTCAGCTACAAGAGCTTGAACGTAGTCTGCTGTTAACAGTTTACCATTTTCAGCTTTTGCGACATCTCTTATCAACGCATCTATTCTTCCAGATTTAGCTAATTTTATCTCTTCAAGAGTGGGTCTTTCACCAACAAACTCTATCTTTACACCGTTTTCTTCACACAATTTCCTTATTTTCTTCAATTCCTCAAGCCCTATGAAGCCAACATCCCTACCTTTCGAGGCTTGTGCTTGAAGTTCATCTATTACAGCTACAGGCACCACTAGCTCGAAATCTTTTAATTTACCTCCTTCTATAAGCTCTGCTAGTTTACCATGAATTATCACACTTGTATCTGGAACTATCTTCACTACCATATTTTAAACCTTATCTTTCAACCTTTTAAACCTGCTTTTCAATCTATTTACTCACTTTCAACTGATGACAAATCTATCGACAAGAAAACAACAATTTCAGGATAAAAAAGTTTTTAAAGATAATTTTTATGTTTTTAAACAGGATTAAAATGAAGTCTTGCCCGGAATGCGGAAGTGAAAAACTATCGAGAACTATGGAAGGTTTAGTATGTGATGAATGTGGAGTGGTTATAGAGGAAAGCATTTATTCCGGTGAAAGAATAATCGCTTGATGACTTGATTTTAATCCACTTGAATAGATGAACTTACCTCTCTTATTATCTCTTCCAAACTAACTTCTTTCTCAGTTTTTTCTATCATATTCTTAAGCTTAAACTTCTTACTTTCAACTTCTTTTTTACCAACTATCACGACAAAAGGTATTCCAACGGAATTAGCGTATTCGAGTTGTTTGGTCAAGTTCCTCCCCATCAAATCTACTTGTGTCGGAATTCCATTCATCCTTAAATTTTCAGCTATTTCTACAACATCTTTCTTAACGTTAGCATCAACATTCGCAACGAAAACTCTAACTTTTGTTCTTGGAAGTTTGATCATTTTTCTTTCTTTAATTATCTCTATTATCCTTTCTACACCGATTGAAATTCCAGTTGCCGGTGTTGGTTTACCACCTAGAAGTTCAACGAGTTTATCATACCTTCCACCACCAGCAACAGAACCAACTCTACCTTTCTCTATTTCGATTTCAAAAATAGGTCCAGTGTAGTAATCCAAACCTCTTGCTAAACTGAAATCTAAGATCAAAAACCTTTCTATACCATAAACTTTAGAAAATTCATAAATCTGTTTTAGTTCTTCCAAACCCTCTAAACCTTTTTTATTTTTTTCCAAAATTTTTAACCCCATTTTCCAAACTTCTTCAAAATTTCCTTTTAAGGATATGATATTTAAGAATTCTTTTGCTTTTTTCTCAGGTAAACCGATCTTAACCAATTCTTTCTTCACACCATCAACACCAATCTTATCCAATTTATCTATCGCCCTAAAAATCTCTAAATTCTTGGAATCAATTTTCATTTTTGGTATGCTTTCTTTCGTTATTTCAACAAGAGCTTCCAATACCTTCCTGTTGTTCAATCTGACCTTGAAATCTTCAAAACCCAATTTTTTCAAACAAGCTACAGCACAAGCTATGCACTCAACATCAGCCTCCATACTACTCGACCCACAAATGTCGATGTCAGCTTGGTAAAATTGTCTAAACCTTCCAGCTTGTGGCTCTTCGTAGCGCCAAACTGGAGCAATCATATATCTCTTGAAAGGTTTCGGTATTTGTGGATTGTTCGCGAGAAATCTTGCCAAAGAAACAGTTAAATCAAATCTCAATCCAAGCTTCTTCTCCTTCCTTGTTTCTACCTTGTAGATTTGGTTTACAACATCACTCCCACTTTTGGCTGTAAGTACTTCCAGGTATTCTAAAGCCGGCGTCTCTATACTCTCAAATCCATAACTTTCAAAAATTTTCTTGATGATTTGAAACACATATTCTCGAATAACCATTTCTCCTGGTGTGAAGTCCTTCATACCTTTCGGTGGTTGAAATTTCATACTTCTATTTTATTTTTTAATTTTAAAAGTAAACTCTTGTTATCGAAAAAAAGCTTAAGTAGTTATTCCTTGAAATTAAATTAGGAGGAAGAATGAAGGGTGGTGCTCGGATCTACTTCTAAATTTTTATTTATTCCGAATTCTGAAAATGAATTTATGACTAAACAAGCAACAAAAGAGCAAGAAGAAGAGATAATGCGATTTTGGAAAGAGAATAAAGTTTACGAGAAAGTTAAAGCTCAAAGGAAAAATGCTAGGAAGTTTTACTTCTTGGACGGTCCACCCTACGTTACTGGAAGTATTCACGTTGGCACCGCGATGAACAAAGTGATTAAAGATTGTTACTTGAGATTTTACAGGATGTTGGGCTTTAACGTTTGGGATAAACCAGGCTACGATACTCATGGAGTACCTATAGAGAACAAAGTAGAGAAAGAGCTAGGATTCAAAACTAAGAAGGAGATAGAGAGCTATGGTATAGCTAAATTTGTTGAGAGATGTAGGAATTTCGCTATACATCACATGAACTTAATGACCAAACAGTTTCAAAACCTTGGTGTTTGGATGGATTGGGAAAATCCTTATTCAACTCTGAGTAACGAATACATAGAAGGGGCTTGGTTCACATTCAAAAGGGCTTTTGAAAAAGGCTTTCTATACAAAGGAACATATCCTGTTCATGTTTGTCCAAGATGTGAAACTGTAGTTGCTTACAATGAGATAGTTTATACCAAACTAAAAGATCCTTCAGTTTACGTGAAGTTCAGGGTTAAGAACAAGCAAAATGAATACCTTGTTATTTGGACGACAACACCTTGGACGTTATTAGATAATACAGGAGTGATGGTCAAGCCTGATGCCGAATACTCAAGAGTACGAGTTGGCGATGAAATCCTAATTATAGCTAAGGTTCTGGTGGAGCAAGTTATGAAAAAAATCGGGATAAAGAACTATGAAATCTTGGATACGAAGATGGGAAAAGAACTTGAAAATTTGAAATACGAGCACCCTTTCATAGAAGAGCTCAAATTTCAACAACTATTGACGAACGCACATAGAGTTGTGATTTCGAATCAATTTGTTAAATTGGAAGAAGGAACTGGTCTTGTTCACACAGCCCCTGGTCATGGGGAAGAAGATTACAAAGTTAGCTTGGATACAGGCTTGCCTTCTGTTTCACATGTTAAGTTGAACGGTGTTTTCGATGAAATTTGTGGAAAATATTCTGGAATTTTTGTTAAAGAAGCAGATAAATTGATATTGCAAGATCTCAGAGCTAAGGGTTTGTTACTCCATGAAGAAACTATTGAGCACGAATATCCAATATGCTGGCGTTGTAATACACCCTTGATAATAATATCAATCCCTCAATGGTTCTTCAAGGTTAGTGCTATAAGGAGTAAGATGATAGAGGAAAATAAGAAGATAGCGTGGAATCCAAAATGGGCCAGCCAGAGATTTCAAAATTGGTTAGAAAGCTTGGGAGATTGGCCTATATCTAGACAAAGGTATTGGGGAATTCCGTTACCGATTTGGGTTTGTGAGAAATGCGAGAATATAAAAGTTATAGGTTCGAGGGAAGAATTACCCAAAATACCGAAAGATTTCCATAGGCCGTATGTTGATGAGATAGTTTTGAAATGTGATTGTGGGGGAAATATGAGGAGAGTTCCTGATGTATTGGATGTTTGGTTTGATTCAGGTGTTGCTCCTTGGGCCTCTTTAGGTTTTCCGAGGAACAGGAAACTTTTCAAGAAGCTTTGGCCTGTGGATTTTGTGATAGAAGGGCCGGATCAGTTCAGAGGATGGTGGAATTCTCTCATGATAACCAGTGTTATGGTTTTTGATAAAGCTTCTTTCAAGAGTGTTTTGTTGCATGGTTTCATGTTAGATGCTCATGGACAAAAAATGTCGAAGAGTTTACAGAATATAGTGACTACAGAAGAAGTTATAGAGAAATATGGTAGGGATTTGTTAAGGTTTTACTATCTCTCAAATGAGCCTTGGAATGATTTTTATTTCAATTGGCAAGTTTTGGAAGAGATAGCAAAAAATTTCGTTATCGTAAAGAACACTTTCAATTTCATCAAGACTTATGTTTCTTCAGCTGGTAAACCTCATGGTTTGAAGCAAGAAGATAAATGGATTCTATCCAAAGTGAATTCATTAGTTGAAAATTGTACGAAAAATTTTAAAGAACACAATGCTCATAAAGCAGCGAATTATATAATAAATTTCATAATAAATGAATTCTCAAGGTGGTACATAAAATTGATAAGAGATAGAGTTTGGATAAGTTATGAAGGTAAAGATAAGAAAGCAGCTTTCTTCACTTGTTTAACAGTAACGGAAAAACTTGCAAAACTGTTAGCACCAATTTGTCCTTTCTTGGCAGAGCAAGTTTACCAAGAAATAGTTAAGCCTTTGAAGAAAAAAGGAAAAGTTTCAGTTCACATGGAAGACTGGCCAAAAGTAGAGAAAAGATTCGTGAACAAGAGATTGGAAGAGGAAATGGAAATAGCGAAAAAAATATTCGAAGCTTGCAGTAACGCGAGACAAAAAGCAGGTATAAGGCTAAGATGGCCTGTTGCTACAGTTATTATATTTTCAAAAGAGAATAAAGTTTTTAAAACTGTTGAAGATTTGGGAGAAGTTCTGTTGAAAATCTGTAACGCTAAAGATTTGAAAATTATGAGGAAAGAACCAAAAGGTGATTTAACATCTGCTGAATTCGATCTAGGAAAAGTTTTCATACCATCTAGATTGGATGAAGCCCTTCTGGATGAAGCTCTATTGAGAGAAGTTATAAGGAAAATACAAGAGATGAGGAAGAAATTTGGCTTTATCGTAAAGGAGAAAATTCACTTGAGTATGGATTCGGACGAAAGAACTAACAAACTTTTAGATGAAAACAAACAAAGAATAGCTAAGGAGGTTGGTGCAACAAGTGTGAGTATAGGAAGAATTAAAGGAAAGTTCTTGGATGAATTGAGTTTTGAAGATAGAAAAGTAAAAATAGGTTTTGAAAAAACTAGATGAGAGCAAATTCACTCACTTTTGTGGTAAGAAATTCATATAATTTTTTTATTACTTGTATTAAACTATGGAATTGAGCAGAAAGTTTTTACTGATAGTTTGTGTAGTTATATCAGTTTCTGGTTTGATCTTGATATATTTAGCTTCAAGAGATATAAAACCAAGAGAGTTGAAAATAGATCAAATAAATCCAAACTTGATCGGAAAATTGGTCTCGGTGAAAGGAAGAATAACTTACGTGAGAAATCATCCAGCTGGTCACGTTTTCTTAACAATTTCCGATGAAACTTCAAGCATAGAAATCCCAATTTTTTCAAGCTTGATGAATCAACTCTTTTCCAACACTATAACTAAAAATGATTTTAAAAAAGGTAGGTTGGTTAAGATAACAGGAATTGTAGGTGAATACAAAGATAGGTTGCAGATAGTTCCGAGAAAATCTTCAGACCTCCAATTCATCAACTAAGTTGAACTGAAGCACGATTTCAAATCAGGAAAAGAGGAGTCAAATGTTGGATATTTTAATCTTGGCAATTTTTGGAATATTGCTCGGTATGGTTTGTGGTTTAGTACCAGGTTTCCACGTAAATACTGTTATCCCAATATTATTTTCCATTTCTCTATCTTTCAACTTCTCTCCACATCAAACTGTAGTTTTGATAATTTCAACTTCTGTTAGTGAAATTTTCTTCAATTTCATCCCTTCTATTTTCATAGGAGCTCCAGAAGAAAGTACAGCACTTTCGGTTTTACCAGGGCATAAGTTGTTGATAGAAGGTAAAGGTTATGAAGCGATAAAACTCACGGTCATAGGTAGTTTAGGATCGCTTATCTCAAGTCTTCTAATAATTTCACTATTTTTTCCTTATTTTTCGATAATTTACAAAATTTCGCGTCCCTACATACATTTTTTCCTGATAGCTGTAGTTTCTTTCATGATCCTTTCAGAAAAGAAATTGAAAAAAATATTTTTTGCAACGTTTGTTTTTTTGTTATCCGGAATTTTCGGTTTGATAACTTTGAATTCCCAATTCATTCCTAAAGAACAAGTACTTTTTCCCGTTTTTACAGGGATGTTCGGTTTGAGTACGTTGATATTAAGTTGTTTCGAGAGGTCGAGCATTCCTGAGCAAGAGCACGATCCTTCACTGAAAATTTCTAAAAAAGATTTAATCAGATCAATCTTGCTTGGAGCGACAAGTGGCTTGGTCGTTGGCTATCTGCCAGCAATAGGAATTTCAGAAGCAGCAGTTATGTCTCAATACTTTTTCGGAAATCAAGACGCAAGAAGCTTTTTGGTGACTGTTAGTGGTATAAACATGGGTAATGAAATTTTTTCACTGATAAGTCTTCATCTCTTGAACAATCCAAGAAGTGGTGCTAGTGTAGCTATACAAAGAATACTCGGTGAAATGAATTTTAACGATGTAATACTTGCGGTAGGTATTATTTGTTTCGTTTCTGGTATAGCTTCTTCCTTGACTTTATACTTGGGAAAAACCATTCCTAATATTTTGGTTAAACTGGATTACAAGAATTTGATATCGTCCGTTATAACTTTCATCTCTTCCGTAGTTTTCGTATTCACCAATTTTATTGGTTTGTTCATACTCTTTATTTCAACTTCCATAGGACTCTTATGTGTTAAATTAGGGGTGAGGAGAAGTCATTGCATGGGTGTTCTTCTAGTTCCGAGTATTCTGTTCTTTTCAGGATTAAATCCAGTAATCTTATCGAGTTTAAATATATAATTTTTAATGTCTAAGAAATGAATTTTTAAAAGATGGTCTCGAAAAAAGAATTGATTCAAGAATTTCAGAAAAATCCAGACAGATATTGGAAAGTTAAGCTATTCGAAGAGCTTGGATTTAAAAGGATACAGTGTAAAAATTGTGGAAAGTTCTTCTGGTCTTTGGAGCAACAAGATTTTTGCAACGATTCAACTTGTAGAAACTATGATTTCATAGGAAAACCTTTAACTAAAAAGCCTTTCAACATTTTTAAAACATGGAAATTGATACAAAAATTCTTCATCGACAATCAACACATCTCGCTGAAGCGTTACCCAACTATTTGTAGGTGGTATCCACTCTACTTCACGATCGCGGGAATAGTTAATTTTTACAGGGTAAGAGAAGATGGAAGCTTAGATTGGGAATTTCCTTCAAACCCGACTATTTTACTTCAACCTTGCTTACGCTTTAACGATATACCAAATGTCGGCCTCAACTCAAAAAGTTTCACTTGTTTTCAAATGGTTCAGCAAACTTCTCTCTTCAACGGAAAAGAAGGTTATTGGAAGGATAAGTGTATAGAACTTGATTTTCTATTATTAACTAAAGTGTTCAAGATAAAGCCAGAGTACATAAATTTCATAGAAGATGTTTGGATCGGTCATGGAGCTTTCGGTAGTAGTTTGGAGTATCACGTTCAAGGTATAGAGCTTGGTAATGCTGTTTTCACAGAATTTCTAGGTTCTCCGGAAAAATTCCACGAAGCAAAAGAAAAGATAATAGACATGGGTGCCGGATTAGAAAGGTTTACTTGGATAACACAAGGGACACCAACTTGCTACGATGCTGTTTTCGGTCCTGTTATCAAAAAGATGAAAAAGATTTGTGATGTTGAATACGACGAGAAATTGTTTGAAAGATATGCTAAGATATCTGGTAAAGTCAACATCGACGAATACATAAACTTCAAGCCGATTTTGAATGGAATAGCTGCCAGATTGAAAGTTTCGCTAGAAGAGTTGGAAAAAACGATACAACCTCTAGCAGCTCTTTATTCAATAGCAGATCATGTTAGAGCTTTGGTTTTTGGAATAGCAGATGGTGGTTTACCGAGCAATGTAGCTGGTGGATATAATCTTAGAGTTATAATGAGAAGGTCTTTAAGTTTTTTGGATAAATTCGGTTGGGATTTGAGTGTAGAAGATGTGGCAGATTGGCATATCGATTATTTGAAAAAAATGTTTCCCGAACTTGAGGAAAGGAGGGATGATGTGAGAAAAATATTGGGGATAGAAGTAAGAAGATACAACCAGAGTAAAGAGAGGGTAAGGAGAATAGTTCAATCTCTCGCTGGAAAAAAATTAACGGAAGAAGATTTGATGAAATTGTATGATTCTGAAGGAATAACACCTGAACAGCTTGGTGTTGAAGTTTCAAGTGATTTTTACAGTAAAGTTACAGAATCTCACATGAAGGAAAAAGAAGAAAGCAAAAAATTTTTTATAGATGTTTCAAATTTACCACCAACCAAAATTTTATTTTACGATGATGTTTATAAATTCAAGGCCAAGGTTCTAAAAATTTGTGGGAATTTCGTGATATTGGACCAAACTGCTTTTTATCCAACTTCTGGTGGCCAACAACACGATACAGGCTACGTAGGGAAAAATAAAGTGATAAATGTTTTTAAAATACATTCAGTTATAATTCATGAATTGGATGGATGTGATTTAAAAGAAGGGGAAGTAGTGGAATGTGAAGTTGATAGAAAAAGGAGAGAAATATTGAAAAAACATCACACAGCTATTCACATAATCAACGGGGTTGTGAAAAGAATTTTGGGTTCGCATGCGCATCAACATGGTTCGGAGAAAACTGAAGAAAAAGCTAGGATAGATATAACACACTTTGAAAGTTTGAGAGAAGAGGAAGAGGAGAAAATAGAGGAAATGGCAAATTCTATAGTTAAAAAAGGTATGGTGATTAGAAAATTCTGGATGGATAGAGGGGATGCTGAAAGAAAATATGGGTTTGAAATTTATGCCGGAGGATACGTAGCTTCAAGGAAGCTAAGGTTAGTTGAGATCGATAGGTTTGATGTTGAGGCTTGTGGTGGTTTACATTGTGACAACACAAGAGAAGTTGGTTTGATAAAAGTGATAAAGAGTAAGAAGATTGCCGATGGTCTTGTAAGGATAGAGATAAAAGCTGGGGAAGTTGCTTTAAAATACTTAAGGGAAAAAGAAAGGATTTTAGAAGAAGTGGCTAAAAAGCTTGGTGTCGAGGAAGAAAAAGTACCCGAAGCTGTAAAAGAGTTGTTTGATGAGTGGAAGAAGAAAAGGAAGATTTTAAGGAAGGCGAGAAGATGATATCCAGATCAGAATGGAAAAAGTTGAAAAAGAAAGAAAAGATTTTGATGAGAGCTGCTGAAATATTAAGGGTAGAAGATAAAGATTTACCTAGAGTTATAGAGAGGTTTCAGAGAGAAATAAGGGAAATGGAAGAAAAGATAAAAGAACTTTCTTAAACATCCTTTTTCGGTAAGATCATTAAACCTTCTTCAGGGTCTCCTATCGCGAGATAATTATTTTCCAAAAACATTTTCCCGGTTAAAGCTAAAGTTATGGCATCTAATTCATCATCTGTTATTTTCTCTTTTTCAACATCTCCTTTAACACCAAGTTTTATCAGAGATTTCCTCAATTTCTCCAAACCTTTTTGTTTTCTAGGTAGTTTGAGGATGTCTTGAATTGCCCCAGGAAAACTTTCGATCACCTTGTACCCATTTCTCTCGAAAAATTTTTTCAGCTTTATTCCCCTTTTAGTAAGTTTTCTCATAGGCCCGAGAGTAATAGGAAAGAATTTTATTTTCATCTTAATAAGCTCCCTGTCACACGCTCTCAAATGAGGGGGACCACTTTTCTCTAAACTCTTCCTTCCTTTTGGTAAGAAAAGCGGAGCATCTATGGCTATGATATCTGGATTTATCTCGAGAGTTTTTTCGATTATTTCTCTATCTGAATGTAAAGCTAGCGTTTCACAATTCATATTTTCATCCATGAAACAAAATCCGGTAACTTGCTTTTCACTACCAGCCAAATCTATTCCGATAACCTTCATCTTATTCCCCTAAACTCTAGCACATTCCACGGGAGGATATATCATTATATCACACAAATTGTTCATAACATTTTCGTAAACTATTTCTTCACCTTGTAATAACCTTTCTTGAAGGTAAATACCATTTGAAGTGACGTTGAAGCCTATTAAATGTAATTTAGGTGTAGTTTCGTTCACAAATATTTTTTCGAGAAAAGTTTTGTCTTTGTATTGATCAGCTATAGATTCGAGGAAGCTTATCTTTTCCGTACAATTTTCACAATTTCCATAAAAGAATTCCATCAAAACTCTACCTTGTCTTAAAACCATATTCTTTTGATTTAAACTCAACTCGTATTCAACTATGTTATCCTCAGGAAGGCTAGGTTGAAAAAATGGGGATAAGAAGTAAACTAAAGTCGAACTGAACATTAGCAAAACTAGGATTACACCCAATAACACAGATTTTTTCATAGATAGAGATTTAACTCTTACTTTATTAAATTTATTTGATATGGTATTGGAAAGATTGGTAACGGTAAGGGATGCTGTGAACCAGCCTTTTTGGGTTTTCATACTAGGTGGCTTGATATCTACAATTTCGTTAGGTATATCATTGATAGTTTTCAGAGAATCCGTTGGATTGTTGAGCAATTTTTTGGTAACCTTTGCCGTGATGCCTTTCATGCTGGATTTCTTAAGGTACGAAAGTGCAAAAGTAGAGCAGAATGCAGAAGAATTGAAGAAGATGAACATATTTCAAAGACATAGGAGTGTTATATTGACTTATACAGCTTTTTTCACCGGCATGGTCTTGACACAATCAATCCTTTACCTAATACTTCCAGAAACGTGGGTAGAAAAACTGTTTGAAGATCAGATAAATCAAATAAAGATGATAAGAGGTAGCGTGGCTTTCAAAGGAACTTTTTCCACCATATTCTTCAACAACTTAGGAGTCCTAACACTTTCCTTCCTTTTCTCATTCCTTTTTGGTGCGGGGGCTGTATTCATTCTAGCTTGGAATGCTTCCGTTCTTTCAGTTGCGATAGGAATAACAGCTAAAAGCTTGGGTGGATTCAAAGGGATCCCTTTAGCAATCCTTACTTTCTTCCCACATGGAAGTCTTGAAATATTAGCTTACTTCATAGGTGGCATAGCTGGTGGCCTTGTATCAACAGCCTTGACGAAGAGGAAAACAGAAAAATACAGCTTCATAGTGATAGATAGCTTGGAGATGATGCTCACAGCGATAGTTTTGTTAGCGATTGCAGGTTTTATAGAGACTTTATTGATAGTTGGATGATCACTCAAGGTATATTCCAGGTTTTCCATATTTTGCTTTTACAGCTTTATTCTCCGGGTCATATCTTTTTTCATCAGAAGTTTTGAAAGCGAAAACTTTCTTGAACCCAAATTTTTTCTTCAAATACTTCAAATTTTCTTCGAAATATTCAAGTTCTTTATCACTCACAAAATAAAAGTAGGCTTTTTCTTTTTCTCCGGCAAGTTTCTTAACTTGAGAAACATCTTCCATCAGCTTCTTGAAATTTTGTTCCAACTCAAGTACATGCTCATCAATTTTATTTTCCTCAACTTCAGGCCATTTAGCTACGCAAACGAAACCGTAGTTTCCAAGTTCATGCCACCATTCTTCAGCTAAATGAGGTAAAACAGGAGCAAGCAACTTTACAATTTTTTCAACAGCGTCAGAAATTATTTCCTTGTTGCAATTCTTGATCCCACCACATCTTTCCAAATATTCTTTCAAGTCACTAACGAAATCAAAAAGTGCTGTTTGAACCGCTGTTCTGAACTTAAGTTCTTCATAAGCTTCTGTAACTTTCTTCACGTGTTGTTGTACTTTACTTTGAATCATCAAATCAATTTTTTTAATATCTTCCCTTTTAGCTTTTTTAAATCGTTTTACTAAATTCGTGATGAATTTTATCCTGGAAACGTAAGTTGGGATATTTTCTTTTCTCCAGTCAGCATCGTCCAAACCTTCAGCAGAAGCTATTATGTTTATCCTCACCAAATCACTACCAATCTCTTTTATCAAATCTTTCAGGGGTATTATGTTACCCTTTGACTTACTCATCTTTATACCACTTACGTTAACGAATCCGTTCACACCTATAGCTTTAGGCCAATACTTTGGGTTATCCCATATCGCTACATGATGGAATAAATAGAAAGTTAAGTGGTTTTGAACAAGATCTTTACCAGAACCGCGGAAATCAACTGGATAGAAGTACTCAAATTCATCCCTCATCTCTTGTATAACTTCTTTTTCTATACCACATTTTTTACTTATTTCTTCCAGCTCCCCTTTTCCGAGGAATATGTAATCGAAAAGCTCGTCTTTCAATTTTCTGGCAGGAATTTTTCTCTCGTTTATTATCCTGGCTATAGTGTAGTAGGCCATGTAGATAACACTATCGGAAAGCGTCTCAACTATCCAACTTTTATCCCAAGGTAGTGGTGTGCCTAAACCAGTTTTCCTTGCACATGCCTTCTCTTTAAGCCATTTCACAGTATTTTCGAACTGGCTCCTTATCTCTTCAGGGTAGAATTTCATCGCCCCTATACATTTCCTAACTTTTTCCTTCCACTCTTCATCGGAAAATTTCAAGAACCATTGGTTTTCAATAATTTTTACGTGATTTTTAGTCCCACACCTACATACAACAATCCCACTCGGTTCCCACATTATGTCAGCAATACCGGATTTCACCATTTCCTTCAAAATCTTCTCCTTAATTTCCGACACTTTCATACCCGAATATTCGCCACAACCCTCTTTCAAAATACCGAGATGAAATTCTCTTTTGTAAACTTGTTCAGAAGCTTCTTCAAGTTTCTCCTTTTCTTCTTGGTTCTTAACGTTCAACTTTTCACAAATTTCTATGGCGGGGTGCTCTCCAAAACCTTCTGTCTTTATTATGGATTTAGGCTTGATATTCAGTACAACTTCTGGATCTATACCATATTTTTCAATTCCTTTTAAATTATCTTTCAAATCCTTTAAAGCAATCCAGTCGTAAGGAGCATGGGATGGTACAGACATCACAACACCGCTAGCAGAATCGGGATCAACAAAGTTAGCTGGTAGTATGATAACTTTCTCTTTTGTCACAGGATTTTCCACATACTTACCAACAAGTTCAATTCCCTTAAACTCTTTCACGATTTCAACTTTTTTCAACTGATCTTCCAATTTCTTCACAGCTTCTCCGCTTACTATCCATTTTTCTCCATCAACTCTAGCTTCAACATATTGTGCTTCAGGATTTATCCAAATGTTGGTTACACCAAAAACAGTTTCTGGTCTTAATGTACCACAGGGTAAAAATTCTCCAGATTCTAGCTTGAACTTTATCAAAACGTAATCTACAGGACTTTCGCCCTCACCTTTTAATCTATCATGATCACCTGTTGGTGATTGACATCTAGGACACCATATAACTGGATGAGTCCCTTGAGTTACGTAACCCTTTTTCTTCAAAGTCCTGTACTGCCATTGTATGAATCTTGAATAGTGTGGAGTTATCGCGGTGATGAAACTCCTTCTCCAATCTATAGAGCATCCTGCCATCTTCAAAACTTCGATCCATTTTTTCATCCAATACTTTGCTACAAACTTAGGTCCTTTATCCAAGAATTTCTTTATATCTTTTTCATCAGCACCATAGAGTTTAAAAGTTTCTACCTGAGCTTCGTCACCCTCTCTCAATCTTTCTAATGCACCCAACACAGGTTCGCCCGTTGCGTGAAATCCTTGGGGAAAGAGCACGTTGAACCCTTGCATTCTTTTAAACCTAGCGAAAGAATCTGTTCTGAAGAAAGAATAGCTATGGCCTATGTGAGGAGCACCGTTCACGTAGGGGTAAGGAAAAGTTATGAAGAATTTTTTCTTATCATGCTCAACATTAGCTTCAAACACTTTACTCTTTTCCCATCTCAACTGCCATTTTTTCTCTATTCTCCTCAATTTCACGAGAACACCTTTAAACACTTAAATTTTTGCTATAACTTCTCTCAATTTTTCCACACTTTCTGGGTTTGCTAGGGTGGAGATATCACCAATTTCCTCCTTCTTTACCAAACTTTTTATAACCCTTCTCATAATCTTTCCACTTCTTGTTTTTGGTAGATCTTGTACATAAACTATTTTTACAGGTTTTGCTATCGGTCCTATTCTTTTCACAACCAATTCCATAAGTTCAGAAGAAAGTTTTTCACTAGCTTCTGCACCACCTTTAAGAACAACAAAAGCTATCGGAACCTCACCTTTTATTTCATCAGGTAAACCAACTACAGCAGATTCTACAACAAATTCATGTAAGTTTATAGCATTCTCTATTTCAGCGTTAGACAGTCTGTGACCAGCAACTTTTAGAACATCATCGATCCTTCCAGTTATCCTTATCAATCCTTTCTCATCTTTGAAAGCTCCATCACCTGTTTGATAAATTTCATCACCATATTTACTGAAATAAGTTTTCTTATACCTTTCAGGATCTTTGTAAATACCCCTGAACATACCTGGTGAAAAAGGTGGTAGTATCACAAGGTTTCCAGTTTGGTTGAACTCACAACGCTTACCTTCTTCATCCAAAATATCAGCTCTTATTCCTGGTAATGGTAAACCGACAAAACCTGGTTTAAATGGGCCTATACCAGGTAAAGATGTAATCAAGATTCCACCTGTTTCAGTCTGCCACCACGTATCAACTATTACACGCTTTCTTTTCCCCACATTATTGAAAAACCACAACCATGCATCTTCATCTATTGGTTCACCAACAGAGCCCAACAACTTCAAACTAGAAAATTTATATTTCCTAGCAATTTTTCCATCCATCTTTTCAAACATCCTTATAGCTGTTGGAGCTGTGTAGAATATTGTAACTTTATGTTTTTCGATTATCTGTGCCCATCTATCCATGGTAGGCCAATCTGGAGACCCTTCGTATATTAAAGTTGTTATGCCGTTCAGTAGGGGAGAATAAACGGTGTAAGTATGGCCTGTTATCCATCCTACATCTGCAGTACTCCATAACACATCTCCAGGTTTCATGTCGAATATCCATTTTCCAGTCCAGTGAGCTTGGACTGTGTATCCACCACAAACATGCATACATCCTTTTGGAGTTCCGGTTGTGCCAGATGTGAACAAAATGAACAACAAATCTTCGCTATCCATAATTTCAGGTTCGCAGTTTTCTTCTTCATCTTTTATCAACTCTTCAAACCAAAAATCCCTCCCTCTCTTGAAATCAACTTGGTTATTCGCTCTTTTGACCACGATAATTTTTTTTACATCCGTACCTTCTACAGCCTCATCCGCAGCTTTCTTCAGATCTATGAGTTTACCTCTCCTGTAGTATCCATCTGCTGTTATGAGTACTTTGGCTTCAGTTATCTTAAGTCTTATGTTCAAGGCTGCCGGAGAAAAAGCTGAAAAAACCACGGTATGAACAGCACCAATCCTAGCACATGCTAGCATAGATATTAAGGCTTCTGGTATCATTGGAAGATAAATCCCAACAACATCTCCTCTTTTAACACCAAGCTTTTTAAGGGCGTTAGCAAACTTACATACTTTTTTGAAAAGCTCTTCATAAGTCAATATCTTATGCTTTTCTTCCAAAGGTTCTGGTTCCCATATCACCGCAACCCTATTTTTAACTTCTTCCCAATCATTTCTCTTTTCAAAAATGTTTGAAGTTATGTTTATCTTCCCACCCAGGAACCACTTGAAGTATGGTGGCGAATGTTCGAATATTTTTTCCCATTTTTCAAACCAAAACAATTTTTGTGCCAAATCCCCCCAAAATTTAACAGGATCTTTATTAGCTTCATCGTAAATTTTTTCATCGTTAAGCCATGCAACTTTCTTCATTCTTTTTGAAGGCCAGTAAAGACCATTTTTTTCTTCGACCCAAGAATTGAAAATATCAAAAAACATATTCTTTAATTTACTGTTCATAAGTAAAAAGCTTATAGTTTAAGAGCCTCTTCAAAAACTTTCCTGTTGATTTCAAGGAATTGAGGTCTTATCTTTTGAGAAACAGCTTTCCACACATTCTCTTTACTGATTGGTAAAAAGTTTTTATTAAGTGCAACTCCCAACATGAACATGTTTATCATAGCAACATTACCAACGATCTTCTTCACTATTTCACAAGCATTTACGACTTCGACTTCAGCTATATTTTCAATTTTTTTCAAAATGTCTTCTGGTTCAATTTTTTTGTCAGGCACGGGTTTTGGGTTTAAGAATTTGCTATCAGTTAGTATCTTCGTCTTCTCGTTAGCATAATAACAAGCTCTCAAGGCTTCCAACAAATCCAAACTTATTATCAAATCTGCACCAGCTTTTCTCACGAGCGGAGAATAAATTTTTTCCCCGAACCTTAAGTGACATTGTACAGACCCACCCCTTTGCGATAAACCGTGAATTTCCACACTTTTAACTTCGTAACCTTCTTCCATCGCAGCCTTTCCTATGATTTCGGCTAAGCTCAAAATTCCTTGACCTCCGTAGCCAGTTATGACCAAGTTGAATTTCATACCCATTTTTTAACCTTTATTCCACTGAAAATTTGAGAGCAAACGCCACAACCAGAACAAAGATCTTCATCTATGTAAAAATTTTTGTCCTTTCTTACAGCAGGACAGCCAAAAGATCTAAGCTTTTCAGCTTCTTTTTCACCAGGTTGTTCAACAAACTCGAACTTTGGAATTTTTATCCCTTTTTTAACCATGTTTCTAACGGCTTGAAGTCTACACTCTCCCCTAGCTATTATCACACCCACCCCATTAAAACCATAAAATTCCTTAGCCGTTTTAATGAATTCTTCTAAGTTAAAAGCATTTAAAACCTTCACGTTATCAACACCACAAGCTTTCACAACTTCTTCCAAATCTAAAGCTTTGGTTTCTTCTCCCATGCCAGTTGAAGCAACTCCTGGATGTGGTTGATGTCCTGTCATCGCAGTTGTTTTGTTGTCAAGAATGACAACGAGTAAATTGCTTTTGTTATGTACAGCGTTTATTAATCCAGGAATGCCTGCATGGAAAAAAGTTGAGTCTCCTATGAAAACTATTGGTTTTTGTTTTGTAGATCTTTCTATTCCTTGGGAAACACTCATACCAGCTCCCATCGATAGGAAGAAGTCTTGTTGGTTTATGGGTGGAAAAATTCCGAGCATGTAGCAGCCTATGTCTCCAGCGAATACTTTATCTTCACCCACAGCCATTTTTATCGACCAAAAAGTAGCTCTATGCGGGCATCCTGGACAAAGCTGTGGAAATCTTTTTTCAACGCTTTCAACATCCTCAACTTCTATCAATTCTTTCGGTATTTCCTTTTTCATTACTTTGGCTACAGCTTTCATGACAATTTCAGGTTTAAGCTCGCCTGCAAACGGAAGCAAATTTTTACCGTAAATTTTAATTTTTGGATTAACATTTTTCGCTATTTTCTCTATTTCTTCTTCAATGAAAGGCTCCAATTCTTCCACGATAAAAACTTCTTTAAGGTTTTTGATGAAATTAGATGCCAGCTTATCAGGAAAAGGATAAGTCATGGTTATCTTCAAAACAGGAATTTTTATGTTAAGCTCTTCCAAAACTTCCATCAAATAGTTGAAGGAGGCACCGGAAGTTATCGCACCTATTTTACTACTTGATTTCTTGTTAATTATGAAGTTTAACTTGCTTTTTTCGTTGAATTCTTTAATTTTCAAGAGTTTTTCATGTAGGTTAGAATGAGTTCTTATTATTTCAGGTGGATAATTCTTGAAAGCTATATCTTTGATGAATTGACCCTTCACTTCTTTTTTCTCTATTTTTCCAAGTTTCACTATGCCCCTCATATGGCTAACACGAGTTGTTGTTCTCAAGATAACAGGAACACTAAACTTTTCAGATATCTCAAAAGCAGCTTTCGTCAAATCTTTAGCTTCTTGCGGATCCGAAGGTTCGAGCATTGGCAAATGGGCTATCTTTGAAAAAAGTCTACTATCTTGCTCCGATTGTGCGGAGCTCCAACAATTTGGATCATCAGCAACTACTATAACCATACCAGCTTTAACTCCTGTATAAGCTAAAGGAAAAATCGAATCGCAAGCAACGTTAAACCCAAAACCTTTGAAAGATACTATTGATCTTAAGCCTGATAGAGCTGCACCGGCTGCAACTTCAACGGCAACTTTCTCGTTAGTACTATATTCGAAATATATTCCAGCTTGTTTGGCTATTTCCGCAAAAGTATCGCCTATTTCAGAAGCCGGAGTTCCCGGGTAAGTTGTTGCCACTGCTATGCCGGCTTCCAGAGCACCCCTTGCTATAGCTTCATTACCCAACAAAAAAACTTTTTCTGCTTGAGACAAAACCTCACTCATGATTACACCATTAAAATTTCGTTCATCTCTGTAAATAATTTTTATTTTAAGAGAGAAAAAACTATTGAGAAGCTCCCGTAGCTCAGTTTGGATAGAGCAGCACCCTTCTATCAAAGAAGGTTTGACGAAAGGATGAAAGGTGAAGGTCGCGGGTTCAAATCCCGCCGGGAGCATTTCATACAGGTTTTATTATTTTAAAATTGCAAAGAAGAGTTATGTCAGAAGAAATGGAAGAGCAAAAATTTGGAATTTATATCGTGAGGAGGATCAACAGGAAGACAAAACAAATGCAAGTTGAATTAAAAACAAAAGGAGAAAAATTTCCGTTGAGCGATGCTGTCATAATACTAGAAGGTTGGATAGAAAGAGTTAAGCAAGAGATCAAGAAACCTTTCAACTTTGACAAAATGATATTCAAGAGCTTGGATAAAGAAGAATAAACACTTTTAAATTTCAAAAATCAATTAAGGTTTGATCGAATGACGAGAAGTATAGCCATAATAAGCGGAAAAGGTGGGGTAGGAAAAACAACTTTGACTTCAAACCTTGCTGCTGCATTAGCTACACTAGGTGAAGACGTTGTTGCAGTAGATGGTAACTTAACTACACCAAACCTTGGAATGCATGTTGGGATGCATTTCGCTCCTCACACTTTACACGATGTTTTAAAAGGTAAAGTTAAACTTAAAGATGCTATTTACCCACACCCATTTGGGTTTAAAGTGATACCAGCAAGTTTGTGTGTGGATGATCTAACTGGAATAGATCCTTCAGGCTTGTATGAAATTGTTTTCAACTTAACCGGGAAAACGAACTACATCCTGATAGATTCTGCAGCAGGTCTTGGTAGGGAAGCTATTTCAGCTTTGCAAGCAACTTCAGAAGTTTTGCCGGTAACTAATCCAAACTTACCTTCTGTCGCTGATCTTTTGAGAACGGTAAAGTTAGCTGAAAGATTGGGGAAAAAAGTGATAGGTATTGTTTTGAATAGAGTTGGAAAAAAGGATTATGAGTTGAAGAAAGAAGAAATAGAGGAAATGATAGGTTATCCTGTTGTTGCACAAATTCCTGAAGACAAAAACATACCAAAAGCCATATTTGCGAAAATGCCTGTTGTGAATTACTCACCAAACTCACCAGCTTCAATCGAATTCAAAAAACTTGCTTGCTTGCTTACAGGGAGACCTTTCTTGGAAAAACAAAGATTTCACTTCACGATTATAAACAGGCTAGTTAACTGGATGATGAGATAATCGTGAAACTTATTATAAGGTCAAAAAATCATTCAAATCGGAAAAATTAGGAGCATTTTTTAATGAAGATTAAATTCACGGTATAAAGCTCAAATCGATCTCAAAAGCTGCTACAGGCATTTCCATTTTCCAATTTTCAAGAACAGAAGGATGGATTTCTCCGATTATTCCTACCCTCTTACCTTTGACAAAAATTTCAGCAGTTCTTCCTTCGATGAAACTTGGATGCTTACTTTTTTTAAGCTTGTATTTAACTTCAAGCGAAGACATGAAAGCATCGAGAACAGCGGAAATATCATCGTAGCTAACTCGAGAATCAGCTATCGCTACGGCAAGCTTTCTCACATCTTTTGTTCTAGTTTCTTGTTTCTCGTCTATCAAAACAACATCTCCAACTTCGAATATTTTTTGCGGATATTCGACATGCTTATTGTTCGAGAAAAATTCCATTAAACTTGGGATTAACCATGTACGAAAAACAGACCAATTCTCTGAAATTATGTTCTCGATTTCAGCTACTTTTCCTTCTTTTAAATTCATTTTCTTGAATAAATTATCTCTGTTAGTTAAAGTGTAGGATAGAATTTCTTGAAACCCTAACTTCACCATGAGCTCAGCAACTTTTTCAGTTTTAAATTCAATTTCACTTATTCTTCCTTCAACTTTCATCTTCAGGGGTTCAGGTTTTATCTTGTTGTAGCCGAAAGAAATTATCACATCTTCAACCACATCTCTTTGATGCATTATGTCGTTGCGGTAAGCGGGATAAAGCAACTCAATTCTCTTACCCTTCTTCAAAACCTTGTAGTTCGCCTTTTCGAGTAACTTACAAATTTCATTTAAACTTAAGTTGAGCCCGGAAATTTTTCTCACATAGCTAACATCAACAAAAGTTTTTTTAGGATTTAGATTTGGTGTTACTATGGTTTTATCAGGATAAGAAACTTCAACTGAAAAAATTTCTCCACCTCTATCGGCCATGGCAGCTACCATGACATTCAAGGCAGGCATCAAGAATTTCAAATCAAATCCACTACATTCTATGAAAATATTTTTTGTTTCTCCAGTTATTTTTCCGCTGTATTCTGAGTTTATGATCGGTGGCATGGATAAAACCTCATTCCTAGCATCGATGAAAATTGGATATTCCGTATTTCCAGCCAGCAAATGCCCGAATTCTCTTCCTTTAGGATGTTTCTCCAAAATTTCCCTGGGTGTTAAAGCTTCTTTGAAATCTAGAGGGATGAACTTGATTCCATCAGGCTTAACCGTGGTGAACTTAATAGGTGGTAAAATCTTATCATAATCGTAAACACCTATCGCAACTTCTCTCCTATTCCTTCCCCAACTTCCAGAAATTTTTTCTTGAAGTTGAATCATTTGTGATAAAAAAGCTTGCGATATATTCAAATTCTTAACAACAGCACAAACCGTGTAGGGCCTAACTTTTGAAACTTTCTTATCAACTTCAACTACAACTCCAGAACTTTTGACTTCATACTCGGGAAAAACAGGTTTGAAAACCCTACTCCTGATTTCCCTCGCTATTCCTTCCGAACTCCATAAATCTGGCCTGTTGGTATCTTTTGCTTCAATTTTCAAGATATCTCCTTCTACAGCATCTATCTCACATTTAGCAAAACTAACCAAATCTTTCAATTCTTCTAATCCAATCCTTCTACCAATTAATCCACACAAATCTAGGTAAGAGACTTCTATAGTTGGCATTCAAACCCTCCTTAGCCAAGCTAAATCTCTTGAGAAAAGATTTCTTATATCATTTATCTTCAGCTTGAACATAGCTAACCTATCTATCCCCAAACCCCAAGCTAGCACCGGCACATTAATTCCTAAACTCCTTGTAAGCTCTTCTCTAAAAACACCAGAGCCACCAAACTCAATCCATCCAAGCTCAGGATGTTTTGCTGAAATCTGACAACTAGGTTCTGTAAACGGATAATAGTCTGGAATAAACCTAACTTTTTTCGTCCCAGCTATTTCTTCTGCGAATTGCTTCAACAAGCCAAGTAAATTTTTAAAATTTGCATCTTCATCTAAAACAATTCCTTCAACTTGATTGAATTCAACTCCATGAGAAGCGTCTATTACATCTGGTCTGTAGCATCTGGCTATTGCGAAATACTTACCAGGAATCTTTGGTTTGCTGGCTAAAGTTCTTGCAGACAAGCAAGTACAATGCGCTCTAGGCATAAGCTGCATGGCAATTTCTGGTCTCCATCTGTATCCCCAACCAGTACTTCCAGCTATTCCTTTTTCGTGAGCTTTTTTCACTCTTTCGACGAATTTTTTCGGTAAACTTCCAAATTTCGGATATTTCATGATGTAGGTGCTCCACCAATCTCTCGCAGGATGATTTTGTGGTTGATATAAAGCATCGAAATTCCAGAATTGTGTCTCTATCGTCGGACCTTTCATCTCGACAAAACCCATTTCAGCAAGTTTTTTCCTTATCCGACTCAAAAATTGAAGGTATGGTTGTCTTTTACCGGGAGAAATTTCGTTTAAATCCATTTTTTTTCTGATCACAGTAACATCGATAGGCTTGAACTCCTTATTCTTCCACAATTTTGTTACCAAAATTTCATGGGTTAAAACATCTATAACATTTCCAGCTTTAGCTAAAGTTTCTTCCACGATTCTATAAGTTTCAGTTATCCTTTCAACGAGATTCCTTTCGATCAAAATTTTTAGAATTTCTTCATCAACTTTCTTACCTCTTGCAATTTTCTTCAAAGCTTCTTCTTCTGGTATTTCTTCTGGGACCGGTTTCATTAGTATTATTTCATCCCCCCTTTTCATCACCCAACCTTTTTCCAAAGCCCATTTTAAAGCTATGGGAAAGTTTTTGATTTTTGGCACCAATTTGCCGATGGTTGCAGTCTTCCTAGGCAAGCTATCCAGCAACAAAACAAGATTTTTTTCAGGCAATCCTTTTTCCAAGTATTCTTTTCCTTCTTCTGTCAACTTGTACTCAGCCATGTTATTATATAAATATTTTATCAACAAGAAGAAAAAATAAATCATCTTATAGGCGGAGAATTTTTCTCCTTCCAACGGGAAACAAAAGAAACCTTCTTCATTTCTTAGCTTCTTTGAACACAAATTTTTCAACTAAATCTTTTGCTTTTTCTCTTTTCTTCTGATGCTCTTTTAAGAAAGAGTTAAGCTTCTCGATCAGTATTTCCTTGAGCTCACCTGTTAAAAGCTTTCCACTCTTATAATCTTCCCTTATTTTCTTCAGTTTTTCATCATCTTCTTCGAAAAATGTTAACCATTGGTAAGACACATCTACGTCAG
>JAWBPV010000010.1:0-42117 GCA_039000425.1 Candidatus Aenigmatarchaeota archaeon
TACATTGCATATGATAACACCAATAGCAAGTATTATGTGGCATACTATGATGATGACTTGAATAAGATAGTTGGTAGTGAAGTCTCACAAGGAAATCCAAATATAGAAGGGAAGTTTGACAAGCATGAATTCTCTCTAAATTATGACACAACAAATAAACTAGTAGTTCTCGAGACTGGTGACACTAGCGGTAATTCTCAAATACTCTTGAAGTACAACTACAACACCGATGGAAAGAAATTCCAGCTTGGTACTAAAGCTGGAGAAGCTGAAGATGAAGATGTATGCATAGACGCAAACGGGGATGGAGATTGTGATGATCAAAATGAGGTAAAGCTAGGAACACAAGAATGGAAAGAAACTCTTGGCTATGGAACAGAAATATTAGGAATTAAAGAATACACAGCTAGAGACAAAGTGGTTATGAAGCTCCCAGCCGACCAACAGAAAGCTGTTGTGTATGTTGGTAAGCTTGGAGCAGCAGTAGAAGGACAAACTTATAAGAAATACGTTGCTGTAACAGCACCAGTAGCAAAGCTCGATACCGAGCTTCTTGCTGAAGACAAGACGAAGAATCTTGTCGTAGTTGGAGGACCATGTGTCAACAGAGAAGCTGCTGCAGCTTTAGGCCTAACGTTCCCAGCTTGTGGTGCTGATTCAACAATACCAGAAAATGCTGCTATGATTAAAATAGTTGAAGACTATCCAGCCACAGGTAAGTACACAGTAGTAGTGGCTGGATGGGAAGCAGCCAACACAAGAACAGCTTGTGCTGTGATCCAGCAATACGCTACATTGCTAAAAGACCAGAACGTCAAAGCTATAAAGGTCACTGCAGCCGAAACAACTGGCATCACACCTTTATGAAGGTTTGATGTCAGTTGAAAGCTTTGACGGCTTTCCTTTTTTTATTTTTGAAAAATAATTCTAATTTGATGGAAGTGTCTTTAAAATTCAGCTTGAAGAATACCGTAATTTTGGTTTTAATAGTTTCTTTAGTTTTAGCTTTAATAATTTCAACTCAATTGAAGCTTCCGGTTTATTCTGTGAATTACAAAGGAAAAAAAATGAACTTCAGGACAAACTTGAGGGATGCGGAAAAAGTTGTGGTGATCCCGAACGAAAAAAATTTGAGGGAAAAAATTTTTAACAATTTAGTCGATAACATAACCATAGTATTTAAACCTGGAGACGAATTGGTAAACGCACATTACGCTGCTGAAGTTTTTGAAATAACTTACAAGCTCACGCTAGCTTACAAGTTGAACTTCGCTTACATACCAAGATTTAATGTGGTTAACGTCACAAGTTATGAAGGGTTGAAAGGTTCGGAAGAAAATCCGGTAGTAGCTTTAATCCATCCGATATATTCAAACGAAACTTCGGTAAGAGTTGATGATAGCGTGGTATACATTCAAGGAAAGAATTCTGAAAAATTGGAAGAGCAATTGAGGAATTTCGATTTGGCTGTTGCTAAATTCTTGATGGTGGCTTTAGACATAAAATTAACATAAATTATGTTCGGAACAAAGGATTTCGCCCAAATCTTCAAGCTTTATCAAACCTTCGTAATTTTTTCCGTTCAAAACAACGCTCGGAACTTTTTCTACCTTGTAAATATCTTTCAGTATAGAGATGATGTTAAGGTCTAAATCGTAATCTAGAGCGAATATCATCAAATTCTTCGGGTACTTTTGTTTCCAATAAGTTAATATAGTACCTTGTATCGAGCAATCGCTACAATCCTTGTTGGAATAGAAGAATAATACCGTTACCAAATCACTCCTGTTACAACTTCTCTTCATTTCTTCAACGTAAAACCAATACCTAACGAGAGTTAAAGTATATTCTTTTTTCAAACTTTCAAATTCTTCATACTTTATCTTTTCACTAGTTTCGTAGAGGGAAACCCTTTCACCAAGCCTTCCAGCTTCTTCCATCACACTCTGGATAGCTTTACCCAGCAAGTTGCAAGATACGTTCTTATCCAAATTCAATAGTGAAATTTCGAACATCAAATCTTCTTGCCTTAACTTCAATTTCGTCAACTCTGATTGCAATTCTTCTATTTTTCCTCTACTCAAAGAAATTCCGAAGTAAATTCCGATGAACAATATCAATGCTGTTATGGCTGCTGAAAAAACGTAAAATTCCCACATAACCTTTCTTTTCACCATTTCTTTTTCACCCTAAATATCTCACAAATTACCGAAGCCACCCAAAAAATAGATATGAGGAAAGGATAGATAAAGATGTAGCTCAAGTAAAAGCTTATTTTATTCTTCAAATCTATTTTCTCCCCTGAAAAAACCAAGCTCAACCAAAGTAGCGATATTCCGAAGAATAAGAAGATTATGGAGAAGTAAGTGTAGAAATCTAGGAAAAAGATATCAAATTTTATTTCCGGTTGCAAGATAGCGAAATTTATATGATACCAACTCATAAAAAATTGCGAGATATGGAATAAAAAGGTGAAGATCTGGGTGAATAGAAGGAAGCCCAATATGAACATCCAGACGAAATTTATAGGTAGAACGAAAAATCCTAAGTTTCCGTAATTCGGATTCCCTATCATCTTAGAATATTTAATAGAATTTTGTATGTATCCTCTATACCATCTCAACCTTTGTGAAAAAAGTTCTTTGAGAGTAGAAGGAGCTATGGTGTAAACGTAAGCATCTACGCTATTCTCTATCCTATAACCTTTCTCGTACAACCTCAAGGCTATTTCCGTATCTTCAACCAAATTATCTTCATCGAAACCACCGAGCTCTTTTAAAATATGAGTCTTGTATATGCTTCCTGGCCCAGGTGTTACGTATTGACAATCGAAAAAATTGAACAATTTTCTCAAGAATATCGACCACAAATATTCCACCCACTGAATTTTTTGGATCAAATTTTTTGGATCAAAAACTTTAATAGCTGGTGTAACAGAAGCAACATTCTTTTTTTCAAAATACCCAACCATTTTCAGTAAAAAATCTTTATCCGGAAAAGAGTCCGCATCCATGCAAGCAACTAGCTCAGTTTTCACGTGCTTAAGACCATTGTTCAAAGCAGCCGCTTTTCCTTTTTTACCTTGTTTTATTAGCTTTACTTTTCCAAATTTTTTCACTATTTCGACGGTTTTGTCCGTCGAGCCGTCATCCACAACTATTACCTTCATTTTATCCTTCGGGTAATTCAAACTCAAGAGTGAATTCAAACATTTCTCTATGTTTTTTTCCTCGTTATGCGCGGGAATTATGAAAGTTATGGATGGAAATCTTTTAGGTTTTGGGTTAACGAAAAATTTATTCCTATTCTTGAAAAAAACGCTGAACCATAGAATCGAGCAGTAGAGCATTACGGAATAAACTATCAAATACAAAAAATCTATCAGCTGCATTTTACCCTAAATTATATTCTTTTCACCCATTCTAAAGAAGTTTAAGCTTCCCAGTAATCCTATCTATCTTATGCTCTTCCGCAGGACCTATACCAAGAGCTGTTGGTGTGTTTGGATCGAGTTGGGTCAGGCCCGCATCTTTAACCAGGAAGCAAGGTATCCCTTCTTTCTTAACTTTTTTATAAATTTTCATCAACTCTTTCTCATCTTCAACTTTCAAAACAACTTTTTTACTCCCTTCCTTTTCCCATTTTTCCCTAATTTCTTCATCAACAAGCTTTAAAGAGCAAACAGAAGCATGAGCAACTTGCACCGCTATTTTCCCTTTTCCCATCTTCAGATCATTCCTAACAACTATAACTTGCTTTAATTTTTTCATAAATAAATAAAGTGAAATAGAAAATTAATTTATGAGAGTTTTTGTTTTGCTAGCTGATGGTTTCGAAGAAATAGAAGCTGTTACAGTGATAGATGTTTTGAGAAGGGCAGGGATAAATGTTGATGTTGTAAGCGTTAGCGGAACTTGGGTTACAGGAAGTCATGAAGTGAAGTTGATGGTTGATAGAAGGCTAAACGATATAAACTTTGAGAAGTACGATGGTGTTGTTCTGCCAGGAGGCTCTAAGGGTGTGAACAACTTGTTGAAATCAGCGAAGTTGAAAGAAATTTTGGAAAAAATGAACGAGAAAGGTAAGCTGATAGCCGCTATATGTGCAGCTCCGCTTATCCTAGCTAGACATAAAATACTCGAAAACAAAAGAGCTACCATATACCCAGGAATGGAGAAAGAAATTCCTTATCCAAGAGGGGAAAGGGTGGTGGTTGACGGGAATGTAATAACTTCACAAGGTCCAGGGACTGCCATAGAGTTCGCTTTAGCTATAGTTGAAAAATTGTTGGGAAGGGAAAAGGCATTTGAGCTCAAAAAACAATTGGTGGCTTGAATGGAAGTCAACGGAATAGAAAAAGAAGTTCTCATAGAAATCACTAAAAGGCTTGTTATGAGTAAAGAAGAGATCTTCAATTTTTTTGGAGATAGAGTTGATTCGAACACTTTGGAAAATTTGTTGAAAAATCTCGTGGAAAAAGGGTACATAGCCAGCATTTCTCCGCTCGGTTCAAGTTACGTAGTCACTGTTAAAGGGATGAAAGAGATTAAAAACGAGGAAAAACAATTTAAAGAGAGTGTTCATTAAATTATTATAGCCCCGGAAAAGCCCCGTCGAGAGGATGATTCTTTGACCTCGCGGAATCTAGCGGTCAAGGACGTCAGGCTTTGGACCAACAAAGCTCTGATTTAAGATGAGGAAAGAAACCTGAAGACGGCAGTTCGAATCTGCCCGGGGCTATTTTACAAAAAATATAAGGAAGAAAATGCCGGATTGGAAAGTTCATCTGATATTCGGCCTATTCCTCTTCTCTTTTCTATTGAGCTTGAACCACATGTTTTCTTTTATCGATATTTCGATGAAAGAGAGTTTGACTTTGATATTTTTGATTTTATTAGTTAGCATATTTCCGGACATCGACATGAAGAAATCGAAATCTAGGCAGCTTTTGGCTTTGTTCATATCCACGTTGCTAGCTTTACTCTACTTCAACATTTTCCCCTCTTCTTGGTATTTTGGTATAGCTTATTTTTTCTTGTGCTATTTCTTGATAATTCTTTTACCAACTAAGCATCGGGGCATAACTCATACCCTATTTTTCTCCCTCATCTTCACGATATCGCTTTCACTACTACTCCATTTCCTTCTTTCCCCATCTTTCGAAAAAACAATTTTCTATTTTTCAACGATTTTTTCAACTTACCTTCTCCACATCCTTTTGGATAAGTTTTAGTTCAGTCGATGTGCGTTTATGTTGGTAAACTACTTTAAATAAAAAAACCAATAAGATTAAATGAAGATAAGGATTTCTGCTACTTTTGAAGGTAAGTGCGACATCTGTGGAAATAAAACAACAGTTTTCACGCTCGGTGATGAAGATTCGAGGAAAGTTTTGACGATATGTAGAGAATGTTGCGAAAAACTTGGTAAAATGCAAGCCGGTGAAGCTGTGGAAGAGTTTGGACATAGAGATGAAACTCCTTTTAAAAAAGGTGTGAGAATAGAAAAATCCTTTGGTAGTTAAAAAAAGAAAAAAAAAGGTTCAGAAAGTTAACCATCCCATGTATTGGGCAAGCAAGGTGAGTAGAATTACCACCAATACAGCTATAGCTGCCCAATGCCATTTCTTGAGTTGTAAACTCATGTTATCTTAAACCCATATTAACCTTCAAAATTTTAAAAGCTTTTTCTGTATTCACTTCATAGTTACAATTTTAATGTCTTACCATCGGTGTAAGAAAAATTTAGGAACGTAAAAAGGAGAAATAGTAGAGATGAAGATTTTGTACTTTCTACCCACGGTATTGGTTTTGTTGTTATACTTCTCCAGGATTTGTTTTACGGAAAGAACAGTGGTCAGAGTAATAGATGGCGACACTGTTGAGCTAGATTCTGGTGAAAAGTTGAGGCTTATCGGTATAGATGCACCTGAGCCAGGAGAACCCTTTTTCCAAGAAGCTAAGTTAGCGTTGAAGGATATGGTAGAAGGAAAAAAGGTTTTCGTTGAGACGGATGAATTTTTTATGAAAGATAAGTATGGAAGATACGTTGGCTATATCTTGCTGGAAGGAAAAATAATAAACTGTGAGCTTGTTAGAAAAGGTTTGGCTAAGGTTGTTATGGAGAATAGCTTGAAGTACGATTGTTTTAAAGAGAGTGAGAAAATTGCTAAGAGCGAGCATCTTGGGGTCTGGTCTTCTTCAAAATGACAGGTCCCCTGTAACCACAATTCTTACATTCATATATCAACCCAAGCCAAGGCATGAATTTCATTTGTCTTGAACCACACTTAGGACACTCAGCCATAAAATCTACTTCTTTACCCTTGGCCTCACTTCACAGAACTGAAGCTCGGTATAGCATTTAGAACAAACAGGAACACCGTTTTTGACCAAAATTTCATCCAAACCTAGCTTACCATGCTTTGGGCAAAAACACCTTGCTTTGATGAAAACCACCTATCCACCTTTGTATCCTGGTATTTTCATCGAAAGTAAGTTTGCTATTCCTGTTATTAGCTTTGGTTCAACTGTTATTATGTCGCTCGCTGTTATTATACCAACAAGCTTTCCTTCTTTAGTTACAGGCAACCTCTTTATCCTCTTTTCCATCATGAGGTCGACAGCATCTTGTATAGTTTTCTCATAATCTATGGTGAAAACTTTTTTGTTCATTATTTCACCAACCGTTGTAGTGTCTAGATCTTTTTCTTGTGCAACAGCCTTCAATATGTCTGTTTGAGTGATTATGCCTTTAATATCCTCATCTTCTACCACAACCAAGCTCCCTATATGTCTCTCACACATCATCCTAGAAGCTTCCCTCAAGCTAATCCCTGGCTTAACGATCACAACATTCCTGTTCATCACATCTTTTATCAACATTTTCTTCCCTAAATTAATTTGTGATCTTAAATTCTTTAACCTATGTACCCAAACTGCTCTTTTTCTTCGATTTCCCTTTTCTTCTGTCTTTCCAAGAATTTTTCGTAGTAAGCTTGCGTTTCTTTTGTTAAGCTAGGAGTAATTTTCTTCAAAGCTTGTTCGAAGTGCTTTTTCTTAACAACTTTAGCTTTTATATCTTCCCTCAAAGCGTTCATAGCAGCTTCCCTGCATAGAGCTTCTAAGTCTGCTCCAGAAAAACCTTCAGTCCTTTCAGCAATTTCTTTCAAATCAACATCTTTATCCAAAGGCATGTTCCTAGTGTGGATCTTCAAGATCTCAAGCCTTGCTTTCGCGTCTGGTGGTGGTATCAGCACAAATCTATCTATCCTACCAGGTCTTAACAAAGCCGGGTCAACCATGTCAGGTCTGTTAGTTGCTGCTATAACAACAACACCTTTAGTTTCTTCTATCCCGGAAAGTTCTGTCAAGAGTTGGGAAACAACAGTTTCGGTAACAGCACTTCCTCTGTAAAAACCTCTTTTCGGTGCTAGAGCATCTATTTCGTCAAAGAAAATTATCGCCGGAGCCACTTGTCTCGCTCTTCTGAAAAGTTCCCTGATTTTTCTTTCACTCTCCCCAACCCACATCGTTAAGACTTCAGGTCCTTTCACGCTTATGAAGTTTGCTCCGCTTTCGTTGGCGACAGCTTTTGCGAGCAAAGTCTTTCCACATCCTGGAGGACCATAAAGAAGAATTCCTTTTGGCGGAGCAATTCCCAATCTTTCGAAACTTTCAGGATGTTTTAGTGGCCATTCTATCATTTCTTTCAATTGCTGCTTAACTTCTTCCAAGTCGCCAATATCCTCCCACTTGACCTTTGGCACTTCAACTAGAACTTCTCTCATAGCACTAGGTTCAACAACTTTCAAAGCATTCTCAAAATCTTCTCTTTTAACAACAAGCTTTTCTATAACTTCTTTTGGAAGCTCTGTTTCTTCTTTCCATTTTATTTCTGGTAAAACTCTTCTCAAAGCTGACATGGCGGCTTCTTTGCACAAAGCCATTATGTCAGCACCAACGTAACCATAAGTTATGTCAGCAAGCCAATTCAAATCAACATCTTTGTCTAAAGGCATGTTTCTTGTATGGATTTTGAAGATCTCAAGCCTACCATTCCTGTCAGGAACAGGAAGTTCTATTTCTCTATCAAACCTTCCTCCTCTTCTCAAAGCTGGATCTATAGCGTTAGGCCTGTTCGTTGCTGCTATAACAACAACTTTCCCTCTTTTCTTAAGCCCGTCCATAAGAGTGTTGTGAACTATTACCGGTGCATGACCTACTATGAAATTGGAAGTTTCTGTTGTTAAATCATACATTTCCATTTCTTCATCAATGACCCTAATCTTTTCTATCTTAACAGGAATAACTTCACTTACAGATATTTTCTTCAGCTCACTTATGAATTCATTCTCTATTCCTTCAAGAGCTTTGATGAAATAGCCTAAAACATTGGAGTTGATGTGAAGATCTACATTGGGTGATAAGTAACGGTATTTGTTATCATCTAATCTTATCCCATAGTTTTTTCTTATCTCAAACAGTTTTTCTTTTATCGGCCAAATTATTGAAGATACGAACTTCTTTCTTTCTAAAAGATTTTTAAGCTTGAGTGTTTTTTCTGGAATTTCAACATATCTCCCTATTTTTTCAAAGAAAGTTTTGAATACTTCATAACCTCCAAAAGGTTGGACAGTATAGATATTATAAAATTTAATTCTGGCAGGAATTTCTAGGGAATAAAGCAAACTTGCTATACCCATTGCCAATTTTTCACTTGAAGTGTAGAACCTTATCTGTGAATTACTAATATATCCATCACCTTCCAACAATCCTGCCAAAAATGCTGCTCTTACACTTTCAGGTGAATTAAAAATCTCTTTCGGTACTTCTACTTTATATGCCTTTTTGCCTATTGGGATGTCAAAGTAATCTGATAAGAATTTAACAATTGGTTTTGAATAAGTATAAAGCATTTTTACATGAGCTTGTTTTATCTTGCATTTTATCTTAAAACATTCTTCAATCAGATGTTCACATTTTTCAGCAACTTCTCCACTTATGTTCAAAGCATGGTTATATAAATGACCTTCTGTGATAATATAACCCAAAAGTTTTGCCAATTCTTCATCCAAAAATTCAGGCAATTTGATAAAGAATTTTTCTTTGAGGGGATAAATTTTGCCATCTGACTTATAAGCTACTCCAAGTATGTTAGGGGATGTCGGGCATTCTAGCCTTATAATATCTTCTTCAACACTTAAAATTCCTATTTTCTTCAATTTTCTAAGTGAATTATTCAAAGCTTTTCTAGTAACATTTAACTTTTTCTCTAGTTCTTCTTTTCTGATTTCTTTCACTTTATTCAAAATAAATGCTATTTTTTGGTAAAGTTTCTTTAATTGATCTATAGAGATTTCGTTATTCTCCAATTTTATCAATTCAGAAAGTTTGATAAACCTTCTTCCAAAAATTGCAGCTATCAAAGAATTTTTCTCGAGCTTTAAAATCCATTTTTCTCGTTCTTTTAATTTTTTCAAATCGAGCCTTTCGATGTTACTTTCTAATGGAATCTTTTTTGGAGCTAAAACATAATCTCCTTCTTTTAGTTCTTCTGCGTTCACCCACTTTACACCATCATTGCCCATTCTCAAAAATTTTGTGATGGATGAACAAACAACTTTTTCTCCTGTAGATAATTGGATTTCATATTGCTTTTTCACTTTAGTTTTTGATAGAGCAATTACTTTTGCTTTTGAAATTCTCCCATTTTTACCAAAACTTAGAACATACACATCATTTTTAGGAATTTTGTGGACAACACCAAATTCATCTTCTATAATTTTACCTTTCGTATTTTCAAACAGTTTCTTAATTGAACAAGGTTCATCAGCATAAACTAATGTTGATGGATGCAAACATAAAAGTTGGCTGGTTACTCTCCTTTCAACTTCTCCTGTTGTTTCTTCCCTTTTTGGCGCAATAGCATCTATTTCATCAATGAAAATTATTGAAGGCGCATTTTTTTCTGCTTCTTCAAAAATTTTTCTAAGGTTTGCTTCACTATTATGTGCAAATATACCACCAAACCCAGCCACAAAATTCTGTGTTGGTTCAACTTCTAAGTCATACACATATTCAGGTTGCTTCTTAACTTCATTTATTTCAACCACTTTATCAAAATAGAAATCGCTTTCTAAAATTTTCTTGAGGTTGGGTGGGATTGATTTGAGTTGGGAAAGGATATTCTTCCCCACAGTTTTCAAATTTTTGAAAGATGAAGATAGAGCAACCCCAGAGCCAGCAACAAATTCCATTGGTATTCTATCTATCCTGCCGTCTTGCTTACATCTCTTCAGATATTCTTCTATGATTATGTTTTTTCTTTCATCAAGAAAACCTATTTCTTCCAAGAATTTTTCCAGATTTTCTCTGTCAGAGAAGCAAAGCCTTAATCTTTCCCCATCTCGATAAATTTTTGTTATTATTCCAAAGTACAAGAAAAGATAAGAAATTTCACTTGCTAATTCTTTACTGTAAGTGGTTATTTCAACTTGTGGTAAGTAAGTTTTTGTATTTAATGCACCATCTCCAGACACATATCCTTTAAGTAAAATTGCAATTTTTTCCCTTGGAAGATTGAAGATAATCCAAGGCACGTCTTTATTTCTAGCACCTTCTTTAAATCCCAAATTTTTCATCACTTTTCCTAATGCAGAGTTACAGATTATTATATCTACAGAATTTTCATTTTTTCTGTAAAAACTTAACTTATCAAAATATTTTGAGAGAATTGCTAAAACAAGTGGATATTCTTTGGAATTTAAAGAAATTCTGATTTCATCTTTTACGTAAGAACCTTCAGCAAGCCAAATTCCAAAGAAGAATAGCAATTCTTTATTTAATTCGAGGATTGCAGGTATTTTGCTCCTTTTTGCATATAAATTAATCTCCTTTTTATCTTCTCTGCTCACATTTATTCTTGCTTTGTTCAAGAGTTTAATGAAGTTTTCTAGCTTTATTCCTATGTTTTTATTCTCTATATCATACAAATATTTCTCTTTGACTCCCAATGTTTTACAAGTTTCTTCCCATCCGATTATTTCAATTGCCTTTTCTACAAACTTCCAAATTTCTTTAGGTTTTACCCTTAATCCAGAATTTTTATCTTTGAGAATTTCTATCAAGTCTAGCTCATCAATTAAGAATGAATTTTCTTTTAATCTTCTTGGAATTACAATATAAGAAGAATTGGGAACTAATTTAGAAGTTTCTACACTTTCAATCCCATTTTTACCAAGAGTAAACAAAGAATGATAATTCGTAACTTTTATAGTTCTACCACTCTGAGTTTTAACTTCAAGTAATTTTCCACGCATCTTGTGTTTAATGAATCTTTTTACTTTGCTGAATGTCAGCTTGTAGTTTTCATCGAAACACGCAACTTCCAAATCTTTCTTTGGATTTTCTACCACTTCTCCAATTGGTTTTAATTTGATTAAGCCCCCTTCTCTTACCAACACTTTTTCTTCGTAAGGTAAAGATTCTCCATAAAATTTGCTCATCACTTCTGGGCCAGAGATTGAGAAGAAGTTTGCTCCGCTTTCATTGGCGACAGCTTTTGCTAATAAAGTCTTTCCTGTTCCTGGGGGCCCATAAAGCAAAACTCCTTTTGGTGGATCTATACCAAGTCTTTCAAAAATTTCTGGATGTCTCAAAGGCAATTCGATCATTTCCCTCACTTTTTCTACAACATCTTTTATTCCACCGATGTCTTCATAAGTTACAGCAGGAATTGCTTTTTCTTCAAGCTTCAAACTTTCTGGAAGTTCAGGTAATATTTCTAGCTCAGTCATGTCAGTTATCTTTACGATGCCAGAAGGCTCTGTATTCGTGACTAAAAACCTAGTTTCTCCTGGGAAAGGTGTGAAAAAGAATTCTTCGAAGAAATCACTTCCGAAAAACTCTTCGAAAAAGCCACCTCCCCTCGATCTTTTTCTCACAACCGGTGAAGGAATGATTATATCACCTTTAACAACAGGTCTCATGTAAAGGTTTTGTTTAACTAACTCTGGAGAAGCATGAACTACGAATCCTTTTTCAGCTGGAGCGATTGTAACCCTTTTGGCTTCTTTCACTTCAGCTTTTCTCACTTTAACATATTCTCCAACTCCTGAGCCTGCATTCCTCCTCGTTATACCATCCATCCTTATGATGTTAAGGCCGACATCAGCAGGATAAGCCCTTACAGCTATCGCAGCCGTTTTCTTCGAACCTTCTATTTCAACCACATCACCTTCTTTTACCCCTATCTTATTCATGTTTGAAGAATCTATCCTAACAATTCCCCTTCCAGCTTCTTCCCTTGCTGTTAATTCACCAACTTTAAGCTTAACTTCCCTTTCACCCTTTTCTTCGGCCATCAATACTCACCGAAAATATCTTCTTCTAATAATATTTTGAATACATTCCAAATAACCTTTTTTTCCCACTCCCTCATGAACTCTTCCATTTTCCTGAATTCATCTTCTGGTATTATGAAAGTGCTTTGATCTATTTTTTTATGAGGTATCTCCGTGAGTAAACCTTCTCTCCTGTACACATAAACCTTTTCTTTCCGTTTTTTTTGACCTGATCCCCTTTTTATCATCTGCTTCCATCCGTAAAGTTCTCTGAAGAATTTGTTCCTCTCGTAAAAATTTTGAAATTTCTCGGATCTGACACTGAAAGCTATTAAAACTGCCCTTCTCATCTTTTAGATTATTTAAACACTAAATATTTAAAGTTAACTGTTTAAAAAGGACTTTGGTATGACTTGAACTTCATCCAATTCTTCAATTTTTCCATTATCCTTAAAAAAGAAGTATCTTGTTTGTATTCTTCTCCTATAAGCTTTGCAGCGAACTTTATTATTTCCCTACTAGCCGGAGAATTTTTGTTCAATATCACTACAGGTATTTTGGCTGAGAGCGATTTCTTCACGTTCTTATCGTAAGGTATGGAAGCTAAAACAGGTAATCTTGTTAATTCTTCAACTTCTTTTGATGTCATCTCATACCTAGCTTTATCAACTGCGTTCAAAACTATACCTATAGGTTTTAAGCTCAATTCGTTGACAACTTCTTGATATTTAACTATATCTATTATGGAAGGAACGTAAGGCGAAGTTACGTAGAGAACTTCATCACAAGCTTTCAAGCATGCCATAGCTTCTCTTCCTAAACCCGGGCTTCCGTCGAGTAGTATTATATCGCTCTTGTCTTCCAAAGGTTTTATGCTTTCCTTCAAAAGAGTTACATCTACACCTTCCAATTCGCTTACAGATAAAGCTGAGGGGATAACTTTCATACCGCTGAAATGATCGTAGACAGCTTCTTCTATTCCAGATTCACCCCTTAAAACTTTATTCAAAGTTATCGGACAATAATACATTCCAAGGTATAAACCTAAGTGGGAAGTGGTGATGTTGCAATCGACAACAGTTATTTTCTTCTTGAAGTAGTAAGAAAGAGCAGAACCTAAATTTATCGTTAAAGTGGTTTTACCAACACCACCTTTACCCGAAACTATTCCTATTATCCTCGCCATTCTAATTAATAATTGTGATGTTATTTACTTATTTCTCACCTTCACTTTTTTCTTCAGCTTTAGGCTTAAATAGAGTGAAAAAAGAGGTTTTTTTCCTCAAGAAAGGCATTCCTGTTTTCGGATTTTCAACAACTTCATAACCAGGTGGTAAATCGAAAAGAGCGTTGGTAGGATCTTTGGAAAAATAATATATCCTAGCTTTACCTTTAACCATCATGTGAAGCCAAAATTTCTCACCAGTCTTTTTCGATTTGTAAACAAATGGACCGAAGAGACCCATGATATTCTTTTTCTTTTTTGGATTATTTTTCTGTTTCCATTTGTCTCAATACTCTGGGCCTCTCTTCTCTCTTCCTCTTGAAGTAAAGGTATAACAAAATACATAAAGCTATAACGATTATGAGAATTATTATCAACCACCACGTCAATGCTAATGGTTTGTAAGCGTAAATGGAAGAGCTAGCTAGTTGTAGTGCAGCTTGTTGTATGTAACTTTCGGCTTTGGATAGCTGATTTTTACATTCCTTTACGTTACCAACTTCTAAATACTCTTTAGATTTTTGGATGCTAAGCTTAGCTAAATTCAAAGTTTTGTTGGCAAGGGTAACATCATAACCTTCAAGAAAAGCTGAATTTATCCCTTTTTGAATTTCGAATATCATGAACTCATAACTCAATATTTTCCTAAGAATTTCTTCTTCTTCAGGAGGTTTCAAAGAAGTGACAACTATAGATATCAAACCATCTTTCTTCACACCTTCATCGTTCATAGTTTCAAACTCAAATGGATAAGTTCCTTCAGGTAAATCTTGGGGAATTTGAATTGATATGATGAATATCAAACTTTCATTCGGTTTGAGTATGCTCACTTGTTTCGGTTGAATTGTAACATCTATGAGGGAGGAAGTTGAAATATGGAGTTTAAGGTTGTGGATGCTAGCGTTTCCTATGTTTTTCACAGTTACGTTTATCAACTTCTTTTCACCTTGGTAGAATTCAATGTACGACGGATATTCTAAGCTTAATTCAGGAAAACCAATTACTGGAAAAACAGGAGCGACAGGGGCAACTGGTTTTGGAACATACACGGCTTGAGGGTAGACCACTGAAAAAGCACCCCAAACTTCAACGATTTTCGTATCGTAGCTTGATTTAGCTTGAATGTAGTATAGACCAACGTCAGGTGGTAAGAAAAAACATTTGAAAGATCTCCTTCCCCCAGGATACAACGAGTAAGATCCGTCGAAATAGTTGGCTAAAGGTTTTAAAGTACCATTAACGTAAGTATAAATTTTAACTTCAATTCTTTCACTAACAGGTTTAGTTCCTATGTTTATGAATTCAGCGGATATTTCTTGCCTATTTCCGATTTCTATCGATGGTTTGTAAGACAGTAGAATTTTTCCACCAATTTTCTCTTTAACAGAAACGTTGAGCATACTCAATATTCCAAAACCAATTTCTTTTATCAAAACGTCTCTCAAGAAGAAAAAAATGGATAAAATCGTGAGCAGGATTAGTATGATGAATATCCTACGCATATTTATATATTAAACCAGAAACGACTAAAATGCAGATGATGACTAAGATGTAAGAAAGTATGGAAGAAGATTCTTCTATCAATTTTCCAGCCAATGGTGAAAATTTTTCCGTTTCATTTGAAGTTTTGTTTTCAATAGTTTCACCTTCAATTTCAACCCTTAACTTGAATTCTCTTTCTTGCAGGAAAACTATACCTTCAGAAGGAAAACCAGCTCTAGCCTTTATCAATATTTCATAATCTCCAGGTTTTGCGTTTTCAGGCTTAACGAAAACTCTAACTGAAAAAGCTTTAGCCGGTTTTTCCGAATAAGGTAAATTTATGTATTCATCACCGGAAGAAGAATTTAGAAGAAATTCTTTCGGTTGAACTATGACAAACCAATTTTCAGGAGCTTTTTCAACTTCAATTTGAACTTGGTAAGATTTTTCTTCCACGTTCCAAAGAAGAATTTCAAATTTTGCCGATTCGTTGGATTTAATGGTTACAAAATCTTTTTTCAGAACAGTTCCAAAGCTCATCGCTTTCACTTCAGTTAAAATTAGGAAGAAGAGTAGAGTGGTGATTAGGCTTAACTTATTCATGCTTAACACCCATGATGTAAATCTTTCCTGTATAAAAACCAGCATAAACAGGGGGAACATTAAGCCAATACCAAGTTGTGACATTTGTATTTTCCGGAACGTTTAGTCGAACGATTGAATTAGTTTGAGAAAGCTGGAAATAACCATCTTGGATGTTGTTGCTTATGTTGCTCCAGCTTATGTTTCCAACTTTTATTACAGTGCCATAAGTTGTATTAATCAAATCCGTGCCTCTTATGTAAAGGTCTAAGTTGCAACTCCCTGGATTCACCGTTATGTTGTATTCGTTATTCGAATTCCCTGGAGCTGAGATATTGTAGGTAGTTGGTAAAAGCTCACCGAAGTCTATGGAATGCCAAGTTAAGCTAAAATCTACAGTGCAAGAAACTATCGAGAGAGTTGCATTTTTTGTAGTGTTTGGTTGAACTTCTGTATAAGAAGAATTGAAATAAACACCAATTTTCCAATCTGTGTTTATTTCACCAGAAACATTTATAACCCAAGTTAAGTTGCAAAATTCTTCAGCATTCAAAGGGTTGTTCGGGCAAGCTTTCATAGCATAGGCAGGAGTTTCATCGACAAAAAATGGTTTGTCGCCATAGCTTGTGTTTATTGGTGTGTCTGGATAGGAAGAAGATAAGTTGTACATTAAAGTACCATAAACATCACCACAAGCAGCGTTTCTACAAAAGACAGTTGCGTTAACGAGAAAAGTTGAATTTTGTATTATGTTAGTTAAAACTTCAGGCTTGGGTAAAACCAATTCAACTTCGATATAAGGAATTCCCACGCTGTAATTAGCTATTATGTAAATTTGATCGACATAAACAAAAGCCATCGGGAATCCATCCAAATCTTCCCCCCTGATCCTAACTTTTATTTCATTCAATTTGTTTCTTGATAATGAAGAAACGTTGCATACAGTATCACTTAAGCTGCCGTTTTCTTCAAAAGGTCCTGCACAATTAACCCAATCACTACCATTCCAATAATCTATGTTTATATTTGAAGCACCTTCACCCACATCGCTGAACCACAAAACATGTACGTAGGCAGATTGAATTATCGTATTTTCAGGTACGTTCAAATCCCAATAACTAACATTAATCCACCCAAAAGGATAAGTCAACAAATCAACCATCTCATAAACCCCATCACTCTCGTTTATCCTCACCACGTCACAATCCCCATCAGAATCTTGACATGCTAACGGTAACCTTCTGAATTGAACGTAAAATGTTTTTTCCTCGGTTACATTTTCTTTTCCGGTAGTATCGTTGATGAAAACTTTCCATGCAATAGTTCCTGAACTGAACGAATCATTTTTCCAAGAAAAGTTAGCCCAACTCCAAGTATTTGCTGAATTGTTTAAATAAATAGGTGAGCCGTGTGTACCATCAGTATAATTTTTCCACTCACCTGTTTCGTTCGTAGAAAGCCAAGCATAAGCCAAACCAACGTCATCAAAAAATTGAGCTGCTAATTGAATTGATTGTTTTGTATAAATCAAATTTTCTGTAACGTTTGTGGTTTGGTTTCTCCATTTTGGTGGAGCTGAATGATTCAATTCAATTTTTACATAATCAACATAAACAAAAGCCATCGGGAATCCATCCAAATCCTCCCCCCTGATCCTAACTTTGATATTCAAAATTTGTTGTTTTGTTAAGTTGGAAACATTGCATATGCTTTCAGTTAATGTTGCATTCTCTTCAAAAGGTCCTGCACAATTAACCCAATCACTACCATTCCAATAATCTATGTTTATATTTGAAGCACCTTCACCCACATCGCTGAACCACAAAACATGTACGTAGGCAGAATCTATGGTATTTTCTTCGGGAATTGAATCGGTGAAAAAAGAAACATTAATCCACCCAAAAGGATAAGTCAACAAATCAACCATCTCATAAACCCCATCACTCTCGTTTATCCTCACCACGTCACAATCCCCATCAGAATCTTGACATGCTAACGGTAACAAAGTAGAGGATGGTGAAGAGCCAAAGCTAACACCCAATATTAATACAAAACCAATCATCATCAAGAAGAAAATTTTTTCCATCATAACAACAACCCAAATCTATACCTTATAACTTTAAGCTTTATATTGACTTCAGCTATAGCATCTGTAGCAAAATCCAAATCTTCACCCCTAAACCTAATTCTCAAATCACTTAAATCTGAGAAAAAATTAACTGGAATTTCTAAAATCGTTTCCCTTAAATCTTTACTTTCTCCAAATGGACCAACTTCTTCATAATTTTTACCGTCAAAAGAATAGCCTATATAGATATTACCAGCTCCTAAATCTTCATAAGTTCTCCACTTAACTACTGCGAAAGCCTTTTTCGGAAAATTAACTTTCCCCCATTTTTTAACTTCCAAATAGCCGTATGGATTGAATTTCAAAATAACAGTTTCACAACATTTTTCCATGTTTTCCAAAATTTCATCTGAAGGTGTACCATCACTATCCCTTGCTTCTAAAGGTTTAAGGTAAACTTCTTCTTTCCCAGGGAAAAATATCACCACCAACGTTAAGAAGAAAATGATGAGACCGATTTTCTTCTTCATTTAACCACCAAAAAATTTGTCAATCTTTTTGGTTTGATAAAAATGTAAATGAACGAATCATGTAATTTTTGTTGGTTTTTGTATTCATCAAAAACTTTTATATCGAAATGGATATTTTTGAAACAAACAAGTAAAAACCATTTACAACCATCTTCAGAATTTAAATCTTCTAAAGGTATTGTATAGTTAACCCAATCCAAACTTCCAATAAGTTCAACTTTATGTTCTTTAAATTTGCCTGTGGAATTTTCTTCGATTACACCGTAAGCTAGAGAAGAACAATTTTCTTGCCATAGAGAATGGATATTTAAACCTCTACCTCTTTCAAAAATTTTCTCAAAGATAAGGTTTTGGGGCGGGAGAGAATCATCGATTATAAACATTCTGGAAATTTGGTTACTGGTCCAATTTTCTCCTCCAGTTGAATTGTATACGAAAATATAATTACCGGCTTTTAAATAATCAATGTAGTTAACTCTACTGCCAGATGAAATCAACTCTTTTCCATAAAGAGTATAGTTTACATCTTCATCTCCCAAATTATTTTCGTATGCAGTCACGTTAGATCTAGCAGGACATGAGCCCTTTTCATAATCAACCAAAAGATTTAAAATTGGAGAACCCCTTTCAACTTCAACACTTTTCGTTGTTTCAAGATGAGAGTAATTTTGTGTTTCTGGGTAAATGCAAGAGTAATTCCAAAAACCAGCTTTAAGAAACTCTTCACCGCCTATCATTTTTCCTTTTGAAATCTCTTCACCATTTCTCTTCAAAATCAATTCAGTATTTTCATCACCTTCAATAATCGTACAATTAAAACTAATCTGGTTAGGATAAACAATTTTTTCAGGTAAATGAAAATCTAGCAGAGGACGGGATTTGGAAATTTCTAGTATGAAGGATGGAGTTGAATTCCAATTGTTGTAAACATCTCTCGCATATTCTTTCCAAACGTAAATTCCAGCAGGTAAGTTTTTAACCGGATAAGAATAGACGTTACCACTGATTTCATTCAGGCTTTCATTCTTAAATTCTCCGGTAAAATTGTGTTCAATTATCACATCTATTTTACTCTCATCAAACCAACTTACATTTAACTTTAATTCAAAATTTTTGGAGTAGTTCACCTTTACATGATCATTTTCAACTATCCAGAAAGGCGCTTGTAAATCTTTTCTTTCGATTTCAACAAAACCCTCGATTATTTCGAAGTTTCCATATTCGTCAAAAACAGTTATTTTGTAATAAGATGTGTCTGAGAAAGAATAGTTAATCCAGTCTACCATACCCTTAAGCTTTATTTTCTCAATTTTTTCAGAACCAGTTGAGTTCTCTTGAACGATAGCATAATCTAAATTAGAAAACTTTTCTCTCCAAAGAGAAGTCAAGATTTTCTTCCCTCCACTTTCTTTTAAATCAAAACTTAAAAGTTGAGGTGGAGAATTGTCAAATATTCTTGTTCTTCTTACATTTCCACCAAAACAATTCCATGAAGGTGGATCCAACGCGTATTGATATTTGTTGGTAGAGCCAAAAGTTAAATCCAAGCTTCCATCTCCGTTTAAATCTGCTATAGCAGGAGAAGAATAAATGTATTGACCAATCACATAACTCCATAACACTCTTCCATCAATCCCGTTCAAAACATAAATTCTTCCATCGGTTGCCCCAATTGCTATGTCATCATTTCCATCTAAATTTAAATCAGCAACAGAAGGCAAGTAAGGAACTCTACCTCCAGTTGGAATTGAAAAAGTCCAATTTATACTTCCATCATGATTCAAGCAATAAACGTTTCCATCGTGAGAAGAAATTATGATTTTTTTACTGTTACTTATGTTTGCTATAACTGGAGAAGAAGTTATCCAATTTCCAGTACTGTAGTTCCAAATTTTTTCTCCACTGGATGCTTTTAAAACGTAAACATTTTTATCGTAAGAGCCAAATATTACTTCTAGATCACCGTTCATATCTAAATCATCTATAGCTGGAGAAGATTCAATTTTTTCTCCTGCAGAAAAATTCCATATTTTACTTCCATCACTCCCGTTCAAAGCGTAAATGTTGAAATCGTAACTTCCAACAAAAACAACAGGATAACCATCTGCACTTAAATTTCTCAAGGCTGGTGAAGAAACTATTTTTCCGTTCGTTGAAAATGTCCAGAGTAAATTTCCATCACTCCCGTTCAAAGCGTAAACCTTTCCATCTTCTGAACCAAAAACTACATCGAGAAAACCATCTTTATTAACATCACCTATAGCTGGAGAAGAGAGAATTTTTCCATTAGTAGAAAAATTCCATATTTTACTTCCATCACTCCCGTTCAAAGCGTAAAGGTTGAAATCGTAACTTCCAACAAAAACGTTCAAGAAATTGTCGTTGTTCGTACTAGCTAGAGAAGGACTGCTTGAAATTTTTCCATTAGTAGAAAAATTCCATATTTTTGTTCCATTTCTTCCAGATATAACATAAACATTTTTATCGTAAGAAGCGAAGACAACATCTATTGTAGCATCATAATTCACATCTCCAATTGCAGGAGAAGAAAATATAATATCGTTAGTCAAGTACCTCCACATTTCACTAGCGTTAACTTCAAAACTCATTATTTCAGTAACATTTTCATTACCAGAGCTATCATTTGCGTATATTCTCCAGGCTATTATCCAGCCAGCTGGAATAGAAGAATTCTTCCAAGTAAAATTAGACCAGGTTCGACCTTCTGTTAAATTCAACTTTATCACACTTTTATTTTCCCAGGTCCCAGTTTCATTAGTTGAAAACCATGCATAATCTAAATCGTAATTATCATTCCAGTTAGCGAACAGTAAGATCGATTTATTAACTCCAACCCAACTTGAATTTTGACCTAAGTCGAAGTAGCTTGGGCTTTCAACATCCAAAACAGTAGCGAAATAAGTTTGAGAGCTAGCAGTATAATTTTCATCACCCAAGAAATATCCCGTTATGTTGAAAATTCCCTTTTGTTTTAATTTTGTGTAGTTGAACAAGGGTGTTATTCTAGATTGTAAAACCCACCCAGAGATATTAGTTTCTAAGTAAACTATTTTTCCAGATATGTTTAGGGATACGGTGAAGTTTGCAACATCAGAGACATTGTAAGTTCTATCACTCTCGCTTCCGTTCAAGGAGAGTTTAATGGAGGTTGGTGCTTTGTTTATCACATAAATCCAAGAATCGGTTTTATTCCAGTTGTTGCTCGTGTCGTTTGCATATGTTCTAAAAACATAAATACCTCCCGGCAAATCTCGAATGAGGAAATAATAATCGTAACCATCTCTATTCATGGTATCATTTCTTAAAGACCCATCTTCGGTGAAATTGTGTTCTATTAAAACAGTAGAGATGTCGACGTTGTCAAACCAAGTGATGTTAAACCAATAAGTTTGACCTGGAGAATAAATTGTTGGTGAAGTTGGAAAAGTAAAATTGTTAAACCATTTCGGTGCTGTGGTATCATTAACATTTAAAATTTCTTCTGTAGAAAAGCTTTCACCCGTTTCACTAGAATTGCACTTTATTCTTATTTTAAAGTTTCCTGCTTCCAAACCTGTTATATTCCACGCAATCGATACCCAATTATTTTCAAGAGTTCCTATGTAGAACGGATTACTTCCATTGACTTGTAGATAGCTGCCAGTCATATTCGGTATTAAAACACCATCTGCTTGAATTTCCATGTAAACATCACTACAAGAACCACCACTACAAGAGCAATTTCCAATAGCTGTGGAATTTTCACCCTGATTTATGTTTTTTGGATATAAGCTTTCTAATTTTGCTTCTAAGTTTAAGGTGCCAACAGTTAAAATCCAAGATTCGTAGCTGGCTGTATAATTAGCGTTTCCAGAATAATTTCCCGTGAAGTTGAAAACTCCAGTTTTTGTCAGCTGGGTGATATTTTGTAACGGTGAAGGTCCATAATCCCATTTTTTCCATTGACCGTCTGTATAATTTGTCCAAAGTTCTAAAATTTTTCCTGGATATCCTACAAGCTCAACTGTAAAGTTAACATAACTTTTGTTCAAGAAGTATCTATCTTCCCTACTTCCATTTATCCATAAGTATAATACGGTAGGTTTTTTATTAACTGTCATGAAATAAGTTTTGGCATCACCTGTGTAATTTTGATCACCATCCCAGTAAGCTGTGATGTTGAATAAACCAGCACCAAAATCGTTTGTTATTAGAGTTAACGGACTTTCACCTTGAGCGATAACCTCCTTATTACCAGTGAAGTTTGCTTCTATGTAAAAGATTTTACCAGAAACATTTAGAGTTGCGGTTATGTTCGCATAGTCTTCATAAGTATACACAGCATCACCTTCACTCCCGTTCAAGAATAATCTTATTTTGCTTGCTGCTCTGTCGACAACGTAAATTGTAGAATCTTCAGCAAAAGTATAGTTTTGTGTCTCACTGACGTTACAAACATAATACCAAATACCAGCTGGTAGAATAATAGCAGTATTGTTTTCTGAAGTTACATCAGTACCATTTCTCCAAAGTTTACCATTATCTTCCGGATTTGTTTCGATACAAGTTGCTATTGTTGGAGTTCCATAAGTGATAGGTGATGTTGGTTCTAAAATTAAAGTTGCAGTTGACGGAGCTTTATTAATCCTTAAAAATCTGTCTTGGGTTATGGAAGCTGACGAATAATTTTGAGTTTCATCAAAAGTTAGAGAGTAATTGTATTCTCCAGCTCCCAATATGATTTCTTCTTTAACAACTTTTCCTTTTCCCACACTCACCCCATTTCTCCAGAGCTGAATTTCACCTTCATCGTTAAAAGTTTCTAACCATCCAGTAGCGTTTGATGCAGAAGGATAGGTGTAAGTAACGTTTCCTTGAGTGCCATTTATAGCTAGAAATATAGGAGGGATTCCTTTGTTGACAAAGGCAAATCTATTCGTCAAAATGTTTTCCGCAGTATAATTACTTGCTGAAAAAATTGCTGAATAGTTATAAGTTCCATTCCCAAGGATTATTATTTCGGAAACAATTTGGCCAGAGCCTTTTATCACACCATCTCTCAGCAAACTTAAACTACCTTCTCCGTTGATAGTTGGATCTTTCCAAGCAGTTGCGTTTATTACTTCTGGATAAGTGTAAGTTCTATTTCCTTGGCTTCCGTTGAGGGCTAGATAAATTTTGATCTGTTTTGGTGTTATCGTTAAAGTTAGAGAAGTTGAATTACTACTGTAATTCGCCCCACCAGAAGTGTTGAAGGTATAAGTGTAAGTTCCAACACCCAATAGAGTTGTTTCCGAGGCTGGGGAGCCGAAGGCTTTAAGTTCATCGTCTCTGTATAAATTGAATTGCAAGTCTTCACCGATAACTTCACTCCAACCAGTGACATTAGTTACATTTTCATAAGTGAATGTTTGCGAATTTTCACTCCCATTTATGGTTAAATGTAGAGGAACAAATCCTTTCAAAACATATAAAGTTCTCGTGAAAGAAGCTGAAGTCCAGTTTGCCCCACCAGAAGTGTTGTAAACAAAGATGTAAGTACCGTTTCCGAGTCTTGTTGAGTCAACTATTTGTTGAGTTGAATCTCCAGAGCCGATCAAGAAGTCATTTCTGTACAAATTGAAGATTAAATCGTATGCACCCAGGATAGAAGAAACATTTCCTCTAACTTCTGCTACATCCGGATAAATTATCGTCTTGTCGGAAGTTTGATTATCGATGTATAAGTTCATGTAAGGGCTGGGATTTCCCTTGTTTATTATCATAAAACTTGAATTGCTAGAAGCTGTGTAGTTTTCTGTTGCAGAGCTATTGCAAACATATTCATGATAACCAGCACCAAGAGTTATTGTTTCTGAATTGGATGGTAAAGGATTAAAGGAAGAGGAATTTCTGTATAGTTGGGCAACGACTTCATTATTCAAAGAAATGATAGAACATGTGACAGTTGTTTCTGTCGGATAAGTGTTTGTCCAAGAAGGCGAAGCTTCAAGTAAGTTTATCGGAACTTTTTTGGTTATCGTTAAAATTCTGGTTATAGAGCCGGCGGTGTAATTTTCGTTTCCCGTTGTGTTGTAAACATAGTAGTAAGTATTTGCTCCCAACCTTGTAATTTCTGAGGTCAAACTACCTGAGCCGATGAATACACTTGAAGTTGAAGTGTTCCTGTAGAAGTTGTAGGTTATTCCAGATTGTCCAGTTAAAGTAGACCATGCTGTAGCATTAGTTACATTTTCGTAAGTGTAAACTGAATCGTCTTCAGTCCCGTTTATTGCTATGTGTAAGTAAGGTGAAATATCGGCTTTGTTTATGGTCAAGTTGAATTGTTTTATAGCTGAAGAATAATTCTGGTTTCCAGGTGTGTAAAAAGTGTAATTGTAAAAACCCGCTGCTAATTGACCGATATCACTCACAGGGTTGGAGCTACCTATTACCGTGAAATTTCTGTATAATGTAAATACAGGCGCTTGACCAACAAAAGCTTCAGCATCAAACCAGGCTGTTGTATTGGTGGATACAGGATAAGTGTAAACCTTATTCCCTTCTGTACCGTTTATAGTTAAGTGCATGAAATTGATCGTTGAGGTATTTTGATTGACAGTTAAAGTTCTCGTGAAAGAAGCTGAAGTCCAGTTTGCCCCACCAGAAGTGTTGTAAACATAATGATATGTACCTGCTCCCAACAACAAAACATCAGAAACAAAAGAACCAGATGATATGAAAAAGCTTGAATCGCTTGTGTTCCTGTAGAAATTGTAAACTACATCTTCATCCCCAACGTTGCTTTCATAAGCAGTTGCGTTGGTTTGTTTAGGATAAGTGATTTCCAGATCATTTGGCAAATCATTCAACAAAATGTTTAAAGTTGGTGTGCCTTTATTTACATACAAAAACTGATTTAGAACGAAGGATGAAGTGTAGTTTTCTGATTCTTGATACAAACAAGTGTAATTCCAAGCACTTGCACCAAGAATTAAACTTTCTGAAATAGAATTGCCAGAATCTTGAGCAACTTGGCTTGTGTTTCTATATAAAGTTAAAATTGCTGAATAGTCACCAGCGTTTTTTTGGCACGTGGCTATTGTTTGTGTCGGGTAAATGACAGGATTGTTTGAGAACGAAATTGAAATCACTGAATCCGCTTTTTTAATTATGTAAGTCCCTTCAACAACATTCCCCCACGCATTTTTTGAATCGTTTGCATACCATTTGAAAATATAGCCAGAAGGATTTGCCGCTAAATCAGTTTTTGTTATAGAATAGTTTCTTGAAGTAGAGTTGTGTATCACATAATTTGTTACTGTTTCGTTCACTCCGTTGAACTCAAATATTACTGTGGAAATATCAGTTTCGCCTTGCAAATCATTGATAGTTATGGTGAAAGTGTAAGTAGCTCCTGGTGAATAAGTTGTTCCTGAGGCTGGAGATTCAATTCTTTCACCCAATGTAGGAGGATTATTAACAATTTCGTAGCTAAGATAAAATTGGACATATTCAATTTTCAATGTTGCTATGTCTGTGTCTGCACTTGAATTAATTCTAACGCTAATTTTACCATCTTGAGAAATGTAATTACCAACATTTTCAGTTACATTACACCACAAGACATAGAATTGATTGGCATTAGCAGAAATACTTTGACAAGGCGCAGCATCCCACTTTGAACCAGCAAAATCATATATTTTCATCCCATAAACGTCATCAAGAGTTGAACTAAAGTTTATCATCACATCTATTTCTTGTAGACTGCCAGAATAGCTTGCTGTTGTGTTGTGCTCAACTTCAACTTGATAGTATGCGTTGTAAGTGTAGGTTGTTGTTATCTTAGAAGAGAACCATCTTGTTACGCTAGAGCTAAGGACTGCTGTGTAGCTGTTAGCAACTGTTACATTGTCACCAACATAATCCCAACACATATCAAATCTGGCTTCACCTGTATTTCTGAAATTACAAGTTTGTGAGACATAATCAGGAACATTTATGTAAGAAACTAGAGTGTTTGTACCTGTGGTTGTAGAGCCTGTAAAGCCAAAATTGGTTAAGTAAGAATCTTTTATGGAATAAGCCTGTTCTGGAATTTGTAGCTGAAAAGGAAAAGAAACTGAAGTAGCTAAGCTTGAATTGTAGCTTTGACCTACAAAATATTCTATAGTTTTAGCTCTTGTGGAAGATTTGGCATCATAAGTGTAAGTAACAACCAACTCACACCCTTTGCTTCCTGTGTAGTAGCTTGTGCCGACAGCAGAACTGAAAACCGAACAAACTACTGTACTACCATCTTCCAAATTGTATAAGCCAGATGCATTGTATAGTAATGTGGTTGTGCTCACCTGCTCGTCTCTTAACCCTAAAGCATAAGTAACTTGAGGTTGTTGAGAACCTTGAATAGAAGAGTTTATTCCTATGTAAGTTGTGTAAGCAGTATTACCTGCACCAGTGCCATAAGCTATGGCAAAAGTTACTCTATTGTACACACTTTTTATTGTTTTGTTATTTTCAGGCAAGGAAACTTGTTTTTGAAAATTTGCTGTATGGTTTGCTGTGTATAGACCACCATCTTGCCCTATCAAATACCTTAAAGTTTTTAATTGTATAGGCGAGCTTGCGTCATATTCATAAGTAAGCACCAACTCAGTTCCAACCCCATGGATAGCATAACCAGCTGTTGGTGAAAAGTTGAAAGTATGAGAAGTGGTTGTATCAAAAATGTTTTTGTATAAGAATACATGCGTAGTTGTAGTTGCACCTGCGTTATCTATAGGAGTGCCTGATATACTGTTGCTACCATCAAGGTTTATGGAGATTCCTTCGTCTGTAGTTCCTCCTGGTTGCAGATGTATGTAAGTTTCGAAAAAACTATCCCTAACCACAACATTGCTTTCCGGCAAGTTTAAAGCAGGTACGGTAAAAGCTGTAGATGAGCCTACTGCTAAAGTACTAGTTAACTGACCTATGAAAAACCTTACAGTCTTTATTTGCCTTGGTGAGTCAGAATCATATTCGTAAGTTAGAATTAGCTTAGCGCTCTCTCCTTGCCTGATTGCATTCAATTTTACGTATAGTGTAAAAGTATAAGTTCCATTTTGGTTTATATAAGCAAAAGCAGGTGTGGCATCTGCAAGAATCACATACGGCATTTGTTCTCCACTAGCAGCAGGGCCAGCTGCTGTAGTGAGTAGAGTAGTGTTGATAGTGCCATTACCGATCTTTACAGTTTGGCCAGCAGTAATTTGAGTGTTGTATATGTTGTTCTTTATTTCAACTATAGCACTTCTTATTTTTGGATTTTTTTCAGGTAAGTAAATGGTAAAGCTTGCTGATTTTTCTGTGTTAGCAGCCATTTGTGTCATGTCTTGGTAAATAAAGTATTCAACAGTTTTTTGTTCTCTGATAGGAATTTCATTTTCTGTGATATCCCAAGTCAAGTCATCAGCATTAAAATTCAAGTAAGAGTCTATTTGTTGTTGATCTAGAGTTGAAGCATTTCCTGTAATATTTGCAGAAGAAGTTTGATTGAATTGTAATATAGGATCAACCTTTTGAGTGAAAGCTGTTGGTAATTTAAAGAGGAAGATAGAAGAAATTAAAGTTACCAATAAAAAAATTTTCAAAAAATTTATTTTCACTTCAGTTTTCATTAAATTCACCTTTTGAAAATTTTAAAAAATATTCCTACGAAGCTTGGTTTTTTGTACTCTATTCCAACAAGCTTTGAAGCAATTTCAAAAAATGCTTTGGTTGAAGGGGAATTTTTATGCAAAATCAAAACAGGAGTTCTTTTGTTCATGCTTTCTAAAACTTTTTCATCTTCAGGTACAATTCCGATAACAGGCAATTCTGTAAACTGTCTGACCTCATCAGCAGATATCTCATAAGATTTTTTCTTCACTCTATTTAAAATAATTCCAAGAACTGTTGGCTTAGAATCAAAAGAATTTATAAGTTGCTTACATTTAACAACATCGACTAAAGAAGGTAGGAAAGGATTTGCAACGAAAATAACTTCATCTGCTGCTTGTAAAGGAATTAAAGCCTCCTTTCCAAGGCCGGGGGCGGAATCTAGAAAAACAAAATCAAAATCTTTGAAAATTTCTTTTAAATTTTCTTTAAAATTGCTTAAATCAACATCGACTAAATCCTTGAGTTCAAGAGAAGCTGGTACAATTCTTAAGCCTGAAGGATGAGTGTAGACAACATCTTCAAATCTCGCTTCTTTTCTCAAAAAATTGTTTAGAGTTAAAGGATAGGAGTAAGATCCAAAAAGTAAACTTAAGTGTGAGGTTGTTAAGTTGCAATCAACAACTGCAACTTTTTTTCCAAGCTGAGTTAAAGCCAAGCCCAAATTTGATGCTATCGTAGTTTTACCTACACCACCTTTTCCAGAGCAAACATCAATTATCCTTACCATTCAGCCAACCCCTTTCTCTTGTTCTTCTTCAGCTTCGACAGAAATTTTTAAAGGCTGAGATTGTACAGACTTGGTTATCTCTTCTCCTTTCTTAAAATATTCTTTTAAATCCAAAAGAGAATTTTTGATTTCTTCTCTGCTTTGAGATTTAATTCTTCTTTTCTTGAGCAAAAATGCAAGGGAAAAGGCAACCACTGCAAAAAATAAGATGTAAATCCAATCTGGAGCCATTTGAGGTAAAATGATTTTACCAAAGAATCCCACAGGTGTAACTTTTTGAGTTGAAGTTTGATTTTTCTCGATTATAGTGAAACCAAAGATTTTTTCTTTAGAAACTTCTTCATTGAAAACTTTTATCTTGCAACTCAGAGTTCCAACTGAAGCGTTGGCTGGAATTGAAAATTCTATTTTCAGTTTCTTCTCTTCATTAACATCAAGCCTTTCTATCTCATCTTGTAAAACATAGTGCTCACTTGGAATTCCTTCAAGAGAAATTTTCAAGTTATAAAGCTCCGCTTGACCTATATTGATCACGCTGAAATCTTGAGTGAAATTTTCACCTTGATTTATTCTTACTGTGTCAGGAAAAACAATCGAAATTTCTTTGCTTTTCATGACTTGCAAAGTTAAAGTTGAATTGAAGCTTATGTAAGGATGCTTCTCTGCAGCTAAAATCAAAGAGTAATTCCCATCTTTTTCAGGAGCCAAGAATTCTATGGTGAACAAACCATTGCTATCTGAGAAAACTTTTTGTTTGATAGAAGTGTTTTTAATTTGAATGCTCACACTTGCATTTTCAACAGGATTTTTTTGTTCATCCACAACCATTCCTCTAAGCCTAACCAAGTCTTTAAGGTAAAAGATTTCTTTGTTTAAATTGAAATTAATTGAAAGTTTTCTCAAGCTCCCAATGGCATAAGCGGATAAGCTTGTGGTATTAACATAGATAACATTTCTTATCGTGTCTATTCTTGAAGTAATTTCTTCCCATTTTCCATAACATTCTTTTCTTCCAGAATTCCAATTTTCACACTTGTAAACTTTCAGCAAATTTTCATTAAGAACATTACTTTCAGAATACTTCATCTCTATTGAAGCTTTGTAATAATTTAAGTCAACTTCATAAACAAATAAAGCAGCAACATTTAGGCCAGGAACATCAGCTGAAGCAAAATAGTAATATCTAACAGGATCTTCAAATCTGTTCACTTCTACATCATACAAGCGTAAAGTTGATTGTGGAAAAACAAATTCAACATCATAAGTTCCTGGAGGTAAGTTACCAGAGTAAGCCCCTGCTGAATCTGTGTAAAGTCTAAGCTTTTCCACACCATCAGAATAAAAGCTTATCTTTGTAGAAACAGCTTTTTCATTTTCATCAACTATCCTTCCTGAAATCGGAACAATGTAAGAAATAGACTTTTCACTCAAATAAGTGTAATTTTTATAGTGTAGCAATGCAGAGAGAGCATAGCTGCCAGAATCAAGTTCAGGAGCAACTATTGTCACAACATAATAATTGTTTGTCGGTGTTATTGCAAAAGTGTTTAGTTTAGTTGAGCCTATCTTAATTTCCAAGTTTTCCGCGTTTAATGGTATTGTTATGCCTTTATCAAAAGCTTGAATTGTTAATTTTACAGTGTCATTTGGCTTGACCCATGTTTTGTCCAGGCTTATTATCGAGAACTGAATTGGTTCATTAACAGAAAAAGTAAGGCTCTTGGTTGAATTAACTCTATCATAACCTACAAATATCTTCAAGCTGTGAGTTCCAATGGCGTTTGGAATTTCAGAAGAATTCAAGAAAATTATCCATCCTTCTAAAGGATCGTAAGGTGGGTTTATCTTTGGTTGAATTGTTTGGTTGTCAAGAGTTATGCTGAAGCTAACATCAGGAGAATTTATTGGAGTTGAATCTCTTTTAACCAAAACATCAACTTCAATCAAATCACCAAGGTAGATTGTGCTTGGAGAAACCTTAGCAATTTCTACAACAAATTTAGAGACTGTAAACTTAACTTCTTCTTGATCACTGTTGTTTAAATCATCTGAGCAAGTTATAGTAGCATCGAATTCATCGTCTCTATTTCTCCAGTAAATTGGGTTTATTGTTGCTTTGTACAATCCATTTGATGAGTCAAAGCTATCCACATAAATTGTGTAGCCTGCTTTTCCAATCAAAGTTGCATTGACTCTTGAGCTATCGCTACAATTCACTTCAATTTCAAGAGCTTCGGTTACCCAAATTTCCGATGAAGGTTTAAGCTTTACATTATTTATTTCAGGTAAAGCAAGAGCAGAGTTGAAGAAAATTAAGATTCCAAATAAAAATGTGAATAAAATCAATTTCTTCATTTTTTCCCACCTTTTGCAACAGTATAAACATTAGCTTTTCCAACTTTGTGGAACTCAAGCTTTCCTTGATTCTTCATAGCTTCAAGATAACCAACAAGCACATACCTTTTTATGCCAAGCTCTTTGGCAAGCCTAGAAGTTGATAAGATCCTTTTGCTAAGAATTTGGATTATCTTTTCTTCCACGCTCTTATCTATTAGGCCTTTTCCTTCATCCATATAGTTACAATTTTGTTTTTATATTATTTAAATGTTTTTAAAAATATGTTAATTTATTGTTACAACGTGGCGAACTTTTAAATCAAACAGACCTGAGAAAAAGTTTGATTTGGTCTGTAAGGTAGTGAGTTAACCAAAGGATTCCAATTTCTTTCTTCATTTCAAATGTCTTTTCAGTTTTGTACTTTCCACCATCTGAAGCTACTATTAGAATTACTTTTCCTTCGGTCCAAACGGTGGGATGGTATTTAATAGCTACAGTCTTTTCTTCACTTTCATCCAAGAGAGCAATCTTCTTTTGCTCGAAGATCCAACCTAAAGGAAAATTATGGGGTAAGATCACAACATCTTTAGCAGTCTTATTTGCTTTAATATCAAAAACAAAAAAATCATCGTAAGTCCTAAAATTCTTTATTTCAAAGATATCTTCTGGCAAAAAAGAATTGTTTTTCTCTATCATGAAAAATTTTTCTTGAATTTCATTCCCGAAATATACTCTTGACCTCAAAGTGAAATTTCCTGTAGAATTGCTGTATGAATAAATTTCAAAATTTTTCCTCTCCCCAGGCATCAACACTTTCTCATCACTCCAAGCGGTGAAAGTTATTTTTGAATTGTTCAACATATCTAGCCTAATCCTTGCTTTGTAAGCAGTGCTTCCGGTGTTGTAAAATTCTAAGCGAAATTTCATAACATCTTTAGAAGAATCGTAAGAAAAAGACACCAAGCTACCTTCTAAAGATTTAGGAACTTCAACTTCAACTATCGTTGCCTGTGTAAGAGAAAATATGAAAATTATCAAAAAAGCAGAAAATAAAATTTTTCCCCATGATTTATTTCCAAAAGTTGTACAGGAAATCATATTTTGGCCTCTGTGCAACAACCTCTATTTCTCCCGTATAATTCCCAATTTCTGCTTTCTCGGCATAAAATTTAACTTCTACAGTAACACTTTCATTTGGTTTTATGAAGAAATTATTTTTAGTGAAGTTAACAAAAGGAGAAATATTTCCGTAAACTTTGAAGTAAACTTTTGCACTTTTTTCTTTCGGGTTTGAAATCTCGATAAACCTGGTGACGAAATTATTCCCGGCGGGAACTATTCCAAAATTCAAATTCCAAGGATCAACTACCACACCAAGCTTAAGTCTCTCTTGGTCTGGTTGAACAGGAGAAACTTCTACAGAAGAAGGATACCTTATTATCTCGTAATTGAAGAATAAATCGGAATGCTTTTCAAAAGTCATGTTCTCAACAAAACCTTTCGGTTGATACGGAACATTTGCTAAAAGAACAAAGACTCCCAACAAGAGCAAAATTATTAAAGCTAAATTTATTTTTTTCTTCATTTATACCACTTGTAGATCAAAATTGCTATCAACACAATCAAAATTAAAATTACTAGCCAGAAAGGAAATATTTCTTCAACTTTTTCTATTGGTGGAATAGCTTCAATCACAAGGGTAGAATTTTTTGACGCTGAGCCTGTGGTGAAGCTCACATTGGTAAATATTTCAAAATTTTCGTTTGAGAGTTTACTTAAAGGCAAAAAAGTTTTTAAAGTTACAATTTCTCCAGGTTTTACAAGCTGAGTAGAAGAAGTAAGGTTTTCTATTGCTTCGCCATCTTTAAAAATGCTCTGAAAAGCTTTTGCAGAAATTGTTACGCTACCAGTATTTTGAAAGTAAGTATTTATCTCAAGCCTATTACCAAGATATTTTCCTTTAGTCACATCAAGAATTATTCCTTCCCTTTTAGCCTCTCCAGGAACTTTAAATAAAATTCCAACAGAAGTTATGGCGACAACCCTTGCCCCTACTTGGCCAATAGCTTCTGAAGGGACTTTGGGAGAGGGTTTTATTCTCAGCAAATGATACCCAGGCTCCGCTTGCTTCGGCACGTTAAGCAAAAAGCTTATTTCTCTCCATCCTCTTATTTCACCCATTCCTGTTTTCAAACTTTCATTGGTAGGCTTAAGCTCTATCGGGTTAGACAAGAATTCTACCCATTTTGCTGTAGGCTCTTCAGAATAGTTGAAAATAAGTTGCTTGTATTGATCTCGAGAGAAAAAATCAATGTTTCCATCTTCAGCTTCTAAATAAACTAGCAAAGGCTCTGTTGAAGGCGTGATAAGAAAAAACTTAACTATTTTTGTTGATCCAGCTTCAACTTCACCCAAATCTACCAATGCAGGAGAAACCCCAACAGTAAAATCTACAGCTAAAGCTGATGGAATCGAGATGAGAAAAATCATGAAAGCTAAGCTTGAACAAAATCGCATATTTAAACTATTGATTAAATTTAAAATAAGTGTTCATGGAAGAAAAAAGACCTTTGAAAGCAAAGAATTTGAAGATAATCGATCATTTGGGTACTTACTATGCTACTTTTGATGGAAGTAAAATGTGGAAGTTAGAAAAATGGCTTGTTAAGTTTTTGATGATGTGTGATGGCAAGAAGACTTTTGACCAAATAGCAGAAGAAGTAGCGAAGATAGCTGGCATACCAGCAGAGGAAGTGAAAACAGGCTTAGCTCCTGTTCTTGAAGAATTAGAAAGAGAAGGTTTCATAGTTTATGTTTAATCTTTCTTTATTTTGAAAAGCCTGTAAGCTCCAATTTTTCTCTCAGTAATTTTTCCTTCACCCAAAAGCTCATGAACGTAAATTGTAGCTTTAAATCTGTTCATGTTGCCAATCCTTGCGATTTCTTGTATCGTTAAGCCGCGAGGCTCTTTTTCAAGAATTTGAAGGATTTTTTGTTTTAAGTCTTCTTCCATATTTAATATTTTTGTTTAAGAATATTTATTGACTTATCTTTTAAACTTAATTTTGCACATATTTTTAACATTAAATTTATTTTTAAAAAATAGTGATAATTATAAAATTTTTGAATAAACTTAAATTATAAACTGTTTCAAAACATTAAATTTAAATACTATGTTTAACAAAATTATTAAACATGAAGATAAGCAGCAATGTTAAAATAGGAAATTTCTTCTTTTTGTCATTTCTCCTAGGTATGCTGCTTTTATCCAATTTTACTTTAGCTGCTCAAGATGAAGCAACAGTTAATGTAACAATAAGAGAGGCGGTACAAATTACTGTCCAGCCAAAAACTTTAAGTTGGGAAGTTTATGCTGGTGAGGCAGGTACACCACAAAATCTGGATATTTATAATACTGGTTCAAAAAATGTCTCTCAAATTTACGCTTACGTTGACACGCTAGAAGATGAAACAGAAAGGCCATATGGCTCTGCAAATGCAACAAAATATGCCGCAGGTGGAGTAATAGTGTTCAAGAACGAGACTTATAACAAATTCTTCTTTGCAGGCAGGATTGAGTGGAACTGGACTGAAGACATATCCAACATGAACAAAAGCAATGTTAATAGCCCAGTAGCTTGGGGCTTCTTCAAGAACACAAGCTTTGAATATGTCTGGCTTCTCGGCAACGGAACAAATGGCTTTTGCAACAACACAGGAGCTCAGTTTGCGATAGAAGATGACGTTGACAATGGTACTGTAGAAACAAGAACACCAGAAACAACAAACATTAACTTTGATGGAGGAAATGCTAACTTTGGCTACTTCAGCATAAACAGAGCTTCTTCTCCTTTGTACGAAAGCTGTGTTGCTGCTTATTACAACTGTACCAAGATCTACATCTACAAATACGACAAAAGATCAGGCTTCACAAGCTGCGCAAATTCAAGATTCATACAAGAAACAAACTTGCCACCTGGCCAATACCACACTTTAACCCTAAACGTTTACATACCTTACGGCATTCCGAACGGTATCCTGAACTTGGCAACTTTAACTGTGTACGCAAGCGCAATGACTTGAAGTTTGATCATCTAGATAACAATTTCTTTTCTATCGTTGCAAGCTTCTTTTCCACATTTTTCTTCATCTCATTGTAAGCTTTAGGAGTTATCAACCCTTTAGATTTCTCTTTCTCCAAAACTTCGAGCAACCTCAACAACTTTTCTTTCTCTTTAACCAATTCTTCCCTACTTTCTTTCTTCTTTGCCAAGTTCACAACTTTTTCCAAAGTTATTATCCAAGGCCTAACAGAAGGTTTTTTACCCGAAAAGAAGTAAATGATGAAAGCTACGATGGGTATTAAGATCAACAACAAAACCCACCAAGGTACTATGGCTTTAACTTTAACTACTTCAAGTTTGTTTAGAGTATCCCTAGCTTTGAATAACAAATCTCTTGCCGTGTTGACATTCTTCAACGCATCTTCAAATTTTTCTAAATTCAAATTCTCTTTAGCGAGCTTTATTTGGTTCTTAATTCCATCTATGAATAAAAGCACAGGAGACACATCTTTTCCCTCTTTCTCAGCAACCTTTGTGTCTACTATCAACTCTTGCAATTCTTCTTCAAGTTTACCTATCTCTTCAGTTAACAATTCTTTCATGGATTGAAAAACGGTTAAAGTTACCTTCTTTTGATCACTTACAACACCAGAAGTTGCTATCAACGTGGCAAAATATTCACCAACGTTAACATTTTTTGGAATGTTGAAAAATATGACGAAAGGAACTGAACTACCTTTTGCGAGTATTTTATAGTTTTCTGGAGTTATGTTGAACCAGTTTGTGGGTATGCCTAACAAGAATAAGCTAACATTTTCCAAATCAGTTTGACCATCGTTTTCAACGATAACAGTTTCCATTCTCGAAAATCCCCTAGCCAAACTTACGTTGTTGTTGTAGCGGGAAATCAAGATGCTGGCTAATATTTTTTCAGTTGGAACTGGAGTCGGAAAAGCTCCTGTTGGTACGTAAGGATATTCAACGTAAACCGGAGGTCTGGTTACGTTCAATGTTTTTGGTATAACAACGAAACTTGCATTAGCTAAGATTGGTGGCTGAACCGTGTCGTAAGTTACCCTAACGTTGAGCAAGTAATTTCCCAAAGGTTGGTTTGAGTATATGTAAGCACTTCTAGTGAAGCTTTGGTTTGTCAGGGCTGGTGTGAGAACTGCTTCAGATGAGCTGAAGTAAGTTGTGTTTTGAGAAGAAACCCAATATTCTACGAAAACATCTTGAGAAACTTCTCCTTTATTTTCTATCACCAAGATAAAGTCTAGGTAGCTTCCTTGCTCTACTTCATTTTCAAGGAGAATTATCCTTACATCGTAAGGGCCGCCGTGAGCAACCCTGAAAGCTTTCAGCTTCATGGTCTGGAATTCATTTTGGCTCACGTTCAAAACTGCTAAAAACATTCCGCTTGGCGTATTAGCGGGCATTGCGTATTGATAAGTGTAGAAGCCAATTGCTTTTTTAGTCATTTGTGATAAGTTAGCTAAGAAGTAGAGATTGTTAGCAGGATCGTAAACTGTTAAATTCATAGAAGTAGGATCAACAGGCTTGCCTTCGCCGTTGTAAACCAAAATACCAAACCTCATTATATTCTCAGGATACCAAACCACAGCTGTTTCTATGTCAGCAAAAAGCCCAGTGACAGTAACAGTTCTTGAAAGAACTTGGAAAGTGTAGTTGACTTGCTTTTCAAGAGTTTTGTCGACGATTTCATCTTTAAATCTTGAATTGGAGACAAGAATGTAATTACCTAAAGGAGCATCCGATGATAAAGAAAAGCTTGGCATTGGAACTATGGTTCCATCTGAATTTGTCTTGAAGTTTGAAGAAAGGTAGGTGATGTTGCCTTGTGAATCAAATATCGTGAAGTTTGTTGTGAAATTTTCTATAGGGTTGTTTGCGAAATCTCTAACACTGTAATAAATAGATCCGGTGTCACCTTGATAATATTTGTCAGAAAGAGTGGATAAAAGAATATTGAACTTGACGTAGACCAAGAAAGAAGAATTAACATTTTCTTGATTACCTATTTTATCGCTTGCATAAACAGTAACATTGTAAATTCCCCTTTCAACAGTGCTTCCATTCGTGCCATTAGGATAAGTTAACTCCCATCTTGTTAGGTTTCCGTTAGTTTCCAAGAGGAACATGTTCAAGGAATCAACAGTGCCATTAGGTCTTGTTATATTTACTTTTGCCCAAGCTATGCCACTTCCTGATCTATCAGTAACATTCGCAAAAATTACCAAACTTGAATTCTGCTCTGTTTCATTCGGAATTATGGAGACATTTATTATGGGTGGGATGTATGGCACGAGGGAAACTTTAACGGTTTTGTTGTCTGGGTTTGAGTCAGGCTGGATGGCATCAACCAAAAAAGTTGAATTGTATGTTCCTGGTTCTATGCCGGTTACATTGTAAGTTATTTTGAAGACATGCCAATTCAACCTTTCAACTTCAAAACTTGTTTCATTGACTTTTGTGTAGTTGCCTTCTTCCGGTGAAATAATGAAGTTGATTTTCGTGTTTCCTTTGTTTGTTACGTTAACTTCACAGGCTGTACCTTCTGGCTGTTGTGTCGATTTCTCACAGTATTCAGGATACAAATCCCATGTTCTGTTTTCAGGGACATGAACTTCAATTGTTAGGGTGTCAAAACCATCATTCTGTGCAGAAACGTTTATCATACCAGTATAAGTTCCGTTTGGATAGCTTAAAGGAACACTAACGTTAACCATCACGGATTGATTTGAGTTTGCAGGAAGACTTGAAATGCTTGCTGGGATGAACTCAACCATGAAATTTTGACAAACTTCACCAAAGACGCAATTGAAATTGATGTTCTGCAGTGCATCATTTCCAATAGACAATACAGTGAAATTTCCCAAAGTTTCTTCAGCACCATCTTTGACTATACCAGAAACTCTGCTCTCACTCACGTTTATCAAAGGGTTTGAAGCAACGGTTACGGTTATTGAAGTTTTATTTGTTCCCATGGAATTGTCTGGTTGGGTCCAGTTTGTTGAAATGTTTACCAAATAATTCCCTGGTTGAGTTCCTTCTGGAATCGTGACCTTGAATTCTTTTTGGCAAATTTCATTTTTAACAATATTTCCACACTCTTGTAGGTTTGGCGATACAAACCATCCTGCTGGAGCAAAGACACTTATGTTCAAAAATCTTGCGCTCCCGTTTCCTACATTCGTTGCATTAACCTTGAAATAGAAAGTCTCATTGTTTTCTTGTGTTATGTTGCTTGCAGTGTAGCTCGAAATGTTTGGTGTTATGGAGACATTGGTTTTCGGCGGAACTACAATTTCCAAAGTAAAAGTATCAAACTCATCATTCTGTGCAGAAGCATTTATAGTTCCATTGTAAGTTCCAGGAGTGTAGCCCAAAGGTATTGTGACATTTATTGAAACATTTTGTTTAAAGCCTACTGCCAAGCTAGGTATTTTTTCTGGGATAAAACTAACTTCAAAATTATTACATGCTTCACCAGAAATACAGGAAAATGTGATGTTCTGTAAAGCATCATTCCCAATTGAAGAGACAGTGAAATTTCCAACTAGAGTCCAAGTTCCATCTCCTGCTTCACCAGAAACCTTTTCATCTTCAACATCAATTTTTGGATTGGATTCGACAGTTACATTAACTTCAGTTTTGTTTGATGATATTGTTTCATCTGGATTCTTCCAAGTTGCGGTAATATTAATATAATAATTTCCTGGTGAAGTGCCACTTGGAACTGTTATGTTAAAACCTCTTACACAATAATCATTTTTCTCTAAATCTCCACACTGCTCTAAAGTTATGTTTGCATCCCAACCGTTCAAAAGTTCTAAGGTTATGTTTGTTGAATAGGCTGTGGCATTACCAAAGTTGCTTGCATTTACTTCTATCACAAAGCTATCATTTTCATACAAGCTTACACCAGAAACAATCGGGTTTTGTGGTTGAACAACTAGGCTTATGCTCGTATTTCCTGGTTCGGCTGAAAAAATATCTGTAGCATTTCCAAAATTCCCGTTTTTTGTCGCGTTGCACGAGAGGATATATTCTCCTTCCTCCGTTGGGGCCGTGAAATTGATAGAATAAGTTCCATTATTGTGGTCTATCTTGTTTATCACTTCAACTGAATCATAGGTACAATTTATCATCGCTCCAGCAACCCAAGAATCTTGTCGATAATTTTTCACGTATATATTCGCTATTACGATAGCACCAACCATAGGTTTTTTGTTCGTGATGTTGATAGTGACATTTAAAATATCGGTGACGTTGAAAGTGAAAGATGTTGAATTCAAAAACTCAAAATTCTCGGTGAAAGAAGTGAAATTAATCGTCCAAATCCCAACAGTTGCATAATCAGTTATCTCAAAAGTGTTTGTGAAAACTTTATCTCCAGCTGTTTCATCTCCATGTGTACCATCATCGTACAAAATTATTGTTTGGTCGTCATTTGGGGAAGGAGTACCCATGTCTAAAGTTGCGTTGATGTATTTTGTTAAGTTGTACGGATCACCAGCGGAAACATTTCCAACAAGCAAAACAACTTCATTTCTGTTGTAAATTGTGGCATTTGTGGATGGAGATATTTCAACATACCAAGCTTCTGGTAAGTACGTGGTAATGCTTGCAGGATTAACAAACCTTTCTTTTATCGCCAAGAATTCAGACACAGCATCACTTCCGCCCCAAGAAGCAAAATAAACCAAAGAATCTTGTTTGATCGAAGAGCTAGAAGGAATTGTTTCCACATCCAACTGAATTCCTATTCTTCCATGGCTTGTGCTGTTAGTAGCAAAATATTTCGAAGTTCCTTCTTCAAGAATATTGATCAAACCAACCATCTCACCACCATATCCAGATCCCCATACCCAAGAATATGGGTCAGAAGAATTGAAGTCTAGAGTATCTATAGAGCCTGAGGAAAGTGTTCTCTCGAGATCAAAAGCTAATGCCCCGGCAGGTGTAGATCTTCTTTGTATACTATAACTCGCAGTATTTTCAATTTCTTGAACAATCCTTATGAATGTTCCGTATGCTTGAGGCCCTGCTCTGTTGTAAATGTAATATTTTTTAATCACTCTACTCTCACCTGTTTTTTCGTTAGGATTACCGAAAACTATTTCATCCCCAACTTGTTTGATCGTTAGCCTTACAGGCCCTGGCACGAAATCAGCTTTGTTCCTAAGGTCAAAGGTAAGGTTGTGTGTATCGTTGGAGTATTCAAGATATTCAGCAGTTCTGCCAGAAGGATTAGAAGTGATAACAACAGTACCACCCATGTCTTCCACGTGGTAAATTCCAGAAGTGTTTTCTCCTCTATTGGTGTCGATGTAGAATTTCAACAAAGTGTTGTTGACGTTTATGATTTTATCGTCCCAAGTGTAGTTCAAGCTTGTTGGGTAAACAGGAAAAGATTTTGGTCCGTTTTCCAATATATCATAATAAACGAAATATATCCTCTTAGAATTGGCTTGTGTAGTGCCGTTCATCAGAAAAACAATCGTACCAACTGCGTTTGAAGAAGGATCGTATCCCTCTTCTTTGTCGAACTGGCTTGGTACTTCATACAAAATCGATCCGGATTGACTGTACTCAAAAACTCTCAGAGAATTTTCATCAAAAGTTCCATAAGGCAACAAATCTGTGAAATTCACTCTATATTCTATGGGCCAATCCATCCTGTTGTATGAAGTTGAGTTAACTTCGATTCTAAACCTGTAATGCCAAGAGACATTCCACCATTCAAATTCCTTCGCAGGCTCACCAAACCCGATGAAAAGGCCGGTAAGTCTTGCTCTTAAAGTATAAATTAGTAGAATAGAAAAAACTATTAAAAACAACCAAGTTGCCAATTTTTTCATAATAATAATTTGGTGAAAGTTTAATTAATTGCAAGATAACTGAAAATTATGAGGAAATTTCAAAAAATTCTGTTCATGGCTCTTTTTTTCACCATAATCTCGAGCATGATGATATGTTCTTCAACCTTATTGCTCCATGAAATTGGTCATTTCTTGCTAGGTTTTTTAGCCGGTTGTAAGAATATAAAGCTTGTGCTTTTAGATTCAGAGCTAGGAACTTACACGGAAATGCACTGTGCTACTCAACAAAACATATTTTTTCCTTTGACAGGAGCTTTCATCCTAGTTTTACCTTTTTTACTCTCTTTACTAATTTTCAAAAATTTGCCAGAGAAGAATTTAATTTGGATAGGGCTAGGGTTCAATTTAACGATAGCGATCATAGATTTCCCACAAATACCTGTCTTACAAATATCGATATTTTCTATAGGTTTTAGTTTGATAATTTACGGTGAAATCATATTTATAGATAAAGTGTTATCTTTTATAAGGGGATTTCATGATATTTCCTGAAAGTTTTCCCACGCTCTATTCATTAATCTTAATAACCACGATTTCAATTCCGATATTCTTCTGGAGATTTCTAGTTTTCAAGAAAAATTTGTTGAAAGAGTTCAAGCTTTCTCCTTCAATAGTTGTGGCAGGTATGAAAGAATGTGGCAAGAGTTCTTTCTTAAAATTCTTCAGCAAGGCGGAGCCTGTTCTAAGTTTAGTGCATGATGGATTGAAAGTAGCTACTCTCAATCTTAAAAATCAAGAGTTTCAGTTGGTGGAGCTTCCTTATTTTCTCGATGGTTTAGCGAAAGATTTGATGATCTTCAAGGACATGAACTTAGTTTATGGGATTTACATATTCGATGTATCGAGGGATTCACCACCTATTGAAGTGCAATTGGATCATTTTAATAAACTCAAAAATTTTTTCAAAAGTTTGAATTTCATTTTAATAGCTAATAAAATGGATGAAGTTGATGGGGAGAAACTGAAGAAATTGGAAGAAGAACTTGGAAGCGTTTTCAAGATATCGTTGAAAGAAACCCCAGAAACTTCAAAACTTTTGAAGGAAGAGTTTGAAGATATTCAAAAGATAATTTCAAAGCTCATGGAAGAAACGAAAGTTGAAGCTAGAAAAACTTGAAAATTTTTTTCAATTTTTCTAAAAAACTCTCTTCCACCTTTTCTTCACCAGCTATTTG
>JAWBPV010000011.1:0-28590 GCA_039000425.1 Candidatus Aenigmatarchaeota archaeon
TAATTGAATTGCTCCCAACAAACTTCACAATATCCGTCCTATACCCATTCCAACAATAATTCCCCTCAAACACAGTGTAATCAACCCAACCATTGCCCCCAACTTCCTCCTCAACACAGTATTTGTGATTTGCTAAATCCCCACCCCATATCTGCTTACCAAAACGATTGCCGAAAATATATGTGTAAATTGAGGGATTAGTATCAGAGTTACCAACTATCTTTATCGCACTGAATAAATTAGGATTGCCAAAAGAATTGTCCTCAAAATAATTATTTACTATCCTCGTCGTTGAACTATTGTAAATAAAAACCCCTTCCCTTGAATGCTCCTCAATAACGCAACCCAAAACCTGTATATCTCCCGACCACTCTATTAAAATTCCTTTCTCCTGCCCCCAACCCCATATATGACAATTACTAATCCTCGTATCAGAACCAGCAACAAGAATACCACAATTGTAAAAATCATTTGGATACTTTATACCGTTTTCACTAATGAAACAATTAATTACATCACAATCAACCCCAACCTTTATCCCAAACCTGCCATTTTTCCTCGCCCATACAGTATTGTAAAAAACATTCAAAACAACCCAATCAACATCTATACCAGCATAACCGAAATTCTCAATGCGAAGGTTTTGAAATATGATTTTCCTCGTCGTATACCTTAAAGCATCATTAGGATTATCAGTCGTCCCATATAAAATTATACCCCTACCAGCGTTATTAGGATTATCACAATTTAAAAACAAATTACTCACTTTTATATTCTCAAACCATACACCTGCTGGTTTGTTCTCATCCCCAATTTGAATAAGATTTCCTAACCCAGTCTGCAAAAGAATGGTATTCCAACCATCACCGTTTAAGGTTATATTTGACTTCAAAATTATAGTGCCACTAAACTTATAAACCCCAGCAGGAAAATAAATCTCCCCACCGCCCTTTTCGTAAACCTTCTGAATTAAATCATTTAAACGTGCGGTATTATCATTTGAAGTTGAATTGATACCATAATCAAGAACGTTATATCGCCTCGCACCCTCAACCTGTTCCTTCCTTAATTGATGTATCATTTTCGTCTTCAACAATTATTTTGCCTCTTTCTATATCGTAATTAACAATTTTACCATATTTCTTTGACAACTCGTTAATGTAATCGTTAATTTCCGAATCCACCTGTTGCGCAAGAAGTATCAAATAATTCTTTTTGTAAACAAGCCCTTGAAGTGCTAAAACCTCACTTTTTTCTAAATCAAGGTATTTCATAAGCCCTTATGCCACCATTTTTTATTTTCAAAATTATTTTGTTCCCCTCACGCTCACCCCAAACATCTTCACATATACCAAAACTTTGAAAATCATACTTGATGTCAAGAACTATATCACTTACGGCAGAATAATCTATATCCGAAACCCCAACATATTGAACGCCAAGCAAATTCATTATCTCTATGTATTTTTTAATAAATTCCCTAAATCCTTCATCAACAATCAAAGTCCCATCTGGAGGATTTGGCACTGAAACACGATTTCCGAAATTAAAACCTTGAACACAAGCCCATTTGACTCTATCATAATAACGACGCATAACTCCAACTTCATACAAAATTCTCGCAAGATTTAAACTATTGCTGTCGTTATTCCAAAAACAACTATCCAACAAAACATAATCCAACCCACGCCAATTACCCGACCCAACTGAACTTTCAGGCAAAAGAGAACCGCTCTGTATATCATTATCCAAAGGATAATTGCTCCCAAGATAAGGAGGAGAACCATAATAAGGTGCAAAAGTAATAAAACAATCATCCAAAAACCACAAATTGACAAATACTGGATAACCTAAACTATGACAATAATTAACAATATGATTTTGCCAATACCTATTTACCCGCCTTGAAGTTTGAGGAACTGTGTTAACTTTGACAGTGTAATCATAACCAAATTCATCAACGAAAAAACCCTTAAGCTTATCCAACATACCAAAATAAGAAAACGCATTTATTATGCCATCTATCTTGGGCTTTATAATATCAACAAAATTATCATACAAATTCATATATTGGTTAAGAACATAACTTTGATTATTTGTCGTTGAAATATATACCCAAACCTTTTTCTTGACGAGGTTCAAAACCTCAAAATATAACAACCTATCTGTTACCGAAAAATCATTAGGGTTTGATAAAACTATTTCATCAAAATCGTTTAAAATTTCAGCACTCTCACGAGCTTGGTTGGTCTTGTTTATCGTATGCAATAAACCGTATTTTATGAGCAACTTTCCCATATCACCTTATCCTGTAATTTAAAGTCAAATCAATACTTCTTTTTGAAACTCCTAAACTTAACATAAATCTATCATAAACAACCGAATTTTGCAACTTCAAATCAAACCCATCCTCCCAATAATAAACTCCCCCTAACCCAACATACCAACGCCAAGAAGATATATTGTGCGTCGCATTGACAAAAACATAATCTTTCAAATCAAAATTGTTTATGTAAGCAGTATACCAAAACCTCTCGGGATATTTTTCAAAAACCAAAAATTGAACTTCAATAGGTTTCAATACCTTCCAAGCTCTATAAATTTTCGTCCTGAAAACATAATTATCTTGCTGATATAATTTTATCGTATCCCTAATACCCAAAAAATTAGCCCACTCCCAATAAAACGAAGTCGCAAGGGTATCACCTAACCTTGAAGGAACTGCTTCGTATACCTTAACCGTTTCCCTTTGCGTAATGTATTTAGGAACATAAACAAATTTCTCTTTCGGTATTTCCTTTTCAACAATTTTTACCCTTACAGTGTCCTCAAAATCATACCAACGATAAAATTCTTCAATCTGTTTTTTATAATAAATTTTGTCCCTATATGCCTCCGCATATTTGTAAGTTATAAAGACACTATAAGTCAACAACGCAAATATCAACACAGACTTAATCATCTTCATCATCACCTCTTTCACTGTCTTTGGCAAACTCATCACAAAATAACGGACAAGAACAAGTATCGTCTTCATAATCAATTTCAATTCTCTCTTCTATTGGTCTTTCTCTATAAAAGTCCAACATTCCTTCCTGCCATACGGATTATATAAAACAAACTTACGCTTTTCAAACTTCGTGATATAATCCCTAATAACAATTTCACCATCGCCAATGCAAATTTCATCATTTTCATCATCAACCATACCCAAAATCTCCGAAAACGTGTATGTCTTTTTGCCCCAGAATCCAAACCACATCTCAACTTTGCTTTTTGTAATCACCTAAATTTTATATTCCCAATCAAATCTTTAACCTGTGCGAAACTTTCCGCCAAAACCTTGCAATCCAAAACACAATGCTCAACTATATAATCCATCGCTTTCTTACCTTTCTTCGTCCCAGCATAAACCAAAGCCTGCGTCCATTTCATACCATCAACTTCTGTTTTCTGATGCTCCAAATTACTGAACTTCGCCAAAGTATCCAATTTGTTGTCGTGCAATTTTAATTTGAAACGAACTAAATAGTATAAATCAATATGCCTGACGCTTTCAATCAACCTCTCTTTATGATACAACAACCTCGTCCTCAAAAAAGGTATATCAAACCTGCTGGAATTATACCCAATCACAATATCAAAACTTTCAAGCAAATCCCTCAACTTCGCAACAACTTCCCTGTCATTGTCATATTCACCATTTTTATAACATTTCGTCTCATCCCACCTGACGATATGTATCTTCTCATTCGTCACATCATAAACCACACCACACAAAACAATCCCAAAATTCGCATTCAAATTTGATGTTTCAATATCAAAAACACCAACCTTAAATATCTCGTTCATCATCCAACCTCCAGATTAATTTGACATCAAAATTTGGACAGGTTTTATTCGGATTGAAATAACTATGACCATACACATCCCACCTCGTTAAATCATATTTCTCAAGCAATTCCTCAATAAGATTTCTCAAACTGATAAATTGCTTCCTCGTAAACTCCCTCGTCCCAACAAGCGCTATCCCAATTGAATCCTTATTATGCCCAACACAATGCGAACCAATTCTCTCAACATCACGACCCAAAACAACTAAACCATCCGCTTTCTCGTTTCTCTTACGCTCCTTCCAACTTTTATATGTCAAATAACCATTGTAAATGATATAATGATAACCAACATCCGAAAAACCTCTCTCTATATGCCAACGCCTTATCTCATCAATGTTCCCCCAATCACTATCAGTGCAATGTATTATGATTTTGTTTATCTTCCTCATCTCACAATAACTTTAAAATTTTTAATAACATCAACAAAATCGGAATCAAACTCACTATCCCTGCGATTTGCCACCTCAACTTGTAAAATTCGTTTATCTTGCCGAAAACCTCCGCACCTTCCATCTGATTCTTCAACTTCTCAAGCTCGCGAATCCTGTTTTCGTGGTCTATAATTTTACCATTTAGCTGTTTAAGATAATTCTCAATGTTCTCAAGCCTCGCTTCTATTTTCGCAAGCAATTCAACCGTTTTCATTTTTCTTCTCAAAATGTGTTATCGTTCGCCCAACTAAATAAACCGATGAAATCGCTATAATCCCTTTAACATAATCCGAACCCGTTATAAAACCCATCGTCAACGCCTTCGTCAACAACGCAAACGATAACACAACGACAAATACACGAAGACTTGTCAATTTCTTGAGATATTCAATGTAAATTTCCATAACCTTATTGAGATAATTCTTCATTTTCCTCACCCCACAATTTCTTATACATTTCAAACCTTTTCCTCCTAACTTTCTCCTCTAATTGATAATACTTCTCCATCAACTTGCTGTATTCCTCATAACTTATATCACCTCTATAAAGCTTTCGCTCATATTCCCCTTTACTCTTACCTAAATCTATCAAAGCACGCAGGTATTCAGCTTCCCTGTATTTTATGAACTCCTCCAAACTTCGCTTGTGTATGTGAATACCCAAAATTTTAACCAAAGCCCTGTCCCTGTCCATACCACTTAAATACGAAGGTATAGCACCGTAACTTTTCGCTATTGAAGGCACATAAATATCGCCAAGAAGCTTCAAAACTTTTAAAATATACCTTATCGGAATGGCTTTGTCAAGGTCTGTGAAATACTCTTTATCCGTGAACGGCTCTTTACCAGTTAATATAGTGACCAACGCCTGACTGATTGGATTGCTATACAAAATCCCACTTTCTATCAAAGCACGCCCAAATGCACCACGATGTAAATTGACAATCAAATCATAATAGTTATCCAACGGATGCCACCCCGCAAGCGAAATGAATGTATATTTGCCTTGCTCATCTTTATAAGGTAAAACTATCGTCTTGAAATTTTTAAAACTATCAATAGCCATCTCCCACAACTGCCTCCCCTCTTCAGAACTATCCTTAACAACAGTCCAAGCACCTAAAGTCATAAAGATTGGCAACAATAACATTGACACAGCCCTAAAAGGATTGCGCCTGAAACTTTCAGCAAATACATAAGGAGCGTGCAAATTAAAAGTGATGTAAGGCGTAATACCCGCAACCGCACCAGTAAGCCCAGAACGTATCTTCTTTACCAAAGGACTTACATCGGAATAATCAATCGTAAAATCATAAGCCTTCTTCATCCCCCTCATCAATAAATCCTTGTCATAACTAATTATCTTCATCGTCACAGGGTCGTATTTGAATATCTCACGACCGAATTCGTTTATATCGTTGAAATATAACAACAAACCCGCACGTGCAACTTTATCAATCGTATCATAAACCTTGCCAACACCTATATCATTTATCTTCTCGTAAAGATTAAGGATGAAATTTTTCGCAACAAAGAAATACTTACCTAAACCAGTTTCCGCCTTTTTCATAACCTCCTCAACATCCCTTCGCAAACTATCAAGCATACTGTTTAAAATTTCAGTGCTGAAACCACCAGCACTAATACCATAAGTTTTCAACAATTCCTCGTTGGCAGTTAAAAACTTCAAACCTTTGAAATAATACTTCGGTATCTCCACCACTGGAACACCCGCAAGATAGTAAAATATAAAGTTTCCTATCACATTTTTCACCCAAGATGCGGGGTTTATCGCAACGTTCATTATCTTATGCGTTGAAGTAAGCATTGAAGATAAACGATGTATGCCACTTAACCATTCCAATCCAACCATAGGACTTGCAAACTCATAATACTCCGCAATTTGACCATACATCGGACGCGTGACAAGCAAACCCGCAAATAAATGATAATCTTCAACATTCGGTATAACCCCCAACCTCTTCTGGGTAAAAGCCATACCCAATTTTTCGTAAGGTATCAAAACCCAATCACTCAACCTTGAAAGATAATACTCCGCATCAAAAGATAAATAACTGTAATCAACACCCTCTTTAGGCTTACGACCTAAAATGCTAATGTCTGGCTCGGCTGATAATTTAACAAATTCCTCGGCACTAATCTTGCCCGAAAGCAACCTCTCAAGCAAAGTGAGAATGTATTTATACCTGTCTATGCCCTGCTTGATTTTCTCGTTATCGCTTTTTAACCTCCTGATTTCACCCTCTATCTCCGAAATTTGAGCGCTGACAAACTTTTTCCTCTCCTCCCTTGGCAAAGATAAATACTCTGGAGAATTGCGTATGTCTTTTATTATCTCCTCCCTGATTTTTGAATAATTCTCAATTATATAATCATTCGCCTCCGAAATAAGCAACGCAATCCTAATCGGAACTTCACGACCATCGGGAAGCTTTATAATCGCATCTTTTGAAATGTTAGGATAATTAAACGCCTTCTCCACCTCAAGTATGAACTTACCTATCCTCGCCGTGTGAATGTCAAAAATCTCTTGCGCCATCCCCCAAGTGAAAGTGATATGCGGTGCTTTCATCAAATCCTCCTCATCAAAATACTTGCTCACCCTCCTGCGCCACCTGTCATATATCAACTTGCCCTCACGCATAGCAAACAACAAAACAAAATCATCCGCATTGTTGGATAAACCTTCAAGCAAAATATGCGGAAAATAACGACCAGATAAATAACGATATGAAGATAAATCCATCAAACCTAAACCCACTGCAGCTTTACCCAATTCATCCGCAGTTTTTCTAAAAATTTCGTAAATGTATTTGGGATGATTCGGGTTTGAACTTATCTCTTTGATTAACTTTGGATTTCTCCCATTAAGATAATCATATAATTCATCCGCCTTATACAAACCCTCATCAATCCCCCTCTTGAGCAACATATACAAATCCCTCAACTTCTCCGTTGAAATCTCCTGCGAACCACGACCGTAATATATTGAACCGTAAAGCTTCTCCATATACTCGGAAACCTTTTGCTTCGCAAATTCCTCACCATATTGCTTCTCAAACAACCTCAAAGTGACATCACGCAAAGCAATTGAAGGCTTCGCAAAATAATGCCAATTTGCTAAACTATTTAAAAACTTTTCCGACAAAACTTTAAAATATGAATGAAAAGAACTCCCCCTGACCGAATTCTCCAAAAAACTGTCATATAAGACCCTTTCATAAGAATTATGTCCAGTCAAAATTTTACCGAACTTCATCGGAGACCTCAAAATCAAATAAGTTTTTCAAAATTAATCTATATAAATCATCGTTCATAAACAAACCTAAACCAACATAAGATAACAATGTAATCCCAAGAATTGAATTAATGAATTTCTTAAACTTGAGCGGAGTATAAAATTTTTCCAAACCCTTGAAACTTTTAAATCTTGTGAAAAACCACCTGCCCAATTTCTCAAAATCTTTATCAGTCAAACTTTCCTTTTCTTTAACTATCATCTTTTGAACCTTTTGCGAAATCTTTTTGTAATTCTCATCCGTCACATACTCGGATTTAAGCATCAAATACGAAACATTCCTTACGCTATTTACCAAATCCATCAACGGCACTTGTATCTCTTGGTCAATTTTGTTATGTTCAAATATATCTATTATCTTTTCACGAATTAACTCTGGCAAATACTTGCCTTCAGCACTTATGCCTAAACCTAAAAGCTCTGCTGTTAAATCCACAAAAAACACAAACGCCCTTTTTTCTTCTTCGGTTAAATCGTTCCAAAAGTTGTCTGGATTTCTTTTGAATTTCTCATAAACATTGTTAAATTCCCTATTTAACGATTTAAACGTTTCCGAATTTCGCAATTTATGATACAACGAAACACCTAAATTGCGCAACGCAATTTTTCGGTATTTCTCCATATTTTCTTTGCCCCCAAATTCACCTTTTAACATATCTTCAATCTTTCTTAAATAATCAGCAAATTTGCCCTTGTCAATTACCTGCTGAACCACTCCATCAATTACATCCACTATGTCACCTTCAGTTGCAATTACATTGTCAGCGTATTCCTCTATATTCTTAACTTCCACACCCATAGGACGAGCCAATAATTTTTTAATAACGCTTTCATAAACATAATCAACAACATCATCCGCATTAACCCCAGTCCTTAACGTATTATATAACTCCGTCGCCCCACGAATCCTACGCGCTTGAGGATTCTCAACAGAAATGCTTTCAAAAATCTTCAGGGTTTGATACACAACACTGCTATATTTTGAAATCACCTCTTCAGGGTAAGGAACGAAGACATTTGTATTCTTCCTCTTTCCAACCTCTTGCAAAAATTTATTAAATTCACGCTCCTTCAAAAGCGAATTAATGACATCCTCAATAGCTTTGCCGATTTCTTCTTTATTAAACTCTGGATATTCTTTTTCAATTTTTTCGTTCACCTTTCGCCTTACATAATCAATCAATTTCTCCTTTTCACCTAAAGGCTCAACCTTTGGCTTTTCCTCGTATACAACAATACCCTCGGCAACTTCCCTTGCCTCTTTAACTTTCCCTATCTTTTTAGGCTCAACATAAATTTCGTTCTCAAGAAATTGCCTGAAGAAATGTCCCTCTGGCAAAGGATGACCCGAAGTTTCACCAGTATATAAGAAATCAACTAAATAACCAAGACCAGATTTTTCTTCCAACCCCAAATTCGTATACCAAGCCTTGATAAATTTGTAAAAGTTTTCATCCCCTATCGCCCTTTTCAAATAATCTCTAAAATCATCCCAACCAAGAAAATCTTTGCCACCATTGATGAAATTTTGCCTTATCCTATGCAATCTAACATTTAAATTGTTATACTCCGCTGTATCCGATGCATATTTATCACGCTCAATCGCCGTCAAATAATACTCCCTACCCAACTCTTTGAACGTCTCAAGCGATTTCATAAATTTTGCGTAATCAATCATTTCAACTTCTATATTTTTTTCAGGCTCAACCTGAATTAAAGATTTCTTAACCTCAATAGCCTTCCCCGCAATCTCCATAAGACCCATCAACTCGTTAAGATAAGCCATAGCAGTATCAATTTCCATCTTTTTCTCTAAATAACTGCTTCTATCAATTTCACCTTGCTCATACCTTTGCCTTTGTGCCTCATCTAAAGCTTTTATTTTGTTCTGAATTTCTTGAGCATATTTATAAACCTCCTCAAGCGCAACCGATTTGATATTGTAATCTTTTATGTCGGCGAAAAACGGTATGGAATTACGCAATTTCGTTTTCGCATTTTCAAAATTTTTCTTTTTAACATTGCCAACGACGAAATAATCGTGAATTTTATCAAGATTGCTTTTCACAGCATCAACAACCCTTTTATACTTCAACGGCAACTCAACCGTCGCAGGCGCAACTTCAGGAACAGAAGGAGGAACAACTTCAGGCTGGGCTTTCTTTTCAGTTATCACAAATTCAGCCCCCTCAAATAACTCAAGAAGTGATTCACCCTCCTTTTCTTCCGTTTTGACGACTTTATTTATCTCTTTTTCAGTTTTCTCATCCAACTTCACGATGATATTATCACCCAACTTTGACTTACCTTCCGTCATCTTATTGACGACTTCAGAATCACGTATCAAATCGGATATATCCAAAACCTCTTTAAATTTCGCCCCATATTGCTCATTCCATCTTTTCAACTCCTCCCTCGTCGCAATAACTGGAAAATCCAAAGGCAACTCAAAATTCAACTTTTGCAAATCTTCAGCAGTTATGAGATATTTTTCCATACCTAAACGTTTCACAGGATTAAATACTTCTTCACCAGTTGTCTTATTGATTATTTTAGGCAAATAAACATAATAAGGATTGCCATTAAACTTGAATATGACAAGCTCATCCTTTAAATCGTAATTCCCCAAATTGCCCGATAAATGATTCAAATCGGCGAAAATTTTAAGCCCATCAAAATCACTTAAACGCTTCAAAAATTCAACTATGATAGAATTCGCACTCTTTTTGACATTTTTCACTTCAACCCCAGTCCTCGCAGAATACCATTTGATTGGATTATCAAAAAATTCCCTTATATCACCCCACAAATTCCCCATCTTCCAAGTTAAATACAAATCTTGAATCGGCTGTTTGTAAAATTCTTCTGAATCAATGATAATTGATTTAACCAAAGTCGGTATGAAAAACTCATCGGTTTCAACAAGATATTTGAAATCGTCCGCTATATCCTCCCATCTGAAATTCATACCGTTGACGATTACACCCTTAATCATCCTCCGTCCAGTTTCCCTCAAAGGTTTATCGCTGTAAATTATCCTCGTGTTGGGTATATTCCTCGCGATATGCTCTATCCTCTTGTTCAAAACATCAAGAACACCTAAATAACCGAGCCTGTTCAATTTCTTCGCATACATATTTAGTGCGTTATACTGCCCAACGAGAGTAAGAAGTATTTCGCCATAAGCAATGCCTTTTACCGCATTCTCATCAATCGCACTTATATTGCCACCGAAAGGAAATCTAATTTCCCTAAACGCGAATTGGTCTAAAAGATTTTTTAATTGAAAGTTTTTAATCATCTCCTCTTTATGCTTGCTAATCTGCTCAATTATCTCATTCGTCTTGGCAAATTCCTCCTGAACTGGCGAAGCCTCGGGCAATATAACCCTTTCTGGCTCGGGTTTTGCTTCCTCAACAAATTCCCTCTCACGCATAAGAGCCATTTGTTTTTCAAGCTCGCTTCTGTATTGAATGTATCTTAACAATTCCGCACTTATCTTTCGCCCAGTGATACCAGCAACAGCAAGGTTGAAAGCAGTAAACATACCCGCACCTATAAGGGAATTGTAAATATCAGGCAAACCAAACGAAAGCTGCGCGTGTAATCCGAAAAGCTCGTTTAAACTTATATCCAAAGCACGACCGCTTAACTCATACAAAAATATAGCAGGGGATAAAGTAATTTGCCTTGTCAAAATTCCCCTGAAGATTTCAGATTCAGTTGGAATACGACTTGGCAACACACCCCTTTCCAAATCCGATAAAATTGAAGAAAGCCCGTATCTTATAAGCTTTTCATTCGGAACACGCTTGAAAATATAAGAAACAATTGCATCGTTATACTTTGCCACAACAGGTATAAGCGAAGCTGGAATAGACATAAGCAAATTATACAAACCTTGTTTATATTCTTCTGGGGTCACGATTTCACCAGTTAAAACCTTGTGAAGTATATCAACCATACTCGTCTGATACGGGTCAAAAGTATTGACGAGCATATCATACGTTGAAAATTTCAAAGCTTCATTCAAAAACAACCTCCCACCTTTCAACGCCCCAGAAGCCCCAAATACCTTGGCAATTGGCTGTGCGAATTTGAAACTGGATAAAAAATTCAAAAGATTACTGAATTTACTGAAGCCGACGAGAAAAGACGCTATATTTCCAACACTCCTAACAATTCCTCCAACACCTTTCGCACCAATCCAACCTTCCATAAATTTATCAGCAATATCACCGATAAATTTACCTGCTAAAGCATCACCAACTAAAACATTGCCCCATACGCTATCGCTTGCACGATTGCTCGCTTTATTCATAATGTAAAAGTTATACGCACTTTCAAATTCATCCGCTATACCATACTTTTGGAGCTCAAATTTCACCCTGTTTGACAAACCAAGCGTAATAGGGCTTAAAAGCTCGGGAGCGACGCTAAATAAAGAATACTGTATGCCATACCCCAAAGACTTCGCAAACCTCCAAACTGGATGACTTCGTTCCAAATCTTTTGAGATTTCGTAAAATTTAGCACCTAACCCGCTCTCTATCCTGCTTTTCAACTCAATTTCAGACCAGTCTCTGACATACCTCAATAACTCGCTCGCCTTTATGCTCTTCCCAGTCCTTCTGAAACCGAAATCGTAAAGATACTTGGCAAAATCCTCTGGGCTTTCCAAAGCGACATCAAGGCTTATATAACCCACATTTGGGAAATAAATAGTCCCAGTCCTCTTGCCTATCTCTCTGATTTCGTTTAGTATTTTTATCGCTTCTTCCCTTTTCATTCTTCAAAATCCATTATTAAACCTTCGTCAATTCCACTGCCTTGGATAATCATTCTATTTAGCGTATCTTGTGCGTAAGCAAGCGTCTTTAGGTCTATGAGTATATTATCACGTGCTTTCATCCTGCTTTTTATTTCTTCAACAGCATTAGCACTTTTCGGAGCGTATTTCTTCACCAACTTCCATTGATTTGTCTTCTTATCCATCTGATAAATCTCAACCGCACCGCCGACGCCAACTTTTGCAACATAATCATCCGATTCAATTTCACCACTCAAAACCCTCGTTAGCAAATCATCTGGGTTTTGCACAAGCGAAGCAATTTCCCCTGATAACGTCTTAAGCTTTGACATCCTGCTTACAATCTGTTTCGCAATCGTTGAAGCTGCAGTCTCACTTGCGAATTCGTGCTTTAATTTCGCAACTTTTATAGCATAATCCCCTCTTATCTGCGCAACCTTTATCTGCGTGCTTGCCATCAAGTTTGCACGCCATCTCTCAAAAGCTAACTCATCTTTTTGTAATTGACGTTGAAACTCTTGCTCCTCCTTCAATAACTTCATCCTATGCTCGTATTCCATCCTTTTCAAATGCTCCTCAAGCCCTTGCCTTAATTGATATTCCCTTTCCAATAACATTAACCTATTCCGATGTTCGGTTTCAGACATCGTTTGGTATTTTCTTATATCAAATTCAAACCTAATTCCAAGCTCTTTTGGCAATAATTCCTCAATATACCTTCTTTGATATTCAAACTCCCTCTGCCTTTCGTATTCTCTCAATCCAGTTTCAATCGGTATCTTCATAATTTCAGCGCCCATTTGCGGAAGCTGGGTAACAACTTGAACTGCTTGACCAACGTTGCCAGTTTGAGCAAGCTGTTGCGCAATTTGAGTATAAAGATTTGCAATAGCTCCGAAATACTGACCGAGGTTTTCGTAAACTCCTTTCAAACTATCTGGCGCTTTATCTTTCAACGAAGATATAAATTGACCCATATTTTGCAAACCTTCTTGCATCTTGTTTATGATATCAACTGTGCTTGCTTGAATTTGTCTTTGCGTTTGAATCGTTGCAAGCTGTTGGTATATATTAGCAGTAGCTTGTGAAACTTGTGATGGAGATTCAAGACCTTGATATATAATAGGGAGCAAATTATATAACGCAACTAACTGTTGCGTATAAACATCTTCCTTACCACTTACCATTGACTGAATTTGACGTCCCACTGCTTCAAGCCCAGATTGTATAGCACGACGCCTTTTTTGCTCGGAAACCAAACGCTCAACCGTTTCACGCAACGGCTGAAAGAACGCCATCTCACGCATAAATTCGGCGAAAGACTTCGCCATAATTTCACCTCCTTCTTACTTTTCGCATAGGAACGTATTGGTCACCCTGCTTGACAAGAACCCAATCCCAAGCGGTATCTTTAGCTTGTTCACCAAGCAAATACAAATTCGCACCCAATTGTAAACCTGCTAAACCACCTGCAAATATATCCTGCCAAACGTTTGGTTTTTGAGCGATTGCGCCAGCAATACCACTTGCCTTAAACTGTGCCTCTGAACTCGCAAGACCATATAAATCAAGCAAACTCTTTAACATATCAAAAGACAAACCTGCGGATTTTTGTAAATATGCGATATCCAAAGGTTGCCTTAATTTACCCAAAGCTGCCATCGGATTTATACCTGTAGGCACACCAGCAAGCGCAAGGCTTCGTCCAGTGCGTTGCAATACACTTGATACTTGCATTTTATAAACATTTTCCAACTGCCTCTGAAGCTCCGAATAACCATATTTCTCCAACGCCTGCCTTAAACCATACTTCTTTATCTCTTCTAAAAATTCCATCGTCGGCGTCGGCATACTTTCAAATACACCACGCATTTCCCTTGCAATTTTAGCCTGCTCCCTGCTTGACAAATACCCCAACAACGCCCCTGCACCTGCAGCTGCTAATAACGGCAAAACCATAATCTCACCTCCTAAATTTTGTGATTGAAACTCACTTTAAATATATAACATAAATCCAATCATTTGCAACCAAACTTTCAGATAACGTAATTATACCCGCAGAAGGATTTGATTCTGTATAAAAATAATTTTTACGCATCAATTGACCGTTTAAATAAAGCAAAACGGAATTAGGTTTATAAGGGCTTGGAAGAACTATCTGCGTTTCACCTCCAGAAGCAACCTTCTCGTAATGAATATATATACCCAAAGCAGTCCCTCCAGTCCCTCCAGCGACAATCGTCTTAACAATCGTTTTGCCAGAATCACTTGAAATATCCTCAACCCTGCGAAATTCTAAATCAACTTCAGGGTCTAAATTTATTTCCTTTTTCTTATAACCCATCTATGAAGTATTTGACAAGTTTATTTGTTATGTTATGGTTAAATGGATACAATGGAGAATCCGCATAATAATTGTAAATCCACATCCAATCAAATACCATCGCATCTGGATATGCTGGAAATGGTCTCACATCAACATTGTATATGTAATAATCAACGATAATCCCTTTTTTAATCAAATTGTTGAAATACAAAATATAACTATAATACCCTAACGCCTGCTCAAACTCATTAGCGATAAATTGCGAATAGTTTTCTAAATCAGGAAATTGATAAGGTCTGTAAACAGCATCAGCTACACTTGATACACCATATTCCGTCACAATAATAGGTTTAGGATGCCTATAATACCAAGCTTCAATAAAACCAGCGATGTTTTTAAGGTAAATATGCGGGTTATATTCATTTCTATCACCCTGATTTAACATAGGGACATAAAAATCAATCCCCAAATAATCTATGCTATTACTTCCCCATACCCTATTTTCAAAATAATTTCTTGATGTATCACCACCTATTATTTCGCTTATGCTTCTCCAATCCATTGCGTAAGTGATTTTAACATCCTGACCTAACATATTTTTTATGGTATCTGCTATATAAACAAGCGTATCAGCGAAATCGTTGACTTTCTCAAGCTCTTTCATTTCCGAACCTATGATGAATAAATGAGGATAAATCCCGTTATCTTTGAACAATTTCGCATAATGCAAAATCCATTTTATATACGCATCCCTAACTTGATTATCCCATTTCTTTATATACCCACGCCATCCGTGTTTGTATGCGGTCGTAACCATAAGAAACGGATAAAACCCAACTTTAAAACCCATATCTATAAACTTCTTCATAGCAGACAAAAGAGCATAATCATCTTGAGTCCCACCAGAAGTCGGATGAGGCATACGAAAATGTTTAAGCGGGCTTAACAATTGGTTGTAATCCCAATAAACACCATCACTGCAAGACCAATGCAACGGATGTTTTTCAACAATTATAAACTGCTCACCATCGGGGTTGACATTGTAACCCAACTTAATGTAAAGTTTACCGTTGGCATAGTCATAATACCAACCTTCAGACCCGTTATTTAAATCATTATAACTTGTATACCTTTCAAATACAGTCCATTGCCCATTATTGTTCCTAACGTAATTAGAGCCATTGGCGTAAACCCATAAACAATACCATATATTATCAAGCCTCCATATTTTATAATTCAAACTTTGGGAATGTAATATCCATTGCCCACTTAAACCACCGCGACCGAAAGTTAAAGTTTTATACGAAAAAACTGGAACTATAGGAGGCATATTGGGAGGTCTGTTGGGGTTGATATATATCGGTGCATCAGGATTGATGTTTTTATCGTCTTCCGTATTGAAATTATTATAATGCGTCCATAAAGCAGTCACAAGGAAATTAACTTTTTTCGTTTTGTAATAATTGATGATTTGCTCAAATATGTAATCAAAATCCGATTTCCTCCCAGCACCCCAACCCGATTTTTTAAAAGTTGATTCGTAAACATAACTTGCTTCATACTCAATCACTTCGCCATTTTGCGGATAATCTTCAAACTTGGAAAACCTCCGCAAATTCCCCTTCTCCGAACTCAAACCGAACTCATTAAACGCCGTAAGAGTTATGCCATCAAATTTGACTGGATTTAAACTCACTTCATATTTCAAATTGCTCAATTCATAATCAACGGAAATACGCTCAACCTCAAACCCATCTTCAGGATTTGGACAATATAAAACAAATTGAAGCCATTTGAATTGAGCAACTGGCATATTCAACCTAACTATTTTTGAAGATTGATTTCTAACCCTAAACCCCCTGCATAATTTATCTGTGCGTATAATCAAATAATAATCATCTGACCTGACGCTTATCTCAAAATAATTCAAATCCTTAACTTCCGAACTCCCCAAATTGTTTTTATATGAGACAAGTATAAATTTATCACCATTTGCCGACCTTATGGAATATATAGGCGTAAAAATTTCCGATTTCTGGCTTATCAAATAAACCTTGCCAGCGACATTTACATCGTTTATCAATTTCGCATTGCCATATATAGACCATCTGTTCTTGTCAAAATGATAAACATAAATCAACCGACCACATATAAACCATACCTCATTCTGCGATTGATAATAAAACGCCTTCAAAATCATATTCGCAAACTTTCTAATAGTCTCCCTGAAATCCCTGCTTAACTCCTGCAACCTGACACCATCGGTAAGAAAAACCGAACCCTCATCAGATACGAAAACAATACCAAACGGGGTCTCAACAACCGCATTTCTATCAATTAAACCTATGTTAAATTTGTTTATTATTTGATAATCCTTTTCAGGGTCAAGGACATATAATTCCTTATCGCTGAAAACAAATAACCTATATGAAAAAACTGCAAGTTTTAAAACTTGACCTGATAACTTTAAAACAGTGAAATTTTCCTCTGGAATTATATCAGGCATCACACCTTCAGCAGTTGAATGCGCTTCATATATCACATTATTTTTCCCAACGCCGATGAATAAGTTTTGATATGAAATTTCATCGTAAAGTTTAACCTTCCATCTCGTCCCATAGGTTGGCAATTCAGCAAGCGTTATATCGCTTGGGATATATTTCTTATTGCCGTTTACATCAACCTCAAACATACGAACGAAAAATGAATCTGGAACTTTTTCAGCATCAAAATACCTTACGTAATAATTATAACCATCATATTCACCAGCCCACATTTGCAAATTTTCGGTCAATTCAGCTAAATAAACGTAAATTTTTTGAGCATTCGGGGGTAATTCTTTGCTGGGTTCAAATGCTAAAAAGGGATTACCTTCTAAAGGAAAATAATAATAATTTGAATCCAAAAGGAAAATTTTTTTAGCACATCTGACTGTATGAATTGTCGGCTGTTGAGATGTCGTGATAACGCTTTCAACCCCTAACGGAATCTCTTCCCCAGAAGATAATAAACAAGTAAGAGCAATAGCATAAAGTTTACTAAAGTCGTTTACATTGCGACTGTATAAATTTATTGAAATCAATCTGGATTTATAATTCAAATTAAACGGATTTTCAAGCATATCATAACTTTCGGTGAGGTTAAACCTATGCGGATAAATAAACCCCTTCTTTATCTGAAAAGCCCAACCGTCTGAAGGCAGTAAAAAAACGAAATTATCCGCCGTATCCCCGCTTTCGTTATGTGCGTTGTTGTAAATCCTATGTATCCTGAAACCATTTACAAAAGGATAAACCTTAAACTCCTGAACCCCTTTGTGAAGCAAAGACCAACGCAATTCAAAAATTGGATTATCAAATACATAAATATCACGAGAATATAAATTTGATTCGTTTTCTGGGTAACCAATTCGGGTATATAACGACTGTTGCCAACGCCTAAATCTATCTTTCGCCGTGTTTAAAACAAGCAAATTATCGCTTTGGGAATAACTGTAACTTAAAATAAGAAAAAATTTTTCTGTGTAATAATCCCCATCATCCAAAAACACATAAAAATAACCGTATTCATTTATCAAATTTTGTATCGTGTTTAAAAATTCAAGGCTTGGGTTTTTTATGTAAATTTTTCGGAAATTACCTTCTGCTTTTAAATCAATACCCAAATTTTGCGCATCCGTTTGAGAAATTGTTACACCCCTTGCCCTCGGATATAAACTAAATTTAAATTCGGAATCGTCAATGTAAATTCTATATTCGTTCTGTTTAAAAGTTAAAGCAAAATCAACCTCCCTCCCTTCAAATAAATACGGAACTTTATGCTTTGAAAAATTTAAAATCTTTTGGTTTTCATAAACCTTATACTTTAAAAAATGCGGAGGGAGGGTAATCCTGCTTTCAATGTCAAATGCGATGTTATATCCATCCTTAAAAATCGTGAAATCGTTAAATTCGCCAGCATTTAATATACCTTTGAATTCTGTATAATCAATTCGCATCCATTATTTTCAATTCTTTATTATTTTTCCTCTTCCCTTCCCTCAACCATAGGGATTGAGGTTTGGAAAACAGCACCGTATTTTGTGTAAAGATATTGTTTCGCGAGGTTAAGCGCAATCAACACATAATTTTCGGGCAATTCAATTTCGCTGTTTTCATTAGCAAAATACGCCGTATCGTGAACGTAATTTACAAAAACTTTTATCTCCAAACCTGCTTGGACAGCTGGACTGAAGGCAACTTTCACATCAGAACCAGTGACATAGTATCCATAAGTTGGGAGGAACGTATTGCTATTTAACTTCACATAATCATAATCCGCAAGATACCTCTCGCTCCCTCCAACGGAAACCCTGCCAACTTTGAAGTATTTTTTCTTATTTGTCGTGTCGTGCGCAATCGTTATCTCGCTTACATTCGTCGTCGGAGTTTGAGAGATGACATCAAAAAGCGGTGAATATACCGCCTCAACAGTTTTCAAAGCTTCCGTTGCGATGAGAAAATACTCCGCAGTTTTGAGCTTCTCGCCCTTGACATCACCGACTTCAAGCATTATCCTGTCAACGAATTCTTTGATTGTCATTTCTTAACCACCTCCTTTGTTATTATTGAATTGTATGAAAAATTCAAAATTAAATCCTCAAACCCTGAATCAAGCGGTATAACGCTTGAATACGTCCCATAACCTTCGGATTTTATATACGATACCCCGAAATTTAATTCATCAAGATTTGTATTATGAAATTTTTCAGGCAACATTGCATAAACATTGTTGACAATTATCGCATAAACCCCAGTCCCTATAAGCCATAGATTGCTCACAAGATAAGAATAACCAGAATTTGGCAAAACTTTACGTTTTTTAGTTACGGAGTTTTCCAAATAAACATCCTTTACCGAAATCAAATTCGGGATAGATTTTCTATACACGTGAACATCACCGATGACGAAATAATCGTTGGGGTTTGAAACGTTTTGCTCAAGAAATATATTTAAAACTTCTTCATCCTTTATTGATTTCAAAACTTGAAGCAAACCAAATTCTATCGCACTTTTTCTGATTTGATACGTGTATCTTATGCCATCCTCGTTTCCATTTACTATCTCAACCCCATCTGGGGTTACGCTATCTCCGAGAAGCTTTGCAAGTTTAATATGTAAATCTTTTGCAAGTATCATAGCTTTTCGTATGTTTCAAGGTTTAATATATCTTCCCTTACCCTGAATTTATTCCTTTCGTAAATTTTGAAGAAATTCTCTTCAAGTTCGGGATAATTTGTTGAATAAAACTGCCAAACGATATAATCAACAATCAAATTATCAAACACAGCAGGAACTTCGTCTATTGTGATGTCCGAGCTGTAATAAATCACTTTTATATCACCATTGAAATTTGTGTAAATGTAATTTCCCTCTATCGCATAAAAATAAAATTTTTCATTCCGTCTCTCAAGCAACTTGTCGTATGAAACCCTTTGAACTGGTATATAATTTTCCGCAATATACACACTTTTTATGACAAGAAAATCAGAAGGGAGAAGGGCTGGCTGAAGGCGTGTGACGGTAATTGTCGCCTCTTTGAATTTGAACTTGAACTCCCTGTTCAAATCGTTTATAGCATCGCTAACCCACATCAGCCATATTTCATTTGTCGCCCTTCTCCCTGAAACATCGTTCGCCTTGAGCTTGGCTTTTTTGATTATTTCATCTATCCTTGCCATTATGGGCTGTATGTATAAATTACCGCACTTGATTGATTGAACAAGTTTCCACCGCTTGCATCAATCGTATCATACCAATCGCTTCGTTTCATCCCGTAAATCTTCCACAACGCGAAACCATAGAAGAATCCATAATCATCTTCTTTTCGTCTTTCGCTATGCCATTGGCTTCCATTTGCAATCACAACGCTATTGCCACCCAGCAAAACAGCGCCTCTAACTTGGTTATACGTAATACCAGTTGGAAGCATCCCAGAAGACGAACCCGATGGAACTGGCATAGCAGTGCTGTTTAAAATCGCATAGTTATATCCGTTAACCGTTGTATTCTGTCGTTTCAATCCGTATTTATTAGCCCCAATCGTCTTCAACCCGTAATAATACGCAGGTCTAATCTTTTGCGTCACGAAAATCGCAAATCCAGCCCACCAGTAATCCGTCTTCTTGAACAACGGATGCTCCCAAGTTGCAGTCCTTTCCTTCGCATAAAGCACTGCTTGACGCCAGTTGGGGTCTGAACGCAACTGCTTTTCCTGCCTTGGGTGGATAATCAAAATCCACGTCGGCTCACCTTCAATCATTACAGGGACGATGTTGTTTTCCTCAACCCAAATCTTGAGGTTGTCAATCAAAGTCGTGTTGAACGTATGCGAAGTCGTCAAGTTTTGTGGTTCTGTATTGCCGACCTCACCCCAAAATGTATTCGGATGCGTCGGCAACAAGCTCGTGAAGAAACCATCGCTATCGGTGCTGAAATACACACCACCTAAAGAACGCAAAAGGTTGTAAGACCATCCAGCGTAAATCGCGTTGAAAATTTCCAAATCCCAATATACACTTGCGTAATCAGATAATTGATTAATCGCAATGTTCATCAAATCCAGAGGATTACGTTTCAAATTCATTCCGCCTACAACTCCAACCGCTTCACGGAACAAATCTATCGTGATTTTCTGATGTCCAAATGTGAAGTTCTTTTCACGCCCAATCAATACCTCATTCCCAACGACACCAGCGGTGAGAGGGTCAACGTTGATGTGCTGGATTATCGGAATCGTCATCAAATCTCCAGCTTGTTTCGTGAAGTCATTTTTTTCCACTATAGGGGCGAAAGTCCTTACGTTCCACACGTCTCCCTCTCCGCCACGGTCTTCGCCAATAAAGTTTTTGAAAAAAATTTTATCTCGCGTCCTCTCGTGCAGAACTGTGTCCCAAATTTGACGGGACAATTGTTTCTTGGTCGTGCCTGCGGAATGTTCAAAATATACGTATCCGCCATAATCGTAAAGTGCCATAGCTTATCCCCCTCCTTTACAAGATTTGTCTTGCCAAGATGTTGAACAAGATTGCTTTGGTTTTCGCATCAATTTCCTTCAGCTTCTCTGGATTCCTCGCAACTTCAATTGCGAGTTTCCAGTAATCTTCTTCGTTCAAAACCTGTGTCTCTTTGGGTTTCTCAACAGATTTCGTCATCTGTTGAGATTGCCCAGATTTGAGGTGTCCTTTCAACTCCGAAAGGACTTGCCTCTTCAATTCTTCTTTGAATTTGTCTTTATATAAAATCATATACGAAGTTTCCAAATCTCCACCGTGCGTCTTCGCGTGATTGATTATATTCACAAGCTCCTCATCCGTCACCTCTGGATGATTTTTTCTGAAATCATCCAGCATTTTTTGAGCCGTAAGAACTTGGCTTACCTCTTGCCTTATCAAAGATAAAATCTCGTCTTTATTATAAGAACTCTTTTCCTCTTTTCCAAATTCCTCAAATTCAAACTCATCTTTTTCGCTTTTGGTTTCGGATTTTCTATCTTTGAAGAAAAATTCTTGCGATTTCTCAAGTATGTATTTAGCAAATTCGGGGTTGCTGTTCAAAAGGTCTATGAATTGTTCAAACGGTTTAAATTTTTGCCTCTCACGTGTATATTCCGCTTGTAAATTCTTATACGCTTCCTCTAATTTTTCAACATCATCAAATATGCCAGCATATTTCTTTTTCTCTGTTTTTATTTCCCCCGTTTTCGGCTCTTCAAATTTCAACTGTTCATCTTTTTCCTCCTCTTCCGTATCCGAAAGGACGGAGCTTACGATTTCCTCAATATCGTTTTCGCTTACGCCCATTGACTTGAGCATTTCCGTTAAATTGTTTCCCCTTTGCTCGTTCTGATTTTGAATTTTTTCCTCGTTCATTCTTCAGTTTCCTCTTTGTTTTGTATTTGCTCCCTTGCCTGACGGAGCATATTTATCAGTTGGTATTTGAATGGGACTTTGCTAAACAATATAAGATATTCATCTGGAATTGGAATACCCAAGCTACGCAACTGCAATAGCTCCGCAAACTTCTCCTGTATCTCATCTCCAGAGCGAGCTTTGACGATTAAGTATACGTCAAAATCGTCTGCAAGAATTTGGTTTATTTTACCAAATTCCGTATTTATATTCAAATCAATAAATTGAAATTCGCTTCCCGATGTATCAAGCATTATCCTGACTTTTTCGGTTTTGGCATAGATATATTTTGAAATTCGCCATACGACATTAGCAATTAGATATAAAGCAAAGAAATAATTGCTAAATATCGTCTCAAACGGTATGAACCCCCATTGCTGTAACGCTTGTATAGCTTTACCCGATTGCAATTTGCGAGGGACAATACCCATTAACGCATCCACCATCCCACCGATTTCTTTAATATCAATTCGGAGCAATTGCTCCAATTGTGCAATCGCCATCAACTTGTTTATAACATCGGATTGAATTGGGATTGGTTGACCATATTCAAACCTTATCGGAATCAGCTGTTTCCTTTTCTTTAATTTTTCCTGCGCATTCTCTATTTCTGTATCCGTCATACTTCCTTTAGGTATCCAAAAGCTATCTATCGTCGCATCGCGAAGTATTTCAATCAACAACGTCTTGCGCCAATTGAACTCGTCTTGAGGGTCTATCAAATCATCAACGAAAGATTGATAATGTCTTCCCAATTTGTAACAGAAAAACGGAACTATATCATAATAACTCATACCGTAAGGATTGTCATACGCTTCAAGCACAAAATTACCGAGGAAATTGACCATCCTCCATCTTTTGACTCTTACGGTATCAACTTTGTAAATGTTCTCACCTGCTTGCTCATTCAACCAGTATGCGTAAGAGTATAATTCGTCTTCGGATTCAAGTTTTGGGAATGTGATATAATAATTCGTCCTCGTGTTTATAAGCGCTGGTTCATCGTAATACTGTTTTTCCCTAAACCTTATAACTGGGTATAATTTGCCATACGCACTTTCAAGCATTGATTGTTGCATAGTTAAAAACTCTTCAAACTCAAGTTTATCTTCTTGTTTAATGAAAAAGTAATCAAACGGAGACCAGCTTTGAGATACCGATTTTATTTGTTTGTATACATTTGGGTATAGCATTTGGAGCTCGTCTTCGCTTAATCTGTCAATGAAGAATACGAATTTTGCATCCGAGAAATCAGGCTCTTGGCTCATTGAGTCAAAATAGACATCTAACGGGTCTATCCTTCTTATCCTTATCTGTCCGTTGGGGTCTTCGTCAAAATCGGGGTATATATAAACGTAACCAACTCCCTTAATTAGCGCATCAAGCATTGCGAAATCAATTGCGTTTTTATTTCTTTGTTCCCATAGCGCAGTCCTGACTATGCCAGTTACTATATCTGCAACTTGTTCAGTTGCAATTGAACGAGGCATCGCTTTAACTTCTAAATCCATCTGCTTGATTATACCATTTAACCAGTTAACGAAACGTTTGATATGATTAAAAGTCGCAATCGGTCTTTCCTCCTGCATCCTCTCTTCAATTTCCTCTGGAGACCATTGTTCGGAGAAATAGTATTTTAGATTTTTTATTTCTTTCCTTTTCCTTTCTTGAAAAATTTTGATGGATTTGACGACGATTTGTTGTAACCTCTCCAATTCTTCCCCTTTAATCTTCATACCGCCCTCCACGGTCTTGGATTTCTTTTTAACTCTCGCATCACTTTAAGCCTTTCGGCTCTTATATTTGCAAGCCTTTCGTGGACTTCGTCCTCTGCTAATGTAATCAAATCTTCTTCAATTTGCAAATCCGAAGTCAATATATTTGTGAAATTTATATCATATTTTATCCTGATTTCGTCAACGATATATTGCAAGCAATCAACCGTATGGTCGTTTTCTTTCAAAGGTTCTTCTTTTGATGAGGAAGCTTTCCATTTGTAATTGTTATGTTCAATTATCGTGTTTTCACATCTTTTGTGGATTAAAATTTTGTTGTTGTAAAAGAACAATTTCGTGTTCAAAATCAAATTTAGTTTATCCGCTATTTTAGGAAGCGGGTTCAAGATGACGTATTCGTGATAAATTGATTTATCTTTTGAATGGTAAAGTTTTTTGCTTGCGCCGTCAATGATGAAATTAACTTTGTTTTCTTCAATCTCCCAGAAATCAAGTTTTTCACGGATTTTGTTTATGATTTGATGTGGGTATGCTTTTTCAACATAGATTTCGTCAAACACATAGATTTTATCTTTGTCATAACAAGCAAATAAAACTGCGGTCGTCCCTTGAATTGCGGGGTCTATCGCAACGTAAACGTCGCCAGTTTTGTAAAGTTTATCGGTTAAGTATATATGTTTCCTTTCGTCAAACTCCGTATATATTTTGCCCGAAAACTCTGTAAATTCCGAATCAACGTATCGTTTCCTCACGTCCTCTGGGAGTTTGAGAAGGCTTTTGATGTAATCTTCGGGTAAAAATGGGTTATGCCAAGTTGGGACAACTATCAAGTGGGAGGCTTCTTTTGCGTTGATATATTCTTTATAAGGTGGGAAAGTTTCGTAATCAAATAAATCTGCGATGATTGGATTTTTTTTGACTATTTCCTCAAAATATCGTTTGCTTGGTTTTATTTCTTGTTCTTCAGCAGTTGCGATAAATCTCCTGTAAATCCAGTCCTTTCCGTTGGGGTTAGCGTTAGCGAGGAAAACTCTGTTCGTTTCGTCACGTCTTAATCTTGAGAGAAGTATCTCAAACACTTCTTCGGTAATCTCCTCCATCTGGTCAACGCATACAACTCCGTATGAGCCACCCATTTGTTTGTTTTTAAGTTTTGAGGGATTGAGAAACGAATACACGATTGTTGAACGGTATCCTTTAAAAGTTATCGTCCTTTTGATTGTGTTGTGTTTGTATATATCGGGTGGAAGGTAAGCGAAGATTATATCTTCCAAAACGCTTCTTATAAGCTCTGGTATTTCAAACCTTCCGAGGAAACCGACGTTTCTGGGTATCGTCATATTGTTTATAAGCTCAATCGTCGTCGTAAGCGATTTACCGCAACCCCAACCGCCGACGAGGATTTTTATTCTTGCTTTTGAATTATGAAATCGCCATTGGTGGTGCAGGAGGAAATCATTCGGATACCATATTATTTTGTTCTCCATCATTCTTTTCGGGTTTTATTATTTCAAAATCCGTGTATAAATCATCTTTCTCAATTTTTTGTTGGTTTATGTTTACTTGGTATGATTTATATTCGTGTTTATAAACCCTTGGTGGTTCAAGGAAGAGTTTTACGAGGAACATCCTTTCCCTTTCGCTGGATTTATCGTTTCCGCGTATTGCGTTAATAAGCATTTGTTTTGCAAGTATTCTCGCATAGAGTTTAAAGATTTCGTCAACTTCTTCGTAAAACCACTGTTTAAATCTTTCATCTTTAAACCATTTACGCACTTTAAGGGGGGAGAACCCCCCTTTAAGTGCGAGCATCGTCAAATCAACTTTGTCAATTTCCTGCGGGTTGAACTCTTCAACGAACCAGCGTAAAAATTTACGTTGGAGTTTGCTTGGGATGAATATCCCTTCGTCTTTTTTTACAATCTTATTTCCCTCCATCTTACGAACTCAAACACGCTTTCTTTTAGAGTTTTATCGCCTTCTTGTTTTTCAACGACCTTTCTTTCGGTCGTTGGTATCGCAAGGTTTACAAAGCCGTAATAATTTTTGATTGACATTACAAGATACAACGTAAACGTTTGCTCACCTGCGATGAAAAAGCTGTAATCGTAATCTTCGCCTGCGTATTTAGACTGCAACCCCAAAACCGTCGGCGTAACCTCTTTACCAACGAAATCAAGCACGGAATTAACAACTTGTGCGGTATCGTTTTGCGGTGGCACATTCGGGAATGGGATATCAATTATCTCATCCCAACCCTCTTTCTGTTTCTCGCTCCATTTTGAAGATGGATGATTGCTGATGTTGATTAAGATTCGCTTCATTTTTTCACCTCGTTTTGTTTTTTGAAATTTTCAATTTTGACGAAAACTTGTTTTTCATAACCTTCAAATTGTTTGACGAAACCGTAAATCCAGATTTTTTTCAAATCAATTTCGTAAAATTCGTTTTCATATTCAACCACAATTTTTTTCACGCCAATTTCATCAAGAAATTTCAACAAATCAAAATTAAAACCAAACGCATCAAATTGATTCAGTTTATATTTCTTTTTCACATAGAACACATCATCAACCAATTTACCCATAAAAATCTTTCGTTTGTTTATTTCAAAGACGACATCGGTTTTCATAATTTCAAATTGACGATATTTAATTTTTGATACATTTTCCCACATCTTTTACAAACTCCGTCATCATTTATCCAGCCACCGCATTCGCAACAGATGAAAAGTTGGTAATACTCATCAATCACTGGTTTTATATCTTTTAAAAGTATTTTAAACGGATGTTTTTGGTAAACGATTTGGCTTAATTTGTCCCTGTATATGTTTTCTTTGGTTATTATGTAATACGGTATCGTCACGCAATAGCTTCCGCAGGCACAGGAAAAGACCCTGTCACGGAGGAAGTTTTTTATTTTTTCAACGTCATCGGTATCAATTGGGATTTCAAAATTAGCCAGTTTAAAACAATATGTTTTAGCAGCTTCATCAAGGTCGTGGATTTCGCTGTTGTAATATACTTTAGCGAATATGTCTGGTGTAATTATCATTTTACTTTCTCTCCTTTAGTTTTTTAAGTTTTTTAAGTTTTTCTTCCAATGGGGCATATTCCTTGCGGTATATTTCAATTGATTTTTTATGGTCTTTTTCATTTCGTATTTTTTCAATGACTTCGTTCATTTTCTTTTGTATTTCTTCAATGCTTTCTCTTTCCTCGTTGGGGTCAAAGTCTTCGCCGTATAGTGCCTTCATAAACCACATAAGCCTTGGGACGCCTGAAAGCTCCCATTTCTGATACGCTTGGGCGAACTGTTCATAGGTGATGATGCCTTTGTTCAGGTCTTTTTGCACCATCGCCACGAGCCGTTCCTCTTCGGGGAAGAGCTCACGCCGAAGCCTGTTGATGCAGACGATGTCCATAATCATTTGTCTAATGGTCGTGGTCGTGTTTTTAGTCGGATGTTTATACCTTTTCCAGTCAACAAGTTTTAACAAGAGGTCAGCTTCTTCTTTAAAAAAGCCACTATCGCTTATAAAGCTATTATCATCATTATTATTTTTTGTATTCTCTGTAAGTACTCTATGTATATTATTAGTTTGACCCTTTGGGTCAATCTTGTTTGACCCAAAGGGCAAAACTTGATTGTCAGTTTTTTGAGGTGTCTCAACTAAAACAGATTGATTTTCAATTTTTTCTCCTTCCTCAACCTCTAAAAATTGACAATCTGCAGATTGATAATCAAGATTGTCGGTTTTTGAAGGTTTGGAAATTGAATTTGATTGATTTTCAATTTTTTTCTTTTCTTTTGCCTTTAAAAATTGACAATCTTGATTGTCAGTTTTTGAAGGTTCGGGGTTGATTTTTTGGAGTATCAATTCTTCAAGTTTTTGCCAGTTGAACTTGTAATATAACCTTGCTGGCATACCAACACGTTTCTCCTCTAATATACCCAACTCCTTCAAAACCTTCCTCGCATTCTTTTGCTCCTTATACGACAAACCAGTCTCCTCCCTTATCTCCTCCGCAGTCTTGTATATCCAACCCTCACTATCAGACTGTTTCCCGTTCCAATACAAAAACTGACACATAAATATAACCGCATTCACACTCCCCACAACCT
>JAWBPV010000012.1:0-25249 GCA_039000425.1 Candidatus Aenigmatarchaeota archaeon
TGGGGATCTTAAAGTTGAAGATGCTAGAGTTAAGTCGATAGTAAATGATGGCTCAATAGACTCAGCCTGTTTTAGGGCTAAGGCTTCAGATGGCATTCTCGGGGACTTCAGCGTTTCATGGTGTGTTGATGGGTATCGAATGCCTGAGGTTGGCTTCTTAATTAAGGGCTCTAAGGGTAGCTTAAGCGTGAATGATGATGAGTTAACGTTAAGCCTAAAAGATGGGGAAGTACGGAGAATGCTTAGGCATGATTTAGGTGACAATGTTGGATTCTGGCTTGGGGCACCAGAGTATTATCGTGAAGATGAGCATTTTATTAGGTCGGTTGCTCAGGGAAAGCCTACTGAGCCATGCTTTGAGACGGCTGCGAAGGTTGACGGTTTAATCGATGAAGTTTTAGCAAGGGCTGATTGGGTTGAGTAGTGGAGAAAGGGTTTTGCTGGTTGGGGATAATCCATTTCATGGCATTAGCCATCTCTCGCAGGGGAGGAGCCGAACCAGGGGGGATGAAACCTCAAACCCAGAGTATGCAGCTAAGCTTATAGCGATAGCTCTCCAAAATGGCGCTGACGGATTCATGTTCTCAGTAAGCGAGAAAACCCTATCCATTTTAAGAATCCTGCAGAAGAATCCTTTAAGTAAGGATTTAAGGCTGTATGTCATTATACCTTACGCTTACGAATACGTTAAGATGGCTTCCGCCGCTGGCGGGGTTCCGGGATTAGCCAAAAGAATGGTTAAAGAGATAGTTTTTTCAGGGAACCTCCACGCCGCAGTCTCCGGTTTAAATGGGGTTTTAATGTCTGATTTAAACTCGCTCATCAAGACCTATTTATTTTATGAGATTTCGAGGGTTAAACGTTCAGTTAAGGGAAAAACCAAACTCGAATCCGTGCTACTTCATCAGCTTTTAACTGATTTATGCCTTGGTTTAGGCTTAGAGTGGATTTTTAAGTTTTATATCGAGTCTTTGTTGAAGATCGGGGTAATGCCAGGCTTTAATACTGGAAACTTCGCTTATTTGGTGGAGAAATTTAGGGAATGGAACATAAACCTAGAAGACATCGTGGTTGCGGCGCCCTTTAATAAGGTTGGCTTCCAAATGATCCCCTCAAAGGAGAAATGCGAAAAGGCTTTAGAGAATCTGCCCAAACCCAACGTTCTAGCTATTAGCATTTTAGCAGCTGGTTATTTGAAGCCTGAGGAGGCTGTAGATTATATAGCGGGTTTACTAAATATTAAAGGTGTAGCGGTGGGCGTCTCCAAAGAGAAACATGCTACAGAAACTTTTAGGTTATTAAAAGAGAAGCTCAGATAGCATCGAAAAATAAAAAGGTATTTAAAAACTTCTCAGATTAATTTGGTGGCGCCGGGGTGGCTGAGAATTTAAGCAGCGGCTCGCAGAGCCGCTTACGTTGGTGAAAATCCAACCCCCGGCTCCATAAAATTTTGAGATGCAAGCTTTGGCTTCTCGGCTTAGTTTGGAGTGGCTTAGAGAGAAGCGGAGTATTTTGAAGAGAAAGTTATTGAAACCATACAAAATAACATGAGGATATTTTAACAGGTGTTGTAAAATTTGGTTTTCTCTTTAAAAGTAATTACTGATTTTGAAGGGTTGCGCAAAATTGAAAATGAATGGAATAGATTTTTAATAGATCATGCTGAGAATCCCTTTCTTTTATCAGGTTATGTTAAGGAGTTTATAGATATTAATCTTTTGAGGGGGCAGCTTCCTATAATTTTTGTTGCTTTGGAAAATAAAAAAGTAGTCGGTTTGGCTCTTTTTGCTTTAAAAAAGAGATTCAATTTTCTAATTAATAAATTTCTTTTACCACTTCATTTTTCTCCAGATATATTGGTTCACGAGGATTATGAGGAGAGAACCATTAGATTGGTTATAAATAGATTATTCTACGATATGGGTTGTCAACTTTTGGATTTAACATTACCTGCAGAATCACAACATATTGAGACTTTTAAAAAAATTTGCAAAATTAATAATATATATTTTCGTGAATGTTTGACACTTGAAAATGGACATTATGTACTTCCTATTAACGGTTCCTGGGGAAGTTTCGAGAAGTTGCTTGGGGGAAATTTTAGAAGGTTATTCAAGAGATTAGAGCATAAAATGATAAAGGCTGGGGGATATGAGATTACTTGTGCAGAGAAAGTTCAAGATAATGTTTTCAAAGACATTTTGTATATTGATAAGAAAAGTTGGAAAGAAGTTTGGAGGAAAAAGAAAAGGATGAAGGTTGATCCTGAGCTTTTTGCAATTTGGAGAGGGACAGTATACTTAAATGGAAAAGTTCCGGATTTAAAATGGAGGGTTTGGTTCTTAAAGATAAATAACGTTCTGGCGTCTTATGCCTTTACTCTTCAATTTAAAAATATAGGATACATCGTCAAAACTTCCTTTAACAATGAATTTAAAAATTTCTACCCGGGAATATATGTGATAAATGTTGCCATTAAAGATTTTTTTGATCGTGGAGAAGTTGAAAAAATAGATTTTCAGACAAATCTTCCTTTTATGAGAAGGTGGAAACCTATATTATGGCCGAGGGTTAGGGTTATGATTGGAAAGGGAAGTTTGTTTTCATTTACAATCTTCTTATCTACCAATAGAGGTTTTTGTAAAGTTAGGGATAAAATACTCGGTTCACTTTTTGATGCACTACCTCTAGTAATGGTTGGATGAAAGTTGCTAAAATTTAAGGTCTTTTCAAAAAAACAGCGTAGCGAACCAAAGCTAAAGCTTAAGCCTGGAGAAATCGTCGAAGTTAAGGATCAAAGTGAAATATTTTTAACCTTAGACGAAAGCGGCGCTTATAAAGGCTTAGCGTTTACAACAGAAATGCAAAGATATTGTGGCAAAAGGTTTAAGGTTCTTAGACGGGTTAATAAATTGATAATTGAGGGAATAGGGGGTCTTCGGCGAATTAAGGATGCGGTGATTCTTGATGGAGCGATTTGTACAGGAGAGTATCATGGTGGTTGTGGTAAGTCCTGTCCCTTATTGTGGAGAGAAATATGGTTGAAAAGAATAAATTCTAAAGATAGTGAGCGATTTAAAGGTCAAGTTAATATTTTTAACGTAAAAATACCCAATTGTCAAGCAACAAGTTTAATCAAAGCCACTACTCCAATTAAAGCTTGGAATTTTTGGCATTACTTTTGGGAAATAAATTCTGAAGAAGGTGGAGGGATTAAAAGTTTAACAAAAATTACTCAACTAATAAAGTTTAAAGTCAGTCAACTTATAAAGTCAAGTAAATTTCAATTAAAGGGTAAAAAAAGAATTACGCCTGTTGAAGTTTTAAATTTAAAACCTGGAGAAATTGTTGAGGTTAAAAGTAAAGAGGATATACTTGAAACTCTTGATTTTAAAGGTAGAAATCGTGGGTTAGAGTTTATGCCTGAGATGTTAAAGTTTTGCGGTAAACGATTTAGGGTTTTAAAACGTGTTGGAAAAATTACAGTGGATGCAACTGGAGAAATAGTGTTAATGCCTAATACTGTTATTTTGGAAGGAGTTTATTGCGATGGTACAGCTCATAAAGGATGTCAAAGAACATGCTTTTTCCTTTGGAAAGAAATATGGCTAAAAAGAGTGGAGGAAAAGGTAAGTTGAAATATAAGATTCCCTTCAAGCAAATTTGGAAAATCCAGCTTTTAATTCGCTCAGTTTATCTTTTTCCAAGCTACGTTCAGATTGAGCCTACTACCAAATGTAATTTGAAGTGCAAAACATGTATAAGGTCAAGAATAGAGTCTGGAGTCAGCGAGGACATGCAGTTTGATTTGTTCAAGTCTATTATAGATCAGCTGAGGCGTCCAATTTATGCAACTCAAGCAATTAACATAACTGGACTTGGAGAACCATTCATGAACCCTAATATAATTTTGATGGTGAGATACGCTAAGAAGAAAGGCCTAAATGTTATGATGGATACAAACTTGACGAAAGTGGATGATGAAATTTTAAAAGATATTATTGATTCTAGACTCGATACACTCGTGGTCTCGTTTGATGGGGCTAGCAAGGAAACCTTCGAAAATATAAGAGTAGGCGCAGTCTTTGAAAAAGTTGTTGAAAATATAAAGTTACTTTTAGATCTGAAGAAGAAAATGAAAGCTGATAAACCGACGATTATTTTAAACTCAACAATTTGCGAAGAAAACGTTCACGAAATACCTGAAATGATTAAAGCTGCCGAAGAGTTAGGGGTAAATGCCATAGTTTTTATGAAACAAGTTGTGCCAGGCGAAAATTATTGGAAAAGCAAATTGTTTGATGCAATGTCAGATGAAATATTTTCAGGCACAAAAGTGAAGGTGGTTGGATGTTTAGATCACTTAAAATGCAGGTGTGTAGCACCGAGATCTTGTTACATAACTTTTGATGGTAAAGTTTTGCCATGTTACCCTATTTACGAGATTATACCACGAGAAGAATATGCGCATTATCAGATGGGCGACTTAACCAAACAAGCATTTCATGAAATATGGTTTTCAGAACGTTATAAACGGCTTCGAACCCAAATTATTGATGGTTCATCAACACCGTTTTGTGAAAGTTGCTTCGCAAGTAAGTTTCAATAAGCGTATTTTCAGCATTTGGAAGTATACGCGTATGTTACAGGTATGAGAAAATGACGATTCTCACGATCCTTTGAAACATAATTTGCTCTTCCATATGAAGGTTCTCAATAAAAATGAAAACTCTCTTATTGGTCTAACTTTGTTAGGAATTTTGAGTTTAACGTGAAAGTATTTTTAGGTGAAGAGGATGAAAACTATTCTTATAGAACCTCCTTTCCCTCGTGGTTTGTGGGTTACGAGGGATCAGGCGGGTAAGTTTGGGACATTAGCACCTCCAAATACGCTATTTCCTCCACTTGACTTTGCTTATGCTGGTGCTGTTTTAGAAAAGAATGGATTCGAATTTGAAATAATAGATGCACCAGCTTTGAACCTCGATTGGAAGGGATTATTGCACAGAGTTTCTAATATTAAGGATTCATCTTTTGTTGTTGTTAATACTTCCGCATTAACATTATCTTACGACTTAAGTGTCATTAATGCCATTAAAAAGAGGATGCGTAACTCAGTCATAGGTGTAACAGGTTCACTATTATCAGTATTGCCTGAGATAGCACTGAATAACTCGTCTGTTGATATTGTAATACAGAGTGAAATAGAGTTTGTCATTTTAGAGTTATTAAAAGCCTTGGAGAATAATAGTTTAAAAAATGTGAATGGAATAATATATAGAGATGATGGATTTATTATAAGAAATCCTAAACGGCAATTAGACCTGGATCTTGACAAACTGCCCTTCCCGGCTTATCATCATCTCCCTATAAAAAGATACTATTATGATAGATTGCCTAAAAGACCCTTTATAACAATGTTTACAAGTAGAGGATGCCCATATAACTGTATTTATTGTCCTTATCCTATTGCATATGGGAATATTTGGCGAGCTCGAAGTTGCGAAAATGTTATAGATGAACTTCAATACGTTGTGGATAAGTTCGGTGTTAAAAGCATTCTATTCAAAGATCAAGTTTTTACTTTTAACATGGAAAGGGCGGAAGAAATTTGCGATAGCATACTAGATCATAAATTAAACATTCACTGGATATGTGAAACTAGAGTAGATAAATTATCTGAAAAGTTGCTGCTTAAAATGAAAAAAGCTGGATGCGTTGAGCTTCATTTAGGTGTCGAGAGTGGAGACCCTGAAATTTTATCTACAATTGGTAAAAAGGGAGTTAAAGTGGATACTATTAAGAGAGTTTTTAAAGCAGCAAAAAATGTAGGGATCAAAACTGCAGCTTTTTTTATAGTAGGTTTACCAAATGAAACAAAACTTTCTATTTGGAAATCTTATAAATTTGCCATAGAATTGAATGCTGATTATGTGCAGTTTACTATTATCACCCCTTATCCAGGAACAAAGCTTTATGAAATCGCGGAAAATAACGGCTGGATATCATGTAAAGACCCCTCAAAATATACCTTAAAAAACGCAGTTATGCGAACTGACAAACTTTCAGAGCAAGATCTGGTTAAAGCAAAGAAATATATAGATAGCTGTTTAAAGATGCGGGGTTTTTATACTCTAAAAATTTTGAAGCACCCTTTTTTAGTAGATTTAGTAAAAGGGGCTTCATCTATAATTGCGCGCAAGGCTGAAGAACAATTTAAAAATTGGATAGAAGGTCCTTAATAGGAATATTAAAAATTCGATTGGGCGAGGTTTTTGAAGAAAGTTAATCTAGGAATTGTTGGTTTAGGCTTTCAAGGCAAGGTTCATCTACGAAACAGCTTACACCTCAAAGGCGTGAATGTTGTAGGTGTGGCGGATGTTTCGGAAAAAGCCCTAAACTATGCTCGGAAAATGGGTATGAAAAAGGTTTATAAAAATTATGAAGAGCTGTTAAAGGATGATAGGTTAGATGCTGTAGTCATAAGTTTGCCCAATTTTCTCCATTTAGAAAGTGTTGTTAAGGCTGCAGAAGCTGAAAAAGACATATTTCTTGAGAAGCCACTTGCCCGTAACGTTGAAGAAGGAGAGAAAATTGTTTCTTGCGTGAAAAAAAGTAATGTTAAGCTAATGGTTGGTTATGATTTGAGGTTTCACCATGTTATACGTGAGATTTATAAAAAACTGAATAACGGATTTTTTGGGCAGGTTCAGATTGCAGAAGCTACTAATGTAAGTGGCGGCCCGTTTTCTCTAAGGAGCGACAGAGTTGGACCTGTACCGGTTTCTTCTTGGTGGTTTAACAAAGAACTTGTTGGTGGAGGAGCCCTATTGGATTTAGGATCGCACATGATTGATTTGTTAACTTGGTTTTTTGGCGAAGTAGATTATATAAAGTGCTATTTTGGGTACGTGTTTAATCTAGATTTAGAAGACGCAGCTACATGCGTATTAAAATTTAAGAATGGTCCTTTGGCAACGGTGAAGGTTGGCTGGTTTTCAAAGGACTATATGCAGTCTATACAAATTTGCGGGACGGCCAAAAGCTTAACAGCAAATCTCTCTCAGCACGGAGTGTGGACTAGGGTTTGGAGCGACATTAAAAAGAAAATTGGTCTTTGCGGTTGTGACCCTTACTATTTAGAGCTGAAATATTTTGTAAACTGCCTAAGGAATGATGAAAATCCTGTACCCTCAGCGGAGGACGGACTTACAACATTACGTATAATATCACAAGCGTATGAATCCAAAAAGGCTAACTAAAAATTTAGAAACATGGATTATCTATGAGTTTAGTGAGTTTTGTGCATGTTCCAATAGTTAATTACAATGCTTTAAAGGAGTCTGTAGAAGAGTCTCTTAAATTGATAAATTTTGACTTTAGCAAGAAAGTTAGCAAAATTGTGATTAAACCCAACATGTGCTATTATTATCATCCCTCAACGGGGGAAGTCACTGATCCATACTTTGTCGGAATATTAATTGACGTCTTAAGAGAGCATTTTGCCGAAGCTTCTGAGATTTTTATTGTGGAATCAGATGCCTCTGCCATGAAGTGTAAGCATGCTTTTCATATGCTTGGATATGATAAGCTAGCTAAAGACAAGGACATTAAACTCGTAAACTTAAGCGAATATGAAGGCAGGACTGTGGATGTTAAAGTTAACAATATGGGGTTCAAGTTTTATGTACCTGAACTTTTTTATGAGGCTGACCTTGTTGTTAATGTTCCAAAGCCAAAATACATGAATGATGTTAAAATTACCTGCGCTTTAAAGAATATGTTTGGATGCAACGCCTATCCAAGAAAATATGTTTATCATCGGGCATTAAATGAGGCTATAGTTGGAATCAATAAGCTGATTAAAACCGATTTGGTTGTTCTTGACGGTTTGGTTGTTAGCGGAAAATACACTAAAAGATTGAATCTAGTAATGTCTAGCATGGATCCCGTAGCTTTAGACGCGGCAGCAGCAAATATTATGGGAATAGAGCCAAAATCCGTAAAACAAATAGTATTGGCTTCTAGGGAGGGATTAGGTAACATGAACTTTTCCGCTATGGGGGACTATCTTTATGCAGCGAGAGAGTTTCCTAAAAAGGGCCTTAAAGATAATGTAAGAGAGGTTGTTGCCTCATTTTATTTAAAGGTAATGTGTGAGGATTAGTTCTTCATTTGACGTCGGGATTGATTTTGAAAATCAGAGAAGTTAGTGACTTTCAAAGCTTGAGAGACACATGGAACTTTCTTTTAAAGAGAAATGTTTTAGGAGATAATGTCTTCCTCACGTGGGAGTGGCTTTCCACATGGTGGAAACACTTTAGTGATGGAAGAAAATTATTGTTGTTAACCGTTGAGGATGAAGGTGAAATTATAGCAATCGCCCCATTAATGTTATCAAAATATAAACTTCCAATCTTTGGCACGATTAAAAAAGTCGAATTTGTTGGAGCTAGGCATTCCGATTACAGCAATTTTATAATTTCGAAAAAAGAAATGGAATGTATAAAGTTCATATTGGATTATCTATTGAACAGCGTGGCTGAATGGGATTGGATAGAGCTTAAGGAAATTCCGGAAACAAACTCTGACGCTTATCACAATAGACTCTTTTCAGAAGTTCCTTTTAAGTTAAGGTTGAACAAACGTGTCTGTAACATATGCCCCTACATTTCTCTGCCATCCACATTTGATGCGCTGCGTAGCAAGTTGAGTAAAAACATGAGGCAAAACTTAAACAAATATTTAAGAAGAATTAAAGCAAACTACTATATAGAATTTAAAAGGTACGATGAAGCTGGTTTTTCTGTAATGGATGCTATGAAGATTTTTATGAAATTACACGAAGCGAGATGGACTGAAGAAGGGGAAAGCGGAGCATTTAAGGATAATCTACGCTTTCGCGATTTCCACTTTGAAATTGCGAAAACTTTTTCCGATAAAGGATGGCTGGGCCTATACTTTCTCTTAGCTGATCGTGAACCCATTTCGACGCAGTACACTTTTGAATATGGGGATAAAATTTACTATTATCTTGGAGGGTTTGATCCAAAGTTTTCCAGCTATTCTGTTGGGAACCTTACAATTATGTTTTTATTAGAGAAGAGCATACAAAAGGGTTTTAGAGAATACGATATGATGAGAGGAAACGAGCCATATAAATTGTTCTGGACTCGTAATTTTAGGAGAAATTTTGAGATAAGAATTGTAAAAAAGGGGTTAACTAGAAAATTTTATGATTGGTTAACATGGAGCAACACCATTAACAAATTAGCGTCAAAATTTAAACTCTCTTTAAAAACGGAGTTTTAATTAAATCTAGAGAGCCATTCTAGATGGGTGATAAAAAGACTGCAATATTTTTCGCACCGCATCCTGATGATGAAACTTTAGGATGCGGCGGAACAATTGCAAAAAAAATCGCTGAGGGTTATAAAGTTTTAATAGTGATTATGACTGATGGAAGATTTTTGTTTAAAGGTCTTGAAATAAATAATAATGTATCGCCTGAGCAAGTTAAGGAGATAAGGAAAAGCGAAGTTTTAAAGGCCGTTAAAATTTTGGGAGTGCTCCAGAATAACGTTGTTTTTCTTGATTTTATTGATGGAACACTTAATGAAAATGAGGATAATGCTTTGGAAAAAGTCGTTGAAGTTTTAAAGAGTTTCTCGGCTTCTGAAGTTTATTTACCATACGAGAAGGACAGTCATCCAGATCACGTAGCAACAAAACGCGTTGTGATGAGAGCTATTGAACGGTTAGGCATAAAGCCAACGATATATAAATATGAAATTTTACATAAGATGGCGCGGATTGGCCCATTTTTTGATTCTTTTCTTAACTTTTTTAGGCATAACATAATCGAAGTTGACATTTCAAGCTTTCTGCCCTTAAAAGAGAGAGCTTTAAAAGAGTTTAAAAGTCAATTTATGCTTCATACAATTAACTTTAAAAAATTTTTGAAGAAAAAAGAGAAATTTTACATAAATAGATAAACGTATAGTACTTTTTCCTCTATATATTAAGTCTGCAAAAATATCGGTTTTAGACTTTAACGAGATTGAGTAGAATGAATAGAAATGAGGGGTTTTGAATGCCGAGCGCAGATTCTTCTAGAATCTGCTCGCGCTGCGTTTTAACCAGCTCATTTCCTAGAATACGTTTTGATGATAGGGGGGTTTGTTCAGTTTGTCGAGAATATGATCGATGGTGGAAGGAATGGAACTTACGGAAACATGAAAGAGAAAAAATATTGTATAAAATTTGCAAGCAAGCTAAAAGCAAGCGTAGAAAGTTTGATGCTCTAATTCCATTATCAGGTGGTAAAGATAGTACTTACGTATTATACGTGGCTCAACAGAAGCTTGGATTAAAATGTTTGGCATATACGCTGGATATAGGATATCTCTCTAATTATGCCAAAAATAACATCACTAAAGCTTGTGAAAAGATGGGGGTCGAACACATATATTATAAAATTGATCCAAAATTAATAAATGAGCTTTTTGCTCTATTCATTAGAAAAACTGGATGGTTCTGCTCTGTTTGTATGAGAGCAATACAAGCATCGACTTTTGAAATCGCAGAAAAATATAGAATTCCATTAATCATTAAGGGTACTTCGTTAAGGACGGAACTACCGCTTGCTCGCGAGATGTTCCAAGGAGGGGATCTAACCCATATCAGAAGCGTCCTTAAAGGGGAAATAATTGCCAAAAAATGCAAAAAATTTTGCTCCAGAGGATATAGTATTCAAAGAGGAATAGGCCAGCTACTCTTCTGGCTTTTTAAACAAAGGAGATTGTTTTCTTACGCATACTTTAATCTTGCAGATTTTATTGATTGGGATTATAACACTATCTATAAAACGATAACACAAGAACTTGGTTGGGTCTCACCGAGTAACGCTGAACACATGGACTGTACAATCCATCCGATCCAAAGGTATATTCATAATCGACGTTTCCCAGGTCTTGAGATGAAAAGGCTGACTTTTGCTAGACTCGTTATGGCGGGGTTAATGACGCGAGAAGAAGCTCTAAGAAAACTTGAGGAAGAACCTGATGAACAGTGTCCAGAAACAGTAATGGACATGTTTCTCAAAAATATAAATATGACCAAAGAAGAATTTGACTATTATGTGGACCTAGGTCCAAGACATCTTCAATACCCGCGAGAATCATTGTTGTTAAGGATGGTAAAAAGTGCATTCCGTATTAAAGATGCTGGAATATACTAAGAAGAAGGCGTTTAAAATATGGATTTTGTATTTCTCTTTTTATTCCTTGCTTTAATTTACTTTGGCGTTCCTATAATTTACTATTTATACCTTAAGTTTAAATCCCTTGACCCTTGGCAGTTAAAAATTGATGAATTTTTCCCATTTGTTACAATTATAATTCCAACGTATAATGAAGAAAAAACTATTTTTTTTAAGTTACTAAATTTGTGTAAAGTGGATTATCCAAAAGAGAAAGTTGAGATAATTATTGTTGATGATGGTTCAACTGATGCAACTCTTCAGAAGGCTTTAACCTTTTCTTATCAGCATCCTGAATTTAATATCAAAATTATAAGTGACGGAAAACGAAGAGGAAAGGTAGGAGCATTAAATTTAGCTTTAAAACACTCAAGATATGATATTATAATTGTATCAGATGCAGATACATTCTGGTCTCCGGATATTTTAAAGAAAGCTTTACCCTTTCTGTTAGATCCCTCGGTTGGAGCAATTAATGGGCGGCAAATTTTGCTAAGCCCCAGAAAAACTCTACTTATCCGGACTGAGGAAAATTATTTAGATTTTACGTATGGTATAATTAAACTTGGAGAATCTAAGATACATTCAACGATACTTTTTCACGGGTTATTTAGTGCTTATAAGAAAGAGTTTTTAACAAGTTTTAATTCAGAAAATGACGACTCAGGTACCGCGTTAGATATTGTTCAAAAGGGTGTCAGAACTATATATGTTCCAGAAGCTAAATGTTACGAACTTCCTCCTATAACGTGGAGAGGAAAACTCATAACAAAATTTCGGAGAGCATGTCAGCTCGTCAGAATTTATATAAGAGTTTTGAAGCTTTTATTAACAAGGCAGCTTTTGCTTCCTAAAAGGATTGCCATTCCGGAAATTTTCATTTTCTTAATAAATCCTTTAATATTTCCTGCACTAATTTTTGTTTTAGGTTTAATCCTCGTTACTAATTTGAAGCTACTTTTTTATTTAACAGTTACTTTTATTTTTTTGTTAGTTTTCATACCAAAGTTTAAACTGTTTTTTATTGAAGCTATTCAGGATAATTGCATTTTATTGTCTGCCTTATTTTCTTGTATATTGGGTAAGAGATTTTTAATGTGGGAAACTCTCGAGGATTCAAGAGTATTAATTAGTGAGGAGTTGCTTAAGAGCAAAAATTTAATTTGAGGCAAAAATTTTGTCCATTTCGAAGATTAAACAGAAAGAGTTTTACGATAGGAGATATTTTTCTTTAAAACGTGCCTTACACTTATTGGAAAGTTTACCTACGGTTTTCTATGATAAAAGATTAGCTGAGACAATACTTAATGCTTCTAATTTAAGCGCGGATTATGCATTGGAAGTTGGATGTGGGCAAGGAACATTTACTATGCTAATGTCAAAAAAAGTGCGTCATGTTGTTGCTATTGATATATCATATAAGGCTTTAATGATAGCTAAATTTTTGTTAAAAATGAAAACTAACTGTGGAAAAATCTCATTTATCGCGTGTGATGCAGAACATTTACCGTTCAGAGAGAATATATTTGACATCGTATATTCCAGGGATCTGCTTCATCATGTTTCTGATTCAGAGCGTGTAATATTAGAAATGAAACGAGTTGCTAAAAAAGGGGGAAATGTTGTAGCTGTGGAAGCCAATGCATATAATCCGCAAATGATAATAATTGGCCTTTTATATTTTCCTATAGACAAGGGAGTCTTCAAAAACACAAAATCAAGACTTGTTTCTCTTTTCCTAAAAGCAGGTTTATCCGAAGTTCGTGTTTTTGAGGAGGAATTTCTTCCGCGTCATATTCTTTTTGAATATCGTTCACCAGTCAATATATTGTTTAATAAACATGGCGCGTTACTTTTATGGGTTATAGAAAAGATTGAAAATCGCTTTTCAGCTAAAAAATTCCTAATGAAATTTTCAAATTATTTAATAATCATAGGTACTAAGGAAAATTAGTCGATTAAGTATCTTGGGGAGCCACTTGATAAAAATTCAAGTTCAAGGTGATGATATCTGAAATATTTTAAACAGTTCCAGCTATTAAAAAATATTGAAGGTTACTATTATGGAAAGTAAGCCTATAGTTACTATTGGCTTATGTGTTCGTAATTGCGCTTCTACTATTAAGGAGACCATTGAAAGTATTTTGAATCAGGATTATCCGCGCGAACTCATGGAGATAATATTCGTTGATGATGGAAGTGTGGATGAAACTTTCTCAATAATAAAAGAGTACGCATCCAAAACGGGTATTAGAATAAAAATTTTTCGTCATAAATGGAAGGGGCTGGGACCATCTAGAAATGTTATAGTAAATAACGCTAAAGGTACGTATATTGTTTGGGTTGATGGGGATATGAAACTTTCAAAGGATTATTTGAAGTCTCAAGTTGAATTTATGGAGAACAATTTGGCGGTGGGTATAGCCAAAGGAAAATATGGACTTAACAATTATGAAGGTTATGTTTCCTTCCTTGAAAATGTTCCTTTTTTTGTTTTCACCAATAAATATGCTGGAAAATTTATTGAGATAAACCCTGGAACCGGAGGTTCAATTTATCGCGTCAAAGCCATTAGAGAAATAGGGGGTTTTAATAATCAAATAAAGGGCGCCTATGAAGATATTGATGTAGAATCACGGATAAGAGAAAAGGGATGGTTAATCTGCATATCCCATGCGACTTTCTACGAAAAATATCCATCAACATGGAAAGATCTATGGAAAAAATATTTTTGGTATGGATACGGAGCTGCTGATTTTTATAATATAAGAAAGGGAGAAATGAAACTTTATTATATGTTCCCTCTAGCGGCTTTTCTATCCGGACTTTTGTATTCCTTTGATGCTTATCGGTTGACCCGCCGAAAAATAGTCTTTTTACTACCTATTCAGTTTATCTACAAAATGAGTGCTTGGTGGTTAGGCTTCATTAAAAATTATGCAAATTATCACCGTCGAAATCATTCTCAACGGAATTAAATAATAAAAAATTATAGAAAGGATTGGAGATGAAGAATAAAATTAGGGTCACTATTGGAATGTGCGTAAAGAACTGTGAGGCTACAATTAACGATGCCATAAATAGTGTGCTCAGTCAAGATTTCCCTCATGAACTTATGGAAATAATCGTTGTTGACGGTTTTAGCAAAGATAAGACCTTACATATCATCAAAGATAAACTTGCAAAAAGCGACATAAAATACAGAATTTTTAAAGAAAACATAGGACTAGGAGCAGCTAGGCAAATTGTTGTCGAAAACGCTAACGGCGATTACATTATTTGGGTTGATGGAGACATTATATTATCGCCTTCTTATGTAAGGAGACAGGTAGAATTCATGGATAAGAACCCTCATGTAGGAATCGCTGAGGGTAGATATGGAATACGTCGCGAAGGCAGTTTAGTCGCAGATTTAGAAAACGTTGTAGCAGCAGTGCATTCAAGTCCAAATATATCAAATATTGGTTCACTTGCTGCAACTGAGGGAGCTATTTGGCGAGTCAAAGCAATTAGAGAGGTTGGAGGCTTTGACGTTAACATTAAAGGTGCTGCCGAAGATGGAGAGGTGTCATATCGAATAAAAGCTGCTGGTTGGTCTATTCGCGTTACTAACGAAGTATTTCAAGAAATTTGTCGTAGAACATGGAAAGCGCTTTGGGATCAATATTTTTGGTATGGTTACGGATCACACTATATGCATCATAAAAAAAGGGGTATGTTAAAGTTGTATAAAATGATCCCTCTTGCTGGTTTTTTCGCTGGACTTTTGTATTCCTTTGATGCTTATCGGTTGACCCGCCGAAAAATAGTCTTTTTACTACCTATACATTACAGCTTTAAAAGGATAGCTTGGGTTTGTGGTTTTATTAAAGGTCATATAGACAAATACGGACATTAAAAAGTTTTTACGACTCTAAAGTTGATTAAAAATGAGAATATTACAAGTTACTCCATCATATTACCCCGTTATTGGCGGAACAGAAGTACTGATAGAAAACATTTCTTTAAAACTTTCGGAAATGGGAGTAGCCACTGATATCCTGACATTCAATCTATATAAATCAAGAAAACCATTGTCACTGATGCCCCTTTTAAAAGGACGAATTGAAGAAATTAATGGATTAAAGGTAATAAAAATTCCTGCGTTAACATTTCTTCCTATTGGATTACTGTTTCGTGTAAACTTTATTCCAGGAAAGTTTTTAGATAGGTTTAGGAACTATGATGTTATACATTTTCATAATGACATGGATCTAAGTTTTCCGTTGTTTTCATGTAACGTTAATAAACCTAAAGTTTTTCATTGTCATTGTTTACACTTTACTTATAATTCATATAGGAGAAATCCTTTGGCCAAACGTATTTTTAAAAAAATAGCTACTGTATATATAGTTCAAGCGAATTGTTTTCTTAAGTGGCTTATTAACTTGGGTATACCTGAAACGCAAATCAAGGTAGTTCCTAATGCCGTGGATGTTAAAAAATTTAAACCTTCTGAAGAGATTAAAAGTGAGAATATAATATTGTTTGTTGGGAGAATTGACCCAAATAAAGGATTGTCCGTCTTACTCGAAGCTTTAAATTATATAAAAACAAAAGTCCAATTAATAGTTATAGGGCCGCCAGGTAGACCTTGGTATTTTAAAAAATGTTTAGGGTTAATCAATAAGATAAATAAGAATGCTTCTCATAGAGTGACATACTTGGGCGTATGCAAACAAGAAGAGCTAATAAGATGGTACCAAAAAGCATCTATACTAGCATGCCCATCTCTTTTTGAATTATTTGGAATGGTAAATTTAGAGGCACTTTCTTGTGCAACTCCTGTTGTAGCCACAAAGGTTGGAGCGATTCCTGAAATTATTAAGAATTATGAAAATGGTATTCTTGTTCCACCCAATGATCCTCTCAAGCTCGCTGAAGGTATACAATATTTATTGGATAACAAAGATGAAATGCGAAAATTTGGAAAAAATGGTCGAGCCATGGTCGTTAAAAACTTTTCTTGTGACGTAATAGCCAAAAAGCTGTTGCAAATTTACAGCGAAATTTGCAACACATAAAAATTCTGTGTTAAAATCGGAGAAGTTTAACAGGAGTTGCACAAGAGAGTACAACTTGTTATATCATATTAAATTAAATGCAATATAGCAGGTTCGCTTTAAAGATAAGTGCCATGCGATATGCCTTGATTAATGCTTAGTGCTTGACTTTAGAATTTCTCCTGCTTGATTTGGTTGATAATTGGGACCATTTATTAAATGTGCGTGCTTCCACGTAGGCCACCACCAAAACCCTAGATAGCTTATTTTCCATTCGTTGAAAATCGTCAAACTGTTGTTATAAAATGCAAGTTCACGCTGCAATTCCTCTCCTGTCCACCACATATTGGGACCGATTTCCCCACAAATCACGGGTTTATTTAAGATATTTAACACGTAGTCAATTAGACAATAATTTCCGTAGCCTATTTTAAGGTCATCGTACTCCCAGCAGTCTATTCTAGTGCCATTAATGAATTTGTGTATTCCTCCACGGTAAACATGAAATTCGTAAAGGAGATTGCCTAATGGATCAGTCCAGTTTTTTCCTTCAACCCACCACATGGTTGCACCAGAGGCTGGCGGTTGATTTTTAAGTGGAAGTGGTTCATTAAGGTTATATCCAAAAGCATCTCTTTGAACTATTATTAGGTTAGTAGCGCCTGTTTCTCTGATGGCATTTATGCACTCTTGCACAGCAAGGTCCCAGTCAGTTAAATTTCCTATATTTGGCTCGTTCCATAAACTAAAAATAACATTAGGATAATTTTTGAGTTCACTTGCTACACTGCGCCATAAGTCAACGAAAGCAGTTCTATCTGGAAGGGTATTTGAGGGAAAAGGAAATTGTTGATTAGATTCATCGTCTGCACGCCAAAAAGTGTAAATCAAATACATATTCCGCGCTGCAAGAAGCTCAGCAAACTGTTTTATTATATGTCTGTGGTTACCTGTGTTTTTTATCCAAAATTCTGCAGTAGTGTATGAACGAACAGTGTTTAATCCCCAGCTTTTAATGGCGTCAAGATTCGCAGCTACGACCCTTGCATCCCATACGCCAAAGATAAGGTTGCCCTCCGGAGTCTGCCAACATCCTTCTGGAAAAGCTTCGAAGCCATGCTTATTTATTCCTCGAAGTTGGATAATGTTCCCTTTGGAGTCTTTAATGAACCTTCCTTCTACATGTAACGGAAGCACAGTTACAATTCTTCCTGTATTTTGTATAGACAAGCTCTTTACAAGAAATGAGGCTACGGTTATTGAAGAAAAATTTGCAGCAAGCATAATTAAAGTCATAAGTAATGCATAAAATTTCATTCCAATTAAACTTTTTATAACTGATTTAAATTTCAATAATTGCTTAGTTAAAATATTGGTATTATCGTGCATCATTTTACTCATACACTCTCGGAATAAGTTTAGGAAGAAGGCGTGTAATAAATGTTGTTAATTTAAGAACTGTATAATAATATTATATTATGTTATATTATTGCAAAGAAAAATTACGAAAAAATTTAACATGTTGGGAGTAATATCCAAAAAAGAGACGTGTAATAAATGTTGCGTCTTAATCTGCGTGGAAAGACAAAATTCTCGGGTGAATTTATGCCAATTAATTGTGGTAAACAAGATTTTCTGGCTATTGTAGCAGTTTTACAGTTAATTGTTGATTTTGCACTGGTTTTCGACATTCCTATCGTTAGACAATTTATCGGATTTATTTATTTAACTTTTATTCCAGGCTTCATTACTATCCAGTTGACTAAAATGAATAATCTTGATAATCTTAAAATCCTACTTTTTTCTTTGGGATTAAGCGTCGCTTTTCTCATGTTTATCGGACTTTTAGTGAATGAAATTCTTTCTCTTGCTGGCATTTTTTATCCACTTTCTCTTGTTCCTCTAGTTATAGCTCTTAATATTTTTGTCCTTGTAGGAGGAGTTTTAGCCTATTTAAGAAATGAAGATGCTAAACTTTTTAATAGAAGTTTTTCCCGATTTTCTCTATCCGCACTACTACTAATTTTTCTTCCCATTCTAAGCATTTTTGGTGTAATTTGGGTAAATATCTTTGTAAATAATTTGATTTTGCTTTTTATGATAATAGCAATTTCAGTAATATTTCTACTGGCTTTGATTTTCAAGAAGTTGATATCTTCAAAATTTTATCCTTTGGCTGTTTTATTCATTGCTATTTCTCTTCTTTTCCATTCTTCCCTCATAACCCAATACGTATGTTTTGCAGATATACACTTGGAATATTTTATCTTCCAAACTACTAGAAACAACAAGCAATGGAATTCCGTTTTTGTCCCTACTTGGGATATTTTATATGGTAGCTTGAATTCAATGCTTAGCATCACCATTCTTCCTACAATTTATTCTATTATTTTGAACGTTGATGCGGTATGGATTTTCAAAATTATTTATCCTTTAATTTTTTCTTTTGTGCCTTTGATTTTGTACGTGTTATGGCGGGAAGATATTGGTAAATATGGTGCTTTTGCGGCGACCTTCTTCTTCATGTCGATGGGAACATTTTATTCGGAAATTTTGGGTTTAAATAGACAAATGATCGGAGAATTATTTTTTGGCATGCTATTACTGACTATTTCGGAAAAAAACGCAAGTTTTCTTCAAAAAACTGCTTGCTTTATTATTTTTAGCTGGGCTTTGATAATTTCGCATTACTCCCTTGCTGGAATTTTTCTTTTCTTTCTAGTGTTCTTTTTAATTTTGACAAAAATGTTGAAATACTCAAATAGAAATATACCGGTGAGTAAGGTTTCCACGTTTTTTGTTTTAATGTTTACATGGTACATTTACACGTCAAATATGTCGATTTTTGAAAGCTTTTTATCCGCGGGCAATAAAATTTTCAGTCGATTGGGAGATTTTTTTGAACTTGGTTCGAGAGAGCGGCATATTCTAATGAGTCTATGGTTGGAGAGCCCACCGACCATCTTGAACGCTGTTAGTAGGGCATTTTCAAACATCACCCAGATATTAATAGTTGTAGGCTTTGTCGGTTTACTTTCCAAGAAATCAAAAGTTTATCTTAACAAGGAAAGATTTGCCTTTACTTTTATAGCACTAATATTTTTAGCTGCACTTTTACTTGTACCCGGAATGTCAAGTCTACTTAATATGACACGTTTCTATCATATCCTTCTGTTTTTCTTAGCTCCTCTCTGCGTAATTGGAGCTGAAGTTATTGGCCAATTGGTATTCAAACGTAAAGCAGAGTTTGCTACTTCAATTTTGTTGATTGTTGTGTTAGTGCCGTACTTTCTCTTTCAAACGGGTTTTGTTTATGAGGTCGCGGGTGCTCAGAGCTGGTCGGTTCCTCTTAGCAAATATCGAATGGACCCTTCGATTTTAATGGTTACTTTTGCGTATGTTAATGGATGGAAGGCTTATGGTGCTTTTTGGTTACGTGATCATGTTAACGTTCAAGCTGTGAACGTGTATAAAGATTGGTCTGCACATGAATTGGGTAGCTATGGTATGTTGCGGTATGCCCAGTATTTGTCTAATACGACAAGATTATCCTCTGGAGATATGGTGTATTTAAGTTATTTAAATGTTATTGAAGGAGTAGCTATAACGCTGGGTGGGCGCGTCTTTAATATCACAGAGCTTTCTTTCGTATCCGACATCAATCTTATATATTCGAATGGTGGATGCCAAATTTACAAGGTTTCGAATGGATAGCATGTTTTTGGATAATTAATTTCGTTTGAGAGGGCTGGATTTTGTCAAAAGTAATTAGAATAGGAGAGCCTAAGGTTTTGAAAAGGAGTCTGTTATTGTCAAACATATCTTGTTCAAGGAATATTGAGAAGTATTTTTGGCGAAAAAGTTTTTGGGTAAAATATGATGTTGATATTACAGGCGTTGATGAGAGCATCTTGAATATTCCTGTTTTGTCTAATGTTGTAACTGTTGCTTGGGCGACTGGCGCGGATGTTTATGTTGGAAAGTTGGATAAGTCTTATTTTGAGGCTTTAGAGAATGTTAGGCTTGTATTTAAAAGGTGGTACCCCAAACTTCCTTTTTCCACTAAAATATATGTTGAGAAGCTAGTTTCCAATAATTTTCAAATGAAAAATGTGGGTCTACTGTTTAGTGGAGGTGTCGATTCATTTGCTTCTTATATTAAGCATAGGGAGAAAAAACCTAGTTTAATAATGATATGGGGAGCCGACATTCCCATTAGTTATGAAGATTTCTGGAAAAAAGTTAAGGACTACTATGAAAGCTTCGCAAGGCAGGAAATAGTTGAAATAAACTTTGTCAAGACAAATCTGCATGAGTTCATAAACGAGGGGTCATTAAATGTTGAATTCGGACGATTCATAACAGGTTCCTGGTGGGGAGGTTTTCATCACGGAATATCTTTATTGGGTTTGTGTGCTCCATTAACTGTTGTAAAGCGAATTAATAGATTGTTAATCGCATCGTCGATAGCTCCAGAATGGTATGCTTGGGGCTCGCATTGGTTAGTAGACAATAAGATCAGGTGGGCGAATGTAAAGATATATCACGACGGCTATAGGTTAAGTAGGCAAAAAAAGATTAGAAAACTATTGAAGGAATTTTTGAAAAATAACAATTTTCAATTAAGGGTATGTTATTCTCAATTCCGCAGTTTTAATTGTAATCGATGTGAAAAATGTCGGAGAACAATCACTGCGTTAACATTAGAAGGTATAGACCCAAATGAGCATGGTTTCAAAATAGATGACGATTTCTTTGAAAGGCTCAAGCTAGACATAACTCAAGGCCATGTTATTAAAGACTTAACAGATTTCTTATTATGGCGAGATATTCAAATGCACATACCGAAGGAAATAAATCACGACCTTTATAACTCAAAGGTTTTCTTTGAATGGTTTAGAGATTTTAATATCGTAAAAAGTATTAAAAATCTCGAAAAAAGATTTAGTGCTAAATGGGCTTTGTTTTATGTATATTATAGATCACCAAAGAATTTGCGACAAGCAACGGCTAAACTATTACGCCCCTTAGCCAAAAATATTTTTCCAAGATAAGCTTTGCAGAGGGCGCGATTTAACTTGGATGAATTCCAAAAATTGCTACTAAATTATAATAATGAAGAATTCCTAGTAATTCATCCGTCTGGGAGTAAGGGTGACCAATTAATTGTAATGGGCATGGAAAAAAAGCTGAAAGAATTAAACATCCGCTATAGGTTGTTCCACCTAAGATTAGAATCGTCATTTTTTAATCAAGTAAGCAATTATGTTCATAGAAAGCTTCTAAATAATAAACTGAAAGTATTAAAAAAAGAAAGCTTGCGCGTAATATCTTCTGCCACAAGTTTCATTAACAACCAAATGAATAGAAAAAGGCGTTTAATTCCTAACACTTCCTCAACCATTTTTTTACTTAGAGGAGGGGCATACTTAAATGATATCTGGAAGGAGTATCATATAATGCACACTGTTTTCCAAGTGGTTCATAACAAACCATACTCTAAAATTATTATTGCGCCGCAATCCTTCTATTTTTCTTCAACACATTTCTCCTCATTCCTTAGTAAGATAAAAAATGAAATTCATATTTTTTGTCGAGAAAAGTACAGTTATGATCTTCTGAACTCAATGGTTTTCCCCAGAAACGTTCACATCTACCTATCACCAGACACATCTCTATATTTATCAAAAGAGGATTTCCAACTTCAGGATAAATATCAAAGAGAAGCTTACATTTTGATCGCACCAAGAAAAGATCGTGAGTCGATCGTTATGTGGAAAATTGACAAAATGATTAGTAGTAAAACAAAAATCCTTTTCGGAGACATAATACACCTACCCAAATTCAACGATTACGTTAATATCATATGGGGCGCACGTCAAATCTACACTGACAGGCTCCACAACGCAATTTTAGCTGCCATTCTTGGAAAAGAAACTTACCTCTACCCAAACTCATATTACAAGAACAAGGGAGTCTATGAATTTAGCCTCAAAAAATTCCCCAACGTAAAGTTCGTCGACTCTTATAAATTTTTAGGATTAAATGCCTGCTCTTAGATTCCATTTATGTCCTCATGGAGTATACCAATATGCGGAATTTTCCTTTGGTTTCTGTTGTTATTTTGAACTATAACGGGTTAAAATACTTAGGAGACATTATAAAAGAGTGTTTAGACTCGGTTTTAAACAGCAATTATCCGAACTTAGAAATAATATTCGTAGACAACGGGTCGATAGACGGAAGCGTGGATTTTGTTGCCAAAAATTATCCAAAAATAAAAATAATCAGGAACAAAACTAATCTCGGCTTTTCCGAAGGCTTCAACGCAGGCATAAGAGCATCAAAAGGAAAGTATATAGCCTTGCTGAGCAATGATATGGCTGTTGATCCAAACTGGCTCAACCCAATAATCAAAATAATGGAATCGGATAAAAAAGTAGGCTTAACTGGATTTAAACGTCTTGTATTGGGAACAAAGAATTTAATTGATGGTATAGGTGGTGATCTCTACCTTTGTGGACGTGTCAAGGTTATTGGAGGGAAGGAGATTGATAAAGGGCAATATGATAAAATCATAGAAAACTTGGACTATATTGGTGGAGCGATGGTGCTAAGAAGAGAGGCGCTGGCTAAATCGGGGTTATTCGATTCCGATTATTTTATTTTCTGGGAAGATATTGATTTATGCTATAGAATTCGTAAACATGGCTATAAAGTGGTTTATACCCCCCATTCCATAATCTATCATGTAGGACAAGCAACCCTTAATCAGCTGGAAAAAAATCAAATTGGTTATTTAGAGTATATGGCAAATAGGTCGCGCATCCGTGGCGCTATCCTTCATTTTACTCTACCTCGACTTCTCTCCACTTTTTTAATAGACGCAACATGGTTTGTTTTAGGAAAAACGGAAACCAAAAAATCATTATTAAAAGCATACTGGTGGAATCTAAAACATATAAATAAGACTCTAAAAAGACGCCTTGTTTATGGTCCATCTCCCCCATTCAAATGCAAGTTTCCTGTAATTTCTTTCCACTTTTCAGACCTAATAAGAAGGGTTAAAGAGATCACACGCATACTTTGATAGCCACTGTTAAGGATAATGAACCCAACAACAAAAATACACAAAAATGAGGTTTCCAACAAATTTGCTTTAACAGAACTCAGCAGAACGACTTGGATCAAAAAGCAAATAACCGACCACAGAAAGACAGAAGTGAAATTGATGGATAAAGCCCTAGAAATAGGCAAAACATCGGCCGCTGGAAGCTTCTATCTTTTTTTGGGCGTAACAGCCTCCACGGTTATAATGGCTTTAGGCACAATAATCCTAGCTCAGCTCATGACTCCTGAAGAATATGGTCTGTATTCTGTCGCTTTAATTCCATCCTACATGATGGTTTTATTTAGGGATTGGGGGGTAAACTCCGCAATAATAAAATTTACAGCAACCCTAAGGGCGCAAAATAGGAGGGGAGATATACACAGAGTAATTAAGGCTGGCTTACTTTTTGAAGCATTCTCCGGATTGACGCTTGCGATTATCGCGGTAGCTCTCTCAAACTTTATAGCGGCAGAAATATTCGGGAGACCTAAATCATCAACGTTAATAGCGATAGCGTCCACAACAATCTTCACGGGAGCGCTGCTAACAGCCTCGCAATCGAGCTTCATAGGCTTCGAGAGAATGGAGCTAAACAGCCTAACAAACATATGCCAAGCAATAGCTAAAACGGTCATATCACCAATACTTGTGTGGATTGGACTAAGCTCCTTAGGAGCAACAATAGGCTACACAGCATCATTTTTAACAGCGGCCGCAGTAAGCCTAGCACTCCTATACCTAATATTAACCAAAAACTCAAAAATAAGAAACACCGAAGAGACGAGAACTTTAGAAACGCTGAAAGAGATGCTACAGTACGGAGTCCCATTCTCAATCTCACATATAATAGGCGGATTTCTAGCGCAATTCTACGCTTTCTTAATGGCCATCTACTGTACAGATGCGATGATCGGCAACTATCACGTTGCAACGCAGTTCGCAACAGTTCTCACATTCTTTACAATACCAATATCCACAGTATTATTCCCAGCCTTCTCAAAGATTAACCCGCAAGACGAAAACAGTTTGCTTCAAATGGTCTTCCAGTCAGCAGCCAAGTATACGGCTATGCTACTGGTTCCGGCGACAATGGCTGTAATGGCGCTCTCAAAGCAGATGATAAGCACATTATTCGGGGAGAAATGGGTATACGCGCCATTCTACCTAACACTATACGTTGCAAACAATCTCTTCGTAATATTTGGAGGTTTAATCGCCGGAAACCTACTGGCTGGTGTTGGAGAGACAAAAACATTAATGAAGCTAAGTCTAATAACTCTCGCCTTTGGGGTGCCGATGGCTTACATGCTGATTCCCTTAATGGGGATAATCGGCTTAATAATTACTCAAATTACGGCGGGAATACCTAGCCTATTTCTAGGGCTACATATGATTTGGAAACGCTATGAAACAAGAGTAAACATAAGAGAAAACACGAAGATACTTATCGCTTCATCAACAGCAGCGATAACAACATTTCTAGCAGTAAATATTGTAGCATCAGCTTACTGGATTGAGCTAGTAATTGGAGGAGCAATATTCCTCGCCACATATATTTTTTCAGCCCTCTTGATAAGGGCTATTAAACATGAAGATATCGAAAACCTTAAGGCGATATTCTCTGGCTTAGGCTCATTATTAAAACCAATAAATACCCTTTTAGACATAGTAGAGAGAATGACAAATATCATACAGGAAAAACCCTGCAATGCTAAATTCTTTAGTCAAATTCCTACTGAAAAATAGGAGAACCCTATTACTCATCATAGTTGTCTCCGCGGTGACGATACTCCTAGATGCATCTATTGCCATATGGCTAAGCCGCTTCCACAACCT
>JAWBPV010000013.1:0-20480 GCA_039000425.1 Candidatus Aenigmatarchaeota archaeon
AATCCAACCCTATCAATGAAAGTTTTAGTTTGTGCGTTAACACTTTGAAAATAAACAGGGCTTCCGATAATCACGCCGTCTACAACCTTAATCATATCAAATATTTTTTCAACATCATCCTCTATTGCGCAGTTTCTGGTTTTAAAACACGCCCCACAACCACTACAAGGCTTCAAATCAAAATCAGCTAAATGTATCAGCTCGACTATAGCCCCCTCACCTTCAGCAGCCTTCAAAACCTCCTTAACTAAAAACTCAGTGTTCCCACCCTTCCTCGGGCTCCCAACAACGCCTAAAAGTTTAACCAATCTCTCACCAACTGGTTATATTACGGATCCTCTATAAAAGACAAGCTGCCATAAGCACCCTTTTAAAGGCCTTAAAAAGGTTTATTTTCAAGGACGCACAAATCAAGCTAGGGGATGATAGAGCCGTCCCAGTCTGATCTTATGCGATGAGGAGCTAAACGAACAGACCCCCATCCTATTTTGCCTCCACTTTTAGCCGGGCATGTAGACAAAACAATCACTGGTAAGTCGCCCAGAAAAACTTGCAAAACAGAACTCAATAATCTTCACTTTCAACACAAAAACGTTTGATGGGCCGGACCGGATTTGAACCGGTGACCTTCCGCACGTCAAGCGGATGTCCTAACCGAGCTAGACTACCGGCCCACTGAGACATTCTACTTTCTTTTCCTGTATATAGCCACTTCGTCCTTCTCGCTGTACCTGACAAATTCGAAGCCGACCTCTATTAGCTTTTTCTCTTCTTCTAGGCTTCTGGCAACTGCCACATGCCACTCATCGCCTTCAAAGCTTATCAGGTGCGTGTATATGTCCGTGTTCTCGATCTTCTTGTGCCCTAACAGGTACTGGACATACTTTATGTTCTTTGTCTTGTAGTACTCCATTGTTGCCTTCCAGTGCCTAATAGTGTGCAGGTGTATCTGCCTCAGCCTAGGGTTCTGTAGCTTAGAAGCAAGCTTGTTCCTCTGCTTGGTGAAGTTCTTGCGTATGGTTGAGATGTTCGTGTTGAATATGTACTCGCTGTTTTTCGGCAGGCTGTTTATCATTGCTATGGTTTTAGGCGTAACTTTGACTACCCTGGCCATGCTGCCTTTAGTCGGGTTGTTGATCCTCAAGGTGTTTGTCTTCTCGTCCACGTCTTGCCACTTTAGCCTGCATGCTTCCGAGCCCCTTGCACCTGTGTCCTTCAACACCTGTAAGAAGGCAGCTGTCCTTTTCCCACACCCTGCTATCAGCGTGTCTATCTCTGCCTCTGTAGGAATGAACGGTACCTTTCTCTCTGCCCTAACCCTAGGCGGTTCCCAGGCAAGGCCAAACGTCTTAGCAAAGCTTTTGTATGCGACTATGAAAGCCTTCTTGTATTCCGCTGAGAGGTCGCTTGACGCTAGGACTGCAGAAACGCTTTCTGGGTTTAGCAGGTTTGCCCCTCTCCTCACCAGTCGCTTGAGCTTGTAGATGCGCTGCTTAATTGTTGCTTCGCACAGGCCTCGCTTTTTCTCACGCCATGCATATTCTACTAGCCGCCCAGTTATTGCTGCTTCAGCCTCGCTAGTGGCCCCCGCAGCCCGCTTTTCTTCCTGCGGTTCTACGGCCAAGTTTTTCGTCCCCGCCAAGGAGACGCAAGCTCTTTCCTCATCACCTACTTGGCAATCTAGATCTTTGACAAACTTGTTAAAAAATTCTTTCGTTGCCCTATGCTTGTCGGTTCTCTCGCTGAACCTATAGCCGCATTCCCTGCAGAGGTAGCGTTGCACGCTGCCATAGTTGGTGTAACGTATACCGTCCTTCCAGACCTTCTTGCTTCCGCAGTTAGGGCAAACCATCGTAGATCCTTTTAGCTGCTTTCCACCCCTTCCTCTGCTTCGGCATCATCTTCTGCTATTTCTGTGTAGAGTTCGGCCTCAAGCTCAGAAAGGTCTTGACTTGTTATCTCTTCTACTGCCTTGTCTGCGTTTGCTTCCAATTCCTCTTCAGCCCGCATTTCCCTAAGGACATCAGCCTCATTCTCAAGGTACAGGTCTCGCCAGAATTCGTCATCTTCGCTAACCTCTTCGTTTGCTGCGCTCTCCATTGGTTCAACTTCGATCATCGTCTCTTCTGGTATCGCTTCTGCTGGTAATTGTTCAGCGTCTTGTAATTCTTCAACATTTTCAGGCTCTTCTTTTTCTTCCTGCATGTCGCTTTCAGTAGGTTCTGTTTCTAGCAGTTCATTCGTATCTTCTGCGTAATCTACTGCCGCCTTATCCTCACTTTGATCCTCTGCCCTGCTTTCTTCCTGCTTTTCTTGCAGAAAGGCAGCCTCAAGCCTCTCAGAATCTTCTAACATCCTTCTCATCAGCACGTCTGAAAGCTCGTCGTATAGTTCTGGGTGCTTCCTAATAGCCTGCAACAACTGCTCAGTGTCTGGCTCTAGGTTTGCTAAGCGATCCTCAATTCTCTTGAGCAACGTTTTAACTTCTGGATCGTATACAATCCGTTCCTTCTCTGGCCTGTAGGGTGTCGGCTCTGTCCAGACCTTGCCGCTGCTGTAGCTTTGCCTCTCTATCTTTGGCTTGAAGCTTTGCTCTTGGCTCTGCATTGGCTTAGGCTGGTTGTAGGCCTGTACTGCTTGCCTGCCTCCATAGGCCTTAGGCAGCTGCAGCCTGTAAGCACCAGAACCTCTGTAAGCACCTCTTGCATACCTTCCCTCTACCAGCTTTTTGAGAAGCCTTATCAACTCGTCCAGCTTTTCATCTCTGCCCAGTATTCTTCCCTCCTAGCTCCTTTCTTCCAGAATGACTTGAAACAAATTGATTCTCCAAAAATCCCGTTGATTCTTGTTTATTCTGCTTAGAGGAAATTATTCTGGAATATTTTTCTATCGAATAGCGCATCTTCTCAAGCAGTACGTCTATCGAGTATAGCCTAACATTTCTGGGCAAGTTGCCGAGCTTTTCTCTTACAGCTGCAAACAACTGCTTACTCGTCACTAGGTACAGCACATCCACCGACTCAGCTATGATAAGCTTGGCCTCCAAGTCTTTACCGGGATCCAACTGTACTTCAAAAGCCAGCTTTCTTCCGTTCCTTTCCGCGAGTACGTCTAGCCTCCTCTGGCCGAGGTTTACTTCCAGCAAAGCTCTGTAGCCCAACTTCTGCATGGAAGACTTGATTAGTACTGCATACAGCATATGCTCAAACCCTACATGCCCTATGTAGTGCCAGGCCTTTGTTTCTACGCTTCGCGCCTCTAAGAAGCTTAGAGCCGAAGCAGTCAACACCAGGAAAGATGTAGGCCTTCTTTTGCTGAGTGAGACCTCAACTTGGACGACAAAGCCTCTACTGAGCAGTTCGTTCTTTGCCCTTTCAACTCTTGAAGGAGAAAACCCAAGTTCTTTAGCCCTTCCAGCTATGCCGTTGAACGGGTGGGCGTTTATGTTTACCAGAAGCTTCCAAGCATCTTCTGATAGGAAAGGCATTTCAGCTTTCTTAGATTCTACAGGCTTTTCTTTGACCTTCAGCTTTTCAAGAACTGGCTGCATCCTCTCACTTAGCTTCTGGTCGTTCACATCTTTTTTCAGAGGGAAGTCTTCTGTCTTGATCATGAACGGCTTAGTGTATCTGCCTGCAAGCTTTACTAGCCACTCGCCCCGCTCTAGCTTGGTTAAAACTTCCCTCTCTTCCTCGCTTAGGTCCATTGCCTCAGCTATGTCGTCAATGTCTCTTCCGTTGCCCAAGAAGCCAGTTATTTTCGTGTACGTGTTTGCCTTGAGCGAGTTTGACAGTTTTGTCGGCTCCTGGTCACTGGCGATTATTGCTTCCGAGTATTCCCTTATTTCGTCACAGATGAGGTCTTGTGGAGGTATGCCCGAATATTCTGTTGTTGTCTGACTGTATTGCTCGCTTGCTGTGAATACCCTCTTAGCCTCGTCTATTATCAAGACATGAAGAAGTCTTCCTCTGATTGCTTTAGCCCTCCTGTATGCATATATCCAGTAAAAGAACCATAGCGCGAGGAAAGTAGCTTCGTCCCTTCCCAAGCCGTGGAGCTCTAGCACTACTGGCATTTGCAGTAGCTTCTCTATATCTATCAGCGTACTCTCGTTGTTTATCGTCTTGCCTAGCTTGCTGAGCATACCGTACAGTCTTGTCTCAACTACGCTGGCATACTCCTGCATTTTCCTGCTGCTCTCGTTAGCCTCGACAATCTTCTTGTAGACTTCTTCAATCCTAGGTATTCTCTCCTTTTCCTCGTACACTTCATCTATAGCCTCAAGCAGGTACTGAGTGCTCCCGTGCCATATGCCCTGCACATGGCCGAAAATGTTTAGGAACTGCTGCTTCCATTCGCGAAAGCTTACGCCCGGCGGTGGTTGTAGCGGGTTTATCTGCAGGTCTCTCCAGTTTAGCACCACAAGCTGCGGGTATATCCTGATAAGATGCCTGTAATCCATCTTGTAGTCTAAGACCAAGAAAGGTATGCCTCTGCTGAGAAGGCTCCGAATTATTTGGATTATTAAGGTAGTCTTCCCGCACCCGCTCCTGCCAGTGACGAGGACATGCTGGTTTAGTTCTTCTCTACTTAAGCCAAAACTACCGAGGATCCTATCACCCTGCATTACCTTGCCTAGTTCTATTTCGCCTATTGCTTCTTCCCTGTCTGGGCATTCTAGGACAGGCTTTTTAGAGAAAAAGAGTCTGTACGAGAAACTGTTAACCATGGAGTTTATTTCTTCTCTTATTTTCTCCTTTTCGCCATCTTCCACCGCATAGACAAGCATAAGCCTTTCAAGAAGATCCTTGTTGACGTATGGAACTTTACCAGCTAGCTCCATAGTCTCTTGTGCCCATTCCATCTCTGAGCTATCCATAATACTTCACCTTGACCATTATTTTTGAGAACGTTAGAGCAATGATGACTAACAGAAGACCAGCGAATGCTAATTCGACCTGCCATTCAACGTTGTATTTCTCCATAAGCTGAAAAATGTAAAGAGCTACTCCGAGCCCAAAGAGTGAAATGCCTAGCAAAATTATGCTTAGAACAATAAGCTCATAGGTTTTCATTTAATGTTGCCTCCAGTGCTTCTTCAAATGCAGCTATGTCCTTGTGGTTTCGGAAAACTTGCTCGTATGCTGCAATCACTTCTATACCTTTGTCGAGTATTTCTAGCTCGTAGAACGGGAAGAACCCTTCTTTTTGGATAAGCCCTTTTCCTTCAAGGCTTTTTATGCACTTACCAATTAACTCTCTCTTAGTTCCGGTGACAGTTGCGACCTTGGCAGGATCTTTAATACCGCTGGCTATTGCCTTAAGAAATTTGAACTCGTCTTTACTCAACGGGTACATGGTTTCTATACATTCTTGGCACAGAACCTTGCCTTCAAAGATTATAGAGCACTCGCTACAAAGCTGCTTCCCGCAAGCCACACAAGAATCAAAGTTTTCGTTTCGCCTACCGCACAAGTCGCAGTAAATTCTTAGCTTAGTAGTTTTAATGACTCCCCCATCTGGCGTTGAATAATAAACACGATTCTCTAACTCACCGTTTCTTGCAACTTCTTTCCTATCCTCAAGGATTATCTTTCCAATCTCAAGCTTCTTTTCTATATCGTCCAGTCTTCTAACTATGTCTTTAAGATCCAAATCTTTCAAGCCAATCACCCTCCAAAAAGAAAAAAGAGGGTTATTCTTGGATCTCGATGGTTCCGTCAGGGTAGTGTCGCAGTATAGTGATGTGCTCTTCCTCGTGATCGTCAAAGTTAAAATCATAGTCCCCATGTTCGTAGTCTTCGCTGTCTATGTAATCTTCAGCGTCCATTATCCCCTTAGCAACCATTCCAGCAGCACCCGCAAATGCTATAAGCCAAAGTATTAAACCAAACATGCTACATCACCCAAGCTAAGTATTCAGACTTGATGCCTCTTAGCCTGATGGTGCGCTTGATAACCACTGTGCATATATAGCTGTCAAGATAGTGTCCGAAGAGTTCTCGCCAAATTTGTTCATTTCGCGGGTTTTCTTCCAAGCTCTCGCATAGGCTGATAAAGTCTTGACGGAATAGTGCAGGCTTATGACGAACTATCGTATAGCTCAAATCCATACCCTCCGCTCAATATACGAAGTTCCCTTAGCTGGCGAGTTGACTTTTCAACTGGGTGCTTGAAGATTAGGCCTTCAGTCTTTGTCTCTCTTGTTTCGATTATCTCCCTGCTTATGTAGGCTAGTGGACGACCCCGCAGTAAAAGCGCCTTAACCACATCTTCCAGCGGCATGTCTCTGACAAGGTGTTCAAGCTCATATGTGTCCATTCTGCGCTTTAGATGCTCCACGACTTCCCTTAGGTCTTCTTCTCTTGGTTCGAAGGGGTTTGGGTATCGCTTGATTCTGCGCCTCAGCTCTAATGGGTAAAGGTAGTATTCTTCCGACATTTTAATAACCTCCTAAATCAGGATGCATCCAAGGGAAGCGTGTTCTGCAGGTAGGGCATAGCCAATCGTCGCTCCAAGTGCCACAGACAGCACAAGGCGGGTCCCCCGTCCTTAGCCTTCTTTCAGCTTCGAATGCATCCCTTCTTCTCAGAAGTTCCTCTTCTTTTCTCGACATTCTAAAGCCTATGTCACGCAGGTCTCTGACGATTTCTGGCATTATGTTTTCTGTTTCGATTCTTCCGTTTGGAAATCGCCTGACTAATGTAAGTTTATTCTCCAACTTACATCCTCCTTGTTTGTTCGCTGCTTTTTTGAGGTAAAATTTTATTTTATATAGTCGACGGATAGAATAACCAAGCAGACTGATCTCACAGGGAATAATTATGTCGAAGAAAATTCCCTATGAAATTGAAGTAATTGAAGCTAGAACTGTCGTTTTTTCAGGCCACCCTTCTTCTGCAAGGGTAACTATACCTCCTAAAATAGTGAAACGGCTTAAAATAAAAAAAGGTGATCAATTGGCTTTCATCGCAGGAGACAAATTTGTCATAGTGGAAAATGTACGGAGAATGCTCCCTGAAATTCTGAAACAAGAATCATTACTTTTCGTATTAAATATAATAGGTCAAATAACTGAAAAGAGTAAAGAATTGGATATGCTTGAAAAAAGATATGTCAAAGGTGAAGTTGGAGAGGCTGATTGGAGAAGCGAATATGAGAAACTGATGAAAGAAATGAAAGAGTTAATGAAAATTTTAAATGAAATAAAGGAAAAAGTTCCTTCTAAGTTCTTTAGTGAAAGAGAACTCCATTTTGTTAGTTCTAATGAGATAGACCAGCTTCTTGCTGCTATAGCAATCGATGAAGAACAAGAAAAAGAGATGAATTTTCTTGCATTGATAAGTGAGGTTGAAACGTTAAAAGCTGAAGTAGATGACCTTAGAGATACCCTGTCAAAGTTGGAAAACAGCATTTCTGAAGGTAAAATTAGTAAAGGACAGTACACTATGCTAAAAGAAAAGTATCTAGGAAAGTTAACTCTTGCTGAAGACAGATTAAAAAGGCTGAAAAAGCTAGTGTGCAGCCTTTAAAGCTAAGAGCGATGTGATTGATGACCGTTGTCACACGAAGAGTTTTAGTCAATCCTTTTATCTTTCCATCAGAACTTAAATTCTACTTTGTTTTGATGGTAATCATCGTTATAAGCCCAGCGTTGAGTTTAGCTTTTTCAATTGGCAATTTTCTTCTACAACCTTACCCCTTTCAACATGCTTTTTATTTCTATCTAATGGTTATTCCTTTGTTTACTTTCATTCTATTACCCTATTTGACATTCGTGTTATATACAAGAAACGTTAAAAGCAAACTCCAATACTGCAGAGATAAAATAGAAGATGTATATCCACATGTCTCAAAGCTAATCAAAGATCTTTGCAGCGAGATGAAAGTACAAATACCGATCAGTTTTTACGTAGATGACCCAGGAGTAAATGCTATTGCCTTTGGTTTTAGGAAAAAACCATTTTTGCTTGTTTCAAGTGGGTTGTGTGAAAAATTGGAAACTTTTCCAAAGTTGGTGGAAACTGTTGTAATTCATGAATTATCGCACATAAAAAACAACGACATATTTTTCCATGAGATTGCTGAGAGTTTGTGGAAAGCTTTTGCAATAGTTGGTTTGTTAAGCAGTATTTATGGCTTAGTAGTCTATCGTGAAGAAATTTTAGGTTGGTTATTTTTAGTTTTGGTAATATATGTATTTCCATTAGTAGTTGTCTTCTATTTGAACAATGTAATTCAAAAGTGGCGGGAAGTATATGCGGATATGAGGACGATATCTATTCAAGGAACGGATGCACATATCCTAACTTTTTTGAGGATTGTTTTCCCACCTTCAAATTCAGACTTATTTCATAGGATGCTATCTCCATTTACTTTAACTAACATCAAAAGAATACAAACCATTCAAGACGGCGTTTTTAAACACATAGTTGAAAGAGGGCTCATCTGTTCTGGTATAAGCATTTTGACGTTGTTTTCGTCTATTTTATTCGCGGTCTTCTTAGGCGGCGTTGTTAGAATACCTGAACTGCCATTTGTCCTTATGTTACTGTGGTGTTTGTTGTTTTTGTTTCTCTTCTCGGTAACAGCTTTACCGTATTGGACGTACAAGTCGCTTGAAAGTGAGAATGTACGTACTGCTTTACTCCAAATATTTATAGTTCCGTTGAAGGGGGCATTAGTCGCGGTAGCTCCCATTATTTTGATACTATCGATTTTCTCGGTTTCGGAGATGCAAGTCTATCTATTCCTTTTCGTATACATTTTTTTGGCCGCCCACTTCATAATATTTCGCCTTATCCTCTCAATTACCTCAGCGAAGATTGAAGCAAAAAATAAAATACTTCTATCAGAATCAATTCTGATTCTTTTACCCATCCAAATGACAATAGCCTTCTCAGGCCTCATAGAACTATTGCATGGTTCTATCGTATTAGTTGTTATTTTAATAACCATCTTACTTGCCGCAGCAGTAAAATATTCAAAGTGTCCTCACTGTGGCAAGGATATCAGACAATTCAGCCTTTTTGAATGCCCTTATTGTTTGAATATGCTAAATAGAGATTTCTTGATAGTTTTCTCTTAATAGAAACTTCGGTATTCGCGTCTTTTTCTTGTCGTTTTGACGTTCAACTTATGAAGGCCTCTTCTTACAGTTGCTGATGTCCAACCAGTAATCACAGCTATGTCATCTTCAACCAAGCCAGCTTCCTCGTACAGTCTTTTCCAGGTTAGCCAGTCCTCCTCTGTCGAAGGGATTGGGGCGTCTGTAGCTTTCACTTTTATTGGAAATAAATAGTCAGGTATTAACTCCACAGCTTTATGCACGGAACGTCGATAGCAAATGTAACCTCTATCATTCTTAAACAAATCTTCTAGTTTCTCCAACAACTCTTTCTTGTTATGTACAGTTATCTTCGTCAGGTATTCTGTTGTCATGAAATATGTTACTATCAATAAGTAATAAAATCGATTTTGGAAATCGAAAATATATGATAGAGTAAATAGCTTTAGAATAGCCTTCTTTTGGCTTCAACCTCTTTCTTCACTTCACTCAACGGCTTAGGCTCCCAGTACAAAACTCTCTCGACCTTTAGCCCCAGGGGCCCTCTAACCTTTTCAAGCTCTGACAAGCTGAACTATCCAAGCTCAGGATAGTCTCCGTCAACATAGCCGAAGAATGTGTCTTTACCGTCAAACTCTAGGACATACCACGTCCAGTGTGAGTCGGGTGTGAAGTATTTTGCATAGACTATAGGATCTTCAGCACCTTCTTGCGCATAAAGTGGCGGTATTTTCTTCCTAAGTTCCTTTGGCATAAGTTCCATTCTAGACTGCTTGAAAAGTGGACGATTAAAGTTTATGAAAACGTAAAATTCCGTTTAAGCCAAACCTTTGGGTAATTATAGAATCTCTTATTTATTTTTAATGACCTAAAATACCAATAGGGTTAAAACATGAGTTCTCCCTTGACGTCCCAGGTAACTAAACTTGGAGGAGATTTAAGAAAATCATCGGAATCCCAGGTTTCTGACTATAAGAAGAGGTTTGATACTGCGAAGGAAATGTACGAACAATTTTTAAAAAATCTGATTGTTCAAGGGTTTAACTCAAAAAAGTGCTTTGATTTTGCATTAAAGTTTTTTGGTACACCTAAAATTGAGTTTGCAGCCATCGATGGGACAGAGTATGCGAAGGAGATATTCGATCTAGTTATTTTCTTTGGCGGAGCTTATGCATGCACGGGTGAAATTGAATTCTTGCCTGATACAAATCCCATAATAAGGTACAATGAAAAAGTTATCCAAGAAGGTTGGGGGATTTCTTCCTGTGTCCCTTTGTACATAAACGAGGTGCCTGATGTCGACCAAACTTTTTTCAAGGAAAAAGAAGGGGAAATAGCTCTTGGCAAGTCTTTAAAAGACGAAGAGATAATTGATAATTCTCAAATTTCAAATGCTTTAATGCATTTTGCCGAGTATTTTCTGGCATATTCGATCGCCGCTGAAAAGAAAAACGTTAGACTCTTGTTAATGGACAGAACTTTGTCAGGAGACCAAGCTGGATTGATTGGTGGAATTGGTAAGAGTGGAAAGGATTGGGAAGAGTGGAAAAGTAGGTGTGCTTTGATTGGTTATAGATTTAAAGGTAGAGAAATTACGCCGAGAATGTTGGATTACGGAAGGTATAGGATCTACAATAATAAATTAGGCCTTCCTCCTAATAGAGGAGATTACCTGAAGTATAGAATTCTCTGCTTGATAGAAGATAAAGGGAAAATTGGTCTAGAGGAAATGCTTGAAGAATTAAAAATTCAAGATAGGAAAGAAAGGGTTAAAAAAATTTTGGATAATCTTGAGTTAAAAGGTTTTATAGAAGAAAATGGCGGTGTATATGAGCTTAGCGAAGACCTGAAAGGTTCATGGGAACTGCTTAAAGGACTTGTTTTTGAGGTTGGAAAACAAATTTTCGAAGAGAATAACTTGAGAATTGAAAAAAATGGAAAACAACACTGGTTAACTACACTTGACTTGAGCTTTCTTACGTTATTCTGCTTTTATGCTTTGATCGAAGAATGCTGGAGAAAAAAGATAATGCTGATAGGTTTAACAAAGGATACTTCGGCGAAAGAGTTCAAAAGACATTTTATTCCAATATGCCAGAACAATCGAATAATTCAATCGGATATAAGCCAGGAAAAGCTAGCTCTAATCCCAAACACGGATAGAATGTTTTTACAGTCTGTTTCTTTGCTGAATTACGACAAAATCGATCCTCCGTGGGGTTTAGTGGAATATGATTCAACTTTCAAAACATTAGTACCGAGCGATGATGGTATAGATTTTGTCAATGGAGCTATAAGGAATAAAATTTCTCCTGAGAAGTTTTTCCTTAAATCATACCTCCAATTGGTTAAAGCCCATTCTGACTCCAAGTTGAGAAGCAATGTTTTAGCTATTGATAGGTTGGTATATGAGGACGATATCAAAAAAGAAACCATTTTTACCTTTAGAAATAAATATGGGAAGTTTGTCGAACCTGTTGAAGTTATAGTATACAAGGATAAAAACGTTGAGAACCAAATTCAAAATATGCTTCTAGAGATTTTAAGTTCCATGAGTGAATCAAACATTCCTGAACTTTTTGGCCATAACAAACCCTTATTCATAGCTGATAAAATAGCTAAATGGCATGTTAGCTTGGTTCGCAATATTATTGAAGCTATGGAAAAGTGGATCATGAACAACCCTGAACTTAGAGATTTTATATTTTACATGACAACTTTTAGGTTTAGGAGGGGTGAAATTGAGCGCTTCAGACGTAGAGAATGAATTTTTCACGACTTTTAACGGAGAATTTGATGCTAGACTGAGCGAAGTTTCAGTAGCTTCAGGCGTGAAGACAGAAAAAGGAACGGTGGCTGGAGCAGCAAGGTTTGTTTGTGGCATTAAGGCAAAATACAATAAGGATCTTATGAGGAAACTTAATGAAGGCATGATTCTAGCTGTTAGAAATTTTAAGTCTGAAAAAATGGAACGTTACACTCTTATGGAAATCTCGAGATTCTGGCCGGAGCATTTTGGCTTGAAGGGTGTTTCGGATAGTTTGTACTACCCGATCCAGAGGGAGATAATAGAACAATCAGTCAAAGATTGGGATAAAGACGATGCTTCTACGATGATGATAAGGGTAAATGCTGTGCCTATAAACTATGATTTGATAGTTGAAAATGGTGGTTTAAGTTTTGAGAATGGTTGGAGTTTTCCTTTGATAGGGGAAAAAGTTTGGATATTAAACAAAAGTACGATAGGTTATCTTTTTAACAGGGAAGTTTTGAAGAACTTATTAGGAAAAGAAAAGGTTACGCTAAAAGACTGGCAAGAGTACGAAGAAAAGGTTGTGGATTCTAAACCTGAGGTAAACCCAAGGATTGGTAAAATAGAGATGTTTCTAGAAGAAGAAATTCCGCTGCTAGTAAATTTTGAAGACCTAATAAGGTATCATTTTGGTGTTTTTGCTTTCACAGGCGGTGGAAAAAGTAATCTTGTTGCAAACTTAGTTAGGAGAGCGCTTTTTCACAAGGAGGACATAAAAGTTATAATATTTGACATATCGTGCGAGTATATTGTTTTACTGCTTGACTTACTTTCAAAGGAAAAACTGGCAAAAATCATAGTTGACAGAGAGATTGAAAAATCTGAGGAGTTATATAAATCAATAGTTAAGCCCAAGGCTTTTGAAAAAGAAGAAATTAAAAAGAAAATTGTGGAGAAATTAGACGAACTTATCAGAAGCAAAAAGATTAAGGTTTTAGATTTAGCTGAAAAGAAAAGCTATGAAGGATTGATTAATTTTTTGGAAAAGATCAAAGAAGACAACAGTGATAAACCGTACTATTTCGTTTTCGATCAGTGGTTAGATTTCTTGCATAAGTACTTAGAAGAAAAAGGTAAGGGTCTAGAATCTATAATCATCCCCGAGGAACTGAATGAAATAGCTGATAACTTTGACCAAATACTCGAAAAAAATCAGATAAAAACTACGGACAGAAGATTCGTACCTCAAAACATACCTCCAATTCTAAGAGGATGGGCCACTACCCTTAAACCAACCCAAGAAAAAAAGGAGAATATAATCACTGTTGATGAAATTCTGGCAAGTTTAGAGTCTGACGAGAAAGAAGTTATCATACTAAACATTCCTGACCCTGTAAAAATAAGAGAACTTGCCATAACGATTACAACTGAAATTTTAAGCAGAAGGAAAAGAGAGTTTAAGATAAGTCCATTCATTCTTTTCGTTTTTGACGAAGCTCAAGAATTCATTAAAGCGTTAGACAAAGCTCGAGGAGAAGAAAAGGATTGTTCTGAAGCTATAGAAGATTTGTCGAGGCATGGCCGTAAATATGGTCTTGGTGTTTGTATTTCTACGCAGAGGATAGCTCATCTAAACACCAATGTTTTGCAGCAATTACATACTTACTTTATTGGGACCTTGCCTAGGCCCTATGACAGAGGTTATGTAAGCGATGTTTGCACGATTGACAGAGACATTTTAGATAAAACTTTAGAGTTTGGAAAAGGCGAATGGATAGTTTCAAGTAGTTCTGCAACTGGCATACCAAACGTTCCTATATTTGTGAAAGCTGACAACACTGAAGAGGTGCTTTTAAGATTTTTGGGAGGTAATATATAAATCGAATGGAGTATGGTGTGAATGGAAGAACGACCAGCTGTAGACGTGCAAGACTGGGATTTTAGCGAGTTGAAAGTCGAATTTAAAAGGAAAACTCTAGCTATACCCCAATTCCAAAGGAAATTCGTTTGGAACCAAAAAAAGATTTGTGATCTCGTTGATAGTATATACAAAACCTATCCGATTGGTAGTTTTCTAATATGGGATAGTGACAATAAAGATATCTTTAAATTAGATACAAGCATCTTGCCACCGCCCAATCGAGAGAACAATTTCATTAAGTACATTCTAGACGGTCAACAAAGGATAGCTTCCCTTTACGGTATAATTTTCGGAGAAACTATTGAAAATGAAAGCGGTACAAAAATAAACTGTAAAAATATTTGCTTTGATTTAGAAAGTGCTACAAACAATCCAGATCCTGACGAGGTAGTATTTGTTTATAGAAAAGACGGCCCTGACAATACAAGATATTTTTCTCTTTATGATTTGTTAGATGAAAATAAATTAGATGGTTTTTGTGATAAAATAAAAGATGAGAGAAAAAAGATTGTTCTAAGAAGATGTCATCATGCCTTTTCGAGTTATAAGTTCCCTGTTGTAATAATTAAAAATCAAAATGAAGATCACCTTGCTGAATCTTTTGTGAGGGTTAATGACAGAGGCGTAAAACTTGACACAGTTAATTTAGTAATCGCAACAGCTTGGAGGAAAGATTTTGACTTACAGAAGAATATTGATGAATTTAAGGCAGATTTGCCCTACGGATTTGCAGATTTAGAAAACGAAAATATACTTCAGGCTATTTCTCTTAATTTAAAAGACGGATTCTCGAAAGCGGTTCAATTAAATTTAGCAAAAGAGTGGAAGGAGTGGAGATTAGAAAAAGTTAAAGAGGAATGGAAAAAGAACAAAGAATCTATTCAAAAGGCTATAGATTATCTACATGATAACTTGGGTGTGAGGGAATTAGGTTTCATACCTTTTGGCATAATGGTTTCAATCTTGTCATGTTTCTTTTACAATAATAGACGTAATCCTGACAAAAATCAAGCCAAATTAATCAAGAAGTGGTTCTGGCAAGCAGCCCTCTTAGGGAGATACAGTGGTGCGGGATTCTCAACAAATGTACTTGAAGATAAAAGGAAATTAGAAAAAATAGCCAAAGGACAGAAGGTGAGTTTTAATTACGGAAGAAGTATAAAACTTGAAGATATCAAAAAGACCACTCTTTATAGGGTAGACTATTTAAGTAACGCTTTTCTTTGTCTGTTAGCTTTACAACAACCAAGGCGTTTTGATAATGGTAATGCTGTTAATTTGGAAGAGGTTGTCTCGAGCATTAATGACAAGCAAAGGCATCACATCTTCCCTAGGAATATACTTAAAGGGCACTTTAAAGAAGATGAGATAAACACTATATGTAACATATGTTTCATTCCAGCAGATTTAAATGAACATATAAAGGATAGAAAACCAAGCGAATATTTCAGAAAGTATGAGAAAAAATTGGGTGTAAGAAAATTTGAAATGATTATGAAAACTCATCTTATACCCTACGATAAGAGTTCTGGCATTTGGATTGATGATGTGGTAAAAGGTTATAAGAAATTCGTTGAGCAAAGGGCAAATTTGTTGAAAAAAGAATTTGAAAAATTGTTAGCCGGTTGAATTCCTTATGGATTTTTACTTCGCTTGGACTCCATGGAGTGATGAACCAGAAGATAAATACCTCTGGGAAATTTTTCCTTGCTGCGACGGTATTCTTCTTTCTAAAGGTTACGTGACGCCTAAACTTGAAGAAAGTATAGAAAACCACGGAGGTATTAACAGTTTTCTTAGGTGGAAAGGTCCAGTTATTGGGGATTCTGGGGCTTGGTTATACAAAAATGAGGATGAACCACCTTATACGGTTAGGGAATTGCTTGACTATTATGTTAGGCTAAAGATTCCTGTAGGCGCACACTTAGATCATGGTATTTTTAAAACAGTAAACATTGATGGAGTTAAGAAAGAACTAACACTTAAGGAAAAGAAGAAGCGGTGGCAGATTACCATCGACAACGCAAGAGAAACTATGGATTTGCTTCAGAAAGAGAAGTTTAATCATCTTAAAATTATAGGCGTGATTCAAGGTTGGAATTTGGAAAGTTACAGGAAAGCTACTAGAGAATTATTGAAAATGGGTTATGATTATCTTGGTATAGGAGGAATAGCAAGAAAACCGACTTCACAGTTAGTAAAAATAGTGGAAGTTGTCAACAAAGAAATAGACAAACTTCCATCTAAACGAAGAAATAACATTAAAATTCATTTGTTTGGGTTTGCAAGACTTCGTTTAATTCCTTTTTTAATGAAAAAGAGGGTTGTTTCTTTTGATACGGCTGCGCCATTAAGGCAAGCTTGGGAAAGTGGTGAACATAATTACCATTTTGCTAATCCTTGGAGATCCTACACTGCCATTAGGATCAGATTAACTAGAGTCAAGAAAGCTAGAAAGGGATTGGAAGATATCGAAAAAGAAACTTTAGAAACTATGTATCAATATGCTAGAAGGGAAGTTTCCATGGGATTTACCTTAAAGAAACTTTTAGAGTATGAAAGAAAGATTTTGGAAGTTGACGGTGTTGAAAAAGGAAAGATAGACAAAATTTTGAAGATTCTTGAAAGGCGATATGTTAAAACCTTAAAGGATAGACCTTGGGAGAAATGTAATTGTCAAGTTTGTAAAGAAGTTGGTGTTGATGTTATTATTTTTAGAGAAGGGTGGAGAAATGGAAGTAGAGCTCATCATAACGTGAGACAATTTTATTTAGAGTTGAATCGGATAAGATCTTTATGAACTATAAAACGTCAAATTTTTGCAAAATTCCTTAAAACTACATTGATTCCAAGGACAATACTTTAATGGAAAAGATTTCTTAGAAAGTATAATTATTCGTTCGTTTAGCTTTTGCCAAATATTTTCTAAACTCTCTTCAACTTTCTGGTGACTCGCTTAATCCCATTAAACTTTATTTGGCCAGAAAGACATTTCAGATAAGTCATTTGTCGTAACCAAACAAAATTTTTCTCCTCAAATCCGAAAACCCCAAGTATTTTAAGTAGCTTTTAAGATACTTCGCTACCAACCACTTTTTTGGTCCATCTATCCGTATCCCTTTCGGAATATTTCCTCATAACTTCTTTGAATTTACTCTCCAAATCTATCCCATAATGGTTTGCAAGACAAATCAAACTAAACAAAATATCCGCCATTTCTAAACCAATATCATTTTCTGGTTCTGTTTCTTTTTTCTTTTTGATTTTTTCTCTGGCGTTTATTTCTCTAGCTAGTTCTCCGACCTCTTCCATTAAACTAGCTAACATTGATAAAGGAGGCCAGTATCCTTCTTCAAATTGACTTATCCATTCATCAACGATTTTTTGTGCTTGTTTAAAGGTTAATTCTTCCATAACATCACCTTTCTTTTTTTATTGTTATGAACATAAATTTCTGAGGGTATCCACTTCAAACAACTTCTACCGGAATTTTCGTTATGTTTGTTTTAAATTCTTCGACATCAAAAATCATGGCAGAAATTCTATCTTTTGAAGCTATGATCCAAAATCCATTCTTTAACCATCTCATTATTTTTATGTCTCTCCCAGTTGGTTCCACGTTTCCATCTGGATGCGTATGAAATTCACCAACTATTGATTTTCCTTCTTTATGGATCTCATCCGCTACTCGACGAAAATCTGAAAAAACAGGTTGGAAATGTATTCTAGGATTACATCTTGTTTTTACTTCTTTAACATCAGTTATTTCAATGTAGGTATTATCATCACTCCTTTTGCCAACAAGGAATCCACATACTATACTCGGAGTATATTTTTGAGTTAAATCGAGAAGTTTTTGATAAGCTATCCCTTTTATCTTAACTTTTTGAACCAATTCTCGACCACTCTCATCCTAAATTTCGATAATTCAAGAATTCTAAAAGTATGAGAAAGTTTAAGTTTTCTCTATGAATCTTTCAAGTGTTGGCTGTTGAGGAAAAATTATTTCATTACCAGGTCTGCATTTTTCTGGGATAGCCCGAATTATAGCTTCTCTGAATAATTTTATTTGCTTGGTATATTCGATAATGTCAACTTTTTCCCTTTCAGTTAATTCCAACCTTGGAAATATTTCGATGTTATAACCTGTTTCATCTTTCACCTTTTGGACAACATCTCTATAAAGGCCTAAACCAATAAAGAAGATTTTATCATAACGTCTAAGTTTTTCCTTTAACTCTTCAACAAACTTTGGAACATCAGTTTCCTGCATTTTGTAATCGTAATAAGGAATTCTTTTGCTCCAATCGATTAATCCAAACTTAGCGGATAAGATTCCTATCTCAACTGGCAAATCGAAAACGTTGTCCCAAAAAACTTTGAAAACAGGAGAAGGTAAATAACGTTGAAAAGCTGGAATTAGGTTTGGATTTTCATCTTTCTTAGCGGTGCATGTTGTAAACGCCAAGATTCTAGGTGATAGTTCTCTTAACTTTTTGTAAAATACGAATGTGTTGTGAAAGCCTCTTCTCCTGTTTCTGTTATTACCTCTGAATATTATTACCTCGACACCAATATTTTTGCAGATTATACATGGACATTTTTTCCATGGCATATCCTTCAAGGTTTCAACGTAAAACTTTTCTATATTTGGCCTTTGCCCGATCAATTTGTCATATTCCGTTAAGACTTTCATAACTTCCTCAAGCGAGGCTTTTCCTTGATCGTAGAGCCTTATAATCTCCAAAGCTTTTCTTTCCATTTCTACTAATTTTTCATTTTTAATTTCTTTAACTCTCGGACTTCTTTCAGTTTGCGGGATTCTAATAGCGCTATAGCTTTTTCCATCTAGTGTATGATAATTGTTTTGTGCGCTTAACCAAGCTCTTCTCAAGAAAGAAGCTGAATCAAAACTGGTCACACCATATTTCATTAGTTGAGGTATTATTTGAGGTCTAGCTACTCCAAAGATATGAATATCAACTTTCCTTTTTGTTTTTTCCATCCATTTTTTAACTTCTAACCAAACACCCTTGACTACATTAATAAGAGTTTTAGTATCTATTTTTTCACTTTCTTTTCCGGTAGGAGATCTCGCTAAACCTCCAAGTCCGATATAGTCATAACCAATTTTTAACAACTCTCTTACGGCTTTCCTATAAGATTCTACATCCCAACCTTGTGCAACGCCAATTATTCTAATGGATTCAAGGTACCTGTCTTTTGATTGCCATAACTCAAACATTTCTCGAGCATTTTCAAGAGTTAATTTCCAACGTTTTTCTCTTTGTTCCACATGAGCGGGAACAATTAAATGATCTATTGATACTCCATAATTAAAACCACATTTTACATAATAATCTAAAGTTTCTGAAGTTTTGAAGGGTGGTTCTTCTTGGTCTATGTAGCCCCAGGCGCCACAATCACCCATTATCTCGAATGTTTGTGGAAGGCGCAAAAACTTATGAATGCCATTATTTACAATTTGCTGATACTTAACTTTATTTTCCATTATTTTCATTCTCGAAACGAGGACACCATCTATCGGGACACTTTCTAGGCCGTAAATATTCCATAGGTAAACATCATTTTGTAAAGGGTCCTGAGAGTGAATTTTAGAATGAGTATCAGTACTAAAATCATATTCTGGGTCTACACGATCATCCCATTCAGGAATAAAATATTTCATGGCGAATCTCTCCTTTTTCGATGAACTTTATTAAATTTCTCATGCAAGAAATCGTTAATCCGTAAATGAATTGTCTTATGCTCTTCAACTACTTTTCCTTCTTTTAAGGTACGATATAAATTAAATCCTTTTGCCACAAGATCTGGCTTAACTAAATTCATTCGAAAGTCTGTTTCGTAATATGCCAAAGCTAAAATTAGTTGTTTCACTTCTCCAATTTTTATTTGATTTCTTCGCTCTATTTCTTTTATCCAGTTCGAAAGATTAGAATTTTTGGTTAAATAGTCCTTAAGCTCCAATAGTTTAGTATGATAATGATCTTTTAACGAAATTTTAGAATCAGCTTCTAATATCATTAATTGGCCATTTTTAAATAAAACAGAATCTACAATCTTTCCTTTAAGGGGTACGACAAAACCATGTGCCGCGTGGTTATTTCCTGGTCTATTTGAAAAAATCTCCTTCCAACCCTTCCTCGTTAGGTATTTAATTACAGTATCAATAACTTCTATTTGTTTCACTTCCAACCCCTAAGTGTATTATTTAAAATGCTTCTCAAGGAATTTAAATTCGCGTGATGTTAGATCTTCCTGGTATAATATATTCCAACGTTTTGCAAATCTTATCCATTCCTGTTGCCTAAAAAACCAAAAATCCTTAACTAAACGTGGAAAGATTATCTTCGATCCCTCTGGTACTTCTTTTACTTCATCTGGAATTCCTGTCAACCAGTCTTCTGGATTAGAAAAAAGTATTATTGAATTTCTTAAGCGTTCAGGAGCATTTTTATTTTCTATTTTCAGTGGTTCTCTCTTTCGCTTACCAGAATGGTGTTTTTTAAGCAAATCTTTAATCTCCTTAATATCTTCTTTTGAAAGATCATTTTGAAATTTTATAACATCGGCAAAATGCTTTAAAACTCGGATTCTTATGCTATCTCGTTCTCTAAAATACCAAAAATCTTTACCTAGATTTGGAAACCAAACTTCAACTTTTCCTCCTTTTAGCTTTAATTCTATTACTTGTGACTCAACGGCCTCAAGACAACCTG
>JAWBPV010000013.1:20490-24832 GCA_039000425.1 Candidatus Aenigmatarchaeota archaeon
CCTGTTCCTCTTTCACTCCAACCACGGTCCGGATCTTGACGAAAAATGATTTTTTCTCCTAAGACTATTTGACGTCCCTTTAGGTATTTTTTCCTCCAGTCATAATAACTTTCACATATTCTTATAAGTTCTAGATCCATCTCTGTTAACTTTAAGAGAGAACCTTGAAAGAACAATTTTATCCTTTCGACAATATACTCCCGAAGGAAATCTTCTGATTTAAGTAAGCTTTTTATGAAATCCTCTTCACCTTTTTTAAGTCTTTCTCTTATATATGAAGTATAAGCTTCCGAAAACATCACATGACATGGTACACCCGTATTTTTTATTAAACGTAAAGCGAACGCTCATACTTCTGGATTACAAAAAGCGTTTGAGTTATGTGGTGGTGGTCTACGCCGTACCAATGGAAGATAAAGTATAGATGGGATTTTAAGCTCCGCACATTTTAATAAGATGGGAATTTTTTTACCCGGTTGATTTCCTGTGGGAACAGCGTCCGTTGTCTCTAATACCAGAATTGGTTGATTGTTTATTATTAATAAGATATCGGGTACCCTAAACCTACAAAATTCTTTAACTTGGTTTGTTCCAACAACGTTTACCGCCTTAGTATCTTTGAATGAGTATTTGTTAAGTATTACATTTTTTTTAACACTCTTCAGGACTGGTTCTATTGCGGGATAATATAATTTTGATAAAAACCAATCTCTATCTTCGTATATATTAGTTTTATTTCTGTTTTCATCGTACCAGAGATCAACGAAAATTTCATCTCTTGATGGAACTAGCCTCTCTTGTCTCATCATTTCACTTTTCTTCGCTCTTAAAGAATTCCATATCTATTTGACGTGACAAATTGATTATCTCTTTAATTGTAGGAATTAAGCGTTTACCTTTCTCAGTAAGTACATACTCTATCTTCTTTCTTTTCTCCTTGGAAATTACAGGTAAAATTATGTGATATTTTTCCATTTCCGAAATACGTCTAGTTAATGTAGCTGGTGATATTCCTAATTCCTTTTTTAACTCATTAAACGTCATTTGTTGTCTATCAAGGGCAAGCAATATTTCTACCAACTTTGCTTTACAAATTATCATAATTTTTCTCTTCCTATAGTTTACTATTAAAAATTTATCATGAGATAATAATAAAGCTTAAATATCTTAAAAATACTATAGTATTATAATGATACACAAATATTTTATAGGAACTAATCTTCAAGCAACAACAGGTATGATTATCCGTAAGAAGTCCCATTTGGCTAAATTTTTAGCAAAAATGCTAGAAAGCAAGAAACCAAGAGTTGCGATAGTGTCAACTAAAGTTTTACAACAAGAGTTAAAAAAGAAATCAACACATCACACGCTATGGTTGACGCCTGAAAGATTGGATTACCAACTCAGGTTTAGAACAGAAAGTGTTCTTGTTTATCCGGAAGTTTTGATAATAGGCACAGATGTTTTAAACGACCAATATAGGGGGCCAAAGCTTGAATTTTCTCTTTTGAGAATACATCTTTATAACCCCTTGGTAAAAATTTTGCCAATCAAAATAATTAATGAGAATATTTTGTTAGAAGAAACTTTTCGCAATAAAAGATTGTCCTTAAGAACACTAGAAGAAATTTACTATGACAAGATATTACCCCAACGGGTGGGACTAACTTTCCTTATAGTTGAAACTCGTAAAGATATCATAAGTTGGTGTTCTGTACTCGAAAAGTTTTGTATAGAACCTTTCATTATCACAAATTCTTTTCCAACACGATTAGCTCAAAAGATACTGATTGCCGCTAAGAAAAAAAGATCTCCACTAATAACAACAAAAGATCTTGCTTTCAAATTTGCTTGTTCTAAAGATAAGTTATTTGTATTACCTCCATCTCACAGTCAAAATGATCGAAGTCATGAAACAAGAACTTTTAATTATGGTGACATGTGTCTTTTGCTGGCTTTTGAAGGACGAATTAATAATAAACATGCAGTAATAAAAATTTTAAGCGAATTCTATTCATGCGAAAATATTATCCAAGACGTCATTGATGAATTAATAGCTCTTAATATACTTCGGGTGTTCCCATCGGGGGTTATGGTTCCGACATTTTTGGGAAAAACTATAGTGCGAACGTTCCTAAGTTTAGAGACATCTAAAAGAATTTTAAATACGAATTCTTTTAAGAGTAATGATGAAGTATACAGATTAATTTTTACCCTGTCTGAGTTCTCCCGTGAAAAGTTATTAAAGGATATTATGGACCAATCAAGTCATTCATTAACCGTCAAATACGCACTTGAGCTTGATATTTTTCGGAAGGTTTTATGGTTACTCCGTGGAATATCTACAATTTTACAGGCACAGAAAAGGGCTAATGATGTTCAACTTTTCCGGAAAATTTCTAATGAAATACAAAATGAGAGACTTTTTCGACTTAGAATGATTCACAAAAAAGTAGGAGGATGAAAATTTGGGAAAAAAATACCCTGACTTTCTAAAACATAATGCTAAAAAACTGAAATTACCATCATACTTTCCTGTAATATTTCCTGTTGAAAACTCCTATCATGTTGAACTCAGAATAAGAGTTCTCATTCCTCAAGTTGCGAATTGTGTCCTTATTAGTTCCTATAACCTTTTAAAAGAACCAAAATTATTGTTCAACTCCACGATAAAAAACATACTGGAGAAATGTTTTGTCTTTATCGACTCGGGCGGTTTCTTGTTAACCAGTGTTAGTCGTAATAAAAATGACACTACAGTTCATTTTAATAATTTCAATGCGTCATGGAAAGATATTCTAAAGTTGCAGAACAAATTCGCACAAATAGGAAATAATGTAGACGTTATATGTGATAGAAACGGAAATATTTCAAAACTTATAAAAATTAATTCACACTTTATTGATCTTTATCTTTCAATGCCCAAAAATTTCCTTTTTTTCCCGACAGTTCACGCTCATAATATGGAACTCCTTAAAGCATTATGCAAAAAACTCTCCAACGCGGATTATGAATACGATGGAATATCAGTTGGTGGGTTAGTGTTATTAAAAAACGATTATGTGAAGATAATAGAGCGTCTTCTTTATGTTAGGTCGCTCTTTGATCAAGTCCCGATTCATGTATTTGGGATCGGGAATCCGAATATATTGCCAATTATTTATTCTTTCGGGATATCATCAGTAGATAGTGCTAGTTATTTAAAATATGCTTTGGACTTAAAATACATTCATCCCATATCATTCCAGGTCTTAAATATAAATCGTTTAAATGAAAAACTACCTTGTGATTGCAAAGTATGTACAACGTATTCTAAATCTGACCTTATCTTAATGCGTAATACTGGTAAAGCGTTTATCGCTATACATAATATCTATGCCTACAATAAATTAGCGAGTCTCTTTAGGAATGAAGAAAATGATACCTTAGAAAATCTATCAAAGATTAATCCGTTTATTGCAAAAGCATTAAAGATTTTTAAAAAGGTAAAAGGAAGAAGTTGGTTTAGAATAAAAGGTTAGTTTAGAATAAAAAATAAACTTAGTTTTAGAATCAAACTCATCCGTCCCTCTAAAATTATTTCAAAAAGTTTCTTTCATATTTATTTGAATTCAGTAATCGCCTTATTTTTTAACATCCTTTTGTACCATACAAACCATGGATTATCTATAAATCCAACAATATTCTTACTTACAATTTGCCCAATAATTAACGGAATTACCGGCATCACTCCAAAGAAAGCTAATGTAACAAATATTACCGAATCTAAAGTTAGATCTAAAGCATCACTTACACTAGAACGTAACCAAACGTATGGATTAACCGAAGTATCATACTTGAACTTATCTTCTTTTTTCAGAAACTTCTGCTTAAGTTTAGCAAAAACAAAAGCATCCAAATTAGAACATATAAGGAAAGATATCCACGAAGCTGCGGTAATCCTTATGCTTAATCCAAAGAGTGATTGCCAAGCTTCTTCCCAAGCAAAACTTGACTTACAAAGGCTATTAGAATTGCTATATGCGTACTTTTTTGTCCATAAACTTCGTTTATCATATCAATAACTTGTGCAATGAAAGGATAAATAAAAACAGCAGCTGGAGCAAAGAACTGATAAAATCCAAGATCAAATTCAATCACTCTACTAGCTAGAATTTGCGAAGCTCCCAAGTAAATTACATAAAATCCCGTTAAAGCTGCAAAACCATATTGAGGAAACCTCTTAACAATTTGAACAGAAGCATAAGTAACTAAAGTCAAGCTTATAACCCAATAAACCCAAACTAACATATTCCATTACCTCTTAAAAATTCCTCAAATTTCTGCCAAACTTCAGGATGAC
>JAWBPV010000014.1:0-24340 GCA_039000425.1 Candidatus Aenigmatarchaeota archaeon
GAATCCAGCCGCGAAAGCGTGGGCTAGCGATACCTCGGTTCCTCTTAATGGGGGCCGGGGGTATCAGAAAAGCTACCTCGGGGATAGATTAGCAAGACTTTAATATAACGAAGACATAGCATTCATTCTTGGTGCACTAGAAGATGGGAGCTTTTACAGTAGACCAGAGATTGAACAAAAAACAAAGAGTGGTTAGAAATTCTAGCAAAAGCTTTTAAAAATGCATTTGAAGTAGAACCTAAAATAAAAAAGAGAAAGGATAAAAAGGGTATATTCAGACTTCGAATATACTCAAAAGAAATTTTCCAAAAATTACAAGGACTAAAAAATAAATCTAATTGGCTACTCCAGGAGAACCGAAAAGTCAAAATCGCATTTCTAAGGGGTATATTTGATGCAGAAGGTAGTGTAATAAAAAACAAAAATAGAATAACGACTATCAAATAAAAATGAAGAATTACTTAGACTTTGTCAAAACCTTCTTTTAGATTTGGGTATCAAAACTGGCAAGATTTGGAATCTTAAATGGGGAGTAAAGGTCCTTCCAATAAATGGAAGGAAAAACATAGAAAAATTTAATCAAATAATAGGTTTTTCACATCCGTTGAAGAGAAAAAAGCTGGAAAATAAATTAATGTCTTGCTAATCCCCTAAAATGGGCCCGTGGCCGGTGAAAGCCCACTGCTCGAAGGGGTTTTCATCCCAAAGATAGCGAGGCCTTTGTTCTGAACGAGCCCTTCGCGCGGGTAAATTGACCCGGCGCGTTGGTGCGTCGATGTTGGCTCCCCCTCTCCTGGCCGTGCAGCAGCGGCCAAGGGTACAGGTGCCCACTGGTTAAAAGGGGACGCTAGCTGAGTTCAGAACGTCGTGAGACAGTTCGGTCGCTATCTACAGGAGGTGTTGGTAGTCTGACCGGAAGGAAGGGTGAGTACGAAAGGAACGCCCTTCCGTGGCCTCTGGTCTACCGGTTGTGCTTGCATCGCCGGGCAGCCAAGCCATACGTGGATAAGAGCTGAATGCATCTAAGCTCGAAACCACCCGGGAAAATAGACTACCAATCTTGCTGCTGGTGCGCAAGCATCGGTGGCAAGACGAAGGCCCTTGTAGACTACAAGCTTGATAGGGGAGAGGTGTAAGCCTCGAGCTTTCGAGCGAGAGGCGAGCCTGCTCCTACTAAAAGCCTGAGTTGTTAGGCCTTGATAAGCTCCTTGATCCTGTGGTAGTGTGAAGAATTATATACTTGAGTATAGAAAACTTCTTTAAATTGTCACTAAATAGTAGTTATAAGGTTGAAATGAAGTACGAAGAATTCACTAGAAAACTTCATGAAATAGGAAGGGCTTGTGGTAAGATAGCTTATGATGTAATTAGCTTGTACAAAGATGTGGATAAAATACTTTTCGTGGTTCCGTTGAGAGGAGGTTGGCCGATTTGGGAAGGTGTTTCTTATGGTTTGTATAAAAAGTTAGGAAGTTTTGAAGCAGATGTCATCTTCCTTCCAGCTAGTTCTATAGTAGAAGAAAGGGACAAATTCATAGAAGATAGTTTAACTCACTTGTTCCAAAAATTATATCCTGAAAGAAGTTATAAAAGTGTGGTAATTGTTGATGAAGCTGTAAGTGGTTCTTCTTCAAAAATGGTTTTTGATAGCGTGAAAAATGGTTTGAAAAAATACAGGCCGGAATGGAAAAGATTTTATTGGAAATATTTGAATGTTGAACTTTATTTAGTAGTCTCGAACAGGGGAGAAAAACTTGATCCAAGGATTCAGAAAATGAGAAATGTTTTGATTTATCCTATTGAAGATGAAATCATAACAACAGATAATTCAGAAATTTATCCTGTGAAATATGTGACAGAAATTGAGAGGAGAGTTGGTAGAGATGGTAAGATTTACAGGGTTGTAAGGCCGGACGTTGTTTTTGAAAGCAACGATACCTGGAAGAAAGTTGTTAGAGGAATAAAGGAAGGAGTGGATGAATTTTTCGAGAAATCTATTATGAGTTGAGGTAATTTCACCGATTTTTAAACCACTTTCTCCTTTTTTACCATCCAATACTATTATAAACTGATAACAATTACTTCTGCCTGTTAAAAGCTATTCCACCTATCAAGATTGTAACTGAAGAGAATCCTGAAAGAACAAGCAAATCGATGTAAAAAGGGATGAAAGAAGTTTTAATCAATATTTGTCTCAAAGCATCTACACCGTAAGTTAGCGGATCTAGGAGAGAGGCTGTTCTCAACCAAGCAGGAACTTGATCTAGTGGGAAGAAAGCAGCACTCAAGAACATCAAAGGCATGATCAAAAAGTTCATTATCAAGCCGAAACTTTCCATCGTTTCAAGGAAAGATGCTATTATCAAGCCTATACTCACAAGACCTAAGGATATTAAAAGCATGGTAAAAATTGATGAGAAGAATGTTAGAAAATCTAGTTTTATGCCGAAAAATGTTGAAAGGGATAATATGAAAATTCCTTGAAGTAAAGCAATCGTACAGCCACCCAAAGCTTTGCCTAGGAAGATTGAATTCCTGCTCACAGGTGCTACCAAAATCTCTTTCAAGAATCCGAATTCTCTATCCCAAATCACAGAAATACCAGTTGCTATCGAAATCCCAACTAGCGAGATTGCAACTATCCCCGGAAACAGAAAGGTTTGATAACTCAGTCCGCTAATTTTAACAAAACTAAAACCACTACCAAGAACTACGAGGAATAAAATCGGCTGGATTATAGAGCTTAAAACTCTGGACTTGTCCCTCACGTATCTTTTAATTTCTCTCCACCAAATCCAATAAATTGCTTCCAACTCTCTCATAACCTCATCCTCATGAAACCTTTTTTATCCGAAACCCATTCATCCCTCATTTCTCTACCTGTGTAACGCAAGAAAACATCTTCAAGTCTAGGCTTCCTTATACTCATCGAACTCACTTTTATCCCTTCCTTTTCAGCAAAGCTCAAGAGTTTCGGGGCAAACTTCTCGCTATCTTTAACTGTTATGTGAATTTTCTTCTCGAATACGTGAAAATTCTTCACTTCTTCAAACCCTCTTATTTTTTCAAAATTTGCAGTGTTTTCAACTTCAAGAGTTATAACGTCACCCTCTAAGCTCTTCTTTAAATTTTCAGGAGTGTCTAAAGTTTTTATCTCTCCTCTATCGATTATGGCAATCCTGTCGCAAAGAAAATCAGCTTCTTCCATGTAATGGGTTGTGAGTAGGATTGTTATGTTTTCCCTTCCTGCCAGCTTCTTTACGTATTCCCAAACATGCTCCCTTGTTTGTGGGTCCAAACCTAAAGTTGGTTCATCCAGGAATAGGATTTTTGGGTAATGGATCAAACCCCTTGCTATTTCAAGCCTTCTTTTCATCCCACCAGAAAATTTTCTAACTATTTCATGCTGTCTGTCAACAAGACCAACGAGTTCCAAAACTTCGTCTATCCTCTTCCTCCTCTCAGCTTTAGGCACACCGTATAAGCCTGCGTGCATTTCCAAATTTTCCCTCGCAGTCAGTCTATCTTCCAAACTTGGTTCTTGAAAAACTATTCCTATCGATTTTCTGACCTCATTTTTTTCCTTGATGATGTCGAAACCATTAACTTTTGCTGTTCCGCTACTCGGCCTCAATATCGTGCAGAGCATTGAGATGAAAGTCGTCTTACCTGCACCATTCGGACCGAGTAAACCGAAAATTTCACCTTGATTAATTTGTACGCTTACGTTGTTTACGGCCCTTAAGCCGTTGAAATCTTTGGTAAGTCCAAAAGTTTCGATCGCAAACATGTTATCACTTCGATAGAAGTTAATTTTTTTATTTCATTAAGTTTAAATTTTTATCTCATCGCTTCAACTAACTTTTACAAGAATTTGAGATAAAATTTATTTCAACTCTTTCAAAGTTTTTATTCCAACTATTTCAAAATAATCTACTTCTTCTCCCTGTTTTATTTTCTCCCTTCTTTCTTCAGGGATCTCAAGCTCAAAAACTTCAAAAGTTGTCAAATCCATGAGCTGAGCTTTTTCTCCGATTATAGCTATAACTTGTGCTTTTTTTCTTTCAAGTATGGGGACTTCTACTGTATCGTCAGCAGGCTTAACTATGCTCCTCCTTTTTCCGTCGAAAAGACCGATACCTTCAACTCTCGCTTTAGCTGCTCCGTGTTTACCAGACTTACTCACATCAACCCTTTCTATCCTACAAGGCACATCATCTATCAAAACAAATCCATTTGGCTTTAGATCTTTTATCACTGCAGTAGTTTTCATCATCTCACCGCTATTTGAACGTCTTCCCTCCTAACAGTAACCCTTTTCGCGTGTCTTGCTGCTGCTATCGCATCTAAGGCTATCTTCTCCGCCATCTCCAGCATTATCTTCTTCAGCTCAACAACAGCCGATTCTGAGACTCTATCAGCCCCTACTTCTTTTCCAGCTTTCTTCAAAATTTTTTCCAAAGGTAATAGTGGGAAGTCTTTCATGTTATTCGATATTTTATTTTGAATTTTATTTTATTTATGTTATGAGGGTTGTGTTCGATAGCTCTGCTGTAATTTACATTCAAGATTTTCGCAAGTTTGAAGAAGTGTTGATTCCACCTTCTGTGGTGGAAGAAATCAAGGATAAGCTATCTCGAATGAAGTTGGAAGCTTTTGAATTTAAAGTTGTTCAACCGGAGAAAAAATTCTTGGAAATCGTGAAAAAAGTGGCTGAAAAAACTGGAGATCTGGAAAAATTGTCAAAAGCTGATTTGGAAGTTTTAGCTCTGGCTAAACAGTTCAGTTTGAAAATAGTTTCTGACGACTACAGCATCCAAAACGTAGCGAAAATGCTTGGAATAGATTACATCACTATTTCTACGAAAGGAATAAAAAAAGTTTTCATCTGGAAGAAGTTTTGTGTTGTTTGTGGTAGGAAATTTGAAAAAAGTTTGAATGTTTGCCCTTTTTGCGGTGGTAAGTTGAAGAGGAAACCTGAATTTGGATGTTTAAAGAAGAGAAAAGATCAACAAGATTAAACCCAAAATTATCAGTATTATCGCTATCAGCTTAACCAGTTTAACCAAGAAAAATAAAATAACACCAAAAAACAATAGTAAGATTGGATTTATTTTTATGAAATATGAGAAAATTTCTTTCATCAAATCAGTTGCTCCTATTTTCCCCGAAGTTTTGTTTGTATAGTACCATTGACACTTGAAATTTATGCACTGGCAACTTAAGTTGTAATTTTCTGCTACGTAGCATTCCCTGAATTCACAAGTCGTTACGGTTCCTTCTCCAATTTTTTCACAAACTTGTCCGCTACAACCTCCAGGTTTACAATCTGAATCCCTTAAACAAAAAGAATAAGTAGACCAGCCACAAAACGGTTCAAGTGCTAAAGCTGGTTGAAATAAAAAGAAGGCTAATAGCAATATCCCCAATTTTTTCATAATTAAATTCAATAAAGCTTAAAATATAAGCTTACGTTCAATCTAAAGTGACTCATCAACTTTTTCTCCTGCTTCTAAATTATAAACTTGAATTTAATTAAGGAATGGAAAATGTTCTAGTTGTGGTAAACCTATAGCATCTATAGAAAACTTTAAATATTTATCGGTACAACATTTTTATAAGTTTTGGTTTGAAGTTTCACTTAAAAGTGATAAAATGGTGAAGAAAACAAGAATCACTCAAAGATGCCCTGAATGTGGTAGTTTTCACTTAATAGAAGATCCGAATCGTGGTGAAACTATTTGCAAAGATTGTGGTCTTGTTTTGAAAGAAGAGTTGATAGATACAGGTCAAGAATGGCGTGCTTTTGATTCCGAGCAAATGAGCAGAAGGGCTAGAGGTGGTGCTCCTTTAACTTTCACCAAGCACGATAAAGGTATGACGACTGAGATAGGGAAAGGAGTTGGTGAACTTTACAAAGTGCCTGCGAAGAAAAGAGCTCAGTATTACAGGCTGACGAAATGGCACAAGCGTTTGATAAAATCGAAAGACAGGAACCTTTCTTTCGCTTTCAGCGAATTGCAAAGAATAGTTTCTTTCTTGAATTTATCGAAAAGTATTCACGAAAGAATAGCGAGGTATTACGAAGAGGCTGTTAACAAAGGGTTGGTAAGGGGTAGGAGTATAGAATCTGTTATCGCAGCTTTGGCCTACGCAGTTTCTAGAGAATTTGGTTCTCCCAGAACTTTAGATGAAATCTCAGAAGCTTCTGGTGTTGAAAAAAGGGAAATAGGAAGAACTTATCGTTACATAGCGAGAGAGCTCGACTTGAGGATATTGCCAGCCGATCCTATAACTTTCGTCCCAAGATTTTGCTCAATGCTCGGGTTAAGCGATAAAGTTCAAGCTAAAGCTATAGAAATATTGAAAAAAGCGAAGAAGTTTGAAGTGACTTCTGGTAAAGGACCTACAGGCGTAGCAGCAGCTGCGATTTACATAGCTTCTGTTCTAGTTGGTGAAAAAAGAACACAGAGGGAAGTTGCTGACATTGTGGGTGTCACAGAAGTTACGATAAGAAACAGACAAAAAGAGCTTGTGGAGAAGCTTGGAATTGAGGAAGAAGTTGAGAAAAAAGCTAGGGAAGAATAATTACTCGATCTAAAACTTGTTTTTTAACGAATTTTCTCGAAAGAAACTTCAATTTTCTTCTAAAGAATTTTCTTTCCACTAAGTAAAGCAAAGGTGCCACACCCACAAACTTTTTTTCTCTCAGGAAATGTCCTTTAGGAAGCATGTGGATTTTTGCTTGCTAGTTAAAAAAGTTTTTATCTTATCTTTTGTTAAATCCTTTTATGGGATTGTTTGATATCGTTTTAGCATGTTTCAAATGTCCTTATTGTGGGTACGAAGAAAAAGAGCACGGATGGCAAACAAAATCCTTGCAAAAAATTCTCAAAGTTTACAAAGCTGGTGATGTCGTAAAGATCGAAAATTTTGAAAGTAGCTTAATGGTAAAGGAAGGATATTTTGAGATACATACTTTTTGCAAAAATTGTAAGAAATTTGTGAAAGCAAGGATAAGAGTAAAAGATTCTAGGATAAGTGAAAACGTAGAATATGAAAATTTTTAAGATATGAAAGTTAAAGTGTACATTAGTAAAATACCTAGCAATAAAACGATGAATTCTGCCGAAGATCTTTTCAACTCAACTTCTTTCTTTATTTCCGGTATTAAATCACTAGCTGCTACGTAAATGAAGTTGCCAGCAGCAAAAGGAAGCAATATTTTTAAAACATAATCGGAAGGTATGAAATACCCTACCAAGCCACCAAAAACTGCGATCAGAGCTGAGATAAAATTGAAGAGTAAAGCTTTTTTCCTTTTGAAACCCGCATAAACCAAAACTCCGAAATCACCGATTTCTTGTGGAATTTCGTGCAAGATAACAGCTATAGTTGTGGTTATACCCAACTTAAAACTTGAAAGAAAGCTTGCGGCTATCGCCAAACCATCTATGAAATTGTGCACCCCATCACCTATCAAGTTTATGTAACCAAAAGTATGTACTCTACACTTTGCGATGTGACAATGGTGCCAATGGATTATCTTCTCCACGAAAAACAAAATCAAGAAGCCTATCAAAGTGAAAAACGAAATTTCTCTGTAAGATAAGAATTCGGATGCTTCCACTAATAGGTGAAAAAAAGAACTTCCGAGCAAAGCTCCTACTGAAAGTGCTACTAAACCCAAAAGGATTTTTTCCATGAGTTTCTTTTTGGTTAAAAGTGTTAAGATGCCTATGAAAGATATCAAACTTACTAAAAAAGTTGTAAGCAATATTTGGAGTAGCACGAGCATGTTAATATTTTGGATCGAGAAATTTATCATTTTTCTATTTAGCTTACCATTCGTTTCAATTTCCTTGCTTTCTTATCACAAAAAAGCTTAAGCTTCATCTTCTCTTCAGTTTCTTTTTCTCTCAGCTTGTGCTGTTGGATTTTTCCTTCATCCAATATGTGGACAACTTCAAAACCTTTTTCCACCAAAGCATTCGCAATGTATTTCCTATGACAACGCCACCAAAAAAATTCAGCACAAATTATCGCCACGACTTTATCCTTCACGATTTCCATCAGTTTGTTCAAAGCTTGTGAAAATTCTCCACTCTTACTGAAAGTTTCGTATCCTTCTTCTCTATAACCACCAAGCTCTGTGAAGTGAAGATATTGTATTCCTTCTTCCATCAATTTTTTTTCCAAATTTTCCTTGTTGAACCATGGGAATTTTTTGCTTGAAGGGAAACGCCTCACGTCAACTACAAGCTGGATTTCGAATTTTTTCAAAATCGATAGGAATTCCTCAAAATCCCTAGTGCTATGACCTAAAGTGTAAATTTTCATGTTGAATACAACGAAAGTGAGCCCAAGTTTTCCTCAATTTTATAAGCTAGGTCTTCGGCATACCTCTTAGCCCTTATTTCATTTTCATCATCTTCATAATTTTTCAAGTAATCTAAAAAATTCTTATACTTGAACTTCAGCTTTCCTTTAACGTTCTCGGCTGCATGGTAGAATTCTTCCGCCAGGATTTTGATTTTTTCTCGAAAAGGAGAAAAGAAGTAATCTATGGGATCTATGTAAATTTTATTCCTAATCGAATCGTAAGCTCCCCTTATTTTACCCAAAACAATCCTACCGTATTTTGTTATTACGTATATGAAAGGTAAAGGTTTGTACTCAACTTCAGGCAACTTTTCTTTTTCAACACCGAGATCTTCAGCAACCCTTTCTTTCACCATTTCTTCCAAGTTTGGAGAATATAGCGCGCTGATCAATTTTTTGAAAACAATTTTCAACCCTTCAAACATATCAATTATTTACCCACAAAACTAAAAAAACTTATCTTGAAAGAAAATCGGCTATGTTAAACCAAGCTTTTTTAACATTTTCAATGTTATAACCACCGCCTCCAAAAACGACCAACTTTCCTTCACAAACTTTCTCAGCTAAATTGTAAATTTCCTTGAAAGCTTTGAAATGGCCTTTTACACTGAAATTGAGCCTTGTTAAGGGATCTCCTTTTATACCATCAGCACCTGCTTGTAAAAGTATTATTTCCGGATTAGCTTGCATGCCAAAATCAACTATTTTTTTAATACCTTTCAAAAGTTCTTCATCACCTGCACCAGGCTCAAGAGGGATGTTGAGTTTTGTTCCGAAAGCTTCACCTTCACCCCTCTCGAATTCTAAGCCGGTTCCGGGAAAAAGATTGGTTTGATGAACGTCTGCTATCCAAACTCTCGGGTTCGAGTAAAAAGAATAGAAGACACCATCACCGTGATGTGCATCCATATCTACATACAACACAACTCTAGCTTTCAATTCTCTCAATAAATAAGATATCGCAACTCCAACATCGTTGAAAACGCAAAAACCCGCACTCCTATCGGGAAAAGCATGGTGCAAGCCACCTGCGATGTTGAAAGCAAAATTCACTTCAGATTTGAACACTTTTTCAACAGCTATGACCGAAGCACTGACAACTGCTAAAGCATCTTCAAAAACATTCTTGTAAGCTGGTGTATCACCGTAATCTAAGTAACCTTCACCTTTTTCAGCCATCTCCTTAACAAAATTCACATGCTCTTTTTCATGAAAAATGTGTAGAATTTCTGGTTCGAGCAATCGAGTTTCCATAACTATCACACCTTTCCTTTTCACTATACCCCTTTTTTCAATCTCTTCAAAAGCTTTTAGCAATCTTCCCGAGAACATCGGATGATTCGGAAAACCGTAATTCAAGTTCTTTCCACTCAACAACAAAAGCTTTTTCTCCATGAATTTAAATTGCCAACCGAGATTTAATTTTTTAAAAAATTATGGGAAATCTACGACGAGTTGATTTTAACTTTTAAAATCAAATTAATTACATGCTAGACTTGAAGAAAGGGAAAGAATTGGTGAGGCTGGCCAGGAAAGCCGTTGAAACTAGAAGGATTTGGAAATTTGGTAAGGATCTTAAAGTGAAAAAGGGGGTTTTTGTGACTATAGAAACTTATCCCGAGAAAGAGTTGAGAGGATGTATAGGCTTCCCTTATCCAATTTATCCTTTAGGTGAAGGAGTACAGAAAGCAGCTATAGCAGCAGCTTATGAAGATCCAAGGTTTGAGCCTTTGGAAAAAGAAGAGTTAAACAAAGTGTGTTTTGAAGCTTCTGTTTTAACCGAGCCTGAGCTAATTCAAGTAAAATCACCGAAAGAATATTTTGAAAAAATTGAACCTGGAAAGGATGGTTTAATCTTACAAAACGGTCCTTTTTCCGGTTTGTTCTTGCCACAAGTTTGGAAACACTTTCCAAAAGTAGAAGATTTTCTAGAAAACCTTTGTTTCAAAGCCAATTTAACTCCTGATTACCTATACGACAAGAACACGAAAATCTATAGATTCAGGGCTCAGATTTTCGCTGAAAAAAAGCCAAAAGGTGAGGTGATTGAGATTCAACTCTAGCTATTCACTCTTTTTCTCTTTCAATATTTTGGCTAAATCATGGATAAGCCTTCTAACGTGTTCCCTCATCTCGTAAACATCTTTATCATGAATTTCACTTATCTTCTTCTCATCGGCAAGTTTTTTCATGCCCACTATCTTGTTCCAAACTTCGGCGTAATAAGGATCTATCAACTTCGAATCTATGAACTCCTTTTTGAAAACTGTTGCCAAATCTTCTTCTTTCTCAGGCATCTTCTTCAAGCTCTGTAGAGCAGTTAAAGCTGCTTTTTGCATGACTTCGTAAGTCCTTTCCAAAATCTTCTCCCTTTTCCTAATCTCGAGAGCGTTGAGTAAGCTGAACATTTTGTTCACGAATTTTTCCGCTTTTTCTATCCATTCATCAACGAACTTTCCTTCCACATCAGTTATCTCTTTATGCTCTATCTTCTTCCTTATCTCTATTATTTCTTTCAGCCATTCAGCATATTCCGGCTCGAGTATTCCTGGATCTACTAAGAATTTCTTCACATCATCATAAGCCTTACTCGGAACCGGAGGAGCTAAACCCATGAACATCAAAACAGCTTGTGCTGTGTTAAGCATAGCGTAGTAGCAATCTTCAGCCAACATCAAAAGCTTAACGGTTTTTGCCCTCATCAGCTTTTTCGGAGCACTTTCCATGTAATTCTCTATAGCTTCCCTCGTGGCTGGAATCCTTCCCATCTGAAGCAGTTTTTTAATCGGTAAGAAAAAGCCTGTATCGTACACAGCTATACCTTCTTTTATGAAATTGTAAATTATTGGGTGACAAACTCTTGCGTAATCCCAGAATTCTGTTAAAGTGTAGCTAGGTTGGACTGATAGCTTCTCTGATATTTTTTCAGCTATTTTCTCCAGATCTTCATCTATTTTTTCCTGAAGTTCTGGTGTTATCTCGAAAGAAGTATCATCCAAAACTACGAAAACATCTATATCACTCTTAGGTTTGAATTCTTCCCTCGCAACAGATCCCATCATCACTATGCACTTCACATACTTCCCATATTTTTCAAGCACTTGTTTGGCAAATTCTTCAACCTCTTTCATCCTCTCTTCTTTTGTATCTCCACCAATTTTCCCTTTTTCCAAATTTTCATTCTCCAATCACATCCTCCTCCTTTAATTCTTCTGGTAGCAAGAGTTTAAACCTTTCTACTATATCAAAAGCAAGTTCCATGGCTTTATCCAAATATCCTGCATCCACTTCTTTCACAACTTTGTGTTCCAAATCTTTCCACATCTTGTCAAGCTGCTTGAATTTTTCTATGTATTCAGCCTCCAAACCTTTCTCGGCTACTAGCTTTTCCAAGAATTGTGGTATCGCTTTTTGATCAGGTTGTGCTTTGTAATAATACATGACAACAGCTTGAATTGCATCGGTTGCAGCATACCTCAACTCGAATATCATACTCTTCAAATCTAGCTTCACTTTCTTCAACCTAGCTAGAGCTGCTTTCGATTTCAAGCTTATCGTTTCTTCGCTAGGTGGCAACAACCCCATTTCAAGCATCTTTTTAACAGGTTTGATGAAGCCTGTGTCGTAAACTGGAAAACCGTACCTCAAGAAATTAACTAGTTCCGGAGATCCTGCCCTAACCCATTGCCAAAATTCTGTGAGTAAAGTTATCTGGATGTGAAGGTCTTTGAGTTCATGAGCTATCAAGTAAAGCTGAGTGCTAACCTTATCCAAATCTTCAGAACTTTTAGTTGCAGTATCATCCAATATTATCCAAACATCAGCATCGCTAGTCTTCTTCAATTCACCCCTAGCAGCGGAGCCGAATATCAAAACGGATTTGATTATGTTACCGAACTGCTTCCTAGCTTCGTTCGTGAACTTAACAACTTTTTCCATCAATTTTTTCCTCAATTCTTCCCTTTCTTGTTCTTCTTTATCAGCCAAAGCCACATCTTCCAATTCTTTTTCCAAGTTCTCGATCACCATACTAATTAATTAACGTCAAGATTTAAATCACCTATACCTTTCTCTCCTCCATTCTTCAGCTTTACCTTTTTCAACGGCAGCCCTTCCGAGAAAAGTGTGTGTTTCTTCTGGAACAGTTATCAAACCTCTCAACGGATCTAAAGCATGCTCTTTTATGATCGTGAGTTGCCTCTCCATAGAAGCTGTTTGGTTTAAATCTATTCCAAAGAATGAAGGATATTCCATCAATTTTTCAGGAGGTATGTCTTTTTCAAGATGCTCTATTATCAATTTTAAAGCTGTTACAGATTGTTGAAAAGTTTCCGGGCCCCCTCTCTCGAATATTATGTAATACTCTTTTTCACCTTTACCAAAACCTTTTTGTCTAAGCTTGTAGTACATAGCATAAAGATATTTTTGCTGATCAGAACCTATTTCTATCGGTAAGTGAGCTGGAGCAAGAGTTGAAGGCCAACCAGCGTGTACAACCCTAACGTACTTACCACCATCAGGAGGAAGCAATTCTATAACTTTTTCAGGATCTATCCTCAAGCTCAACATGTGCTCAAAATCCATTGCAACAGCGAAAATCTCCCTTCCAGCTCTTTTGTTCATCTCTTCCACCAAGAAATAATACTGATAAGGATTTGCTAGTCTCAACCATTCTTCTATCCCTCTTCCACCCATCGGTGTTTCAAGCGTGAATATCATTTCTCCCAAATACTCTTTCGGATCTTTGTATTCCTTCCTTTCCGGAAAGAAATGGCCGTATATGTAAAGGGAAGCTACGGCTGGAACCCATATCTCGTAACTTGACCTAAAGTTGTCCTCTTCTATAGAAAGTTTTTCAGGATCTATTTTTCTCTCTTCCAACCATTTCTCCACATTTTTTCCATCCCTGGCAGCGAAGAACTTTATGCTGGCCCAAACTATTTTTTCCCAAAGCACGTGCTTCATATCTTCCATCCATTTTGCTACAAAATAATAAGCCCATCTTTCAGGACCGTACCTTAGATCTCTTGATTGAACTTGTGATATAACTTCTTTTTCCAGGTCTTGGAGCAGAATTTCCAACAACATCCTTAAATTCGAAACTAATAAAACCTTCTCCTCTTCGCTCAATTTTTCAAGGGTAGCACCTCTAGAAGCCATGATGTATTGAACTCTGTCCGTAACCCTCTCAACCAATATCTCTTCCAGTGTTCTACCATGAAGGAACTCTAACCAGAAAAAGTTCTGAGGTCTTATACCTTTCTGCTTGAAAGCTTTTTCCAAATCTTCCATGCTGATCTGCATTTTTTTCTCATCCCAGAGTTCCAAAACCGTATTAACTATATCTTTTTTCCTATCTTCTTTAGTACCGCTGAACAACCAGTTTAAAAGCCATGTGTTCTTTTGAAGAAAATCTCTTAGAGGGTTGCCGAAAGGATCGACCAGGTCTGAAGATTGTGGAACCCTTTCGAGCAACCTGAAAGGTTCGGATTCTGAAGAATGCACCAAAACGTACTTAGCTTTAATCTTTTTGGATTTTTCCAATATCTCCAATAACCTATTGTGTGCTCTCTCGTATTCCATTTTTATCGCCGAATCTAGCTCAGCGGCCTCAACACCAGCAGCCCTTGTTTCGCTGTGAATTCCGTAATTTATCTTCAGCTTATCCCTTATCTCAGATTCCATTTTCTTCTCAAGATCCGGCTCCTCGAACTCCGCGATGGACTCGAGGTCAAGCTGAACGAAATTCACACCTTTTGTTATAGTTGATTGAGCTTTCTTGAAAAGTCCTACTAGTTGTGGTCTTTCTTCTGGTCCAGCTACACTGAAATATCCGCTCGAAACTCCTAAAACGTAAACCATATCAAGGTGCCCCGTAAGCTGATTTTATGAAACTCACAACTCTGGAAAATTCTATTGCAGCTTGCCTCAAATAATACTTCGTTATCCTATCCTTGAACGCGAATTCATAAGGGTAGCGATAAGGAACTTGAGCTTTGAAAAACCTGAACTTTATCCCGAAAAAGTTTAAAATTTTCTCGATAGGTTCAGATAAGTTTACTTTTTCTTCAACTTTCTTCTCTTCTTTTTTCTCTTCCAGTTTTATCAAATACTCTTCAGCGATCTTATCTATATCCACAACTTCTCCACTAGCAGAAACCCCAGCTTCACCAAGCATTTGTTTCAAATAATCGTCTAACTGCTTCTCTCTAGCTTCAAGCTCTATCAACCTAGCTATCATCACGTTTTGCGTCGAACAGTAAGCCTTTATTCTTTCAAAAGACAAATCTTCTATTTCAGTTCCATCTGGCAAGTGTATAACAACTCTGTAAACAGGGATTTCTAGGAAAATGAAGTAAGGGCTAAAAACCCAAGCTTCGTAGCTTGTTGTGCCCCTAACAGAGTCTTCGAAATTCTTCACCAATCTTTCTCTTGCGTTGAATATGTCGACGCATGTTATCTTCACTTTATACTCTTCTTCTATATCTTTCACCCACTTCCTAACTAGCATGTCAACGGAAGGCTCAACAGGTAAAGCTTTAACCATTCCTCCTTTCAATTTTCCTTCTTTCTCCAATACCTCCACTTCTTCCCTGGTGAAACCTGCCATTTCAGCTGGAATTTCATCCAGAGTTTCCCTCACACTCTTATATTTTTCTTCGGCAACGAATGGCTTCCATGCCCATATAGTAGCTTTATCTATCGACATTCCTTGAGAAGAAGGTCTCCAGAAAGCAAATCTATCCAGCTCTTTAGCCAACGAAGGATTGCTCAAACCGTCTACTATCGACTTATACCTTCTCAAAGTTGGCCTGAGCATGTTCTTGTATTCTTCAAAAGATTTTTTCCGAGCTTCTACCATAGCAACCAAACTTTTAAACCTTTCTTCAACGGCTTTCTTGAAAAGTTCATCCCTCCATTCCAAGTAAAGTTTGTTCTTAGTAGCTAGCACAACAGCTTCAGCTTCAGAAACTTTGTAATCTTTCGCTATTTTTTCTGGATTCGTGTCTTCATCCTTCAACTTCATGAAATCCGATATTATAGTCGGCCATCTAGCTGCTATGCTCCTAAGAGCTATGGGTTGGTTTGGTAAGTCTGTATGAGCATCTACTTGATCTATGAAAATCGCTTTTAAAGATTGTTCTCCTTCAAGTCTCAACTTTTCGTTCTTCGTTTTTTTCCCCACTTCTATCTTCTTGTAGTAATCCATGAATTCTTTATACTTGCGTAAATCATGCTTCAACAATTCCAGATCTGAAAGTGCTGTAGCTATACTAACTAAACCAGCTTTTATCATGTTTTCAAACTCTTCTTTCTGTCTTATCGTAAGCTGGTAATATTGTTGGAAAACTGGTGTCACGACTACGAACTCATCTATTTTAACCCTTTCAAAACCCCATTTCGGCAATTGGAAAATCAAACTCAAATAAACTGCAGAACCTTTACCGATAGGAGAATCTATGTCTATGAGAGTATCACAATTGAAAGGTTGAACGTTAAAACCCATTCCAGGAAACTTCTCGTGTATGTCGAAAGGGTAATTAACCATAAATAAAATTTTCTTTTTTCTCGTATTAAGTTTTGAGAAGGTAAATTCCCAGAACTATCAAACCTATTCCAAAAGCAACTCCTGTAAAAGCTATTGCATCTGGTTGATAATCCCTCATATCAGGGAACAAAATCACTATTATCAATCCCACTACAAAACTCAAAACTCCAAGCAATTTATTCAGCATGAATAAATTTTCTATTTCGAAATTAAACTTTTTTACCCTTCAAAACAAATAGATAATTGAGGTTCGATGCCGGTATTCGCAAGAACAAAGTTAGTGATACATGACGACTGCCTTCCACCTCAAGCTCCTTTCGCTATAATAGAATACAAAGGACCAAACCCGCAGAATTTATACCAAAAAATAAAAGAGTTGTTGGTATCTGTTTGGAGAGCTGAAGCTGGAGATGTTGTTGAAAGGGAATTCAGTTGGGATAGGAGTACTGGAACTGAGAAATTCAAAGTTAGGTTTGAAGTCACTAAAGATCTCGATACCTTCAGCTTTTTTTACCTTACAGTAACCTTAAGCGGGGAAGCTAAACATAGCAGACAGTTCGGTAGAGAAGGCAGTGCTAGAGTGGAGTTTGAACCAAGGTTGAGGACAGAATATCCTCAAGATACGATATGGCAGAGAAGCTTGTTTTACGAAATATTCAGGAGTTTGTGGCACAAGTTCATCTATCAGAGCACGAGGGAAAGATACTTGCGAGAATGTAGGGAGTTGTCTGAAAAATTTGCCGAGGAGATAAAATCTTTTCTTAACGCTTTACAAAAAAGTTATTGATATGGCTAGTTGGATATTGGAAGATAGCATACTTACACCTTCGGAAAAAGTTGAGTTGAACTATTCCGGACCAGATCCGATTCAGTTCTATAAGAAAATGGATGCTTCTTTTTTGGTAAGACATTTTGAAGTAGGTGTTCCTGATGTTTGGGAAAGAGAATACAGGTGGGGCGCTGCCAGCGACCCACGTCCTTTCTACATAAGGATATTCATCCAAAAAGGTTTCGATAATTTCACAACAGCTTTCATAGAGATCATATTCCACGGAGAACAACCTTCAGATCCTACAAAAGGGGGAAAAGTTAAAATAACTATAGGTGGTAACTTAAGGACGGAATTCAAGCTCGATACCCAATTCAAACAAACACCATTTTACAGAGGACTATTATGGCTTTACGTCTTTTTTTTCTACCAGAAGTTGAGGAGAAATTACCTCAAAATTTGTAAAGAAAAGATCGACGCTTTGTTGAAAGAATTGAGAAGTTGGGGTGGAATGCTGGAGGTTGTTTATGTTTAGTTGGTTTAAGAAGAAAGAGCAACTCAAACAAGTTGAAACAGTACAACCTACTCAAGTACCACAACCTGAACCAAAAGTTGAAGTCAGCAAACTTCCACCTGAGCAGAAAATCGATTTGATGTCTGCTCAGCTTGAAGTTATAAGCGAGAGGTTGAAAAATATAGAAAGGATGATAGAAGAAATATACAAGATAGCTAAAAGTTGAGTAGGAAGATGTTGATAGGGATTTGTGGAAAGACTAACGTCGGAAAATCTAGTTTTTTCAAAGCAGCGACTTTAATAGATGTGGAAATATCTAACAGGAAATTCGTAACGATAAACCCAAACATCGGGATAAGCTATGTTACTGTGGATTGTGTTTGTAAGGAATTTGATGTTGAATGCAATCCGAAGAGTGGTTTTTGCAAGAAAGGTAAAAGGTTCATTCCCGTTAAGCTCATAGACGTAGCTGGGTTGATACCTGGAGCCCACCTAGGTAAAGGATTGGGGAACAAATTTTTAGATTCTTTGCGACAAGCTTCAGCTTTGATTCATGTTGTAGATGCTTCTGGTTTAACAGATGAAGAAGGAAATCCCACTAAAGGTTATGATCCTTGCTTTGACGTTAAGTTTGTCCAAGAAGAGATAGACCTTTGGTTCAGCGATGTGATAAAAAGAGCTTTGGTAAAAATTGAAAAAGTTCAATCTAAAGATGAGTTGATAGAAATATTGACAAAACAACTCAGTGGACTTGAAGTGAACAAGCAACAAATAGAAACAGCTCTACAAAAATCTTCCGTAAGCGATGTTGAAAAATTCGCTAGGATCGTGAGAAAAATTTCAAAGCCAATGCTCATAGCAGCTAACAAGATGGACTTGCCAGAAGCTCAAGAGAATTTTGAGAAATTGAAAAAAGAGTTTTCTGACTTGATAATAGTTCCTACTTCCGCAGATTACGAAATAGCTCTGAAGAAAGCTTCACAAGCCGGATTGATAGATTACTTGCCCGGGAACGGGTTTGAAATTTTGGATAAAAGTAAGCTGAATGAAGCTCAGTTAAGAGCTTTGGAAAAAATAGGAGAATTCGTGAAGAAATATGGTTCCACCGGAGTACAAGATTGTTTGAACAAAGTTATTTTTGATTTGCTTGGCTACATCGTGGTTTATCCTGTTGAAGATGAGAACAAGCTTTGCGATAAACATGGTAACATTTTACCTGATGCCTTTCTGATGCCAAAAGGTTCAACTGCTTTGGATCTAGCTTACAAAATTCACACCGAAATAGGTGAAAACTTCATTTGCGCCATAGACGTGAGGAAAAGGAGAAAAGTGGGGAAAGATTATCTGCTTGAAAATGGTGATGTGATAAAGATAGTGACGTGATAAAAAAATTAATTTTAAACCCGAATAATAAATTTGTAGATCATGGCAAAAGCAATATTCAAAGGGGCGATTTCGTTCGGTTTGGTTCATGTCCCTATAAAAATTTACAGCGCTACTGAAGCTAAAGAGATAGAATTCCACAACTTATGTCCTGATTGTTTGTCTCCTTTAGAATATAAAAGATGGTGCCCGAAATGTCAGAAAGAAGTTGGTTGGCAAGATATAAAGAAGGGGTTTAAGGTTTCGAAAGAGAAGTGGATTGTGTTGGAAAAAGAAGATATAGAAAAGCTTAAGTTACCAAGTTCTAAAAATTTGGAGATACAAAGTTTCATAGATATATCACAAATTGATCCGATCTTCTTCCAAAAAGCTTATTATGTAGTGCCTGAAGAAGGTGGGGAAAAGCCTTATTCTCTGCTGGTGGAAGCTCTGAGACTTGCTAACAAAGCTGCGATCGGAAAAATTGTTTTGAAGAATAAAGAATATTTAGTTTGCTTGAGACCTTTCAGGAAAGGTTTGGTGATGCATTTGCTCTATTTCTTGAGAGAAATCAAAGATGTGGAAGAATTGCCTGAGCTAAGGAATTTAGTGGTGGTTAGCAAGGAGGAGCTTGAGCTTGCAAAAGCTCTGATAGATAAGCTGACTGAAGAAGGTTTTGATGCTTCTAAATTTAAGGATGAATACACCGAAAAACTGAAAGAACTGATAAAAGCTAAGGCTGAAGGTAGGGAAATTGAAGTTAAAGCTGAAGAGAGAGTAGCGGAAGCTAAAAGTCTTATGGAAGCTTTGAAAGCAAGTATTGAACAAGCGAAAAAGAAAAAGAAGTTTGAAGAGAAATAACTATGAGTCTTTGGAATAAAGCTATAAAACCAATGCTTGCTGAAATTGCCAAGCCTTTTAGCGATAATAAATTTTGTTTTGAGATAAAGTTCGACGGCACCAGAACAATAGCTTACATCGACAAACAGAAAAAAGAAGTCAGATTTTTGAATAGGCGTGGCATCTGGTTTCAAGATCGCTATCCAGAGATGAGAGAGCTTTGGAAAGATGTTGATGCTCAGCAAGCAATTCTTGATGGCGAGCTTGTTGTTTTTAAGGAAGGGAAGCCAGATTTTTATCTTTTGGCCGAAAGGGAGCATGTCGGAAGCAAAGCAAGAGCTGAAATTTTATCAAGGCTTAATCCTGCCACGCTCGTTGTTTTTGATGTTTTGCACTTGGATGGAAAAGATTTGATTGAGTTGCCTTTGATCGAAAGGAAGAAGATTTTGGAGAAAATTGTTGAAGAGAGTGAAAGAGTTTTGATTTCAGCTTATGTTATTGGCGAGGGTGAAAAATTTTTCGAAGAAGTTAAAGCTAAAGGTTTGGAAGGAATAATGGCGAAAAGAACTGATTCAATTTATGAAATAGGTAAGAGGAGCAAGAATTGGTTGAAGATCAAAGCTTTAAACAGCTTAGATGCAATAATTTGTGGTTACACTTTGGGAGAAGGCAAGCGAGAGAAATACTTTGGAGCTTTGTTGCTTGGAGCGATGCATGAAGGAAAGCTTAGGTATATTGGTCGTGTTGGTACGGGTTGGGATGAGAAAGATTTGGAAGAGCTAACTCAACAACTCAAGAAAATTGAAATCGAGAAAAATCCTTTTGATGTTTTTGAAGAAGAGCCTTCTATTCTTGAAAAGGTTAAATGGTGCAAGCCAAAGCTTGTTTGTGAAGTTCAGTTTTTAGAGCTAACAGAAGATTTAAAGCTGAGAGCACCAAGCTTCAAAAGGTTGAGGGAAGATAAGGCTGCAGAAGAATGTAGCTTGGAAGTTTAGTTGGTTTTTATCTAAAATAATTATTATTAAAAAAATTCAATCGATAAATATGAAAACAAAATACCTATTTTTATCGATTGCTTTGCTACTTTTGACTCCTGTCCTTGCTCAAACTGAAATAGCAATTCCTATTGAAGCTATTAAAACAAAAATCGAGGAAATTCCAACGCAAGCAACCAAGCCAATAGAAATTGATATAAGAAAAGCAGAAGAAATTAAATCTTTGCCTCCAGGATGCAAAAACTTGTGCGGTGATGGAATATGCCAAGAAGTAGTTTGCATGGCTTTGGGATGTCCTTGTCCAGAAACTAAAGAAAGTTGCCCTCAAGATTGTGGTAGAACTGAAGAAAAAATTTCTAAGCCTATAATAGCATTACCAACAGAAGCCAGTGTCAAGATTTCTCCTTTGGCTGAAAAGCCTGTATTGATTGAAGAGAAGCCTATCGAATTCAAAGGTGTGGAAGGAATTCCTTTAATTTCAATTGAAGTTAAGCCTGTTTTGCCTGCATTACCTCCACGAGTTTCAAGCTTGGCGAAACCGGAAGTTGATGTTAAAGTTGAAGTAGATGAAAAAGAAAAAATCGTGAAATTGGAAGTTGAAGGTGTGGTTGCTTTAACCAAAGAAACTTTGAAGTTTGAAAATTCTTCTTTGAAAGTTGAAACTCCGAAAAAAGAAGTTTTTGTCAACATAATGCCGAATTTGGCTGAACAAATAGCAATTGTCGAAGAAAAGCAAGAAATAAAAGAAATTGAGCTAAAAAAAGTTGAAGATAAAGTTGTTTATGAGATCGAAGGTACAAAAGAAGCAAAGTTGCTTTGGTTAATTCCGGTAAAAATTCCAATAAAAACTGAAGTTAACGTTGAAAATGGAAGAATAGAGAAAATCGAAAAGCCTTGGTGGAGCTTTTTAACGGTTTAACGCATTAATGCAACTAGGAGTTTAAACCAATCTAGCCATTGAGCGGGGAATACAAGCCTAAAGATGAATTTGAGCTTGAAGTTTAAGAAAGATTTCAAATCATATAGAAGTTGCTTCCTCGAAACTTTTCACTTTTTTCTTTCCAGGTTTTTCGTCGGGAAAGCCCAAGCCTATATTAGCCAAAACCCTATACTTGCTCGGAATCCCCAAAACTTTTCTAACATAATCTTCCCTTTCTTTGCTTTCAGGTGAATAAACAGCATTCCAGCAAGTGCCTAAGCCAAGCTCAGTAGCTTTTAGCATCAGTAGCATTATAGCACAGCTTAAATCTTCAACCCAGTGTCTTGGGCTCTTGCTTTCTTCAGCTAGAGCAACTATAACTACAGGAGCATTGGCCAAAAAAGCTGAGTAAGGCTGAGTTTTGCTTAAAGCCAAAATTTTCTCTTTGTCCTTAACAACAACGAATTTCCATGGTTGAGAATCGTGAGATGAAGGAGCAAAACAAGCAGCTTCTATACATTTTTTAATCAAATCGTCGCTCGGCACTTCTCTCTTGTATTTCCTTATGCTCCTTCTCTTCTCTATAACTTCAGAAAGTTCCATAATTCTTTTTTAGAATACTGTTTATATCTATTTTCCAAAATTTTTTAAATTGATCTAAAATTTTTAATCCACAATTCCTCAGAACGAATTAATACAAAAAACCCAAGAGTCTTCTCAATTCATTTTCATCCTTGGCTTCCAACTTCTTCTTAAAATTGATATCCACATCCTTTAAATCAACATCTTTAAACTTCAAAGGACCTTCCAGAAAGCTATTGCCATAAACTCTAGTTCTTCCGCATAATTCCACTCCTCCCCCAACTTTTGCGTCTCCGAAAACTTTAACTTCGTCCATGAGTATTGCGTCACCATACACTAAACAATTTCCACCGATCTCAACATTACCGTAAATCCTAGCTTTTCCACCAACCCTAGCGTTATCTTTTATTTTAACCCTACCACAAACATAAGCTCCTCCATAAACTTTAGCTTTGCCAGAAATCGTGACTTCATCTGTTAGCATGGCTGAATCACAAACTCTAGCTCTATCCCTAACTTTAACGTTTCCATATATTCTAGCGTGGTTGAAAATTTTACACTCGCCACCAACCCTAGCTTTGCCACATACCTTAGCTTTATTGTAAACTTTTGCCGCTTGGTAAACTATAGCGTGATCACAAACTATTGCATCATCAAAAACTTGGGCATGATCACAAACTATTGCATCCGGAAAAACCCAACAGTTACCTTCATGGGAAAGGTTGTATTCACTTTGTATAAAACCTCCTTCCATACCTCTTTTAACGTAGCCAAAATCACGCAACGCAACTATCCTGTAAACTGTTCTACCGTTCCAACTCTTTTTTTCCCGCTTCACTATTTCATACTTCTTTTTAACCATGATGTTATACTGATAAAAAAAGGATTTAAGTCTTTCTTACAACTTCTCTAGAACGAATACGTGTGGATATAAACCTCCGGATTCCACAACCCTTTCTTCAACTATCTTGAAAATTTTTTCCCTAAAAACTAATATCCTGAAAGAATCGGCTCTAGCCGTTAAAACCACAACTCTTCCGATTTCTTTCAAGATATTATGAGCTGAGATCAAAAAATCTCTGTACAGAATTTTCAAATTCTTCCTCTTCATCCTTATACCGTAAGGTAAATCGGTTATTATCTTATCCACAGAATTCTCTTCAAAAAATTCTTCGAGCTTCGTGGCATCTAAAACCCTGAAATTTATGAATTCATCCAGTTTGTTAGCTTTAGCATTTCTTATCGCACCATCCACGAATTTCGGGTTTATATCGCTTCCAAAAATTTCCACGTTTTTTCGGAATATGTCAGCAAGCTCAAGGAGAATCGTTCCACCACCACACATGGGATCAACCACTACTTCGCCCTTTTTAACATCAGCTATCCTTATCAAACCGTAAGCTATTGTTGACTTTATCGCTGCTGGATGTACAAAAGGAAGTTTAAATCTCTTGTACAAAGATTCTCTCGTTAATTGAGAAGAAATCAAAACATCTTTCCCGAAAACATCTACTCTCAAGTTAACATCGAAATTTTCCAAATCTACATCAAGGCCATACTTCTCTTGGACAACTCTTCCAGCAATTTTTTGGACATCAACTGAAGTGAAGGAATGCAACCCAACCCTTTGAGAAGTAATCCTGAAACTCTTTTTGTTCTTCAGTACACCGTTAAGGTTTATCTTCTCAAGCTCCCGAGCTATTTCTTCCAATCCACTTCTGTCAAGAGTTGAAATTTGGAAAGAAGATATTAGAGTCGATATGTGGTGAATCGACCTCAAAGAAAACAATTTTTTCGAAGATTTAGCTTCGATCAAAACTTTTCCCTGCAAGTTCTTGAACTTGCCCAAAAATTTCGCGCTTTTTATTTTTTCTTTTAACTCTAGTTTTACTATATCTTCCAAGCCTGGGTCGCAAGTAAGGATGAACTTCATGTTTCTCTTGATTAAATTCATTTTTTTTGAGAGTTATAAACCTGAAGAAGTTGAAAAATTTTTTAAGTTCGTTACAAATTTATATTGAGGTGAAAAATTAAAGGAAATGGGGTTTTTCTTTTGGTAGCTTTAACATGTTTATAAAAGATTTTAGGGGAGAAGATAAACTTCTGGAAAGACTTAGAATCTTTTGAGTTTAGAAAAGCTTAAATATTTTGGAACAAAAATGTTCCATATGGAACAAATTTTAACCATAAAAATTTTAGAATTGTTGCTTAAAGAAAAACTACACGCAAGAGAAATAGCCAAAAGACTCAAAATAAATCATACCACAATTCTAAGAAAACTTAAAAAAATGGTTGAAGCTAATGTAATAGATTTTGAGCAAGCGGGGAAAAACAAAGTGTTTTTCGTGAAGAAGTCTTTAGCAGATAAAACTTATGTTTTTATCATGGAATTTTTCAAACTAATTGAGTTTATTAAATCTTATCCTCA
>JAWBPV010000015.1:0-22019 GCA_039000425.1 Candidatus Aenigmatarchaeota archaeon
GTTTTGTACTGTTGTTGGTTTGGTTTATCCTAACGGTGATTTTGTTGAATTTGAACAAAGACCAATTAATTACAAAACTTTAGTTGAAAAACTGAGAGAGGTTGGTGTTTTACAAACTGTAGTGAAAGGTGGTGAGAATGAAACTTTTTGAAAAGTTTTTGAACAAGTACTGTGTTGTTTGGTTTACAGATGGACAAGAAGTAAGGAAAGCTAAGGGTTTTGTGACAACTGTCACTGAAAAGCACATTGAACTTGTTGACAAGTACTATGGTTCTATTGTTATCAACTTAGACCATGTTATTAAAATTTCCAATCCTAAAGGTGAACTTAAATGGAAGACCCAAGGTTAGAAAAGACAAAACTGGAAAACATATTGAAAGAGGTTGGTAGGGATACTGAGAGTTTGGTTGAAGAGATGAAATCTAGTTATTGGATAAACAAGTTGGTTAGGACAATAAGTTCAACGATTCATGGTAGAGCAAGGAACTATGGTTTGGATTGTTGCAGGTTGATAGTTTCAAGTTTCAGTCCTTGGTTAACAGTTTATGACCCTGAAACAAAAATGTTGAGAAGAGTTAGGGGTACTGAATCTCATGTTTTAACAGGTATGCCTTCAACTGGAAAGTCAAGTTGGTTCAGTATAATCGAAAACCAAGGTTTGAATGTTATCAAAACACAAGTTTCAACACAAGGTGGTATACTAGGTACACCAATAGATATGGGTTTAACTGAATACTTACAGAACTCTGTTTGGTTGTTACCAGAAGCAGAAATAAGTTTAAGCAGTCCAGTTATTGTTAACATTCTAAGAAGTTTGATAGAAGAACAGGAAGTTGGAAAAACTTCTGCTTATGTTGTTTCAAAAACAAGACTACTAAAAATTCACTCTTCTGTTTGTTTGAGTTTGGTAAACATTCCAAGTACTGGAAAAGAAATTCAACTGCTATCCAGGTTGCATAGAGTTAACTTTGATTTCAACAACATAGAGGAAGTGTTGAATGTAGGTCAGTTGTTAACAAACAACTTAATGGAAATACCTGAAATTTCAGAAAGTTTCGAACCTGAACCAAGACATTATTTTGGTTTAATAGCCAACAAAGTTTTAGATTTGGGTTTAAATGAAAACAAATTTTTGTGTAGTTTGTCAAGTGAACACAAAAGAGAAATTTACAACAGTTGGTATAACTTAGTTCATGAATACTATGAAAACAGTAGAATGCCTAAGGGTATAGCACTTAGAGATTTGGTTGAAGGTTTTAGAAGTTCGCAAAACTATGGTTTACTAAACTTGTTTCAAAGGGAAGTAAAACAAGTTAAGGGTTTTAATGTTTTGTATCTAACTGAAGAAGACTTGAACCATGGTTTAGAATTCATGAGAAGGGTTGTGGAAACAAGAAGTGGGTACGAAACCGAAAGTATGAGGGAAACCAGGTTTAGAATTCCAGTAAGAACAATAGTTCAGATTTATGAACTAAGTAGACAAGGTTTGTCAGCAAGAGAAATAAGTAGAAGGGTTGGTTTGAGTCACACTTCAGTCTCAAGGTACTTGAGGGAAATGGGTGTTGAAAATGAGTGAAACAACAAGACAAAAGCATGTTGAAATTTACTTGTTGTTTGAAGTCATGAAACCAATAGACATAGTTAGGAAATTTGGTTATTCGCAAAGCACAGTTTACAAGTATTACAAGGAATGGAAACAAGCTAAGGAAAGAGTTAAGGAAATGTTGGTAAAGTAACATTTTTGACTACTTTATATCAAAACCCATTTTCTAATTCTCTCCAGTTTTTAAAATCTTTATATTTAGTTGGTTTGATATAATAAATTCTTTTTCTTCCTTTACCAGATTTGCTAACATATTTGCTAACATTATTGTGTTTTTTAAGTTCTGAAACTTTGGTTATAAAAATTTCTGGTGTAGTTTCTAAGTTTACACATATTATGAGAAAATCGGCACAAAGATTTTCTAAATTACTTCCTAACCGAACATTGTCTTTTTTTCTAAGGGACTTTACCTGAATTGTATATTTTCGTTTATAGTTTTGACTATAAACCACTATATCAACACCTTTAGTATTTCGAGAAGTAGGCATTACATTCCAACCTCTTTTAGATAGTTCGTAACAAACATAGTAAAGTCCGAGATTACCAACTACCTGTTTTGGATATTTCATAATCTTCACAACCTATATTTAATTGGTTTACACAAATATGTAAAGTTAGTTTTCCTGAAAACTTTGTTATGGTTTGATCTTGGTTGTTTGTTAATTTTTCACACATATGGAAAGTTGAGTTTGCTTGTTTTAGTGGTTTTGAAGTGTTTGTTACACAAGTGTGATAATTCATATAAATTGTTTTAACCAAGAAAAAAGTATGAACGAAGTTTACAAACTTTTGCAAAGTTGGGTTAAAGAAAAGCATAATCTAAATATAATTGAAAAGTATTTCAAAAACTGGGTTAGTTTTAGTAAAATACAGAAAAATCCTGACATACTTCCAAAAAACAATTCACAGTATGTTTATTGTATAAGACTGAAAGATAGAAAAGTAGAAAGGTTGGTAGGATTAACAGACATACTTTACATAGGAAAAACAACTAATCTAGTTCAAAGGTTTGTCAAGAACTATCTGAAAGATGTTGGGGGTTTGACAACACAAAGAATTCATAAGTACTTGTTTGAAAAAGGTTACTTGGACAAGGTTGAAGTTAGTTGGTGTGAAGTTGAAGATTTTGAAAAAGTTGAGAAAGAACTTTTGGAAAGTTTTGAAGAAGAACACCATGAACTTCCTAGTTGGAACAGACAAGGTTAAAACATTAGTTGCACTTAGAAGTTAAGAAAATGGTTTCTAACAATTGGTTTTAGTTGGTGTAATATACAGTAAAAAACTTTAAATTTATCCGTTACCTTATCTTTAGTATGGTAGTACAAACCAAAGACAAGGTAACTTTGGACTTAATTAATATTTCTGTTTCTTTGTTTAAAAGTTTAGTTGTAAAAGAGGTGGTTTTATGTCTGAACCTAAACCAAAACTTGAAGTTAAAAACAGAGAACTGAACTTAGGGTTCAAATCCCCGCAGGCCCATCTTAACTCAAGTATATTCCTCAACTAAGATATTTATAAAACTTAATTTCATCGTCAAGCTTTCCTTATTTCCAAGATTTCTTCATAAAGCTCTTTCAGGATTTCGTTGTAATCTGCTTTACCTTGTTCAACTAAGTCCATTAGAGATTCGAGTCGCCTTGTCGTTTCTTCAGAAGTATATTCTCCAAACTTTTGGTTTAAATACCTATAAACTTTAAAACCCAATACAGTGTTGATGAGCTTACTTTTTCTCTCGATAACGTAGTTCCTTTCAAGTAGCGTTGATACTATTTTCGCGTACGTGCTTGGCCTCCCTATACCTCTTTCCCGCATTAAAGCGATCACATCGCCTTGGGTAAATGGTCTCGCTTCCGGTATGTACAGAAATCTAGCAAAAGGTATGGAATACTTTCCCTCCTCAACATACTTCGCTATTTTTAACGGCAAGATTACGTTGAAACCTTCAGATGTTATGCTTACCGGGTTTTCCATATGAAGCTCGTTTCCATCTATCAAAACCTTGAAATTTTGGTAAAGAAGTTTTACCTCTTTCATTTGGCTTGCTATGAAGCGCTTAAATATCAAGTCATAAAGTTGGAAATGATCATCCATAAGCTTTTTCGGAAAACGCAGAATTCCCATGGATACCAAGTTTTTTAACCTTTCAACATCAAGAGCTCTTGTGGGTCTTATGCATTCATGAGCACCTTCCATAGCGTACCTGCGTGGAGCAAAAAGCGAAGGATACCTTTCTTGAATGTATTCTTTGGCTATGTTTATACCAAATGTTGATACTGTCGTGGAATCGGTCCTGTGATAAGTGCATAATCCAATCTCAAACAAGTCTTGAGCGAGCATCATAGTTTTTTGGGCTGAAAACCCGAGTTTAGCTGAAGCATCTCTTAGCAAAGTGTCTGTAGTATATGGTGGTGGTGGATACAGCAAACGCTCCTCTGTTTTAAGATCTAATATTCTAGCCTTGAGGTCCTTCAATCGTTCTCTAAGGTATTGTGGTGAAAATGGTAACGTGGGATTTTCTATGAAAACTTTTAAGCCGTTGGAAAGGATTGCAGACAAAACCCGTTTTTTCTTCTTCGACTTTTTCACTCGTTCTATTATCCAGCCGAGAACTGGTGTTTGAACTCTTCCAGCAGATAACTTGTAATTTTGAAATCGATTCCATAACTTTTGACTTAGCTCGAATCCTATCCATCTATCTTGTATACGACGCACTAGTTGAGCTTCTACCATTCTAAGGTTTATTTCTCTCCTTTCTTTGATAGCTTGGAGGAAAGCTTTCTTAGTTATCTCATGAAATTCTAATCTTTCGATGCGTTTGTTGATAGGGTAAACTGAGCAAAAAATGTCATAGGCTATTTTTTCTCCCTCGATGTCAGGATCTGTAGCTATAAAAATATGATTAACTTCTAGAGCCATTTTCCTCATGACTTTAACGAACTCTTTCTTAGAGTAATATTCTTGACTCTTACATTTCGGACAAAAATCAAGTCCAGTAAACTGCTCACCACATTTCCTACATTTCTTGATGAAATCGTATATAGGTGTAAAACAATCATCATCAACTTTGACACCGTGGAAACCTTCATTGGGAACAAGATCGTAGATATGTCCCATGCTTGCCATGATGTTTAGCACAAACTCCCCAGTACTAACCTCAAAAACCGTCACGTTTTCGATCCTTCTCTTGAAAGGTTTTCCGAAAAATCTAGAGATTGTCCTTGCTTTGGTAGGAGATTCTACGATCAACAAAGCTGTTTTAATGAAATCTTTCAATCTTTTGGAAATTTTTCCTTTCGTGATTTCCATGATAACTCTTCGATCTTCATCTATACCCTTAAACCATTTCTTAGCGATCTTTAAGCTGAACTTGGTGGGTGAAAACTCGCCGAGCATGAATTCTAATCTTTTTCTAAGCGAGTGAAATGCTTTCTCATCATCTACTATGATAAAACTCGCACCTCTAGTTATACCGCCTGCAAACATCCTAGACGTTCTTCCAGAAGCTTGAACATAAGCTACGGGATCAGCCACGACCAAAAATAATTCACCATCCTTCTTTTTCAACGATACTTCAAGACTTTTGGATATAGCATCGATAACTTTCGGTGTTATAGCATTTTTAAGAAAACTTCTTGTTTCCAACACCACCCTTCTAACATAATCATCAAATCCTTCTAACCGAATATCATTTTTTACAGCTTCCCTAACTTTTTCAACAGTTTCCTTGCTTATCGGCAAAAGTCTACGAAGCGTATCAATTGTTTGACTTGCTTTCTCTTGCATGTTTGGTTCAAGGAACTCTTTTATATTTTTGAGAAGTGTTAGAAGCTTAACTGGATTATACTCGTCCCAGCTCAGCCTTATCTCCATTCTCGGAATACCAGTGAAAATCACGTATCTAATCCTTTCCGGTAAGTCTATACCTCTTGCCAAAGGACTTCTGAAACTTGCAACCCCTATGAGGGCTTCATACTCCCCTCTTTTAAACTTCTCGAGCATCTCTTCATCCATCTTGCTATAAGTGTAAGCTCTGATGCCATTCGCGTTTAAAAAGGTGTTGAGTTTAGCCGCATACTCCTTTCCAAAAACAGATGGGACGAAAATCAGACAACCACCACCAAAATTTTTGATGATTGATAGAACTTGTGGCTCAACCCCATCTTCAAACTCTAGATAGAAATCTTTGACTTTTCTCAAGAATTCTGGCTTGAAACCTATCTGGAAATTCAGAAGTTCTTCAAAAAGTCTTATACGTTTCGTTCTCCTAGCTTTAAGAGTTGCCCCGGAAACTACGAGCAAACCTATTTTGTTTCTTTTCTTAAATTCTTCGATTTGATTTCGCAATATTTCCAAATTTTCAACTATCGACTGAAATGATCCTCCCATCCTTTTCATACGATTTGCTTCTCTTCTTAATTCTATTATTTTAAAGGCTTTACTTATCACATCATCGCTGAAACCCAAAATCTTCATCACTTTATCTATGTTCTTCGGCGATTTGAGAAAAGAATCCACATCATCCACAAAAATGAAGTCAAAAACTTTATTTTGGATATTTTTAAAGTTGCTTACGAGAAACCTTTCAGTTGTGATTAAAATCTCGAAATCGTCCCTTGAGACTTTTTCCAAAACTTGTTTTCTTTCTGAGTTGCTCATACCAGCATGGTAACATAAAACTTTTGGCCTAAAATTTAACTTTTCTGAAAAAGTGTTTATCTTTTCAGCAACTTGCTGGACGAGAAGAGCTGTGGGCAGGATGATATAACTTTTTTTCCCTTTAATTGCAAAGTATAGTGCCGAAACAGTTCCCAAGATAGTTTTACCTACGCCTGTAGGCGCCACGATAGAAAAATTGTTGTTCAAAAGGATCCTCCGAGCCCAAGTCTCTTGAAGAGACCACATCCTCTGTCCTACAACCTTCTTGAAAAAAAGTGAGAACTCTCTAAACTTTTCGTGGAATTCATTAATTTCATCAACAAAATATACCTTGCCCTTTTTTTTCAAAAATTTTATAACTTGCTTCCAACCCTTTAAACCTTCAGTTTTTTCGATACATTTTTCACAAATTCCAAACCATAGAAGTCTTTCGTCCGAGATAGCACCTTCACAATTCAAGCACAAGTTGTGATAAATACCTCGCATTTCAAACACCACTTATACAAGAATCTTGTTCATAGAGATGTATAAAATCCCTATTTCATGTTTAATTTTAAAATAATGGATTCAAAAGATTTTCGTTCCGCAATTCTAGACAACGTAAAACTTAAAAAGTTAAAATTTAACCTTAAAATCATGGAAATGGCTGATGTGAAAGAGATAATAAAGAGGATAAAGAAATATGCGAAAGAAACTAACGTTAGAGTCAGGGATGAAGACATCTACATAACTGAAAATGGTGTAAAAATGATATATTTCTATCGCACAGAAGAAGATAAAAGAAATTTCGAAAGATTGTGTGACAGTGATGAATACATAAGCGGAAAGAGGAAAAAGTTAGAATTGATGTAAAGTTACTTGATTATAAACCTCTCCACGAATCTAGCTTTATTCTGTAGTATAACTATCCTCGATTCTTCTTGTTCGTCCATGTACTCGAAATCTGGTAAGAAATTCAAAAGTTTCCCTGCCCAAATTTTTATTTCATCGTGATCGAGCATATGCTCGGCTGAAAGTCTTGATATAGAGCTACCAACATGCATGTAAGATTTGACTTCAACAAAATTTGGGTTGGCTTTTCCAACGATTTTAGCGAAATATTCCACCTCTTCTTCACAATCGTTCAAGCCTTTAATCAAAGTTATCCTTAAAACTGTCCTGGCTTCAGTTTTTTTCATGAACTTCAAGCTTTCATTAAACCTTTCCCACGCATCTTTCAACAATGGACAATTCACTTTAAAGAAAGTTCCTTTTTTTCCTGCATTCACGCTCAAGTAAATTTGCGTTGGTAAAGAATTTTCTTCTTCAATTCTCTTCAACATCTTCGGTTCTAGCCCGTTCGTTACCAGAAATATAGATTTAGTCTTTGGTAAAGATCTCAAGTAATTTATCATCTCTGGTAATTTTGGATAGATCGTGGGTTCACCACTCAAAGAAATAGCGAAATGTGTCGGCTCGTAAGCTTCTTTCAACAAGCCTTTATCAACCATTTTATTACTCCCGAAACCTGTTAAAAGCCTTCTCCTCTCTTTTATCAATCCTTGTATTATTTCTTCAGGTTCATACACTTCTTCCTCTTTCATCTCGATCAATTTGTAAAATTCTGTCGGACGCCAGCAATAAACACAACGATTTTGACAATACATACCTGCCGGAGAAAATTCCATACATCTATGCGTCTCTATACCGAAGAACTTGTTCTTATAACAAGTTCCTTGACCTCTCAAAGCTCTTTTAGTCCAGTTGCAAATGTGAACTGTAGAATGACCGAAAATTCCATAATTAGCTTTTCTCAACTTTTTAGCCGTGTCTTGATCTATCTTGAGTTTTTCCATATTCTAAATTTCATTCGATCAACAGATTTTAAAGTTTATCGATGCGAAGAAATTAAAGGATTGGTAACAAGATTAATATAAGATGGGCCCGTAGCTCAGCATGGTAGAGCAGCTGGCTCTTAACCAGTTGGTCGTGGGTTCAAATCCCACCGGGCCCACATAACTCAAGTACAATTCTTTCTGATAGATGCGACGGAAAAATTTAATGGATACAACCAGCACAAAAATAAGGTACTATTTTGGAAATAAGTTTCTTGAGTTTGTTAATAAGTTCGAGTTGAATAAAATTGTGAAAGGGATGTGTCAAAGGTTGAAAAATTACCAAAAGCTAAGATGGGCTTTAGTTAACAAACACGTTTTAAGTACTTAAGAAATCCAAAGAATGGTTTTGAAACGATTTATCCACTGCAAATATGGATGTAGTAGAGTATTACAAGTTTAGGAAAGAAAATTGTACAAAACTCAAGTTATTTAAAGATTAAATTTCAAGGAAGAAATATGTTCATAAGTTTGAGATTTTCTGACATCAACGGGGTTTTGAAAGAAGTTTTAGTTTCTGAGAAAAAGTTCAGGGAAGTAAGGGAAAAAGGAGTTTGGTTTGATGGTTCTTCTATATTGGGTTTAGTTAGGAGGTATGAGAGTGATATGAGGTTGAAGCCTGATGAGCGTTCTAGGTTTAGGTTGAACGATCTTGAAGTTTATTTTTGCAACGTTTACCAAGGAGATAAACCCTATGAAGGCGATCCTAGGTTCATACTTCAAAAAGTTTTGAGTGAAATTGAAAATTTGGGCCTCAAAGCTTTAACTTCGGGTGAACTGGAATTTTACTTGTTGAGGAATGATGAAAAGATAGATAAAGGAAGTTATTTCGATGTTTCTCCTAGAGACAAAGCTCATGAAGTTAAGCTAAAAATAGTTGAAATGTTGTCAAGAGCTGGGATAGAATGGGATACAGGACATCACGAAGTTGGGCCTGGACAAAATGAGATCGATATAAAATACGATGATGCACTTTTGACAAGCGATAAAATCTTGCTAACTAAGAACGTTGTTAAGCTTGTTGCAGAAAGCTTAGGCTTGAAAGCAACTTTCATGCCAAAACCTTTCGAAGGCTTACCTGGCAATGGAATGCATCTACACTTCAGTTTATGGAAAGGAGAAAAGAATTTATTTTACGATGAAAAACAAAAACTTTCACAAACTGCTAAATTCTTCATCGGTGGAATTTTAAAACATGTTAAAGCTATTACAGCCATAGTTAATCCTACTATCAATTCTTACAAAAGACTTGGAGAATTCGAAGCTCCGAAGTATATTTACTGGGGAAGTAAGAACAGGGATGCTTTGATAAGGATACCAGATATAATCCATCCCAGTTCTGCTAGGATAGAATTCAGGGCTTCTGATCCTAGCAGTAATCCATACCTTGCATTCTCAGTTCTGCTCAAAGCAGGTCTTGACGGGATAAAAAACGAGATCTCTCCTCAAGAAGCTTTAGAAGAAGATATATATGAAAGCGGTGCTTACAAATCATTAGACACACTACCTTCCACGCTTCAAGAGGCTATAGATGAATTGAAAAAAGATGAATTGCTCAAGAATTTGTTAGGTCCAACTTTTGAAAAATTCGTAGAATTGAAAGAAGCTGAAGTAAGAGATTTCTTGAAGAAAAATATAACTGATTGGGAATTCGAGAAATATTTCGATGTCTAGTTGCTTTATGTAAAAAAAATATAAATTTTATATATGGGGAATAAATCCAAGATAATCCCTATAAAGTTCGATAAAGATTTGATTGATGTATTGAACGTGATAACAAAAATCTTTATTCGAGTAACTGAAGCTGTTAGAGGTGGAAGAAATGAACACCTACATAACTAGAATTGTTCTGCAAGGTTTCAAGAGCTTCAACAGGAAAGTTGCTGTACCTTTCCTACCAGGCTTTAACGTGATCTGCGGACCCAACGGCGTAGGAAAATCAAACATATTAGATGCTATAGCTTTTGTTATAGGAAGTACTTCGGTAAGATCTCTCAGAGCCCATAGGCTTCATGAGTTGATTTTCCATGGGAGTGATGGTAAGCCACCTGCAGAAATGGCCTCCGTTACTATGTACCTTGATAATTCAAACAAGATATTTCCTTACGATGAAAAAGAAATTTCTATCACGAGAAAAGTTAACAAGAAAGGAGTTTCTATATACAAACTCAACGGAAAAACTACCACTAGAGAAAAAATATTGGAAGTTTTGGCTGCAGCGAGGATTTATCCCGACGGCCACAACATAGTGTTGCAAGGTGATGTAACTAATGTTATAGAGATGAACCCGGTAGAGAGGAGGGCGATAATAGATGAGATTTCGGGGATAGCTGAATACAACGAGAAAAAAGAGAAGGCGATGAAAGATTTGGCTGAAGTCGATTCGAAATTGAGGGAAGCTGAAATAATAATAACCGAGAGGTATGATATATTCAAGAAATTAGAAGAAGAGAGGAACGCTGCTTTGAGGTTTCAAGAACTTCAAGCCAGGCTTCAACTCTTGAAAGCTTCTTTAGCTTTCAAGAAGATGGAAGAATTCAACAAAACTTTGGAAGAGTTGAACAAAGAAATAGAAGAAAAGGAGAAAGAGAACAAGTTGTTGCAAGAAGAGATAGAGTCTTTAGAGTATCAATTAGACCAAAAAGAGAGGGGTATAAGGGAAATAGCTTCAAAACTATTGTCTTTATCGAAAATGGTGGAAATAGAGAAGGAGATCTCTTATCTCAGGACGAAGATATTGATAAATAAAGATAAAATTGATTCAAACAAGAAAGAAATAGAAAGGTTAGATTTGTTGATACAAAAATTGAGGGAAATCGAAGCTAAAGGTGATGCTCTACCTAAAGTTGTTAAAGCTGTTTTAGACCAAAACTTCAAAGGCGTTTTTGGAATTTTTTCAAGTTTAATCAAAGTTCCGGAAGAGTTTCAAGTAGCTGTAGAAGTTGCAGCAGGTCCTCATCTTCATGACATAATAGTTGATACTGACGAAACAGCTAAAAATTGCATAGATTTTTTGAAAAAGGAGAAAATAGGAAGGGCTACTTTCTTGCCTTTGAACAAGATAAAGTATTCCGAGTTTGAAGAAAAAAGTTTGTTGAAAGAGAAGGGCGTTGTCGGGATAGCTAGTAAACTAATAGACTTTGATAAAAAGTTTTATCCAGCTGTTGAGTTCGTACTCGGGAATACGCTTGTTGTTGAAGATTTGGATGTGGCGAGGAGGATTGGGATAGGAAAAGCTAGGATGGTAACTCTTGACGGTGATCTTGTAGAGAGGAGTGGAGCTATGATAGGAGGCTATTACTTCAGATCTATCAGGGCAATTCCAACCGAACATGAAATTCAAGAATATCAGAAGATGAAAGAAGAACTGAAAGAAGAGATCAAAAATTTTGAGAAAGAGGTTGAAGAATGTGAAAAAAGGTTGAAAGAGCTTTCTCAACATGAAGAAATGAAAGAGATTTTCGATCTGGAAAAAATTAGGATAGATACAGAGCAAGAGCTCGATGCTTTAAGGCAGAAGAGAAAAATAGCTTACGAGCAAAGGCTTTCTGTCCAAACTGAGCTCAACAGACTCTCGATACAAAAAGCTAGGATCGAGGCTGAGCTCGAGAATGTTAAGATTGAAGTTCAGCGTTACGGTGAATTCAAGCCGATAGATAAAAGCGTGAGAAGTTTGGAAATAGAAATAAGAAAAGTTGAGAATGAGTTGGCTGGCTTAGGTGCTGTCAACTTCAAAGCTATAGAGCAGTACGAGAAGTTTAAAGAAGAGTTCGAAGGTTATAAGCAGAAATATGAGAAAATACTTTCCGAGAAAAAAGCTGTTTTGGAGATGATAGAGCAGATAGAACAGAAGAGGAGGGAAGTTTTCTTCAAGACTTTGAAAGATGTGAGCGAGAAATTCAACAAGATGTTCAACAAGATGACCGGAGGAAATGCCAGCTTGGAGTTAGAAGATCCGAACGATTTGGAAAGTGGTTTGTTGATACAAGCGAACCCTGCAGGAAAAACTCTTTTGAACATAGACGCTATGTCTGGTGGTGAAAAAAGCTTAACAGCATTAGCTTTCTTGTTCGCCATCCAAGAGTACAAACCAGCTCCTTTCTACATTTTAGACGAAATAGATGCAGCATTGGACAAGGAAAACAGCAAGAAAGTTGCAGAATTGATAAAAGCTTTATCGAAAGAAGCACAGTTCATAGTGATAACCCATAACGATACCACTATAACTTATGGTGATAGAGTTTACGGTTGCACTATGGAAGATGGAGAAACGAAGATATTGGGAATCGAACTACCTAAACCTTGATGAGAATATGGAAAAAGAGGAAAACATTTTGCAACTTATACTAGAAAAAGAGAATTGGGAAGAAATAATTTACCATATAGTCAGCATAGAGAAGTTGGACCCTTGGAACATAGATTTGATAAAACTCACCGATAGTTTCATAAATTACTTGAAAAGAATAGAAGAATTGGATTTCAGGATCCCTGCCAGGGTTGTTTTCGTCGCAGTAGTCCTTTTAAAGCTTAAAGCAGACTACCTTTCGATCTTCGAAGAAGAAGAAACTATAGAACAAATAGCTCAACAACAACCCATAGATTTGGGCATAGATCCCAATTTGATACAGTTAGGAATACCTATAAAGAGAATTCCAAGAAGACAAATAACTCTGGACGAACTCATTTTAGCTCTGAGGAAAGCCATAAGCGTTAGGGAGAGAAGAATAGAGAGGAAGATAAAGTTGAGGGAAAGGATTGTTTTGGAAATAAGTGAAGAAGATATAAGTAAGAGGATAGAGGAGATGATGAGGGAAATAGAGGAGATGATGGAGAAAATGAAGAGTGGGAAGATTGGTTTTAGCCAAATAGTTGGGGAATGGAAAAGGGAAAGGGTTGTGGAGAAATTCATACCTTTGTTACATTTAGACAACGATGGTAAAATCGAGACAGAGCAAGAAGATTACTTCAAGGAAATTTGGATCAGAAAAACTGGGGAAAACAAACCATGATTTGTTTTCCAGCTTACAATAAAGTTTAATACCACTATTGATTTATTTACTTAGCGCTAACAATAATTAGTGAGAAAATGGGTCTTTTGAAAGAATTCTTGGATTTTTTGAGTGAATATAAAGTGTTGGCACTAGCGATAGCGTTCATCATGAGTGTAGCGATAACCGCTTTGATACAGTCGCTCGTCAACGACATAATAATGCCTGTGATAGCGCCTTTGTTACCGGGAGAAGATTGGAAGACTGCGACTTTCACAATAGGACCAGTTGTCTTGAAGTATGGATCTTTCTTGTCAGCAGTTATAAACTTCGTAATAATAGCTTTCGTCATATTCTTGATAGTGAAAGTTGTGCTTAGAAAAGAAAAAGTTGAAAAAGTTTGATTTCCCTTTTTTTCTTTATTCCTTAAGTCATGTTAAAGCTTAAAGCAAGAACTATAATCCCAAATATCCAACAGTAATAAGCAAACTTGTAAAAGCTTCCTTTCAACACGATTCTAGCTATAGTTTTAAGGGCTACGTAGCCGACTAAACCTGAAACTGAAATACCTATCAAAAAAGTTTCCAGAGATTCTTGGGAAAAGTCTATTTCTCCAGATTTCATCAGAGCAGCACCTATTATCGGAAGGATGGAAATGAAGAAAGAAAATTTGTAAGCTGTTGTCTTATTTATACCCCTTACCAAAGCCGTGGAAATAGTTATACCACTCCTGGAAATTCCTGGAAATAGGGAGAAAACTTGTGCTATACCTATCAAAAAAGAATCAAAAAAATTCATTTTCCTCTTTGATTGGAAGAATTTTGTGGAGTAGAGGATAAGACCGTTGATAATCAAAGCTATGCCAACGGCTATCGAGCTTGAGAAGAAAAACTCGAAAAAGTTTTTGAATAGAAAGCCGAAAAAAGCTATCGGTAAGCTCCCTATTATAATATAGGCGAACATTTTCTCGTTATTTCTCTTAAATTTCATCAGTTCTATGAGATCTTTCCTTAAGAAATAAATTACGGCAAACAAAGTCCCGAGATGAAGCATAACGTCGAAAGCTACGGAAGCTTTCATTCCGAGGAATCGTTGAAATGCCACTAGATGAGCAGAACTCGATACAGGAAACCATTCCGTCAAACCTTGAACTACAGCCAAAACGAAAGCTTGTGAAGCTTCCATATTTTTAAATCCTCCCTTAAGAATTTAACTCTGTTTGAAAAATTTAAATCCTTTAAAGTTTTCAAAATATACATGCAAAGAATCGAAAAAGTACCGCCTGTATTCGAGATCTCGGAACGTGGAACGAGATTCGTTTACACTGCTTACAACAAAGATGAAAAAATTGGTTTATTTCACGCAATCTATACTGTACGGGAAAAATTTAAAAATTACTTTGATGTGGAAGAAGATTTCGAGACTTCTGAAGCCAGGATTAAGAGGAGGTTGAAGATTTATAAAAATGGGAAGATAATGGAAATTCTTGAAAACGTGATGGATTATCCCATCCAAGCTAATAATTTTCCGATATACCTCAAATATATTGATCCCTCTAAAGTTGAAGTGGGAAAAACACTTCCACGCTTTGGACGTTGTTATGAAAAAGTCGTATCCCAAGAATACCTAGATTATTATCCAGTTTACCATTGTGTTGAAGTCGACCCATACACTATTCCAATTTCCCCCATCTCACACAATTTTTACCATAGCCTTACCGGCCTTATGCTGAAAAAAGTTCGTGGAGCTATTGTTATAGAGCTAGCATCCACAAATTTCAAACCGCTAACAGAGTACAGGGGAGAAAGTTATCCTATTCCAACGAACGCTAAAAAGAAGTTTGTTGATTTTGATCCCTTTCTTCTTGAAAGGATGTATTTCGATGGTTGAACGAAAATCTTCTATTTAACAAGCTCTCCTTTATTGAAAGGGATTATTTTCTCTATTTCTTTCAGCTCTATAGATTCGGTAGGTTTAGAGATTTCGGGACAAACTTTGAGCATCAACTCCTTTTTTATATCTTCTGCCAAAACATCGGCAGGAACATCACCTGGAACCAAGGTCACTAAGTAAGGTGTTTTAGATTTAACAGCAGTTGGCGGACCATAAATCAGCTTTATTCCAAAAACTTCTTCTTGTTTTATTCCGATAGAAAGCCTTGGCTCGATTTTTTCCAAATATTTCTTTTCCCCAACTATCTCAAAAACTCCTTTAGGTGCTCCTTCTTTTTTCTCCACTTGCTCAGGTTTAACGTAAAAAACACTAACTTTTTCTTTATCAAGCTTCTTATCCCAAGCTTCTGAATAGCAAGTTAAGAAAACGGCAGCTTCATAAATCGTTTCTGCTGGCAAAATTTTTCCAGGATCGTTTCTTATCACGGCGAAGTTTGATTTCAAATCAGAATGTAAAACAAGATCTTGCGGTCTTGTGAACCTTTTCAGGATTGTTTCATCGTTTCTTGAATTTTTGCCGAGTATAACCAAAATGTCGTTACTCGAAAAGAACCAACGGTAACGCTCATACCATTTTTTCCCCATGAATAATAAGTTAACTTGAACAAATTAATTGTTAAATCAATTTATTTAGAATTCCCACTTCTCTTATCGGCTCCGCTTTAAAACCTTTATAACAACCATATCCAGCCACAGCTCTTTCAACCGCCTCTTTTATGCCGTATCCCCTTAACCTATTGCTCCTGTAAAATTGGAAGTATTCTTCTGGATAATTTTTCAAGATTTTTGTCGCTTCTTCTCTTGCGTAAAGGAACAAAAACAAGGTCTGTAAAGGGTGTGTTAATATCGAACAACTCTTCCTTAAATTCTTCATCATTTTTCATTTAAAAATAGGATATTTAAGCTTTTTTCTCAGCATCGCTCAAAATCCTCTTTATTTCCTCGCTACTTTTACCAAAATATTTTTCAAATTCTGGAGTTGTCGAGAGGAGCTTTGTCCTCCCGAATTTCTCGCTCTTTATCAAACCTTTTTCTTCAAGAGCAGCTACGTAGCCATAAGCTTTATTACCTTGATATTTAACTATTACAGATTGCTTTATCGGTTGTTTAACCGCAACTATCGCTAAAGTGCGCATCATGCCATCGCTGAGATCTGCGAAAGGTGCTAGTTTGGCCACTTTTTCCCTGTACTCTTGCTTAACCCTGAACTCAAACCCTTCAGTAGTTTCAACCAGCTCTACGCCATGATCTTCTTTCCTCAACTCTTCTTGTATCTTCACCAAATTCTTTTTCACTTCTTCAACGTTCAAGTTCAGGATTTTCGCCAGCTTATCTACACTCAAAGGCTTATCAGAAACGAAAAGTGCAGCTTCTATCAAGGCTTTGGTGTTCATACAATAAAATTTCTTTTTTCAAAATTTAATTTTCTCGAAATATTTTTAACTTTAACTAAAAATTAAATATGGTATACGTAACAAAGTTTGACGGAAGGAAGCAACCCTTCGATAAGAAGAAAATAATCAACACTTGCTTGAGGTTTGGAGCTAGCTTGAAACAAGCCCAGGCTGTAGCTGAAAAAATAGAGAAAGAAGCTTACGACGGGATTCCTACCACTAAGATATTGAAGCTTGTATTCAACTACTTGAAAGAATTCAAACCAGGGATAAAACATAGGATAGATTTGAGAGAAGCTATAAGCAGGCTTAGACCAAAGCCGGATTTTGAAATTTTCATCGCTTCTCTTTTGAAAGAATACGGCTATTCAGTTAAGATGAATCAAATAGTTGAAGGTAAATGCATTGCTCATGAAATAGATGCGATAGCCATCAAGGATGAAGAAACCATATTCGTTGAAGTAAAACATCATCTTCAACCACACACTTACACAGGAGTAGATGTCGTACTCGAAACCCAAGCAAGATTTGAAGATCTGAAAGAAGGTTTTGAGCTAGGAAAACATGAATACGATTTCTCCAAAGCTTTAGTCATCTGCAACACCAAATTTTCAGACCATGCTTTACAGTACGCTGAATGTAAAGGAATAAGCTACATAGGATGGAAAGCACCTCCGGAGGCTGGGCTAGAGAAGCTAGTAGAAGAGAAAAAATTCTATCCGATAACTCTGCTGAAGAGCTTGGATTTTGAAACAGGGCAGAAGCTTTGTGATGTTGGCATTATCACGATAAAACAACTTTTGGAGCAAGATGTCGATGAATTGCACAAAAAAACAGGAATTCCTAGGAAAAAGCTGAAGGTTTTGATGAGAAACGCGAAAGAAATATTCTAGCTTCCACAACTTTAAAATTTCATGCTCCCTTTTTCTTCAATTTTTTCCTTGTTAGCAAGTAAATTATCTCCAGAATTCCTACAGTGTTGAGTAAGAACAGAATTATGAACCAAAACTTTTCTCTTCTAGTGCCAGCTTTCCACAAAGCCAAAGCTTTCCAGAAAAGGCTCCAAGCTAGAAGAGGGAAGAAAACGTAAGGTTTTAAAACCAGAGAAAACAAAGCTTCCATTTTACCACGTTTTCATTCAAACGCTTATTTGAAGTTTAAGAAGATAAAACATAATTCAAAGCGGCATAAGCATCAACTCTTCCCCACCCATAGTACCTGTCCCAGTACTTAAAACCCAGGTCTTTTGCTGTTTTGTACAAAGCATTTTTTATTTGGTTGTCTGTTAAGTTTGGTTTTGCTTGCAAGAGCAAAGCTATGACTGCTGAAACATGGGGAGTTGCCATGCTCGTACCAGACCAAGAAGCATAGCCGTTGTTCGGTATAGTTGAATAAATGCTTACTCCAGGAGCAACTATATCTAAAGCTAAGCCTGATCCCGACCAGTTTGGCCTTTTGTCTCTTTTGTCAACAGCACCAACTGCTATGGCTTTGGAAGCACATGCCGGAGATGCAACTTTTCCTGGAGTATTACCAGCAGCAGCCACAACAGTAACACCATTATCAACAGCCCAATTAACTTTTTGAGCCAAATAATCATAATCGCAGTTTGCTTTTGTGGTACCACCTCCTCCTAGGCTTATGCTCATCACTCTGGATATTTTATAGTTAACCACATACTCTATTGCAGCTGCTACATCGCTACTGTAACAAGAACCGGAAGAATCGCAAACTTTTGCTGCCCAAATCAAAGCACCAGGAGCAACTCCCTTAGCTTGCTCGTTGAAACCATCAGCGGTTATTATTCCTGCAACGTGCGTTCCATGACCATTGTCATCTTGGTAGCTTTCTGTGTAATCAACAAAACTTTTTCCTCCTGCTATGCTACTTGAAAGCTCTTGATGGCTTGAGTCAACTCCTGTGTCCAAAACTGCTATCACAATTCCTGAACCATTGTAGCCTTCAGCCCAAACTTTGTCTGCTCCTATTTGTTTATCGGCTTGAATATCTAGGATGTAATAAACTTTGTCTTCCTCCACAACAACAAATTTCTTCATCAATTCAACAGCAGCTTCTGGACATTCCACAGCTGTTGCATCGTTGAGCTCATGGACAATTTTACAGCCATGGAGAATTGGAATTAACCTTAAAGTGGTTTTTGCTATGAACCTTGATCTTGGAGATTGAGCCGAAACTATTATCGGTAAAATTACCGCCAAGACGAATAGAGCAAAAATCTTTTTCATGATTTTATTTTGTTCCTAAAATTATTTAAAATTATGGATTTTTCTTGAAAAATATGCGAAGCGTTAGCAATGAAATTAAAGTTGTGATGAATAAGAGTGTTAAAATTTGATAAACAACATCGCTTGAAATCGCTGCAAAAAATCCTGTTATCAAGTCTCCAGCAGTTGTTCCTTTTGGTATTTCTTGTAGAGTTGTTGTAGTCGTTTCTCTCACTTCTTCAGGCTTTGTTGTTGTAGTCTCTTCTACTTGCTGAGTAGGCTGTGTTGTGGTTTGTGTCGTGGTTGTTTTAGCCTTTGGGAGAAAAATTGGTTTAGGTGTTGGTAAAGTTGTTATAGGTACAGTTGTGGTAGGTGAAAAAACACATTCATCACTGTAAGGCAAATAATCTACATTATCTTCATTCAACTCATAATATTCGTCGCAAAAACAATTCAAATCTTCGTCTTTGCAAACATCGGAAAAGCCTTTAGTGCTTGGAGCAGCCCAATAGTTGCCGCCTATCTCTATCCCTCCCGGAAAAATTCTTTTTCCCACTTCCGAGCTCGTGTTCCAATAGTTTTGAAAAATCGTGCCGCTGAAATGAAAATTTTCCGTGTTGTTTAGCAAGTTGTTGTAAATTTTGTTTAAGCCTGAGCTAACCAAATGAATCCCGAAATCTTTTGAAAATTCGATTATGTTGGTTGAAATGATATTGTCTGAGCTTGAACCTATGTAAATAGCGTTCGCGTTGTTTGTGAAATTTGAATTCTTGATAACATTGTTTCTTGATAAAAAGAGGTGAATTCCTTTTTGATTATTTTCAAAAACACAATCAGTTATAACGTTATTGCTCGCCCTTTCAAGTTTTATGCCAAAGTGCCAGTTTTTTATCACACAATTTTTCACTGTTATGTTTGTTTCTAAGTAAGAAGGAAGAGAAACAAGAATTGCATGAGAGCCTGTAAGCTCTGCACCTTGGATTGAATGACCTTGACAATCTAGTGTTATGTTGCTTGCTGTTATGTTGAAGCAAATGCTTGAGCTTGAGTTTATGTCAGCGATTAAAAAATATTCTCCCTCTTTTTCTAAAATAGAACAGTCGCTTATTTCTAAAGCTCTTGAAATTTGGAGCAAGATCAGAAAGAAGAAGATAAAAGCCAATTGAATTTTTATTTTGTGCATTCAACCCTAATTTTAATTTTTCTGTGTTTATTTAAATTTTTGAGAAAATGACAAACTTATCTCTTTCTTTTTCTCATCCTGCGCCTGAAGATGAATAGAAGCAAAGCTATAACTGCCAAAGCTATGAGCAGTTGGTAAGCTGCATTCTCTGCTACTAAAGCCACAAAACCTGTGATTAGGTTACCTGGAGGTAAAGTTGTAGTGGTTTCTTCTGGAGCTTGAACAGGTTGAGTTGTGGTTGTTGGTTGCTCAGTTGGTTGAATAGGCTGAGTTGTGGTTGGTGCTGGTTGGGTTGTGGTGGTTGGTTGTGGTAAAATAAATCCTCCCATGCCTCCACCACCTCCACCTGCTGAGGTTGTGGTGGTTGTTTGCTGAGGCTGAGTTGTGGTTGTTGTGGGTGGTGAATAAGTTACAATCGTTGAGCCTTCTACCCAAGGACCTTCATGCGGATTGTCAACTACATTATCCACAGCAGTCACTCTATACCAATAAGTTCCTTCAGGTAAAGATGAAAAATCTTCAAAACTTGTTGAGTTAGAAGTTCCTATCAAAGTAAAATTTTCCCCATCTTCACTTCTGTAAATTTTGTAGTAAGCAACAGCAGAATTGTTGCACGGACCATCGGTAGCTGGAGACCAAGTTAAAGTTATGTTTCCATCTAAATCGTAAGGGCTATCGTGAATAACTAAATCGGAAGGAGCTGATGGTGGAGTTCTGTCTATACAAAAAGCTTTAGCGCTGCTTGAAATCAAGAGAAAAAAGAGTAAAGTTGAAATGGAAGCTTGTTTGCTTTTCACGAGAAATCACCTCATTATGCAATGGTACGGATCTACTGAATTCACGGTAAATAGCGTTGAATCGTAAAGAACGTCGCAACCCCTTATTGACAAGAAGTAAGTTTTACCTTCTTCCAGCTCAGTTGCGTTGAATACATCTTGATAAGTTCCTGTTGTACTGTTGTAAGTTGCTGTTAGCCAACCGCTATCATAAGGACAAATGCCAAACAAGCAAAGCCATGGGCTGTACCATGCTGGTGGCTCGAAAATTCTGTATTGAACTGTTTCGCTTGCTATTGGTGAAAGCTCGTCTGTTATGTTTATTTCTATTGGAACTAGTGAATCATAAGGTCCTTCTCCAGGTTGCAGTAGCTCTATCGTTGGCGGGCTGTTGTCTAAAATGAAGTTGATGTTGTCTTCAAGCCAGTTTCCAGCTTCATCTTGAACTTTTAACATGAACTTAACAACACCGTCTTCTAAGCCAGATGGAACATCGTAATATCCTGAGCATTCATTTCCTACAATCGGTGAAGCGTCCCATCTCGTTTCGTTTATGCTTATGTAGCATGGGCTCACTATTCCTGACATATCTTGCTCAAATGTTATCCTGTACCAGATTCTTTGGCCGGATTTTATAGTTGAGCCTTGCTCAGGATTAGTTTCGAATGAAACTTTTATTGGTGGAGTGTTGTCTATTCCTATCAATATGTGAGTCCAATCTCCATAATTACCAGCATTGTCCCAAGCATCAACATAAAGCTCTGCAGGGCTTTCATCAAATGTTTCGTTAACTGTAACAAAGCCTGTGCACTTGCCTATTTCTCTGTTGAAAGTTAAAGAGCCTTCAAGCACGCTCTCTTTTCCTTTGTTGTCAACAATTCTTGCAGCGCAGATTATTTCAGGCTCGCAAATTTCTGTGAACGGCCAAGCTAAGGAATTGTCTTCAACTTTTCCTGCTACGTAGAAAGTTGTGCCGTAGCCTACCCAGTCTTTTCCTGAGAAGACCCATAAAACTTTAGGTTTAGTGTTATCAACATTAACCCATGTTGCATTTCCCCATTCTCCTGAATTACCAAGATAGTCTGAAGCGATTATCGAGATGTAATATGTTCCTTCCTCATAAGTGCAATTAGGTGTCCAAGTTGCTTCATATAAGCCTGATGTTGAATTATACTCAAGATGAATAATTGCTGCTTTCGGTCCTGTGACATGTCTTATCTCAGCCAATACTTCTTTTACTCCAACCTTTGCATCCGTAACATTAGCAAATATTTTTACTGACATGCCACAATGAACAGAGCAATCGTCAACCCAAGCTTTCAATATTTCTGGCGGAGTGTTGTCAACTTCATCAATTTCCCTTTTTAC
>JAWBPV010000016.1:0-21854 GCA_039000425.1 Candidatus Aenigmatarchaeota archaeon
AATCTTTAACAGCTTCTCGTAAACCTCGTCCCTAATCGTTATGGTCTTAGTCAATGGACTTCTCGGAAATATTATGTTTAAACATATATTTAAACATTATCAACGTATCGGTTACATCACATACTAGATCTTGCTTCACCCTCCTCCAAGTTGAAAAACCAAGAAATACCCGTTTAAAAAAGCCTTTAATGAAGTTTTTTATTAAAACTATCAGAATCACCATTTCATCATCCCCTAAACGTCAAAACAGGTTTTCCGTGCGTAACTATAACGTTAACTTTCGCTGCCCTTTATAAACCCCCTTGCAGATTCCCCGGCAGCGAAGCAAGCCTTATAAGAAAGCCCTGAAAATGAGTAGAACAGGCCTGAAAGGAGCCTAAAACGCCTCGGAATCTCAATAAAGAGAATTGAAAGTATTTCGACGATTCTTGGACGGTGACGTTGTATGATGAGAATCTCAATAAAGAGAATTGAAAGTTGTGACCTTGTTTAGCTCGCCATCCCAAGTGCCGTCATCGAATCTCAATAAAGAGAATTGAAAGTTGAGAGACTAAAAGCAATCACCGACTACGTTGAACTCAGCTACGAATCTCAATAAAGAGAATTGAAAGATGTGCTGTAGTAAGAATAATGCATCACCATCGCTTAAGTGAATCTCAATAAAGAGAATTGAAAGAAATTATTGCTCTTGATAAAGTCAAACAGAAACAGAGAATCTCAATAAAGAGAATTGAAAGCTTTCACTTTACTGCTCTCTTCATAGAAAAACCTCTCTCCCCGGAATCTCAATAAAGAGAATTGAAAGTTTATCGTATCTGTGTTGTACCTTTCAGCCTTTGCTTCAAGGAATCTCAATAAAGAGAATTGAAAGTGGGAGAAATTGCTGGTGACGAAATCGTTGACGGAAAGGAATCTCAATAAAGAGAATTGAAAGTGTCCCATGTTATCTTTATTCCTAGTTCCTCTATTACTTGAATCTCAATAAAGAGAATTGAAAGCTCTAAACCCTCGAAAAACTTAGCTCCAGATTGAGCAATGAATCTCAATAAAGAGAATTGAAAGAGATGATGCTAAAAAGAGGCTTATAAATGCAATCGAGAATCTCAATAAAGAGAATTGAAAGTGCAGTTATCCCCAATTATGAACGTTCTCCCGCTATCAGGAATCTCAATAAAGAGAATTGAAAGTGCATTCTGGTTCTGAAGATGATTATCCGAAACCTCGGAATCTCAATAAAGAGAATTGAAAGGTCAGCCATCCATCTCCTTATCTCATCATCGCCAACATCGAATCTCAATAAAGAGAATTGAAAGTCATAACCGATCCTCCCTATAATATTGATCTTCCTTGAATCTCAATAAAGAGAATTGAAAGTCAGAGCTAGTGATAATGGATATCGTGAAGACAGCGTAAGGAATCTCAATAAAGAGAATTGAAAGAAACTTGCCACTTCGCTCCCACTTCAGCCAACTCTAAGTCGAATCTCAATAAAGAGAATTGAAAGGATGAGAGTGTTGCCAATCCTGAGGAGACGTGGAGGGAATCTCAATAAAGAGAATTGAAAGTTATTCGTCTCTGAAACTCCCAAATGGCTCTATTGAGTGGAATCTCAATAAAGAGAATTGAAAGCAGAAATACGGCAAAGTTTCTGGAGCAGCGCTCAAGAAAGCGAATCTCAATAAAGAGAATTGAAAGAAAACGCCGGCTTTTGTTACGATAGTAGTCCCTTCGTCTGAATCTCAATAAAGAGAATTGAAAGCTATTAACCCAGTCCGCTACCTTGTTCAAAGCATCTTAAATCTCAATAAAGAGAATTGAAAGCTTGTACTGACTCCGGGGCTTCAACGATTTTCTCAGTCATTCTTGAATCTCAATAAAGAGAATTGAAAGAGCTCTTTTGGAAAGTCCCAAGGGGTCAATTCAAGTTTGTAGAATCTCAATAAAGAGAATTGAAAGATCCTGCATCGCAGTTGACAGCACTCGAAAGTCACGGTAGGAATCTCAATAAAGAGAATTGAAAGCCTTAGCAGTCACAAGCTTTGAACTGATACTTTGTATGAAGAATCTCAATAAAGAGAATTGAAAGATTCTTACGGAATTGAGGTTCGGAGAATAGCCGAACACCGAATCTCAATAAAGAGAATTGAAAGAACTTACCTTTGACAATCTCTAAAGCAGTTACGACAACGTGAATCTCAATAAAGAGAATTGAAAGTTTCAGCGAGATTGTCTACTACGAAGCTTAATTCAATGAATCTCAATAAAGAGAATTGAAAGACGTGCAAGTTAATAGCGACCGACACGAACTCAGCCAAAGAATCTCAATAAAGAGAATTGAAAGGACCTCACAATACAGGACAGCATAAACCGTGCTAGCAAATGGAATCTCAATAAAGAGAATTGAAAGCCTCCAAGACTTGCAATGCGTAATAAACGCTGTCGAGGAAGAATCTCAATAAAGAGAATTGAAAGATAACGTCAAGATGCGAAGGTGCGAAGATGCGAAGGTGCGAATCTCAATAAAGAGAATTGAAAGTTGTTGGGAGTCCAGCCGCCGTTAGTCGGCACGCTGAACAGCGAATCTCAATAAAGAGAATTGAAAGTCAATAATACTCACATCTTTGCTCTATGCAACAACACGAATCTCAATAAAGAGAATTGAAAGGTTTTCAAGCTTGTTACCGTTAGGCATGAGAACAACGACAGGAATCTCAATAAAGAGAATTGAAAGGACGGAACTGCATTTGGATTTGTAATTCTCCCCCTAAGTTGAATCTCAATAAAGAGAATTGAAAGAACCAGAAGTTATCCAGTTCCAAGCCGATTGCAAAGCCTGAATCTCAATAAAGAGAATTGAAAGTACATGCTTACTCTTCCTATTCTTAGCAAAGAGATTCCGAGAATCTCAATAAAGAGAATTGAAAGAATAGTCTCTATCATCGTGTTCTTCTTAGTATGCTATGTTGAATCTCAATAAAGAGAATTGAAAGGACGTTGTTCCTTCGCTCAACACTGCAAATATCGCTATGAATCTCAATAAAGAGAATTGAAAGGCTCTGGCTAATGGTTCAGAGAAGAAGCTTAAAAAATCTTGAATCTCAATAAAGAGAATTGAAAGTAATCATGAAAAGCCTACTCCTGCCGATTAAGTACATTTTGAATCTCAATAAAGAGAATTGAAAGCGAAGGTATCGAGCCTCTTCGCACTTTCCTCATGAAGTCTAAGAATCTCAATAAAGAGAATTGAAAGAGGTTTGCAATCCAGCGAACCGGCGGGGGGTCGCCGGTGAATCTCAATAAAGAGAATTGAAAGCGCCGGGGCTGGAGGTCAAGCCCCGGAGTCGGTACAAGCGGGAATCTCAATAAAGAGAATTGAAAGCCAGAAACTCATTCTCCTTTCCACATAACGTGTGGAACGAATCTCAATAAAGAGAATTGAAAGGAGAAATGCCCATGGGGAGACAAGAAGAACCCTAAATGGGAATCTCAATAAAGAGAATTGAAAGATTCCCTCTCCATATATGGAAAGGGCTTTATCCTTCGCCTCAGAATCTCAATAAAGAGAATTGAAAGTTATCTACTGTTTTGCTCTTCATGGCGCATGCTCAACTATGGAATCTCAATAAAGAGAATTGAAAGTGATTGCCAAGGTACATAGGCCAAATGTTTTCTTAATGAATCTCAATAAAGAGAATTGAAAGAGAAATCAAAGACTACTCTGGCAACATTCAGAAAGACTTTCTGAATCTCAATAAAGAGAATTGAAAGACCGTCACTTACACGCTCAATATATTCAGCAGTTGATTTAGAATCTCAATAAAGAGAATTGAAAGTGAACGACAGGAATTGGAACCTCGAAAGCCTTTACTACCTCAAGAATCTCAATAAAGAGAATTGAAAGTGTCAGCAATTTCATTAACGTCAATTGCGGATGCTAAGGAATCTCAATAAAGAGAATTGAAAGAAATATCATTACTCTATAGTGTGTTGATATGATAGCGAATCTCAATAAAGAGAATTGAAAGAGTCAAGCTGATACAGACGTCTATGCACTCTGGTTCTAGAATCTCAATAAAGAGAATTGAAAGTTGTGAAACATGGGTAGTTGCAGTATTTCTCGTGAAAAGAATCTCAATAAAGAGAATTGAAAGTTCTAAGATGCTGTTTGACTCTTCTTCTCTACCTGCTAAAGAATCTCAATAAAGAGAATTGAAAGTAGTTACCCCAAGTACTCCTCTGCCACACTAGAAGCTCCGAATCTCAATAAAGAGAATTGAAAGTGTTGAAGCGAGTTCTTCTCCCGTCTCTATGCTGAATGCTCGAATCTCAATAAAGAGAATTGAAAGTATATCTTACGGAAACGATTGCATTTTTATTTTTAAGAATCTCAATAAAGAGAATTGAAAGCACGGGCATAGCTTCAGCATATATGCTGGAGGCCATTCGACGAATCTCAATAAAGAGAATTGAAAGTTCTAAAGAAAAGTTGTTTTTCTTTAGAACCTCAAGAAATTGAATCTCAATAAAGAGAATTGAAAGGATATGCTTGAAAAATGCTCCGGCCCTGAGCCGGTGAGAATCTCAATAAAGAGAATTGAAAGATGAGCTTCAAGCCTGGAACACACGAATATGCTGTTTGAATCTCAATAAAGAGAATTGAAAGCTTTAACGCTGAGGTGAGGAAAGATGGAGAAGAAGGAGATGAATCTCAATAAAGAGAATTGAAAGCCGAATCCACCGGGGGGTTGGAATAAAAATTGAGGAATCTCAATAAAGAGAATTGAAAGTGAGGTTGAGGCCAGGAAGGTTGAGAAACTGAATATATTTCTAGAATCTCAATAAAGAGAATTGAAAGGTTGCAGATCCCCTCGCTAGTCTTGAAGCCGAGGGTGAGAATCTCAATAAAGAGAATTGAAAGGGGTTTTGCGGAGACGGGCACTTGAAACATTACTTTCGTAGCTGGTGAATCTCAATAAAGAGAATTGAAAGGAAGACCTATGGCAGGTCAGGGCTGTGAAAACCAGAGTCCCCCTAAGAATCTCAATAAAGAGAATTGAAAGCGGGCACGATGATATCTTTCACTTTCACTTTCTTCGAATCTCAATAAAGAGAATTGAAAGTCAGCTTCTTCGTAGAGTACGCGCCGTAAATGATTCGAATCTCAATAAAGAGAATTGAAAGAGGAAAGATGTCTCTGCAACGAAATCATCATCCCATAGTTGAATCTCAATAAAGAGAATTGAAAGTATCTGATATCCAACCCATTCCGGATACGTCACCCTCTTACGAATCTCAATAAAGAGAATTGAAAGCAATATCACCCATGTCCGCGTGCCTTGTGTATTTTGAGCATCGGAATCTCAATAAAGAGAATTGAAAGGTAAACGTAGACTTTCAACTTACTCACCTCCTTTTTGAATCTCAATAAAGAGAATTGAAAGTGAGAACCAGCTGACCTAACTACAAAAAAACCCTCCCTCTCGAATGAATCTCAATAAAGAGAATTGAAAGGGCAGTTGCTTCACGATGTTGATGAGCCTCCTGCAAGAATCTCAATAAAGAGAATTGAAAGGAGCAATAACCGACAGCCTTCTCCACGCTACCCACCAGTTCTCGAATCTCAATAAAGAGAATTGAAAGTTAATTCATAATCAACCCCTAGTTTTTCAGACATCCGAATCTCAATAAAGAGAATTGAAAGGTATACGATAAAATGTCTTCTATAGCACTTTCAATTATCAGAATCTCAATAAAGAGAATTGAAAGCTTCAACGTGCTTCGAAGCCTCCTCCCTCTACCAGTATCCATTGAATCTCAATAAAGAGAATTGAAAGTCTGATTTGCAGGGCATGGTTAAAAGACCTAAAGTGGGAATCTCAATAAAGAGAATTGAAAGACCGCTCGCCCCAGCGTCGTAACGGTGATAGGTGGAACATGAATCTCAATAAAGAGAATTGAAAGCCGAATTTGAAGCTCCTCTGTGCTTTCAGGAGTAGCCCCTCCGAATCTCAATAAAGAGAATTGAAAGTTGTAACCATGAAGGGCCATTGTGAAAACTCGTCGATGGAATCTCAATAAAGAGAATTGAAAGGAATATCCATGAGGATGGGTTGTAGACCAGTATGCTGGGAATCTCAATAAAGAGAATTGAAAGCTACATTAGGAATCTTACTCATGTTCTCACCCTACCTATTGGGAATCTCAATAAAGAGAATTGAAAGCTGACAACTCCTAGCTCTACGGCTGAACCCCATCCTTCTCCCCCCAGAATCTCAATAAAGAGAATTGAAAGCACTTATGAAACGAGGTTTTTTGGCTCCCCTGTCTTTTCGGAATCTCAATAAAGAGAATTGAAAGGATAAGCAACCCGCCTGCTTTTCCTTGCGTCGACGGTCTCTCCTCTTGAATCTCAATAAAGAGAATTGAAAGTCGTCGTACCGGTATGAGATCCGTAAAGTCAAGTCGCCTCGGAATCTCAATAAAGAGAATTGAAAGAACCTCCGCAGTAGACTTCCTCTCAATATACTTATCAAGAATCTCAATAAAGAGAATTGAAAGTTCTTACTCACCTCCTCAATTAATTTTGAATTAATTTTGTGAATCTCAATAAAGAGAATTGAAAGTGCCCCTCGCACCCAGGGGTCTCTGGTTGCCGGGCACAGGAATCTCAATAAAGAGAATTGAAAGAACATACCAAGCGGAACATATGCGATATGTGCATCTGCAGAATCTCGGAATCTCAATAAAGAGAATTGAAAGTCACCCTAAAAGGAAACTAAGGGGTTTAGCAGGTGCTAAAGAATCTCAATAAAGAGAATTGAAAGTCGTGTTTGGGACTTCCGAGCGGCGAGGCTCAGGCTAGCCTGAATCTCAATAAAGAGAATTGAAAGGCGATTCTTCAACGAGGCGGGTTCAGTTCTACTTAAGAATCTCAATAAAGAGAATTGAAAGGCCTACGAGCAATGGTCAATCGAACTAGGAGAAGTCGCTGAATCTCAATAAAGAGAATTGAAAGTTGATTGGAGTAATAGGAACAAAACCGGTAGATGTTGTTGAATCTCAATAAAGAGAATTGAAAGGAATGATGAGCAAGCTGATGGTTGACGCTAGGCTTTATGGAATCTCAATAAAGAGAATTGAAAGCAGGTCGGTGTGCATCGGAACCTCGTATAGCACGTACGGAATCTCAATAAAGAGAATTGAAAGAGGGAGCTAGGTCAAGTCTATAGAGATTTTTATGCGTTCTGGAATCTCAATAAAGAGAATTGAAAGAGGCGGGAACGTAGTCCTTCGTGTAGGGCACGTCCGCAATGAATCTCAATAAAGAGAATTGAAAGTGCACAGTCTACGATGTTGCAAACTACCTCAAAAGAAGTGAATCTCAATAAAGAGAATTGAAAGTTAAAGGGTGTATTCTGGAGGTTTAGCAGGTGCTAAATCTGAATCTCAATAAAGAGAATTGAAAGACAGTTTTCTCTTTATCAACTCAACCTTCTCTTCTGCCTCGAATCTCAATAAAGAGAATTGAAAGATTCCGTTAATTTTTTAGCATGCTCGTCATCGTAGCCTAAGAATCTCAATAAAGAGAATTGAAAGAGCAGTACGTTGATTATGTAAACAATCCAGTCTGGAAGAATCTCAATAAAGAGAATTGAAAGTCGTTTAAGTCTCCGTACTCCCAGAGCTCTTGAATCTGACTTTTGAATCTCAATAAAGAGAATTGAAAGTTAACAGCTTTAAGCTCAGTCTCTGCTGTCCCAACGCTAGGAATCTCAATAAAGAGAATTGAAAGTTCTAACGCCAGCAGTATAGAAAAGTTTATATACCCTTGAATCTCAATAAAGAGAATTGAAAGGAGTATTTCTGACGAAACGCCCCTCCCTGTACGCAATCGGATCGATAGCCGAATCTCAATAAAGAGAATTGAAAGTATTTCTCGCTCCATTTTTCAATGTCTTCTTTCGATTTTGAATCTCAATAAAGAGAATTGAAAGTGCAGGCAATCTACGTATCGGCAGTAGTGAGTAAACCCATGGAATCTCAATAAAGAGAATTGAAAGTATGCTAACACCCATCGGAACAGGTCTATAATATGTGAATCTAAATAAAGAATCTCAATAAAGAGAATTGAAAGATCCATAGAACCACGGTTTTAAATCCTTCTTTCTCTCTAAGGAATCTCAATAAAGAGAATTGAAAGTCATCTCCCCCTTCAAAACAATCTTATTGATTTTGAAAGAATCTCAATAAAGAGAATTGAAAGAGACTGGAGGGTAAGGATTTTCGTAAAAGACAGGTTTGACGAATCTCAATAAAGAGAATTGAAAGGCGTCATCTAGTTTCCCAGCAGTCGCATTGTCCTTTGCTGAATCTCAATAAAGAGAATTGAAAGAAGCACGATGTAGAGGTCTGGCTCGTAGTCAGACTCTTCTACGAATCTCAATAAAGAGAATTGAAAGTTAATTACAATAGCATCTACCCGCGGTCCGAACCTGTAGGAATCTCAATAAAGAGAATTGAAAGTAAAGTACTTCGTCATTTTCGTGTTTCCAAATTCGTGAATCTCAATAAAGAGAATTGAAAGCAATACGAATAAATGGGCCTATCACGAGAGTTTTGGGGAATCTCAATAAAGAGAATTGAAAGTTTCCCAAAGGTTCGAGTATCTTTGAACCTCGTAAAAAAGAATCTCAATAAAGAGAATTGAAAGAAACAATAGCGAGAGAACGTTGTCCAGCGATAGTGCTCGCAGAATCTCAATAAAGAGAATTGAAAGCCTCTACCCTCGCCGATGTTTGCCTAGTGGTCCTTTTCGAATCTCAATAAAGAGAATTGAAAGCTTTATACTTTGAATAATACCATTGCGAATACCACCAGTGAATCTCAATAAAGAGAATTGAAAGTTGTAAGAAAAAATTTCTTAAGTCTCCTGGCTCAATCAGATGAATCTCAATAAAGAGAATTGAAAGTCAATCGTCTCTATAGTTGCAAATACTTCGTATTTTCTGAATCTCAATAAAGAGAATTGAAAGCCCGGGTGCTTTGCTATTAATGAACTGAGTAGTTGCGAATCTCAATAAAGAGAATTGAAAGTGCACCATTACCGAAACATTGCCAAAAGAACTTAGGGGAATCTCAATAAAGAGAATTGAAAGGCAGGTTATCAACGCAACCGCTGGCTTAGCTCTTCGAATCTCAATAAAGAGAATTGAAAGTTTCACTCCGTTGAAAAGCTGGTTTACCGAGTTGTCGTCTGAATCTCAATAAAGAGAATTGAAAGAAGTCTCCGGCGAGGGTTCTGATTGTTGTCCCCTCGTCTGAATCTCAATAAAGAGAATTGAAAGGAATAATCTCGTTAAAACCTACACCGCTTTAGCAGTTGCTGAATCTCAATAAAGAGAATTGAAAGCCATTTTCACGCGGCTCCCTCCTCAATCCCTATCCCAGAATCTCAATAAAGAGAATTGAAAGGAAAAGAAGTAAACATCTCTTCCTTCATCTAAATGATACATGAATCTCAATAAAGAGAATTGAAAGAGTTGAAAGAACAGCCATAACTGTCTGATTTAGAATCGCGAATCTCAATAAAGAGAATTGAAAGTCCTTCGTACAATTACCAAACGGGACAACATATTCATCAGAATCTCAATAAAGAGAATTGAAAGTTATGAAAAGGATAACCGTATCTATTCATCATCAGTTATACTAGAATCTCAATAAAGAGAATTGAAAGAGGTAATGAACTTGATTTTAACTATAAAAACTAACAGAATGTTGAAGGAAGCTACTATAGCATCCTCTCTACCTCATACAAGTTTAGGCGAATCATCCGCGAAGATCTTTGGTTGGTCTTTTAAAGTTTTACTGCACAAGCATTAATATAACCTTTTCTCAGATTCGATATCTTCTAAAAATTTATAAGTAATCCAATGGAATATATCATAATACTATGTCAGCAGATAATGAATTTAAAAAATTCTTGACGCAAGAGGTTATAAATTGGGGGATAGATGCTGGAACCAATTCTTATGGGATTGATAAATCCACGGTGAATAATCTGGTTTCTGCATTTTATGGAGAGGAGGATCCTATAAGGGGTGTGATCATGCTTCAGCTCTACATTGCCAGACAGAGGGGGCGAGGTGAAATACCTTTTAAACCTGGTTCACTCTTAATGAGTCACATTCAAAATATATACAATAAGTATAAGCAAGATAGGGAGAAGTTAAGAGAAATGCTTGAAACATACTTAATGGTTTTCAAATGGTCTTATGAGAGTAAGGTAAGGTCTGCACGGAACTTTGAGGAATTTGTTTCAAAGGCGATGTCATGATGTATATCAAAGATCTTGATGAGATAAAAATTATGTATGAAATTACAGGGATCCTAATTAATCAAACACCTCTATCGATTGGAGCAGGAAAAGGTTCTTTGAAGGGCGGAATAGACAATCCAATTATAAGAATTGAAGAAAAACCATATATTCCTGGAAGTAGCTTAAAAGGAGTTCTACGCTCAGAGGCTGAACGATATGTAAAGTTTTCCCATCCAAATGAGTTTGTATGCGATATACTCAATCCTAATAACGAAAACACAGGTGAGCTAAGTAGAAAAATACAGGCTGAAAAATTAGGGAAAGAATATGAACCCTGTATAATATGTAGGATTTTTGGCGGTCCTACTATAGCTTCTCATCTTACTCTTTACAATGCTCTGCCATCTTCGACATTTCGCACTGAAACAAAAACCTCCGTTTCAATTAGTAGAGTTACTGGTGGTCAATATCCTGGAAGGCTTTACGACGTAGAATATGTAGTGCCACTTACTAAATTCGAGTTTAAAATGCGAGTAGATAACATTGACTTAATGGGTAAAAGCTTAGAGGCTGAAGTAGTAAATTACTTAATAAAAATCTTGACTAAAGGAGAGGTGTGGTTAGGTGGAAGAAAAAGCATTGGAATGGGCAATGTCAAGCTAACAGATATCAAGGTCGTAAAGATTGAATTCAAAGATGGAAAGATTAGCGAAGAAGATGTTACGGATAAATATTTCTCAGGAGGTGTTTGATGCATGTATAATTGGTTTTCACATGAAACAGTAAACAGATTATTGAAGATTACATTTGAGATAAAAACTGAATCGCCTATCAGAATAGGGGCAGGAAAAAACGTAACAAAACTTTCATTAGTAGACCTACCTGTTGTAATAATGAGGATTGGAGATAGAGATTTACCATACATACCAGGAAGTAGCCTTAAAGGTGTATTCCGTGCCTCTTCAGAATTCCTAGCAAAGTCATACGGTTTAAATGTCTGTCTAATGGGTGAAGGATGTAAGAATAACTATGATAGAGAACTTCAAGACTCAATAAAAACGGGCGATGTCGAGAAGATTAAAGTAACTCTTGCAAAATATTGTTTGATTTGTAAAATATATGGTTCTGCAACTTTCCGCTCTCACGTAAACTTTGAAGATGCCTCCCCCCCTGAGGATCGTATTCCTTCTAGAAATATTAAAACAGGTATAGCAATAGACAGGAAGAGTGGTGCTGTGAAAAGTGGTGCACTGTATCAGGTAGAATTCTTGAATCCTGGTGAAATCTTTAATCAGACTACTTTCTTCATCAATATTCCTAACTACGGGATGGGATTGTTTGCGGAAGTCTTGAGCAATATTAATTCTGGTTTTATCAAAATAGGTGGATTCAAATCTAGAGGTTTTGGAAAGGTATACATCAGGCCTAAAAAACTCGATGGTTTTATAGTCGTTAATGGAGGGCAAAAGGACATTAAGGATGTTAAATACTTATCTCCGCTGGATAATGATGACGAGGGTGTTGAAATAGACGGTACTGGTGAAAGCGACCTTATTTCTCTAATGGAAAAGTTTAGAGGAGTTTGGAGGAACTATGTCAATAAGGCAAGAAGTAGAAGTTGAGAAGAGCGATTTTACACCACGTAACGAAATAGTTCCAGGTCGCTTTAACATAATCTTAGAGTTCAGAGCGATGGTGCCAAGTGATTCTTATGTTTTTGTGGGCGGGATGATAAAAGAGCTTGGAACATGGTTCTCTACACTGCAGATGAGAATTGATGAACACGTTAAAAAATTAAAACCTATTGATGAGGAAAGCATAAAGAAAACATTTAGTGACTTCATCCAAACATCAAGGCCTACTGAGAGTACACAATTCTTAAGGTATGGTCAGACCTATGCAATTCCAGGCTCCTCATTAAAGGGAGCAATTCGTTCAAGGATTGAATATAAGTTAAAACCTTTTAAGGTAGGGGGAGGCTATAGGAGCTATTCTTGTTACGTTGTTCAAGAAGCGTTTAGTCGTCCAGCTAAAAATCATATTAATTTCTGGGGAGAAGACGTAACCTATGCGAGAGCCACATGCTCTCCTCCAAAGGTTTGCGCTGTCTGTGATTTATTTGGATGTCCATCCTTATCTTCTCGAATTCATTTTAGCGATGCCATAATGACCGCCGGTCAGGTTAAATATGTAAGCGAAGTTAGGAGAGAGGCAGCCTTACCCAATTCTGAATTTAAGACTAACGTCAGCATATTTAACTCTGATTTATTAGACTTGGGCCTGTTATTTCTTGGTATGGAAATTTTCACTCTAAGTCCTGCTCTAATTGGTGCTTTCAAATACAGGTTTAACAAGAAACTTGGTCAGGATAAACTCGGAAATCGTTACTTCGCTGGGCTTCTTAAGTTCGAGCTTCAATCCTTTAAACCATTACTTGGCGATTTTCCAAGCGAAATAACTGATAACTTTGCTTTGATAGATAAAGCTCGAGATAGGCTATTTGAGAAATATGGGAACTATGTGGATATTCAAAGGGGTGTTTTGTCTTGAGTGAAGGTTGGAGTAGATATGAGCCAGAGCAATTGAAAATACTGATCCAGCAAGGTCGTTTTAAAATTGTGTTTATAGTTACTGAAGACTTGACCGTTTATAAGTATGAAGTTGAAAATAAAAAGGAAATACTTCATTTGGGGTCATTTGGTTTTTCACTCGATCCTAATGATAATAAAATTCTCTATTGGATTAAAGATAATGATGGTTCTTACTTCTATAAAGAGATGCAGAATAGAGAGCTCTTCATACCATATCCTCACCATGAGTTGTTTGGAAGGAAAGCTGATGAAAAATTAGGGGAGGTGATTAAAAAATGGCTTTAATCAGAGGTTATATTCTGCCAAAAAGAGGGCTTGATAATTCACCAGTATATGCTGAATTAATTGACGGTGAGTCTGCTAAAAAAATGTTTGAAGAATTAATCGATTTGATAGAAGGAGTCTTAAATGTTTTCACTAATAGTAGTAAAAAGAGAATAACGGATCCAAATGAACTATCCCTCTTCTTAGATTTCCTAATAGCTTACTTTAAATCTTTTATCTTTACAGATCCAATACCGTCTGAAGCTGGTTTTACTCTTCCAGTTTCATTACAGGATCTGTGCTTGTATTTGAGCAAGCGTGAGTTGAAATCTTACATTGTACCTTATAAGAAAGAGGGGCTTGACAGGCTAGAGGAGATCTCAAAATATGCAGGAGAAACAGTTAAATTCCTCTATAGTGAAGAAAAAAGAAAAAAATTTATTGATGTAATCAGATTCCCAGCCGACACACGGCCAGGACCTAATACTTCTTCACTCTTGATTCATTCTCTAACAACTTCAGCACTTGCTTCGACACACTACATTAATAAAAATGGTGTTGACGAAAACTTAGTCATAATCAGGCTGGCGGCAATCTTTCATGATATAGGTAAACTATTGAATTGGCGAAGACATGAAGAAATATCCAGTAAAAAGATGGAAGAGTTATTTGATACTTATGTCGATGGCGATGCAAGGAAACTGGTTTTAGAAGCCTCCAGATTAATAAGTGACGATAAGCATTCACTAAGAGAATTTTTAGATTACGGTGATAGAAAGTCCAGTGGATTAGATAGGGTAATTAAACTGTTCATCAAAATAATTAAGAAAAGCTCCTTATACAGTGATCTTGAGAACTGCCTCAAAGATTATACCAAGACTGATCTTGAAGAAGCGTTTAAAGATTGGGCTTTCTGGGAAAAATATGTAAAAGAAGAATTGATTAAAAAGTTAACAGAAGAATTTTGTAAAACTGCTTCAATAATAGATAAGGAAAACCTAGTTTTTGTTGAAGAAAGTAAAATAGTAGATGAAGATGTTATTTTTGTCCGTGTCGATATGAGAAGAATTCAACAATTCATCAGGTTGAATGACCTATGGGCTATGAATGGTGCAAGCAGATTAATAGACCTAATACTGTATGTGGGAATTCCTGCTTACTTAGTAGATTTTATTAAACTTCCCCTGGAGAATATTCTATATTTCGGCGGGGGTAATGAGACGATTGTTTTTCCGAGAAAGCTAATTGGAAAGAACGAAGAACTCATCCACCAATTTATCGATCATTTTAATAATGAGTTCTTTAAAGGTTCTCCATCGAAAATCATTTTCGGAACCTCTCCATTCTATGACGACTTTCGATCAATAAACTTAGAAATAGATAGGAAACTCGCTGCTAAGAAGATTGGATGCGAAGATTCTTGGAATGTTGATCTAAATATATATGAAAAATGTGAATTTTGTGGTACAGCGCCTGCTACGATAGACAATAATGGAAATAGAATCTGTAACCTTTGCAAAGAAAGACGTCAATTTGGTGAAAGACAGCATTTCAGGGAAAGGTCTCGTCTCCTTGGATTGAACTGGGATGAGTTGCAGAAAAATGTAATAGAGTATATTGCTGGTCACTCCTCACAAGAGCCGAAGCTCGGCGAGAAATACCTGAACCTTTCAATGGTAAAGTTTGATGGAATTTTAATTGGACAGATAATGAGTTCAAGCATATCTTTAACAGATGCATGTGAAAGAAGCTTTAGGATAGACTTTTCTGTGAAAGATGGAATACGAAAGTTCTTAACGAAATTACTTGATTTGAATGAAAGAGACGATTTCAATAGAGTAGTTCTCGGCCTAATGTATGCTAGTGGCGATGATGGAGTTGTTTTACTGCCCGCAAGGCTTTCAATACCTTTTGTACTCAACCTCATGAATGAATATCATCTGAATATGGGGTGTAGAAGTGCCTTAGCAGTAGGGGTAATAGCTGCAAAACCGAAACACCCCTTAATACATCTGTACGAAGCTTGTGATTCTTTACTTGGTATTGCTAAAAAAGCAAGGGAGGATTGCTATGAGAAGTTACATAAAACTCCTCTTCTTAATCCTTCTGACGCTTTTAGGGGATCGTTAGCATTCTTAACAGCCGATGGAGGATGGGTTACTGATGAAAGTGTAAAGTTGCTGATTGAGGAAGCGTATAATGAGGGTGTTAGTCGTATGAGGGATTCCTATTATTTATCTAATGTTCAGAATGAAAGATCAATCATAAGATTGCTTAATATAGTTGAATACGATAATAAGATAAATCTTAACGACCTTAGTCTCGATCGATTATTAAAAGTAATTGGAGAGGGAGGAAATGATAATGAAAAGGAGGAGAAAATTTCTAGACTTAAAAAGATAAGAAATGTCATTCATGATATTTTTGCTTCTTCCAGGCTTAAGGTCGAACCTGGAAAAATTAAATTGATCTACGTAATTAGGGAGGCAGAAACAGCTCCAATTGAAGTAAGAGAATTGATGAAAGTTATAAAAGAAGAAATGATTTTTCAAGTATACAAAAAAATGAATCAAAATATAAATTTCAACTTCTATGATCTATTTATTTTGATAAAGTTGCTGGGAGGTGGCAGTTTATGAGTTACAATCTTATGTTAACACTGGAGTTAACGACGGTTAAGAAATTAATAGTAGGAAGTGGAGGCCTAACATTAATAACCAAGGCAGATGTACCATTTGTAAGGATAAAGACAGTTGACGATAATAGAGTTCTCTTCATTCCAGGGTCTACAGTAAAAGGTGTCCTGAGAACTGCTTTAATAAGAACTGCCCATTTGTTTGGTCATAAGGTGAGTCCATCCGTCTACCCCGTTGGGAAACCCCTTTCTAATGATATCGTCGTTTCATTATTTGGAGGACCTAGTCAGCCTAGGAGCAAAATAACAGTCGATTCTTGTATAATAGAAGATTCAACAAATGTCGTAAATCATGTCAGAATTGATGACAAGAGTAAAACAGCTGAGGAAGAAGGGTTATTTTCAGTAGAGTATTTACCCATCGGATCTTCATTTAAGGTTAAAATTGAAGGGCATAATTTGAACTTAGAAGAATCTAGAGCACTCTTCTTAAGCATACTTGAGTTAAAATATGAAAGGTTTGGAAAGTCAGGGCTGGTTGATGTATCGATAATCAAGGATGAAAGTAAGATACCTAACGAAATTAGGAAAGATCCCATTATCATGGAGATTCTGGAGGGGATTGGAAAGTGAAAATATATAGTTTGAGGTTAAGAGTTAAATCTCCATTAATCTGTACAGAGAAACAAATTGGAAATGTGCTAAAACATTCAGGTATATATCTAAGAGGACATACATTGAGAGGCGGATTCTTAAGACTAGCATATGAAGAACATCCTAATGAAGTCGTTGATGAATCTAAGATTCCGCAATTAATATTCCACCCTGCCTATCCAGTTTTCAAAGAGCTTGATACTAAGCCCGCACATCCTTTTATCTACTCCTGCAAGATATGCAACGTTACGGAAGAAAAAGACCCTTATGAAGTTTTAAGCGAGCTTAAGAAAAATAATATTCCTGAAGCCACTATCTGTAAGAATGGCCACATTTTTTCAATGAGGACATTGGCAGGCTCTCTGATTGCTAAAAAGAATGGTTGCTTTGAAAGGAATAATCTTAAGTTTACAAACGTGAAATCCGTTGGGATAAATAGGCTCTTAAAGGGAGCAGAATATAAAATGTTATATGAATATGTTGCTTTATCTCCAGGTTTAGAATTCAAGGGCTTTATTGTTGACTTGGGCGATAAGGTGGAAAGGCTTAAGTTAACTGAGAAAGACGAGATAAGGATTGGAAGAGGAATTACAAGGGGTTTTGGCAGAGTTAGCGTAAAGATTGCTTTTGAGAAAGATATGTTAGATAAGGAATCCGAAAGAATTAAAAGAATTATCCGGAGAAGAAATGGAACTATTATTTTAAGGGCTCTTTCACCAACCTTCAGATTCAAAAAGGACCTTATTTCTACTGAGCCATTTCCAAATATAACCGGATTTGAAAAATGGTTAAATCCCATAGAACTCCGGATTTTGAATGGGAATGCTGCAATAACTAATTTTGAAGAGTTTTCAGGATTCAGTAATGCTAGCAGGTTACCTACTCCTCGTTTAATTGGAGCAGGAGTTGGATCGCTTTTCTTCTACGAGATTGACAAAAATTATGAAAATGAAGCTTCGAAAAAATTATCTGAGAAACGATTTACAGGTTTCGGTCCTTTTTCAGCAGCAGGTCTAAACATATTGGAGGTGTATGATATTGAGTAAACCTATACATCTCGAAAGGGTCTCTGAAAGGTTTATCATGGAACTTTCTTTAAAGCCAGAATATAACTCTCCACTTCACATAGGTGCTGGAAGCGATGGAACGAATAAAGTGTTATTGAGGTTACAGGTAAACGGGAGGGGACTCCCAATAATACCCTCAGAATCATTAAAGGGCGTGTTAAGATCTTTAACATCCTCTCTCTCAAAGCAGATTCCATCAGATAACTTGGCGTTAAAATATCATCTTAAAGATAGTCATATAAAAAGAAAGGAGGTTAAGGAAGATGAACAGCAGAGAATGATAAGTTTGTATTTAGAAAAGGCCAAGGAATATTTGAAAAACATTATGCCACAGGATGTTGTTGAGGAAATGGAAGCTAACGATAAGCTTCAGCTCCTTGAGTATTACTTTGCATTAAACTGTCCTGTCTGCAAGCTATTCGGAGCCCAAGGAATAGCTGGCAAGCTAACCTTTACAGATGGAATTCCAAACATTCCTCCAAAACTCATCACTTATACTTCAACTTCGATAAACAGGAAGAGTAGAACCGTTGAGGAGGGAAGACTATTCGGCCTTACTGCTGTAAAACCAGATGATGAACTGAGATATAAGATTAGAATTATCGCAGATAATGTCTTTAAGGGCTCGGAGGAAGCGAGGTTGCTTTCCCTGCTTCTGCGATGGATTTTAAGATTTGGTCTACAAGTTGGAGGCTTGAAGAGTCGTGGGTATGGAAGACTCGTCATCGATGATGAATCAATAGTAAAAATGCTTAAACTTAAGGAAGAAATTCACAGCGAAGAATTTTTACTCCACAACGTAAGGGTGCTCCTGTTGAAAGACGGCTATTTCCAAACAATGAAGATAGATGTTTTTACGAAGTGGCTTGAATAAATGTTCTTTGTCACACTTCCTGAGAAATTAGGAATTATTCCTCTCCTTCTAAAGATTTCAGAAAAAATAAGATCAGGACAAGATCATTTCGATACAGTAGATATGGAGGAACTTGTTTCTCCGTATGCTTTTCTGATGCCTTATGGTCATGTTGGAAAAGAACCTGTACCATCAAGCTTTCTTTCAGTTTTTGACGCTTTAGTCGACCCAGCATATTTTGGTAAAAAATTTGAAGGGGAGCCACGTGAAATTCCCTATAGTATTGGCAGCATTGAACTTTCAAAAATCGGTATAAATCCATCTAAGAAATTGTCAATATACTTAATGCTCATTTCCTACTAAAAGATATATTAGACTGTGTCATAAACGATTTTAATAAAATAAGAGGTGCGCTGTGCGATCTTATAATTAGGGCAATAGAGGCGTTTTCGCATTATTCAGTGGTTTACAATCTCGGTTTATCTATTTCAAAGTTAGACAGATCTAGATCTGTTGAATGTAACACTCCGCGAACTATGTTATATGACTTGCTCGAAGCATCTCGAGATATTCCGCAATTTGTAACAAAACTACAAATCCTATGGGAGAAAGATAAACTTAAGAATGAATACTATTTTTTAAAAGATAATAAGACTATAAAGACATTTGTAGTTCACGTAGATGCACTGGCGGAAGAGGAGCTGGCCAGAACCTTAATAAGTAAATTTAGATACAGAGATCCACAGCCATTTGAAGAAATTGGCATTTGGTTTCCCGAGAAGATTTATTACTGTAGCATATGCAGAAAGGCAATTCCAAGTTTCGAGAAACGTTATATGGATAATTGCAAAGGTATTGAAGTAGACCGCCCTCATCTTCCGCAAAAGATGAATGAGCTATGTGGAATACTTCTTCATGAAAATCTTTCTCATGTTTTCCCATATATTTCTGAATATCTTGTAGTTCATGCTTTGAGACGCCTGCTTTTTACAGATAAACTCTTTGGATTCTTGGCACACTCAGTATTATTTGAGGATGAGGAAATAGATATCATTGTCCTAATTATATTTAAGAACCACGTGAAGATATTCCCGATTGAAGTTCAGATTTCATCAGGCGTTGATATGAAGAATACGGAGGAAAAGTTTCAAAAACTTGAAGCTTTAATCAAAGAGATCAAATACCCTAAAGAGTACAAAGTTCAGATTCATAACCTTTTCATAACCTTCGAAGAATATAGAAAAGGAGGTGGGAAGAACTTTTCAATTCACCATTTTTCTGAGCTCGACGAACTAATAAGAAACCTTATATACTCCTCCATTTAATGTGCTGCGCGCATGCCCTTCCAAAAATTAATAAGATTTATATAACGGACATTGTCTTCAAGGTAATATGTTAGAAAAAGTAAATTTTAGGGTGCTAGAAGAAAATATTTTCACAATGGTGGAATTCCAATTTGAAAATTCAATTTCTCCGAAAATTCTAAAGGAGATTAATCCTCCTCAGGTAAATCCCACTAAGGGAGTTGTACTAAGTGGACGTGCTCCAATATGGTTGTATTGTTATTTAGTACACTATTATCATCCAACTAAATTTGTAGCAACGTATGATCCAAGGTTAGGGGTGCGGTCATTGTAGAATCCCACAGTCCACAGCCTAAGGTGGGTGATATAATAAAGGTGATTGATTAGGAATGGGGGTATGGCACCTAAGTGGATTAGGTATGAGACCAGGTGCTGTGACTGTACCACTTACATATATTTACATATTGCTGAAAGCAGCGTCTTTAGGCGATGAAACTGCAAAAGAATTTTTCGACACTTCTGGGGAGTACACTCAAGAATTTAAGGGAGCATCTGAAGGTTTAATATTGTTCACATCAAAAGAAGTAATTGAAGGTCCGATAGGAGTAAACATACAGGATAAATGGTTTGGAACAAGTGGTGAATCAACACCCAAGGTAATCGCAAAATACTTGAAAAAACTGTTGGAGGAATTGAGAGATTCTCGTTTTACTCCTTTCTATAATGATAATAAATGGGTTAAGGAGATCTACTTAGTTAGGGTGCAACATGACAATTTTGATGATTGTTACTTTAAAATTGGGGTTACTGTTAGAGCTTTAAGAGAGAAGGAGATTTGGGCAAACATGATAGGTGGTGCTAACCAAATCAATTCTGCAATACTCGTAGCAGGCTCCTTGTTCGCTGCCGTTCAAAGATACTATTATATATTTCAATCAGATATAAATAGTCTCCATCCTGAAATCAACAAACCAGATTTAAGAAACCCTAGAAGCATTATTCATGATTTAAGTGATAAATGGCAAGAGCTTCCAATCTTCCACCTTGATATTGGCCCGAAGGCAAGGGAATTCTTTATAAGCTTACACTGGATGGCGACTGCAAACCGGTTTAGTATGTATTTTCCCTTTGTTATCGAAAGGTTATTACCCCGTGTCTTCTAAACAATATGAGGTGTAAGGAATGAAGCTCTCCATTGTAGCTCTGATTGGGACTTCTCTTCCAGTAATAACGGAATTCATTCAATACGTTGAAGACGGGTTGAATGAACGTGTTAGTGACCTTACTGTGATTAGTACGAGCGATCCCTATGTCGTCAGTTGCGCAGACTTGGCTGAACAGGCTGTGATGGACAGTATACACACATTCATTTCCACAGGTATCGGCTTGGTTTCGAAGACATTGATTCTCAGGAAAGGCCGAGTGAGTTCATTCTCAACACAGCAAGGCTCCTAAGGCGTCGGTTGAACTGTTTAAGGCTGACAAGATATACGTGAATTCAGCAGCGGCAGGAAAGATGCACTCATAGCTCTCTCAACACTCTGCGCATTCATACTCGCGGCTGGGATATTCCACATCGTGATGCCTGACGTTAAGACTTTCAACGCTGAGTTGGAGAGGATTAAGAGCAATATTGAGGAATTTCAATAAGGAGAATTGAAAGGTGAATAGTAGTTGTCTACTACCGTCCTCCATGGGCAACGCGTCGCATACAATGTTTCTAAGCCCCGGGGAGGGCGTGTTCTTCGTTGCCCTTTATAAAGCCATTTACAGATTGGCGTGCACTGTCTATGGCTTTTGAGGATCCTCGTAATTCGCCTGATGCTTATTTTTTTAAACTGGTTATGAAACTCTTATAGCCTTCTTCCAATCTTAATTCGTCGAAAACCCTCTTTATATCGGGGATATCGTCAAACCCTTTATCTAAACTGTATATTTCTCTTATTCCGAGCCTTCTCATTATTGAGAGGTTTATGAGGTCTGAAATCCCAAGCCTATGTTTTCCGAAAAGCCTTGTAGCCTCTAATTCGTCTCCAATCGTTGGCTCAACTATCTTCAAACCAGTTAGGGCCATTAGGCTTCTTAGAAAATCCACTAGCCTTGACGATTTATACCTGGAAAACCATATGAGCGCCTCATCCTTTACTAGCGTACTTGTTACGGCCTCTTCT
>JAWBPV010000017.1:0-21541 GCA_039000425.1 Candidatus Aenigmatarchaeota archaeon
AAGTTTTGAGGAGGGGATGCCCGATGAACACCCGCTGCTTTGATGGCTTTATGCTGATTTTTTACCTTCAAGGGGAATAAGAGAAATAACTTTTCACACTTTCCGCCATTGGAAAGCAACCATGGAATATTATAAAACAAAAGACATCCTTTACGTGATGCGGCTGCTCGGCCACAAAAACATCAAGAACACATTAGTAAATACGCAGCTTGCCAACTTTGAAGGCGAGGACGAATACGTCTGTAAAGCCGCAACCTCAAATGAGGATAATGGAGCTTATAGAAGCTGGTTTTGAATATGTCTGCGACCACAATGGAGCCAAATTCTTCAGGAAACGTAAGTAGGCCGCTTCAATGCAGGCCGGGGGTTTATTCCAAAAAGCCGGGGGTGGGAGTTGCACTCTCATCAAATGGAGAGTTCTCCCGCGTGTCTAGTTATTTCCAGAAGTTTCAAAGTTTACCCCCGCAAACTCCCTATTTTTGCTTCAAAAAGAGAACTTAAAGTCTTTTACTTGAGTTTTGGTCAGTAACTTGTAACTTCTAAAAATTTTAAATTAAGATAAAACTAAATGATTTTTGGTAATAGACCTGTGTGGAAATATGGTAAAACATATTTCAGTAAGATTTGCTTGGCATGATAATTATTGGAACGGTAGGATATGTAAGTCTCCAGAGAGAAATGTCTATTGCATTGGGAATTACTCGCTTCTTTCTCCAAGGATTCAACGTAGAATTAACATCGATGTTGAAAAATTGTATAAGAACCAGGCAGTTGCAGATGTTGTGAAGCAAAATAAGTACCTTCCTCCTTGTTACTGGTCCATAAACGCTCAAGGAGAAAAAACATTCCAAATAGAAGACCCTCATCCATTCTCGGACACAAGAACATGGGGTAAAAAGTTCAGTGCTAAAGTCCCTCCTCTAAAAGATGTTTTAAGAAGTTATTCTGTTTTCACATGGTGCTTCAAAATTTCTTTTGAAAGGGAAAGAGAAGACCAATTATATCCACATCCTGAAGAGCTGCAGGAAAGAGTGAATAATTACATAAATGAACTGCAAAAGGGAAAATCGATAGTATTCTTTTATTCTAATTACAGTAATCCTATAACTGGCGACAAGTATCAGTACTTACTTTTAGGCGCTGGTTTACTAAAGGAAGTTGATAAACCAAAGAAATATGAAATACCCGTGGACCTTTTGAATGAGGTGAGGGCCAAACAGAAGATGGAAAATTTTCCGGAACTAGTCTGGCAGTTTCAAATATCGTTGGATCCTGACAGTATTGTTATTTTGCCGTATCAAGAATATCTAGATTGGATCGAGAAAAATGATGGCGCCAATGTAAACGAAAAGTGGAAAAAACTTGAGGAAGTTGCCATTCCTATTAATGAGGAAAACTTAATTCCACATTTCAAGTACGTTTCCATGCATATACCTCATGATAAATGCATTTACCTTCTCTACATGATGAGAAAATCGTTGGAAAAAATGAAAGAGCATAGATTGGTAGATTATGCTGAGATAAAGAAAATCGAAGAAAGATTAGATAAGTTATTATCCATCGCATGGCGTGTAAAAGGCAGATATCCCGGATTTTCAAACGTGCTTTATGTGCTCCTTAAAAATGATTTTAGCAAAGATCGATTGAAGAAATTAGTACCCGAAATCGAAACATATATTGCGAACAATTATGGTAGTCTTGAAAATTTCTTTGATAATAAAACAGTTGAGCCTTCGATATCTAATCCTGAACTAAAGAGAGCACTAGATATTATAAGCAAGAAAAAAGACGTAATTAGGTTTTTATCATTGTTTGACTTCTCAATTCTGCAATTTGATCGCGTCATGGAAATTATGAATAAAAAACAGATAGGCTTTGAGAGCCTAAAAAGCAATCCCTATCTTCTACTTGAAAAGTATCAATATGACACTGAAGACAAACTTACGATAGATGAAAGTGATTATGGCTTAGGTTTATATCAAATTGATGTAGCGCTAATACCTGATCCTATGTACGTTGATTGGTCTGCTATGTATGATGCGCAATCACCTGAAAGACTTCGTGCAGTTATAACTGATATCTTATATCATACAGCTTTTCAAGAAGGTAACTCGTGCCTAACTCGAAGCGAAATAATCAAACATGTTGAAAATTATGCGCTTTACTATATTAATACTGCGTTGAAGTTGGACGTTGAGAAGCTTCTGGAATACGAGAAACAGGCGATATTTAGGGAGAAATTTGTCATTACTAAAACTTTTGGAGAAGAAGATGTTTATCAGTTAAAACTTATACGGGAAGTAGAAAAAATTATTGAAGATTTCATCTTGTTTATGCTTAAGAAGAACTATGAGTTGTTGGAGAAAGATCAAGCAGATATCGAATCTATAATTAGTGAAGAGCGCACGAGTTTAAAAAATAGACTTGATATAAATGAACGAAAAAGGCTCTATGGAGGCATACTCAGTAATGGAGTGTTTTTCCTCTCGGGAAGAGCCGGAAGTGGAAAAACAAGTGCAATAATACAGCTCGTGAAAAAGTTTAGAAGTGATGGCACAACCCCGATTTTCATTTTCACTCCAACCGGAAAGGCAAACCTTGTCATTAGGAGCAGACTTAAAGAGGTTGAATTACACAATGATCCGCATATCACAGTTTCGACGATTCATAGGTTCTTGTACACTAAGTTGTTTGATTACATTCATATGGTAGGTCCGCAGGCAAGAGTGCAAATATTTGAAATTTCCAAATATATCGAAAGAATATTGTCAGGGAAAATAGAAGCTTTGAGTGAGTTTAGGAGTCTAGCCAAGCTATTCAAACTACGCCCGAAGGTCGTTATCATCGATGAAGCTTCTATGGTTGATGAAATTTTATTGGCAGCGCTTTTTACCATGATTAGTGCGGATTCTCTAAAACATTTAATCATAGTTGGGGACGAAAAACAGCTTCCGCCTATAGGTATAGGTAGACCGTTCATAGACACGATTTATCATTTCAAAAAATGTTATTTGGACAATAATTATATACGCTTGGAATCAAACTTAAGGTTTAATCCTGAAGCTACTATTGGAACACTGGCCGAATTCTTTAGTAGCGAAAAGTTGCCATTTCCATCAGAAATAGATTTGACACTTCGTAAACTTGATGATACTGTTAAACTGTATTTCTTCGAAAATAGAGAAGAGCTAAAGAAGATTATTAAAAGCATTTTGCAACAAATAGGTGCTTCTACAAAAAGCTCGATATCTGAAATGTTTAGCGATGTTTTTGAGGTTAATGGTTCATTGTATCTCGATAAGGTTCAGATAATATGTCCACGAAGAGTTGGTGACTTTGGCTCTATTGCAATAAACGTTGGAGTGATTCGTGAAGGCCGTATAGATTTTTCTCCACGAACCAAAGTCATATGTGAAAAAAACATTTACACCAACGCCATAGACAAGCATGGAAAATCTAAAAGAGTTCTGGGACTAGCAAATGGTTCGATAGGTTATATAAAACCAGACAGTGATGTTTATTTTGAGGATTTAGAGGACATCGAAGCAGAATATAGATGGGTAAATTTGTATCCAATAATGAGTGAAATAAGCGGAGATTTTACAGTTCTCAAAACTGAAAGAGATATTGATTTTGGTTACGCTATAACAGTTCATAAGTCTCAAGGAAGCGATTTTGATCATGTAATCTTTATTTTGCCAGAGGTCAGCCCCTTCATAATGAAGGAACTACTTTACACAGCCTTCACAAGACCAAAAATGAGACTTTATCTAGTTGTTCACAACAGTTTAAAGGACGAACTACCGTTAATATTGTGTAAAGTGTACGAAAATTCTGCCATTGAGCAGAGAAAAACTTTGTTATTCGGTTATAAAACTTCACCTCTTAAACCGTATCTGGTTACTTTAAGAAACGGTAACACTATTGAAGTTAAATCCAAGATTGAGTGTATAATTGTAAAAGCGCTTGATGAAGCTGAAGTGTACTTCGAGTACGAACCGAAAGAATTCTTTGAGGAATATCATATAATTCCAGATTTTAAGCTGGTTATTGACGGGCAAACATATTACATTGAACATCTTGGGAATATGAATAATCCAAGTTATCGAAATCGGTGGTTCCAAAAATTTGAAATTTACAAGAAACTTGGACTTGCTGATGTCCTCATCACAACCAGTGAAAGTGAAGAAAAGTCGAACGTTGAATTGAATATAAAAAACATAGTCAGTGACATCAAAAATAAAAATCTGAGAAAGACGGAAGGAGGATATTCAAAACACCATTACTACATTTAGAATCATAACAATAGCACGTATTTTTTCCAGCGTCCTTCTCCTTCTGATTTTACTATTCCAAGTTTGACCAGTTCATTCATATAGTTTCTGTAAGCTCTATCAACCACAGGCTTTTCAACAAGTTTACAATATTCTTTGTATAATGATCCTGAAGGCATTACCTTCTTTTTTCCTAGAATTTCGAGAATTATTTTTTGGTGTTCATTTAACTTGGATGTTATAAAGGAAAATTTTGTTTTCTTTGCTTCTCTTATGGCTTGTTTGAGCTCCTCTATGGTTACGAGTCTTAGCCCTTTATCTTCTGCTTTCTTTCCAGCTCTTCTTAAGATTTCTAGGCCTACTCTTGCGTCTCCTTCAGCTGCAACGCTTGCGATTCTGATAAGCTCGTCCTTTATGCTTCCTGGCTTAAAAGAAAAATTAATTCTGTCTTTTAATATGTCAAAAAGCTCCTCATGCGTGTAGGCTGGAAATTCTATTTCTGTTAAAGCCAAACTACTTTTGATTCTTGATGGCAAGTCTATTAACGCATGGTAACATGTTGAAGCAAGTATTAGACCAACATTGTTCCTTGACAAGATGTATAAAATGTCAAAGTTTTCTAAATGATCAACTTCGTCCAAACAAACGATTATTCTCTTTTTCTTAACCAGGTTTTCAAGTTGTTTAATTAACTCACTTGTAGGTTCCCTTCCATGTACTGGAATTTGGAAGCTTAGTAAAATTTCTTTAAGGACTTCATGAGTGCTGCTATATTTCCAGCAGTTGACGTATGCAGAAACATCCTTGAAGTAACTTTCAAGCACCCATCTGGCTACAGTAGTTTTTCCTGTTCCACTTGGCCCGACTAAAAATACATTCTCTATGCTTTTATTATATAGGGCTGGCCTTAAACATCTTTCAAGTTCTCTTAACTGGCCTTCCCTGTGCAAAAGTCTTGTTGGGATAAAGGCTTCAGTTAAAGGTAGTTCGTTGTAGATAATTGAGTCGCCATAATAGCTCATGTTTAATTTTTAAGGGAATAAATTCAAATGGTTTTCGTTCCGCTAGAAATTCCGCTATAAAATTAGACTTCAGCAGGTTTTTCTGTCAACTTTAGCTTTTCAAAAATCTTTTTGCCTTCGTCTGTGAGCTTGTACTTTGTTAGTTTCTTGCTTCTTTTTGAATATTCCATCTCAACCAAGCCCACATTTTTCAAAACCCCAAGATGGTAAGCCAAAAGTCCTTTTTCTATTCCAGTCTTCCTTGCAATATCATTAAAAGATATGTCAGGCTCATTAGCTATGGTAAATAGAATGTTAAGTCTGTAATCGTTGTCTAAAACGCTGTAGATTTTGAGCATTTTCCTTAATTCTTCCATTTCAATCAAGTAAAAATAATTTTAACAGGTAAATAAATCTTTACCTACTTTCTTTCCTAAGTAATAATAGCAAGGAACGAAAGATTATTTTTCGGCGACTAGCTAATGCTGAGAAGTATTTTTAATCAACACCGAAAAGCAGCATTAGTTATTTTTGATTTAAATTCGAAAATAAAACTCTTTGTGTCGGTGAAAATGGTTATATAATCGACAAAACTTAAAAAATGAGGATAAATGAAGCTTGACCAAAAAGAAGCTCAACTTATTAATCTGCATTTTGGGCGTGATGCACGTTACTTATTTCATCCAGCTGTATCAATTGGTCTCTTTAGATTCCCTTTATATGTCTTTATCCCATTAAGTAATATTAATGTAGATAATAAACTTAAACTTGCAGTTTTCTACCATGAGATGTGTGGACATGCTACTTTTACTTATACCCACCCATTTGGCCTCAGCATGTATATGGCAACATGGCTCGTAAATTTCCTGTTACGAAACAGCTTTATGAACAATCGACATCGGGAAGAGCTCCAACTATGTGCAATGGACATTCAGCGTAAAATAGATATTCTTTTAGAATCCAGCATACTCGTCCAAGAAGGCGTACATTCACTTTTATTATTAGAACATCCTAAAGCATTCATTGAGACCGCTAACGCTATGGCCAAGGTGTTCACCATAAATGACTCGGATGCCAGCTTACTAAATTTCATAAACAAGTTTCACAATGACGTGGTTAAACGAATTCTAACTCAAGGAAAGACCGTTCATTCAGAAGCTCACCTTACAGTAACTGAAGCTGTGAGAAAATGTAGATCAACGATAGCCGATGTACTTGGTAAAGCATGCTGCATAGATTTTTCCAGATTTAACCTCATGGATATATCTGCTGACGACTTGCGATCAATGATGGATTCTCAACCAGCTTATCTTAGCCCAGATTTTAGACTGGAACAGATGAGTGAGGGTAAAAAGGTTCCTTCAGAAAAAAGCATGAAAACTTATCTGGCAATAGAAGACATAGTTCTAAATAGGAAATTTCCTAAAGTAGTGAGGAAGGAGATAATTAACCTGGTGAAAAAATCTGGCATTGATATGCAAAGATTTTTCACTTCTCCATTTAATCCTCCGGGAAAAGCTGGTTTAAGCGTTTTCATGACTCCTTATGGGCAGTTTATGCTTATAGTTCCATATATTGATAGAGAACCTCCTTACGCTCTAGCGAAGATATTAATTCTAGAGGATTATGCTCGTGAACTACTTTCAATAAAGAATAAATTAATAAGCAACTTACATGATGAGGATAAACTTTTTCTGTCTGCCATGAAATTTGTTTGCGATACTGAGTTTCAAGAATCAAAAACGTAGAGTTTTAAGCCATTCTCTTGCAAAATTTACTCTATATTGGTTTATTTTCTCACTATTTAACTTCTCCGGCTCAGTACCGTATAGAATCATAAATTCCTTGTCGGCCAGTGGCTCATTATCATTTTGCAGACATTTCCATATATACACATCTAAAAACACAGCTCCCACTTCTGTTAATATATTTTGAAGATTGTTGGGTAATCGAGGTTTTGGTATTTTTCTATATCTAATAACTTTATCAGCTCTCGCATCTATAAGTACGGCAAAATACTCATCTGTCACGATATGAGTATAAAACTTAAACTTTAAATAATTAATACAAGGAAAATATACACCATAAGTAATTTCTCATGCTAAGCTTTTCTTCTACGGGGAATCTTAAAGTGCGAGAGAATTTTTTCTGAACCGGCTTGCCTAATGTTCCTGAAATAATTATGGGTAATGCAAGGCCAGCATAAAATGCTCCCCAAAGAGAAACCGCTGGGAGTATTAGCGCAACAAAACCGCCTAAAAGGAAGAAGATTACGGAGATTACATAATAACTCTTTCGAAATTTTAATTTTCTATTCCTAATCTTATAAAGTCTAAGAATCTCAGGAGATGAAGCCCCAACACATCCCGCGACAAATATCAATAACTCGTTACTCATTCGACTCTAAAAATTAATTAGAAGCTCTTAAAAAACCTTCGCTTTCATCTCAACAAAGGTACTAATAGTATTCTTTTATGCTTGCAATTTCTGAGAGCACATCATCATATTGCCTATCGAACAAATAAAAGGTGTTAACTATTTAAATTTAAGCGATCAATAATAGTTTTGAAGTTTCGGAAAACTTCATGTGTTTGTTGGATTTGTGGTTGTGCCTTGTTTTTCGGGTCGGGCCTTACGGCACAACCACAAGTCCCTTACCAATAAAAAGGTTAAGGGATAAAGTGGTTGTGTGAAGGATGAAGTCTATCGCACAAAACAGAGAATTGAAAGTTGTCTTAGGAAAATAAGGAATTCTTGCATAGATGAGGATAGCAAGCAAAAAATCCTTGAGTTTTACCAGGAATGCATTGTTAGGGGCTATAGCAAGGAAAGAATAATTAAGTATCTTGTAACACTTGAGAGGATTGCTAGGGATCTTGGAAAACCTTTTGTAGAAGCTAAAAAGGCGGATATAGTCAACCTAATTGCTAAAATCGAGCAGAGTAACTATTCTGATTGGACCAAGCACGACTACAAAGTGATACTTAGGGTTTTCTACAAGTGGTTAAGAAAAGAGGAAAGGCCAGAAGAGGTAGGTTGGATTAGAATAAGAGAAGCTAACAGGCATAAGCTTCCAGAGGAGTTGCTAACCGTAGAGGAAGTGAACAGGCTTGTCGATGCTGCAGACCACATAAGAGATAAGGCCTTTATTTCAACGCTTTACGAGTCTGGCTGTAGGATAGGCGAGCTTTTGTGCCTTCAGATAAGGCATGTATGCTTTGACAACTTTGGTGCAGTTTTGCTTGTAAACGGAAAAACAGGCCAAAGAAGGGTTAGAGTAATAGCTTCAGCTTCCAAACTTTATCAATGGTACGAAAACCATCCTTTAAAAGAAAATCCAGAAGCTCCATTATGGATAACCATAGGAACAAATAGCAGGTATAAGGTCTGGACTTATTCAACTGCGAAGGAGGTTATTAAAAAGATTGCGAGAAAGGCAGGAATAAAAAAGAGAGTATATCCTCATTTATTTAGACACTCCAGGGCAACTCATCTAGCAAGCCACTTGACAGAAGCGCAGATGAAACAATATTTTGGATGGGTTCAGGGAAGCGACATGGCAAGCATTTATGTGCACTTAAGTGGAAGAGATGTTGACAGAGCTTTACTTAAGCTAAACGGAATAGAAGTCCAAGAAAAATTAGAGAATGAAAAGTTCAAAGCGAAAATTTGTCCAAGATGTAAAGGGAGCAATTCTTTTGATGCAAAGTTTTGCCATCTTTGCGGAATGTGCTTAGACGAAAAAGTAAGCGTGGAAGTGGAGGAATTGAAAAGCAAAATTGACCAGCTAATGACAGAGCTTGTGAAAAATCCGGAAGTGCTTGAGGCTTTGCTTAAGGGAATAGAGAAGCTAAAGAATCAAAGCAATTTATCCTTTAACGAACAGATATTAAGCAATGGTAACAGCGAAGGAGTTAAGGGAGTACAAAAGAGGAAAAATGGAGATTCTGCTGAGGATAATAGATGAACTTTCAAAAGATTACGGAGATAACATTCCAGAAACTCTTGTGATAGACTTAGCTAGAAAGGAAGAAGTTGTGAACCCTGAAGAAAAGCTTAGGTTTCTTGCCAGGCATTTGCTTATAATTTACACTTCTCCAACAACGTTCAAGAAAACTTTTCCAAGCGTTTAGCAGACTTATATTTGTCCCTTAATATTCTGAACCATTCTGGCATCTTATCCAGAACCTCTCCATCTATATCCTCAAGCAAAATTCTTTTAATTTCCTTGTCCATAATCAACCTCTTCGATTCTATAAAACCTAAACTTTACTTTGTTGTTTTCAAGAGCTTTAATCAAACTTTTAAGAAGCGTGAAGGAATCAACAAAAAAGCTTGCATATACTCTCTTTTCATAAAGCCAAACGTTCAACTTTTTAACGTAAATAAAAATGATTTCTGCTAATTTTTCCACACTAACCTTTTCGCACTCAATTTTTGCTAGCAGCATTTTCATCAGCCCCTATTATTTCGTAGACTCTTCCCCTTTTCTCTCCAATAGCCCTAACAAAACCTTTTGAGCAGAGGTTTTGCATGTAGTTTCTAAAAGCTCTCTCGCTTTTAGGATGTTTTGTGTTTTGCATGTAGAAATCGTAAAGCCTGCTTGCAGGCAAACTCTTCCATTCTTTCAGTATTCTTAAGAGAATCTTTTCGTCAAAGCCTAGCTTTACCGGACAATCTTCAATTTCTGGCAGGTCTGACTCTTCTATGCTTTTCTTCCCCTTATTCTGTGCGTTTAAGGCTGAGATTTTTAAGGTATTGATAGCCAGAGTTATGTTTCCTTTCACTTTTTCAGCTATTTTCTTTAAAACGATATCGCTGAAACTCCATTTTGCTAGGGATTTCTCAGCCCTTTCCTTGAGAATTTCCAAGGTTTGTTCATAAGAGTAAGGTTGTATTCTGATCACGCTTATGTTTGACCTTATGTTTTCTGTTAGTAGTGCTAAACTTTCTTCAGAATCTGAGACAAGTATTATGCATGTTCCCATTCTCAAAAGTTTGGCTATGAGCGAGTAATCTTTCATGCATTCAAAGTTGTCTAGGCAAACAACAAACTTCCTTTCTTTTGTTTGTTTTATTAACTCTTTTATTAGTTCATAATTGCTCCTGTAAAAGATGAACTCGCTCCTTGGAACAATTTCTTTTAAAATGCTGTATGTTGTCTGATAAATGGCGCAATCGATATAGCACGGTAAAACTTTCCTGAATTCCTCTGAAGAAAGAACTTTTTTAACAAGGGTTGTTTTGCCTGAGCCGCATGGTCCAACAATTATTGTGCTTACAAAGTTTTGCAAATTAGATTTTAATTGTGACATTTCCCTTTCTCTGAAAAGTAGTTTTTCTGGTAGATAGTTTGGTGAAAGTAATTCTGCATTCATTAAAATTCCGCTCATGTGTTGAAATTTTTCCGAAAGAGTAAAATTAGTTACGAGTGCATGCTTTGCCGTTATTCCGCTATTCGAAGAGGTAAACTTTAGTTTTAAGCTCAGATTCATAGAATCTGAGGATTTTTTGTTCTGTTTCCCCCTGTAGGTATGAACCTAACTTTTTGTTGCTATGGTTATGAAATAGCACAACACAGTAATCCCAGTCTCCACTTAAGACGTTTAATGCAGCTTTTACTAAGGCCATTTTATACCTAGATCCAGCATTCTTAGCTGCATGATCTAGTTCAATAGCCAGCTTCCATGGCTTTTCTATCCTAATATCAGGAAATTGTCCGTAAGAGCCGAATATTGGACTAGGTCTCCTGAGCATTCCTTTCCCCTCAACTGCCACACATTCTTTCACGTTAAGGGTAGGGAAGCATTCTTGAAACAGCTCCTCAACAAAAGAGCCAATAAGTCTTCTAGAGACTACATCCCATTTCAAATCTTTATCCTTCATTTTTTCCAAAACATTGTTGAACAAATCTTTAGTCCTAATGGACTCAACAAGTTTATCTATAAACTCTTGAACTTGCATGAAAATAACTTGCAAGCTTAAGTATTTTGAATTAACGGTATTTCGCTCATGAGTTAGCCTATTCTATTAATTCCAACTTTTTAACCTTGGTGGTTTAATGAGAGGTTTTTGTCCGAAGTGCAAAGAGTATAGGAGCGACAACGGGCAAGATGCTTGGAAAATTGTTTGGCATAATAACCTTGCGATTTGTGAAAGATGTGGCTCAGTGGTTGACTTGTGGATAAATGAGAATAAAGATGAGAACGAGTAAGCGAGGATTTCAGAAGAATTTTGCTTCTCTCTCACGAAAGCCCTGGCTTTTGAGAGAGTACAACCTCAAGATTTGGTGAGAACATGAAAGAGAACCATTTTAACGATTATCATAAATGGTACAAGTGGGCGTATGAACAAAGGTATGGAAGCGGAAGTTGGAAAAGAGATAAGGAAGGAGAAGCAAACGATAAGAGAATTCCTTCCAACTTTTGCTTATATGAACCAGATATCAAAAGATTTTGGAACGAAGAAAAGGCTGTTGGAGTTATTGAAAGGTATGGAAAGTTTATTGGAATAGCATGTTTGGCTGCAAAAGAAATTACAGATAAGGAGAGTTTTGTTAGAAAATTTGGCTTAAGTTTTGAGAAAGATGTCCAGTGGCATGCAATTTCTAGTTTGCTTGACCATTTGTCAAGAAGTCCTATGTTTAAAGCTGTTTTGATAACTTTAAGCGATGTTCCGTTTAAACTTGAACCTGACGTACCTGATGACTTGCAAGGTAGGATAAATTGGGCCAGGAGGAATTATGAGTATCACAAGGAAAAAGCTGAAATTCTTAAAAGGCTGATAGAGTGGAGGTCTGGAGATTTCGGTGGAGTTATTCCTACTTATTTGCCAAAGCAGATGAAGGAGGAGCAAGATCATGCACGGTATTTCCTTGAGCAAGTTAAAAGTTTGGAGAATCAAATGCAGGAGCATTTGAAGCAATACTTTGTAATAAAGGAGAATCTTTTTGCAGCTGCCTTGTTCTTTTATGTTTACACAAGTGAAAAGGAGAGCTTTGGAGAAGCTGTTAGGGAAATCGAAAGCAGAAAGTATAGCGCTAAAATGGAAATTGTGAAAACATATTTTGTAAAGTGCAGCGAAGTTAAGGATCCTTTAATAGTCTTTAACCCAGAATTTTTTCCTTATTTTGAGGAAGTAAAGAAGTATTATTGCTTAGCTTTAGCCAGAGACTGCGCAAATTTTTGTTCTGATAAAGATGTTGCAATTGCCTTAAAACACATGTTTACAAGCGTGCTTGAGCTGCCAAAGGAAGAAAAGATAGAAGAGCAGATTCACATTCCGAGTGAAGAAGTCAGTATTCCTAAAGAGAGGTCAGCGTTTATAGGCTATATCGTTGAGTCGGTAATTAAGAGGAAGGTCAAGAAAAAGAGGGTGTATTTTCCTCTAGACATTCTAACATCCCATGCAATAATATACGGAAAAACAAGGGTTGGGAAAAGTTTTCTTTCCTTGATTTTGATTAGGGAAGCTTTAGCGAATGGTATTAATGTTATTATTTTTGATCCTCATGGCACAATAGCAAACAAACTTAAGCATAATCCTTTGTTGAAGGTTAATTTTACAAAAGGTAAAGTTGATATCTCTAAAGATTTAGAAGAAATCTACAAAAGAGTTTCAAATTGGTCAGAAACAAACGAGTTAAGGCTTTTAGTTGTACTAGATGAAACGAGACTTCTAAAGGCCAAAAATCTTGTTTACTGTATAAACGAGCTGGGAAAAAGAGGTGTTGGTTTTCTTTTAATAACACAATATTCAACTAGTATCCCAGCAGAAGTAAGGAATGTTGGCACTTACTTCATAATGTCAGCCATGAGCGAGACAGAAATTCAAAGGTTTAAAGAAATAACGCTTCATCCTTCAAGCAAATTAATAACTAGAATGCCAAAAGCAATGAGTTACGTTTTTAGCCCTTACTGGTATCCTGAACCTTTCTTTGTTAAACATAGGAAATTAGTCTAACGTCTCTACTTTCCTCAGCTTTTCACAGTACTCCTTTGAAAGAAGGTCACATCCCTTGAGTAAATGCTCCAAATATTCTCTCGATGGTTTTAACCCTTCCCTAGTTTTATTTTGGTTTGCGATGTAAGTAATTGCTTCGACTACTTGGCCATTTTCTAAAGCTACGTTGACCTTTTTCCTAATATAATGACTTGGACACCCTTCATGTCTATCCAATTCTATAAGGTCATCCTCTTCTATTTCGTAAAGAACGCCTTCCACAACTTCTTTATCATCTTCAACAATATTTGCATAACCTTCCCCCGGATTTCGGCCTGAAATCTTGTTAAATACAAGTTTAAAACCTTTTAATACCGCATGTTCTCTCTTTGAGAATTTAACTCCACGATTTCTCATTCTTTCGGGGTCCATGTTGGAACCGTAGGCAAAATACTTCATACTCTCTTCTCTTATACGTTTGTAAGTATAAAAATAAAGGTTTAAACCAACACGAGTTCGAAATATTGGAAATTTCTCTTTCAATAACTTACTTTATGTCATTCTTTTAAAAGTTAAGCATGCCTTACAAAGTTGACATCTACATCGGAAGTGATAATGGCACCCGAAAAATCGACAAAAAATATCTTGAAAAAATCAGGAGCTGGGCCAACAGAATATTTCCAAACGGCTATACCATCCTAAAGGGGAAGGGCTTTTACAACGGAATCAGCGAGGACTCTATTATTATCAGTGTTCTTTTAGAGGAGGATCCTGTTTTAGACAGCGAAATTGCTCACTTAAAGAAGGAATTGAAGCAAGAGTCGATTTTGCTTGCGAAGTATTTTGTCGAGTTGGAGGTGGTTTAATGATGAAGTGTAACGCTTGCGGAAAAAGAATAAAGAAAAATGAAGGGCATTATGTTGGAGATGACGGAACTTTTTATGAAGGGAAAATTTTATGTGAGTCTTGTTATCTTGAGTACGAACCTTATGCTGTTGTCTATTATTCTGGAGATGATCACCCTTATGTTATAAGTGAAACAAGGAACGAGACTGGAGGAGACTTTAGACTTAAGTGGCATAGCATAGATCCTTGGAGAGGTTATTATGAGACAGAAAGCGAGAAGTACGTTTTGGTTAATACTGCTGAGCTTTTGGCGGATCACGAAAGCGAAAAAATGTTGAAGGAGTTTGACAAGAGGATAAGAGAAGTTTTTGACACTTTCGGTCTTGATTATGCAAGAGTATTTGCAAGGACTTCAAACGTCTTCTGCCAAAACTATGACCTTTATGTAAAGAAGAATCAGGCTCTACTTGCTCATTTTTTAGTCGAGAGGGTTAAGAAAGAAGTTGACTATGACAATCCCAAATGGTACCGTAACATAGTTTTCAGCGAAGAAGCTCTTAACTTGTTGAAAGAGCTCTTCCCTGAAAGGAAAATCGAGACGGATTATGATGCTTTGAAGCTGCTTGAAGATCTCGTTGATGACGCTTTTGCGAAATTAACCAAAAAACTAAACAAGGAGGTGGAAAATGGAAGAAAACAAGAATTTTGTTAAAGAATTTGTCTCAAAATTTTTGAAAGCAAAGCCGAATAAAATTTCGTTAGAGCTTGACTGGGAAAAGGAACTATCAGTTATAAGTATTTATGTAAATGAGCTCAAGTTAGTAAGCCAGCAACCGAAAACTATAGATTTTACTTCATTTGCTCGCGGGGTAATCGAGGCTTATGAAGAGGCTTATGGAAAATTAGAGGTAGTTCCAGTAAGCTTTAGGGAAGAGATCTACAGAAATGAAAAAGTTTCATTGGACCTTTATCCGACAGGAAGTCTAGGAATTTTTGAAATATTCATAAAATACAACGAAAAGCATGGATTAATTGACAAAAGTAGCTGAGGACCATGGCACTAATATATGAGTTTTGGCGTTATGACATTCCGACAGAAATTGCGAAGGACTTACTAAATGATTTTGGAATTCCTTACGAGGAGAAAATAAAAAAGAGGAGAAGAGACAGCTTATATGGGCAACACTGTGATGAATGGAGCAAAATCTACGTTAGAGAAAAAGATTTGGTTAAGTGGTTGATAAAGCAAATCGACAGAAAAATATTAAATTATTAATTCACCAAACAAAAAACAAAATATTGAAGGATAGATGTAAATTCAAAATTTTGTTCTTTAAACCTATGAACATCTTGCCCAGCGTTGTTTATAATTTTAATTCCTTTTCGAGAATTTTGCGTAAAATATCTTGAGCAAATATTTTTAGTTTTTCTCTTTGCTCTTCTGTAAGCTTGCGTCCATGCCTGACAGAATTTCTAATAGGTTCTAACTCTCTTAATTTTACAGCAATCTTTTCTGGATCCTCGAATATTTCTCTAAAAACTTCTCTCCAGTTATCTCTTCTTGTAATTATCTTTACATAATCAGCAAAATCAATGTATTGAATGGGATCACGCTTAAGCTCATCCTTTTCTCTTCTTTCTTCAGCTTTTTCTCTAACATCTTGGGGGATTCTTTCAATCCACCAGTTTGTTGATATCTTTTCAAGACTCATTTTAATACACTTTCTAAGAGCGTTTTCCAGCTCATCTAAAATAAGGTGAGGCTCTTTATCTATCTCTCCATATTTTTCAGTAATTTCTTTTGTTGGAACTTTATATCCGATTAACGCATCATTTAATACCTCTTCAACTTTTGATACTAACTTTATTTCCACCTTCTTTTTAATCTCGGGTGGGAGTATTTGTACATCTTTCTCATTTCCAGCAGGTATGTATACGGTTTTAATACCTGCGTCTGCTGCAGCGACTATTTTTTCATGTATACCTTCTACAGGCAATATTTTGCCTAAGAGGGTTATTTCGCCAGTCATTGCTACATCATTTCTGACAGGTTTTTTTGTTAATGCTGATACAAGGCCTGTTAAAATCGTAATTCCTGCAGATGCTCCTTCTTTTGGTATACCCATTTGCGTGGCCAGAACAGTAATATCGTAATCTTTTTTAAAATCAACATCTATTCCAAGAGCTTTCTGATTATGGCTGATATATTCGTAGGCAGCTTTCAAAGATTCTCTCATAACTCTCATCATCGAACCAAGAGCATTTAATCTTCCTTCTCCCTTATCTGCTATCACTTCAAATCGTTGTATTGCACCACCCCCATAGACTTTAAGAACAGCTAGGCCTATTACTTCGCCGACCTTTGGCTCTGGAGGCAATTCTATAGGTGCTCTTTGCTCTGGAACTGAAACGAAAACCTCCCTTGACGTTTGTTTATCTATATATGAAAAGTTTGTATCCCAGTATTCTATGCTTTTTATTTTCTTTAACTGTTCTTTAACTCTTCGCCTAAGCTCTAAAGCTATACATAGATATTCTTCAACATCATCTTTTGTATAGTTTCCGTCCGGATGAATTAATTTAATTAGCCCAGAAACTGTCTTTCTTACAGCATCTTTATCCCTTTTATCAAGAGCTTTGCCCAGGTCGAAATAGTCATCTATAGCTGTAGCAAAAGTCAAACGCCGTAGCTCTCGAAGCACCCATGCAAAATAATCAATTACGAACCCATAATGATTAGTTAATATTTCTGACCTCATTCTTGGCATTTCCCAACCCGGAATATATGCATGAAATCTGTCGAAGAAAGCAGCGTCTTGCATCTCTGGTGGAAAAGGTACAAAGAGGTGGGCAATACTCAGCAGCTCAGGAATATCATAATCTATATTGCCTATAAACACCAGTGAAGCATTGCCTTTAAATTCTTCTCTTATCCTTGCGAAACCTCCTGTTTCCATATAATCTTTAAGTATTTGAACTGCTTGAGCATCCTTAAGCCTTTTTAATCCCGCAACTTCGTCAAAGGCCACAACATCCCAAAGCATAACAAGGCCCATCCTTCCCCTTCCTCTCATATCAATGAAAAGTCCGGCAACCGTTGTTTCACCGCCAGAAACAAGTATGCTATAAGGTGAAAGTTCTCGGTAAACATAACTCTTTCCAGTTCCTCTAGGACCAAGCTCTACAAGATTATAATTGTTCTCAACAAAAGGAATAAGCCTACATAAGTTTAGCATCTTAAGCCTGTAATCAAGTTTACTAGGTTCTAAACCTATACTTCGTATTAAAAAGTCGATCCATTCGTCCTTTGTAAATTGGGAACGTTTCTCTTTTACATCTTCTAATGCAGTAACTTCAAGCTGGATTGGACGGAAATTTTCTATGACAAACGGACGTATTATACCTTTATGTATGATTTCTGGGTTGTACGAAAGGTCTACAATTCCCCACAGTCCACCGCCAAGCAACCTTTCGTAGCGTCTCACTAAATCCTCGTTAATATTTACATAATTTAGTTGAAGATTAACGAGCTCAGCCCAATACTTGTCTTCAGCTTCGTGAAGCTTAACTTTTACTTTATCAATGATTCTATACCTTCCATGTTCTTTCACTTTTGATTTAAGGACTTCTGCTTGATCAGGATGAACGTAATTCTCGGTTAAAATTCTCTTAACTTCTTTAATACCTTCAGCAATGACTTCCGAGTCGGATGAAGAGCAGTATTTCCCTAAAAGGTATTCTACGACGTAAGCTGGAACGTTAAGATGTTTTCTTAAAGGTCCAAGCAAGTCCTTTCTTACAACTTTGCCTGGAAAGAGTGAGAGCGCTTTTTTATCAAGCTCATCAAGTTCCATTAGAGATCACCTAGATTTCCTCTGCGTATCCAACTATGGATATTTTTACTTTTTTACTTTTTAAAAGTTCAAAGGTATCGGCATCGATAACTTTTACTTCGGCTTGGGAAGGTATTTCTTTAAGTATAATCCTTGCCTTTTTTGGTTCTTGCATTAATTCTATAGTATCAGACTCAGCAATTTTTCTTTCATTACTATATACCTCAATTTTGACAGCTCTGGATTTATTTGCCTCTGGTGTTGTTAAAGGAATCAAATTAATCAAGAAAATTGCTGTAGTGATTTCGTCTGGTATTTCAGCCTCAACTTTTATCTTTCCCACCTCAATTTTTGCCTTTGAAATAATAGCGGATACGATATTCTCTTGCGGGCTGATTCCGCCATGCAAAAATATCTGTTTTTCTCCTGGTACGCTTAAGCATGATAATCCTCTTGGGAAAGCAACTATACCCTCTCCTTTCAACCACACTTGTTCAAATTTAAAAGTTATGAGAGATGGATTGTAAGGAGGCTTTCCTATGATATATCTTCTTTTCTTATCGACATCTACGTCTGATTTTAATCCTTCTACAACATTAGGTATGTAATCCATTGGGAGGAGCAGGAAGCCGTGATCGGTTATTATTACTATTGATTTAATTCCAGTTTTATGAAGCTTATCAACAGCTTCAGAAAGCCTTGCTACGACATCATTAAATAAGTTCACCGATATTTCTAAAAGATAAGTTCCTGCTATATCTATATCTCTGTCAGATATTATGATATAATCGTACTTCTCGATTTTTGTTTTCAAAGATGAAGGAGAAGATCTTAATACCTCGGATAACTCTATTAAAATGGCTTTATCATTAAGTCGATCTTTTAAAATATTGTCTCTTGTCTCTTTTGTACCTACTAGAATTGTTTCATCTAGTAAAATTTTTAGTCTCCCGTTGTCAACTTTGGCCAAGATTGATTCATGAGGAAATAAGGAAGCCATTCCAAGTTCAGTTATTGAAGGAATGGACGAAAGTATGGGAACTAATTTCACATCATATCCTTTATCCTTCAAGAGTTTTTCCAGCTCTTTCCCAAGCTCATACCTTAAAGCGTCTATGAAAAATATGGCTAATGGCTTACTTTCTCTATCAACTATCTCTTTCCAAAAAGCATGTTGATTAAGCAGTCCTTCTATTTTCCATTCGGCGAGCGTTTCAACTGCTTGTGAAAAGCGTTCGGTAAACATTCTTAGCCAGAGCGAATACAAGTTAAAGCTTGGTTTAAGAAATATTCTGAAAAATTCTTCTTCTACGTTTCCAACATATGAATAAATTTTTCTATACGTGGAATCGATTTCCCATAATCCTTCGGGTTGGGTGTATAAGTTAGCTAGAAAGCCTGAGTCAAAGGAGTTTTTCTCTAACAATGATATGGATTCTCTGCATCTTTTGTAAAGGCCTGCCGACTCGCTAATTAAAATCCAAATATTAATTTTCTCTTTAATAGCCCATGGACTCTTTTTTCTTGCTTCTGCTATTTTTTCCATAACTTCAAGATTTTTTTCAAAAGCTTCACGGCTAGTGCTTATTCTTGTCTTTAACTCCTCTAGTAATACTTCGTCCACTTCTCTGAAACTAAAAACATTTAAGAGATTATCAATTCTCCCGTATAACTCACTTTTTATATCATATTTTTTGGCAAGTTTTTCAGACCAGTTGATAAACCCTTGTCTTAAGGAAGAATGTTCGAGCCATTCTCTTGCTAAATTTGCCCATGTTTCGATTTTATCATCACTTGGTAGAAGTTTGCCAAACTTTTGCTTACCTACGCCCTTTGAATAAAATACGAGTTCAGAAAGAAGTAGCGCTGAAGCCAGAGCTTCTTGAAAATTTTCAGGGTCTACCTCAACGTTCAGATTCAACTCTGACCTGACCTGCTTTATAAATAAATCGTGCAGCTCAAGTTTTAGAAGTTCTTGCTTTGGAGTTGAAAAAGTCACATATTCAAGTATGGCTCTTCCAAGGCTGAAGCTTGCACCTAAGTTAAAAACAGCTGAGAGAAGCGCATTGATTACCTGACTTTTCCTGATTGGTGGTTTAGCTTCATGCATTACTTCTTCCCATTTATTAGCGAGTAATCTGCTACGTTCTCCTTTTAACAAGTCTTTCAATTCAAGGTCAGATTCAAGCCCAAAATAATTTGTTAATAACTTTTCGAAGTTCATTTCCAATTTTTTGCCGAAAAGCTCATAGTCCCTTATCCAACTTGGTTCGGAAGGCTTTTTCGGGATGTAAATGAACCACTTTCTTTCAAATTCTGGGTCCTCTTTTTCTATTTTTGCTCTAATTGCCAAGTAGCTGCCTTCAAATGGAATAAAATTTACGTTGGCTGGTATGGCTTCGTAAATGATGTCTTGCAAACTTGCGTCTTCGTCGTACCATACAAGAATAGGATAATCTCTAAGCTGATCTGATATTATTTCTCTAATTTTTTCTTGGAGCTGACCCGCCATTTACTTCACCCTATCAGCAGCTGGATGTAAAATTTTTAGTTCTTTTAATGGTTCGATGTTCACTCTTACTCCATAATCTATTATTGGGTTCCAACCATTATCTCTAACTTCAGCTATCGCTTTTTCAACCCATTTTGCATTGGGCTTAAGCTGTGTTTTATCTTTTCTGGGATTATGCAGCGTAATCAGTGCTTTCTCCATACTTTCAATCTCATCAACCTTCCTAAGGGATTCCTCGTAAGCTTTGGATAATTCATTGATTCTTTTTCTATCTCCCGAGGTTCTTGCTTTTTCTAACTCTTTGAAAACTCTTTCTTTTTCCCTGTAAAGTCTTTCCTTAATTGGGTTAAGATAAAATGCTAAAATTTTTGGTATCGTGTCCCTGTCAAGTTTGTGGTAATAGAGGAAGCATGAGAAGACTCCTGGAAGCTTACTTTTACCTAATCGAGAGGATGTTAGTTGCCAGAAAATCGGTCTTCTCCTGTACAACGATACATGAAAGTCGAAATAGTCTTCTTCAACCCATCTTTTTAGAGATTTGCCTAAAATTTCAGATGCTTCAAGTTCAATTTTATCTACCCTTTCCTTACCAAAGTCTTGTGCTATAAACTCACGAATTTTACTAAACAAGTTATCTGGAAACATCTCATCAAGAGGAACTATACCGTCTTCATCAGATTCTAAAGCTTTCTTGATATAAAATGAAATTAACCGAATTATATGTTCCATTGCTGTCATTTTTGGTTTAACCGCTTCTTCAAAACTTTTCTTTAATGCTTTAGGAAATCCTCTCATAGTTCTTAGTTCTCTTTCAACATCTTTTATGTCCTCTTCACCCATACCATAGAAGTTATAGATTATCTTATCGATGAGTTCCTGGATTTCATATAACCTTGTTTTTATTGCTTTTTCTTGTTGTATACAATGTCTAGCCAAATTTATAATAGACAATTCAAAATGATGTTCGTATTTGATCTCCTTTAGGATTTGCCAATTTGACCATTTAAAGTTTTTTCCGAATGGATGTTCAGTAATAGGCCTTTCAGAAGCGATTAATCCATGATGTGCTTGTAGAATCCATGGCTTTATAAATATTGTAGAAATCTCATCACCTGTATCCCAACCCATACTTAA
>JAWBPV010000018.1:0-20064 GCA_039000425.1 Candidatus Aenigmatarchaeota archaeon
AGCCCAAGTGGAATCCTCATACTTTACACTATAAAGATAGTCCGCATCTTGTTTTTTATTAAAAGGCGGGTCAATATATATTGTCTGAACCTTACCTCTATATTTATCCAAAAGAAAGTTTAAAGCTTGCCAGTTTTCACTTTTGATAAGCAAACCATCTAAAATATCATCAAGATTGTACCCCTGGGTTAATTTTCCAATCAGCTTTTCTTTAAAATTCGTTGAAAAATACCGAGTATCTAGTGGAAGTGTCTTTTGTAAAAGCAAATCATTTTTGCCTCCTATCCTGCCAAAACCAAGCTTCTCCCACTCACTTAATTGTTCCTTGTTTTTTAAAATACAATCAATCACCTCATTCAAAAAATCTTTTCCAGCATATTTCTCTATCTTATTCAAAGTTATAACATATTCAACCTCTATTACACGCCTTTTCCTTTCCCATAAGTCCTTCTTAAAATTTTCAATTTGCGAAAGAAATGTAATAATGTCTTCGGCTAAATTTTTCGTTATTTCTGCTTTAGTTATGTATCTTTCCAATTTAGCGGTCTCAAGCTTAAACATTTTCAAACCCGTGAAATTACTCTGTTAATTTTCCGAACATATACCTTACAGGAAAACTCTTTCAAAATATCAAAACAGCTGCCTATAGGTTATGTTGATTTTTTGTCTTTAAAATATAACAACCTAAATTATATTTAATAGAGCAAAATACACAACTTAAATTTTACCGTATGGATTACATTGATTTATTATCAGAACAGTTTGAAATAGCAGGGATAAAAACAAAATTAACTTTAGATGACAGGTATTACTGCGGCTTTCTCAGCAACGATTATCAATTCTGGATAAAACTCAATCCGCCGGTAGATTTGAGGCTCTTATCCAAACTGGAGCGGAAAATTCCAATCTGGGGTATCATCAACGGCAAAGACCTCAGGTTATTTAACTTTGGCAAAAATTGTTCCCAGAAAATAAATGACGAAAGGATAATCTGGAAACCCGCTGGCGTTAGCAAATTTATGCACCGTGGGGTGGAATTTACTTTATATAGAAACTATGAATTGTTTCCAGGGCTTGAATATAACGGTGGAAAAACAATAACTATGGGAATTGATGATTTGATAAACTATGCGAAAACATATAAACTTGATTATTCTGTTTGGGTTTATAAACTTTATGAAACTACGTTTGATTTAAGCTATGTTTCCTTTATTATTCGCCCAAAAAAGTTTATCGTGGATAGCGCTTTTTTGGCACATAAGATAAGCCCGGGCTCCGGGGAGCTTACAATCTCATTTCTTGCCGAGCTTTTAGAGGTTTTCCATAAAGCATATGCAAGAAGGCAAAGGACATTAAGTTTAAGCCTAGATTTTTCAAAATTTACTGACAGTAAGAAAACATTTCTAGATGTATTTGAGACGAAAATCCTCAGTTATTTCCTTGAAAGAGAAAAAGTGCCTTACGAGCCGCAAGTTGGCAGTTTCAATATCAAAGCAAGACTGGACTACATCATATCACGATTACAAATGGTTGGAACACAATAAAAGGTAGTGTTAAATGGGAGCATCATATATTGAAATAATAACAACAGTTATCAACCTATGGAAACCGAAAACCCCAATAAAAGCTGAGACGAAAAATTTTTCTTTTATAAACTACCCTTACTGGCTAAAAGTTGGGATTATCAAGGAGTATTATGAATTTTATAAAATGTTGAGCGATTTATCGATACCATTCATAAGCGTAAAGGGTTCAGGGGGCATTTGGCTTATTAATTACAAAAATAGACATAGAAGTTTTTCAGTTTATGACGAAAGCACGCTGTTATACCCGCGTTATTATTCTATCGACAATTACGAACTCGTTTATAATTATTCCGTGTTTGGGGGGACCTGGCAAGATAACAAAGTGACATATTCCCTTGGCGGGGTTGAGGGTCCAAAATTGCACGGGGCTGATTATGTAATAACTCTATATGAAATAGAATATAACAGGCTATATGCCCTTCCGCTTTTCGCCCGGTTTGCGATAGAGCTCAAAGGATTCAGCCTCAAGGGCGTTTATTTGGTACACGAGAATTTTGACAGCGAAAAACTTTTAACTTTCTCCTTTTTGCGGAAATTAATCAAGTTGATTAATCAGGTTATCGAACTTGAGGAAAAATTCTCCGTTTCCCGGCTTAAAATAACGCAAGCAAGGCATATCTTCTACAGTCGCTATGGGACAAAAGATAAGATTGAAGTTTTAGATACACTAGAAAAAGATTTCTTCGCTCCCATTTTTGAAGCTTTGGGCAAAAAAGATTATATACCCCAGCTGGGTTATGAAAACACCGAAAAGAGGATAAAAGATATTGAAAAGGCTATTAAAAGTTTAGGACAACCTTAAGCAATTTTTAAACCTGGACAAGCTAAAAAGGCAACGCCCATTATATTTTGTAAAAACGATGACGATATATCACAAAATACTCGAAGAGGCACTTGAAAGCGAGAACATAGGCTATAAATTTGTGCCCGATGAACAATTCCGTTGGCATCTTTTACTTGAAAAACAACAAAAGTGGTTAAAACCAACCTCTTGGGTAAATCCCTCAATTATAGCTCGTGTTCTTCGCTACAAAGGGGTGCCTATCTGGGGGCTTCTTACAAGTGAAGGACTTAAAATTTTTGACTTTGGCGATAACTACGAGCATAAACCAATAAAAATATCCAAACAGGACTGGAATACATCAAAAATTAGCACCCTAAAATTTGGCAGGCAAAAATATAAAATTTTCAAAAACTACAGGATAATCCCTGGCTTCCCCAGTGAAATAGATAAGCCAATTAAAGCAAATCTTGAAAAATTCGTGAAATATACCGAAGAATATAAAACTGATTATTTAATCCTACCATATGAAATCTCCATCAAGTGTTTTGGAACAAGCGAAATAAAATTTATTCTTTTATCTCGGGAATTTGTGTTAAAAGATATCTTTTTATCACATCCAATATACGAAAATTCAAATCAGCTTAGTTTATCATTCGTAGCTAATTTTTTAAGAGAATTCTTATCCGCCTGGAAAATTTACTGCTTGCGAAAAACCATACGGGATGATTTTGTACAGCTTGAAAGCTTGGTTTATACCAAGAGTGCTTTTTTGGATGTTTTTGATAATAAAATTTTGAAACGGTTTTTCGAGATTAACAAAATAGCATATAAACCCTTAATAGGCGATAAAAACATCAAAGAAAGGCTATCTTACATCCAAAAACATTTTGAGGATTTAATTTTTTGAATCTTTAATTTAAGAATGTCATAGATTATATGGCGGGTGATTGTTAAACAATAGTAATTTCGCCTTCGTAGGTATATTCTTTGTATCGCGTTCTGTATATTTCCCCCATTTTTTTAAGACCGAGCCAGTTCAAAACATCGTCGATGTCGCCCATTCCAGTTGTGATAGATATAGTAATTTTACCATTTTCATAATTTAGCGCCAAAGGCGCATTGCCCTGAGACTGGATATATTTTGCTTTCAAAAGGGATGTGAGAATCTTAGATTTCATAATAGCCTTGGCTATGTTCTCAATTATTTCGATAGGATAAACGCTATAACTGGGTTTGTGTTTTATATGTTCAGATTTATCGCCGAAAAACACGCGCAATTCAACCTCCGGGGCTTGACCCCAAAACCGCCCTTTTACTTTCTCAACATATATTTTTATTGCAAGTTTTTCTTTTCTCACGGTGGTTTACGAAATTGTTTTAGACAACTGTGATTTCACCTTCATAGATATACTCGTGATACCATTTTTCTTTCTCCTCCTTCACTTTTTTAAGCCCAAGCCATTGCAATATTCTATCGATTTCTTGCATCCCAATGCCTTTTTCTATACCCGGGGTGCTTCCCCAACGATAAAGCCCGCGGGGAGCACCCTGGGCTTGGGAATATCTTGTTTTTAAAAGGGATGTAAGTATTTTAGATTTTTCAATAGCCTCAGCTACAGCTGCGCTTTCTTTGTCAAACCCTGCTCCCGAGGTTAGCCTATGGTTTGTGTGCTCTGTCCTAGCCCCAAAAGACACATATAAATCAACTTCAGGAAGCCATCCCCAGCTTGAAGTGCTTCGCCACTGGGTGAATATCTTCACCTTTAATTTTTCTTTTCTCATAACTTTTAATTGTCATAATTATTAATTTCAACCAACAGGCTTTTTATCATAAGTTCAATTAACTTCTCAACCAGCTTGGCAAGTTCTTCTATTTCATTATTCTCTTTCATTTGCTTTAACCTCGTTTATTTTAGTTTTTCTAATTGTTTTTCGGTTTTTAGGTGGCTCTTTAAACCAATATACAACCAAAAAGTTTTTCTGGCAGGTTTTACAGTTTTCAATAGTATATAACCTGCCGTTGAATTCGCCCACAAGATGAATTTTTGTAAGCTGCCCCTTACAAATTGGGCAATGCGATGTAAAGACACCGGAGGTTTCCACATCCCTCCTGATGGCAAGCGAGATGTTAAATTCTGAAAGCTTCACCATTTTGATTCCCTCCATTTGTTTTTAATTTTTTAAATTGAAAGATAAAACCCTGATGAAACTGCTCAAACTTGCCTGATAAATTTTCTCATTTATAGAAATGTAAAATTTATCTATCTTAAGCCCTTTGAATTTTAATATATTCTCTAAAATTTCAATTAAATTGTCAAGGTTTTCATAATTTCCCTCCCATAGCCACTGGCTCTTGGGATAATAAATGACGCAAACCTTTTTTCGCTTTCTTTCCTCGATAAATATGCCCAGCACATCACATTTATCCGACAGGTAATTTAAAAACTCTTCAATCTTCAATTTTTCAACTTTTTTTGTTTTTGTTTAATTATGCAAATTTCTTATTATTTTTCAAAATACGAGGTTTCACTGGAAATCGATTTCCAGCATCAGTTCTCTCAAAAGCAAGAGGGTTTATGGTCAAATATCGCAGGAAACACTTTTATACCCAGGGTCATAGTTTCAGGGACGAAAACAACGAGCTCCCGCAAGAGTTTGCCGATAAGATAATATGCGGGGATAGCGAAGAGGTTCTTAAAGCATTTCCTGATAGTTGCGTGGATTTAATTTTTACATCGCCCCCATATAATTTCGGGCGTGGATACAAAAGCTATCAAGATGACCAGCAATGGGAAGACTATTTTGATAAGCTTTTCAGAATTTTTGACGAATGCATAAGGGTTTTGAAATTCGGTGGAAGAATTGTCATAAATGTTCAACCCCTATTTTCCGACTATGTCCCAACACATCACATAATTTCAAACTTTTTTACGAGTAAAAAATTGATATGGAAAGGCGAGATAATCTGGGAAAAACATAACTATAATTGCAAATATACCGCCTGGGGAAGCTGGAAAAGCCCAAGTAATCCTTATCTAAAGTATTCTTGGGAATTTCTTGAAATTTTCTCAAAAGGTAGTTTAACTCATAGAGGTAGAACCCGTGAAACAGATTTGACAGCCGATGAGTTTAAAGAGTGGGTTTATGCAAGATGGGATATAGCTCCAGAAAAGGATATGAAGAAATGGGGGCATCCTGCTATGTTCCCAGAGGAGCTGGCAAGAAGGGTTATAAAACTTTTTACATTTAAAGGGGATGTTGTCTTAGACCCCTTTAATGGCGTTGGAACCACCACAAAAGTTGCAAAAGAACTTGGGAGAAGATTTGTTGGGATTGATATATCGGAGGATTATTGTATAAAAGCGCAAAAGAGGCTATCGCAGATTTAATCCATAGACTATCCCTTTTATAAGCTCATCACTATATTGGATAAAGTTTAGCGAAAGGATTGATTTATGCAAATAAATGATTGCACCGGCAAGGATTTTGCTGCAGCTTCTTTTGCCCATTTGCGTTATGCTTTGCGTTAACTTTTTGTCATCTATTGATATCCCGGCAGATTTTAAAAGAGCGATAAGTTCATTTCTCTTGTTTAATAATCCCCTTTTTAAACTTTCACAAACCCCTTCTATATTCACAAGCTGACTTGAAACCTTTAGCGCAAGGTTATAATTAAACAAAGGTTTGAGGAAAAATAGATTTTTTATATCAGGTTCGTCAACATAGAGTAGCATATGTGAAGTTATTGCATTTAAAATTTCCAGCGGGGCAAATTTTATTTTATAATTTGCTTTCGGCGAAAAGTACAGCAAACCCGATTTTCGCTCTAAGTCCAGCTTCACTAGATTAACATCTTGGCTAAAAGACAAATTGATGCTAGAGATTCTTAAGCTGGCGGAAACAAAGTAAATCTCTGGTCTTGGTGGCATTATTTGTTTTAGTATGTAAAATTTATCCTTTCCCGTCGCTGGTTGTGGTGATAGCCCCGGACCTTGAGAGGTTTTTATTACCACCTGTACAAGGCTTTTCTCGGCAAGCCAAAATTCATAGTATAGCGTATCTTCAATGATTTTAAACAGCTTGCTGTTGTTTATTTCACGGCTATAGGGGGCAAGCTTTTCAAAATTTTCACCAAATAAAAGTAGGTTTTCTATTTTTTGAGCTCTAACAAAGCTTCTTATTTTTTGAGGGATAAATTTCAATTTGTTAAGGTTTTTACTAATTACAAATCTGGCTCCAAGCAACCAGTTCCAGCCCCGCTTTATATGCCTGATGGCATCATTGTTGATAAAGGCAAGATATAATTTGTCATCATTGCTCAAAAACAGGAAATATTCACCTTCAAGCTCTAAATTATCTGAAATGGCAAGTTTTCCCGGTATCCCTTCGTAAGGTATTTGGGGTATCCCAGCTAATAAGAACATTTTGTTGTCAAGTTTTTATTCAAAAACTTTATCATAATCAACGATTTCTGGTTGTGGAAACCGTGGGTAGCCCGAGCCTGGTTTAGCCCACCCGCTTTCTGTGATTTTCATTATCTTTGAAAGCCTCTTCTTCAAATCTAAAATAGCCAGTTTGATAAAGGTCTCGTAAAGAGATCTGTATCTTTGCCTCAAAAACGCTGGAACACGCGCAATATCTTTGGGGTTTCTCAAAAGGTTTTTTATCTCCTGGTCATTAACCATAGAGGCAACCGTATCAACATTTGGCTCTAGCCATTTCACAAGAAGCTTGTAAACATCCACATAAACAATTACTTCGCCATTGTATTTGAGCCTTACCCTATTCATTTGATACCCCTTTTTGATAACCCTAAAACTAAAAGTTATCCCGCCATCAACAGGCAAATTGTTTTCTCGCAAGAAAAAACTTAAATGCCTTGCGGTATACGCCGCCATTAACTTTTCTGAGGCTATACCCTTGAAATAGTATTCTCTCGTTTCCATACTAATTTTGTTATTTTTTTAACATTCATTATTTTTTATTTTACCCTATATTGAGCGCCGATGCCAATTGTCCTATATCCTGCAATTGCCCAAAACCCAAACCTACGATAAACTAACCCGAGGCTTAGAACCGGGTTTATTCCATCCGTATAAATCAACCCGCCACCAAGATAAACCCTGGGGTAAATAGATTTATAAACGACTTCAAACTCTATAAAATCACTAGACCACTGGGGTTGATAAAAGTTGTAATAAAATTTTTCAGGTTTCTTTTCATCTATGACAAGCTTTATTTTTAGTGGGTTAAACAGTTGATATCTTTTCATCAACACAGCCCTAAACAAGCTGTCCTCTTTATAAAGAAAAAGCGTATCATAAGAAATGATGAAATCCCTAAAGTTCCAAGCAAAAACACCGATAGCGGTATCATCCGAGAAGATCAAAACGGTATCTATTTTGTATACCGTATCTATTTTATGAATTTCAATCGGTTTAAACACCACCTTCTCTTTTACCTCTGTTTCTCTTACAAGAAGGGTATCTGTAAGCAGTATCGTATCTTTTGTACTTTTGACCCCTTCGGGTTTTAAACGCAATTTCAGGTATTCGTATGTGATTATCACTGCATAAGCAAAAAGAACAATTAAAACAAGCTTAAGATATATTTTTTTGAGCATCTCCGATTACGATTGAATTAATTTTGCTATTTTTTCTATATCTTTCTCCACTTTTTCAATTTCTATATCACAAACAGCAATGAAACCATTTGGGTGGATAAAAACAAACGGATACAACTCAAAAACCTTTTGCAAATTAATTCGGCTTGCCTTAGGTGATGAGCTATTTCTTATAAAGGACGTATGCTGGGGGTTCATCTTGTTTCTTTCTATCAACAGGTCAATTTTCGTTTCATCAAACACATTGCTATGATACGGTGCAACGGACTGAATGGAAAAACCGATTTTTAGGTTTTCAACATCAAATATCTTCATCTGCCGTATTAAATTTTGCAATTGCTCCTTTTCCTGGGCAAGCTTTACTTTTATATCATCAAGCAGCCCTTTTTCATCAAGATAGTTATACATTGCCCTTAAAAACTCGTTATAATCTGTGTGCTTTGCTGCTTCTTTGAAGGCAAGTATGACATCTTTATAATGTTTCTCAAGGTCAAGCATAAGTATAGATTTTCTCATCTCATCTATTTCTTTTGAAAGCTCAAAGTTAAATTTTTCAGCTGCGCTTTTGACCCCATATTTATCTATATGGTCTATAACTTCAATGGCAGGGTGATTTTTATATTTTTTCACCTCATCCACAAGGTCCATCACAAGCACAAAGGAGGAGGGAAGACTTAAACTTTGATGGTGGTCATAGTTATTGTTTTCTGGGTCATATCTGCCCCCAACGTCAACTAAAATAACCTGTGGATCAGTGATGTAATCTTCAGGAACCCTTTGTGGATGGACATATTCTATCTGGGCTTTAGGGAACTTGTTTTTTAAAAAAGCAATCGCTAAAAAATCATCAAAATTTCTGGGTGGAAGATGAGAAACTATTTTTTTAATTTCCCCATCCATAGTAATTAGATTTGTTTGTTTTGGATTATCTCCGAATCAAGGCTTTCATCTTTAATTATAACAATTTTTTTGCTATTTTTGGTCGATGTTAAAGCAATCGCAACTGGAAATTGCGGAGTAATTATCATTGCGGTTTCGGTTGTAAGGTTAGAATGGATAGCATCGTAAAATTTAAGCGAAACCGCATCGGCAGGGTATATAACCTCTAACTCAACTTTTTCGTTTTCTCGTGATATAGTTTTAACAATGAAAAAATAAAAATTAGTTTCATCGCTAGGCTTGATTACGATTTCCCCTCTTTCGGTTTTAAAAAGTTTTCCTTTGACAGGAAGAACAATCTTCCCTTCGGAATTCACATAAGAGGGGCTAAACCAGACTGGCGGCTGCTTCCACCCCTGAGGGCTTCGCCCTGGGTTGATGCTATAAAACTTCCACTCGTCTACTTCAATACAATCTGGGGTTATTTCCCTTACAATTTCAACTTTGCACATTTTTCTTCCTGTTTTCTTCTTCTTGAAGCTTCTTTTCAATTTTTTTGGCAAGATATTCAAAAAGCTTCCCTAAACCAGCGCATATAAGAGCTATAATTATCGTAAGCACGATAAATGCAAATATATAAGCCACAACTGTAAGAAAAATGGCATAAACCGTTAGCGCAGCTATAGGTCCCATACTTTTATCAACCACCCTAAATTCCGAAAGCTTTCTAAGCGCATCCGTCCACAAATCCAAAACCTTGCCAACGCCTTTTGCCCCCCGGTTGAATAAACCAGCTGCAGATTGCACCGGGCGAGAGATTATATAATACAAAGCTATTAAATTTAACCCGAGCATATCTTACACCTCCTTATTTTTTTAATTTTGTTTTTCCACTAGTACATTGCATTTTTCAGGGGTTTGTCGGAACCTGTTCTCATCGGGCAATTTTTGATTTAAATTTTGTATTTTTCGCTAAATTTGGATAATTCCGCTTCCTTTGTTTCAAGCTCTTGTCTTTTTATTTTTATTTCGTTTTCTAAATTTAGCAATTTATCTATCAACTGTTTATCGCTTTCATCTATATTTTTGCGGAAACCTATGGCACCAGCTCCCCAGGTGATGACATTATTTGCACTCCAATCATCCCCATCCCCACCGTGATTTATGACAGACCACACCTCACCGTTTTTTATATAAATAGAATGCCCGCTGCCATAGACCGTCCAGTTGTCAATTATAATCTCAATCGCATCTTTAGCTATATCTTTAAGTTCTATTGCCCCTGCTGGCTTGTTTACAAATTTTTCCACCCTGTCTCTTATTTCCTCTATCAGTTTCTCCCTTTCTTTGTGCATATGTTTTAATTCTGTTTTGATTTTTTCAATTTCTCCCGCAATTTCCTTTTTTATCCTCTCAAATTTTTGTCTATATTCAACCCTTAACTCATCTTTTATACCAAGCAGCCTTTCAACCTTTTCAACATATTCCTCCGGGATAGCCCAAATAGAAACAAGGGCATCTTCATAATCCCTCTCACCCCATATTTCGACCTCTCTCAACAATTCTTTATCATAGTAATAATACTTTCTGAAATAACGCTTTATTTTGTCAAAATCCTCTCGTGGGACCCTAAAGGCAAGGGTATAAACCCTCAAATTTTGTCCATTGACTCGGATTTCTCGCGGGACAAGATAATTGTTCGCCCTTATAAAATCTTCCCTTGCTTCGCAACATCGTGATATAAAATCAAGAAATTTATCTCTATCAATATCCACTGTTTCACCATTTTTCAGCCTTACCTGTATCTTTTTGTTCTTATATTCCCCCTCTATGATATCTTCAATATATGTTGTGATACATCTGTTTTCTATTACCTTGCCATCAACTGTCTTGACAACATAAAAGGCATTTTCTTCAATATGATAAACAAAGCTTACCGTTTCCTTTTTATCTGCGTATGCCTCATATATTATTTGGGATGCCATAATTTTTACCCTTCTTTTTGTTTGCTACTAGTACATTGCATCTTTCAGGGGTTTGTCGGAACCCGAAAAGGGAACTAGTATTTTGAGATTATGTATCAAAAATTTACCTTTTTACAAAAAAAGAGGTTTGATATGAGCATTGAGTTATTAAAGCAGGTTTTCAGGTCTTGTGTTTCAAGAGAAACTTGTTATCCTTTCCAGGGGGATTGGTCGCCTGAGGTTTTGATGAGGGGGCAATCGGATGTGGTCGCGCTTGTTTTACAGGATTTGCTTGGCGGGGTGATACTATATTGTGCACACTTTAGGCACTACTGGAATCAGCTCCCTGATGGAAGACAAGTTGACTTGACAATTGAAGACCTTGAAGAATATATAACCCCCTGCGTTGACAAGGTTTTAACAAAAGAACAAATTCTAAATGATGAAACCGCGAAAATATCAAGAATACCTGAAAGATACAATCTTTTGAAGGAAAGGATTTTAAAACTATTGCCTGAAATGGTTGAATATGGTTTTGATAAATGATTTGATAGATAAGATATTTCAAGCGGATGCGGTTTCGTTTTTGAAGAATATACCTGACGAGTCGGTTGATATGTGTTTTGCTGACCCGCCCTTTAACCTCGGGAAAAAGTATAGAAGTTATAATGATAAGAAAACTCAAAACGAGTATCTTGACTGGGCAAGAAAGTGGCTTGGCGAAATCGTCAGAATAACAAAGCCCACAGGTTCAATATTTATCCACAACATCCCCAAATGGCTTGTTTATTTTGCGGGTATTCTAAACGAGCTTGCAATCTTTAAGCACTGGATAGCCTGGGATGCTATGGCAAGCCCTCGGGGAAAGACGCTTCTCCCAGCGCACTATGGTATCTTATACTATGTCAAAAGCCCTAATTTTAAGTTTTACGATATAAGGACAAGGCATTTAAAATGCAAATCTTGTGGTGCGCTCGTGAAAGATTATGGCGGGAAAAAACATCTTATGCATCCATTTGGACCGCTTCTGTCGGACATCTGGACAGATATTTACAGGATAAAACACAAAAAACGAAGAAATGAACATCCTTGCCAGATACCCGAAATTCTGGTGGAAAGATTAATTTTAATGACAACAGATGTAAATGATATAGTTTTAGACCCCTTCTTGGGGACGGGGACAACAGCAATAGCTGCTAAAAAGCTTGGCAGACATTTCATAGGGATAGAAATAGACCCTCAATATGTTAAAATTGCGCAAGATAAGCTAAAAAATGTAAAAGAAACTAAAATTGGAGATTGTTATGTAAGCGAATACCTTGGGAAAATCATAACGATAAGAGATATAGATTACGAAAAAATCAAGCATTATTTAGTTGAGATTTGAACCCAAATAAAGGTCTAAGACTTCAATGGAGTCATATTACAAACAATTGCAAATGGCGACAAAAAAACTCGGGATACCCGGGGAAATACAACAAGTAAGCAGGAAATTTGAGGTGTTCAAGGATACCTTGCGGTGGATATATATCAAGGGGTTAGAGGTGGGAAGTTCTAAATTCAATGAACTTGCTTTTTATCTGGACAGTAATATTATCCCTTTTGTGGGCATAGCGCAAGGTGATGGGGTTTATTTTGTTGATTTATCGTTTAAATATATTGATGCCATAAGGCGGAAAATTTACACGCATTCGCCGTATGATAGAACTAATTTTGAGGATTTTGTTTTTGTGTATAATTACTATGTGTTTGGGGTATCGGAGATCAAGTTGAAGGATTCAGCGCCTCTTTTTATGGACAGGGCAAGAGAAGTTGTTGAAAAGCGTGGGCTTGATTATATCATCACTTTGACAGCGCTTGATTTTTTTGACGATATAGGATATATTGCATTTGAAATCTTGCCTCGCAATCTTACATTTAAGGGTTTGTATTTGATGCATCAAGTATATGACGAGGAAAGCTATCTTACGCTAAAATTTGCATATAACATCTTGAATTTTTTGGCAAAAATTGCCAAAGCCACAGGGTATAAACTCAGGATACTTCAGGAAAGCGGCATCAAGACGAAGAAGAAGTTGATTGATATGGTTGAGGAAAAGCTGAAAAACTATCTTTTGGATACTTACGGGATAGATTACCCAGCGGACCCCGAGGAATTGGATATAGAGAGAAGAATCCGAAGGATGGAAAAATTTTTGGGCAAGATATTGTTATGAGGGAGTTATATCGTCAAAAATTTCGTGCTATTTTAGGCGAAAAGATACCGCTTGTGAGAAAAGAGTTTGAAATTATAGGGCAACCCTTTTTGTGGTTTTTCATCAAGGATTTAAACGAAATAAATTTTAAATTTGAGCATTACACTTGGCTTTTAAGGGAACATAACCTCCCGTTCGTTTGTATAGTAAATCAGGAGGGAAGTTATTTTTTAGATTTGACCTCGCATTATCGCAGGGCTAAATTAGATGATATTGATATTTACAGGACCTATAAAGCGGTTGCATTCAAGCGTTTTTGGTTTGTTTATAATTACAATATTTTTTGGGCTAAGCAAATTGATATGTGCAAATGGGCGTCAATTTACGATAGCGACCTTAAAAAGATGGAACTTGAGCTTGGGCTTGATTACATAGTCAGCGTCTCTGCAATCATATCAACACCAAGCTTCACCTCGTTTAATTTTAAAATCGCTCCCCGAGGTTTTCATCTTAAGGGCATTTACTTAACCCATCGGATTTACGATGAGGATGATAAAATCACTTTAGGGTTTGCACGCCGGGTTGTGGAGGCTGTGTTAAAACTTAGGGATAATATGAACACATCAATTGGATTATTCAAAGGCGACAGCATTGAAACCAAAACTGAACTTGTTGATTTGCTTGAGGATAATGTTAAATTTTATCTTCAAAAGTTTCATTCAATAGCTTATCGCTCAACGGGTCAGGAAAATGCAGATGAAAGACTTGAAAGAATTGAGAAGATTTTAAAGTAAATTAACAAAATTCAAACTTGTAAAATGGCAAAGGAGACATATTACAGGAAATTGCTGGAAATTTTTAAAAGGGGCAAAATATCTGAGGTCGCTTTAGTTAAAAAGGAATTTGACATCATCGCGCAACCTGCGCTATGGGTATTAGTCAGGGAGATAAAAGAGATAAACACTAGATTTAAAGACATTGCGCTAAGGTTAAGCGATCACAATATCCCATTCATCTGTGTAATAAACCAGGAGGGAAGCTATTTTTTGGACCTAACCCCCTGGTATTGTTGCGCTAATGCCGATGACATTTATATTTGTGATTCTTACAAAACGGCTGATTTTGGCGTTTTTCAGTTTGTATATAATTATGATATCTTCGGACTTGAAGAAATCGGAATAAACAGATGGGCAACGGTCGTTGAGGAAAACATTTGGAAAATTGTTGAAAAGCTAAAACTAGATTATATCGTTAATTTGGATGGGATTTATGTGTACCCTTATGTGGTTTTAATTACGCTTAAAATCATCCCCGAGAGGTTTTCGTTTAAGGGGCTTTATTTGATACATCGGGCTTATGATGCAGGGGATAAAATCACGCTTGAGTTTGTATATCGTTTTATGAAAATTTTAATAAAATTTAGCAACTTGATTAAAAGACCATTCGTGTTATTTAAGGAAAGCGGCATCAAGACGAAGAAAGAACTAATTGATGAATTTGAGGTCAATGTTATGGAGATTTATCTTAGGAAATTTTTCGGGATTGGTTATAACCCGGGGCTAGAGGAAGAGGATATAGAGAAAAGAATTAAAAAAATTGAAAGGCTGTTAAATGGTTTGCATTGAAAGGTTAAAAAGGGGAAATTTGTGATAGAATGTTAAATTTTGAAAACAAAATTCTGTTGCCTTTATGAGGTATAGGGACCTATTTCAAGAGAAAATCGCAGGATATAAGAACAAAGTAAAAATGGTTGGATACAAGGAAATTGAATTTGATATAATAGCGAATCAATCGGGGTATATTGAGCTTGAGTATGACGATTTAGAAGAGCTTTGGCAGGTATTTGAGAATTTGTTTTTGCCCTTATTTGTGGTTATAGAAGACCGCAAGGCTTATGTTTTTGACCTTGACGAGGGGTTCACGGAGGCAAACAAAAGATACCTTAAAAGAGATGAAAGGGGGATAATTAAATACTATGGGCACAGGGTTTACACTAATTTTTTGATGTTTAAACATATGGGATATCGCTCGGATAAAATACAGTTTGATATTGGGGTATTTCGTCAGTTGTATGAAGATAATATAAATCTTTTTTTCACGGTATCGGATATTGGGTTGGATTTATCAGGGCAATCCTTGGCGTTTATGAAGGGGTATATTTCACAACGGGCTCTTATATACAACACCTCAAGGGGTTATTTTGAGCATAAACCTGACGAAGGTATTAACACCGAGATGATTTACAAGATGATTTTGGTGCTTGAGAAGTTGAAGTTGCTTTCAAGGTATCTTCACCCGCAGGGTTTAGATGAAAAAATGATAGAAAGCATTCGTGCCACCGGGGACAGGAACTACATCCTTCATAAGTTTGAGGATTTTGTTTTTAATGCTTATAAGATAATAACCCGAACTAGCCCAAAATACCAGCGTCAAAGGGACCTGGGCAAAAAACTTGATGTTTTACTTGGTTATATAGATGAAGCACTATACGAGTATTTTCACAGAAAATTAAATTCTTGAGACAGTGAGATACGCAAGGGAGATTGAAAATATAATAAGGCGTAAATTACGACGCTTTCAGCTTGTGCCTTCAAGCACAGGGTTTAAATTCATAAAAGGGGAACAGGCTTGGCTAGATTTAAGGTGCGAAAACAGTGCAATTATATTAAGCCTTGAGCCTCGGATTTTGTTTTTGGGCATAGGGGTTTTGGGGGACACAATCAAGATATTTGATTTCGGGGATAATTACAGGCAAATTGAACGGGAGTTTGACATCAGGATAACATCCCTTACGATGACAAAAGCAGTTTATAATAAAAAAGAGTATTTATTTTTTTCCAATTACCCGGTTTTCGGCTCTTTTCGGGATGACTTGAACGCAGTTCATAGTTTTAGCGATGTAAAGTTAAAAGAACACTGGGATAGCTATGGTTTAGATTTTTACATCTGGCTATCTGGTATTGTTTTTGAGCTTGGGAGGTTTAGCGTTAATTTTGCCATAATCCCGTCGGAGTTTGTATTCAAGGGACCTTTTCTTGAGCACAATATCAAGCCCGGGGATGACCATTTGAAGATTTCATCGTTAATTACACTTCTTGATGTTTTATGGGAATTTAAAAAACACAATTTTTATTTTGATACAGTCAAAAACTTTTTTTACAGCGAGACAGAACTTTTGGATTATCTTGATGTTAATTACTTTAAACCTCGGCTTAAAGAAAAGGGGATTGATTACGAGCCGGACTTAGGGTTAAGGGATTATAACCATAGGCTTAAAAAAATAGTTGAGAAACTAAGGTTATAGGTTATCTTTATGAAAAGAACCTATTACGGTGTATTAACTCGTGCTATTGAGATGTTTGATGTTGGGCTTGAGGTCAAGTTAGTAAATCGGGTTTTTGACTTGATAGTATATCCCCGGCGTTGGTTTTTCGTCAGGTTTTACGGGGAAAACTTATTTAATCATCTTCAACGCCTAAGCATACCTTTCATTGCGATAAAAGACAATAGCGGTATATGGTTTCTTGACCTTGGGGGAGAATTTTCTCGCTTTACAGCGAAAATAAATAGGGTGAAATTAAGTTTTCATATGGGGGTGATAAATGATGTAAGTTTTGTGTATAATTATGCGATATTTGGAGAGCCTGACATAACAAATGTTGGGGATAGGCTGGTAAATTCGGTTTCAATAAACCGAATAAAATTTGCGTGTGAAAAGTTAAGTTATGATTTGGTTGTCAAGCTAGAGGCGATAGAGTTTTATTTCAACGACCCGATAGTCTCTTTTTATATTTTCCCAAAGGATTTGGTGTTGAAAGGGTTGTATTTAAATCATTATGTGGAGCCTGGTAATCCCGTTTTAACTTTAAGGTTTATTGCAAGGGTATCTGAATTGATGAGGGAGGTTTATCAAAAGCTTGGTGTAAATTTGGGTTTTAGGGTTGATAAGCCGCTTAGGACTAAAAAGGAGCTTTTAGATATCTTTGAGAAAAGGCTTTTGCAAGGGCTTTTTGAGAAAGGGGTTGGGGATTTATATGTTCCTGCTTTGGATATAGATGATATTGGAGCAAGGGTATTAAAGATTGAGAGGAGGTTGAAGGAGTTGATTAGGAAAGTTAAAGGTTTTCAATAGGTTTTTGGTGGAAATCGATTTCCACAAGTTTTGAAAACAAAGCACACTATTGGGTATGAAGGAAGTTATATCGGATGATTACAAGCTTTTATTTCAGACGACAACGCTATGGGATTATCCGAGGCAAAGCTATGGTAAGAAGCCCAAGGGGGATAACAAGTTTCAGGGGGTGACCCCGGCGTTTGTTATATGGAATTTGGTTCAAAGATATACTCAACCTGGGGATTTAGTTGTTGACCCAATGGCAGGAAGCGGGACGACAATAGATGTATGTAAAGAAGAGGGAAGGCGCGTGATAGGGTATGATATCAATCCAAGGCATCCTGAGGTCGTTAAAAACGACTCAAGGCATATTCCCTTGGAGGATAGCTCTGTTGATATGGTATTCATTGATCCCCCGTATGGGGACAATGTAAATTATTCGGATGACCCAGCTGACATAGGCAAGATATCAGCTGAGGACGAAAGGTTCTATGAGGAGCTTGAGAAGGTTGCAAGGGAAATTTATCGGATTTTGAAGCCCGGGAAGATATGCGGGTGGTTGATGGGGGATCAGTGGGTCAAGGGAAGATTTACCCCGGTTGGGTTTAAGATATACCAGATGCTTACCGAAAAAGTTGGGTTTGAGCCAGTTGATATAATTTGTGTTGTAAGGCGGAATCAAAGTTCAAACACACCGCTTTGGCATTATAGGGCAAGGAAGCATAATTTTTATTTACGGGGTTTTAAGTATTTGATAATTGTAAGGAAACCAGATAACACGGCAAAACCCAAGAGGTCAAAAGTTAAATGGAATAAATATAAATAGCATTTAGCGGTGAAAACAATAACAGGTAAGATGGTGTCATATGTTAAGTTTTTTTGCACACAGGGATATTTATGTAATGCACAAGTATTGGGCGAAAAAGCCCCCAGATGTGATATCTCATTTTATTGAGAGATACGCTAGAGTTGGTGATATAGTTTTGGACCCCTTTAGTGGTTATGGCACCACGGGTATAGAAGCTTTGAGGTTGGGCAGGAGGGCTGTTTTAGTTGATATCAACCCGGTTGCAACATTTATTTCAAAAGTTATCATAACTCCAATAGATTTAGGTGAGGTTGAACATACTTTCAGTTTTTTGCGAGAAAATGTTAAACAGCAGATAGAGAGGCTTTACAGGATATCTTGCCCGAGGTGTAAGAAGGATAGTGCCATAGCTAGTCATACCATATGGCAAGGTGATAGGGTAAAGAAAATTTGGTATGAATGTTCAGATTGTAAGATAAAGAAAGGGGAATTTATACCATCGGCGAAGGATTTGGGGGTTTACAGTGTTAATATAACCTATGATGATATACCCTTTTGGTATCCACGGAGTGTGAAGTTATTTAACAATTCAAGGATTAACAGCAGGGCTAATATGGACATCAGGGAGTTTTTCACGCCCAGAAATCTTTATGCGATGTCATTGCTTTACAACGAGTTAGAGAAGATAGATAGGTTTGATATCAGGGAGTTTTTTAAGTTTGTTTTCACTGGGGCTTTGCCTCAGATGAGCAATATGATTTTTGTATTGAAAAACAGGGGAAAATTCAACGGGCGGTTGTCTTCTTTGAGGGAAGAGATAGGCAGCTGGGTCACAGGTTACTGGATACCGCCAGAGCACTTTGAGATAAATGTCTGGAGATGTTTTGAGAACCGTTATAGGAAGGTTATAAAGGGCAAAAAAGAAGCGGTGAAAGTTTTAAACGAAATACAAGTTGTTAAATCTTATGATGAGCTTGTGAGCAAAGGGAAAGGTGTTATCATTTCAACCGCATCGGCGACAAATCTTTCATTTCTTCCTGATGGTTCTATTGATTACATCATTACCGACCCGCCTCACGGCGATAGGATACCATATCTGGAATTAAGCGCCTTGTGGGCATCGTGGCTTGGACTGGACCTGGATTATGAAAACGAAATTGTGATTTCAGATGCAAAAGAAAGAAATAAAGATATTGATAATTACAAGAAACTTCTTTATGACGCATTCAAGGAAATGCATCGCGTTTTAAAAGATAAGGGATTTATTTCTATTATTTTCAACACAAAAAACAGCAAAATTTGGTCGGCTTTTTTAGATGTCGTTATTTCATCAGGGTTTGAAATAATGGAAATATCAACATTGGATTATTCCCCCGGGTCGCTTGTTCAAAATACAAGAAAATACAGCTTAAAGTCGGATTTTGTCTTCACGTGCAAAAAATAACATAAACAACGGGCTAAATGCAGGTAAGCTTTCGTCTCTATTTATAGCTAGCACGGTAAGCAATTAAATTATAACTTGACAACTTTTTTTACTTAATTGCCTCAAGTATTTTTTCGATGGTTTTAAATTTGGCTTTGTAATCCAAGTTATCCCAATTGGGTATTACAGGCAATTTCCCGAATTTTTCTTTATAAGCAGGGTTGATATAGTTTTCCATTAGGTTTTCGATGATTTCATTTTGTGTTTCAAATGTCTCTATGGCTCGTCCTTTGATTATCCCTCCCGAGATACTTAGGGTTTTCTTTAGTATCTGGCTGAAATGAAACAAGAAGGTGCCGGTGATTCTATTGCTCTCGTCGTATATTTGATGTGTAAAAAACGGGGTCTTGAAGACGAAATCTTCAAAAGCTATCACTAGATCATAGGACACATAATTGTCATATTTTGAAAGCCAGTATCTTCTGACCTCGAAAATATAGTCAAGACCCAGCTCAAGAAGTGTTTTCAGGTCATTATCTTCAAGCGCAAAGCCCAAAGCGGTTTTAATCCCTTTTACTCCGAAAACATTGTAATTGTAGACCATCACGGACTTAGAGAGCCGATTATGAACTGGTTCATCATAAATAGTGATGCGGGGGTCTGAAAGTATTCTTTTATATCCTCGTCC
>JAWBPV010000019.1:0-19892 GCA_039000425.1 Candidatus Aenigmatarchaeota archaeon
TGCTTCTTTTGTCTTTTGTTCTTTTTACATAAACTGGCGATATTAAAAACCTTCTTTGCAATTCTTCACCAAAAACTCTTTGATAAGCCACGTCTTCAACACCAACTAAAACTGGCCCTATTCCTGAATATGCTCTTTCAAAAGATGAAACTAAATTTAACATTTCGTTCATCGTAAAATTGCCAGAAATTGCATTTAAAATTTTTATTTTTGCTTTTCCCCTAACTCTGCCAGCCACCACAATTGCGCTTTCATCTGCTGTCTCTTTCTCTGATATTGCCAAATCTGTTCCGATAGCAAAGAAATCACACTCTTTAACATCTTTTTTTTCAAAAATTAAATTTTCTATACTAATTCCCTCAACTGAAGTAGGAAATTTACACTCATACAAAATATCAAAAAACGGCTGTCTTTTCATTAACTCAACTTGTTCTTCTGTTATTCTTCCTTCTTTCAAACCAAGTTTATAATCAATTATCATTTTGTAAAATCGTGGATTATTAAATGTTTCCCAAAAATGATTTTTCTTTATCGGATTTCCAATTTCCAACAAAAATGGTTCTTTGCTATCTCCAAGCATTCTCAAAACGCCGGCATAAACTTTATCATCTATCAAAGAACTTTCATCTAAAACCACATTTTGCGCACCAAAACCAAGTAATGATTTTAAAGGGTCTTCTTTTGTTGAGTGCGCCGATAAGATGAAAATTTCAGAAAATTTATTGCTATCGTAAATTTTTAAAGTTATTCTTCTTTTACTTCTTTCTCTTCTTAATCTTTCTAAACTTTCGCCTTCTTCTAATTGCAATTTTGAAACAAAGAAATCGCTGTCAAAAATGTGTTCAATGATATAGTTCATTATAATTTTTGCATGTTTTTCTGTTGGCGCTACAATTGCCCATTTTTCGGGTATAAAGATGCATCTTGATAAAACCGCCAATGCTGTAACAAAACTTTTTCCGTAGCGGGTAAAAGCGATAATCTGATTGTAAGGATGCTTTTTGTATAAAATCAATTCAAAAAGTTGTTGTTGTGATGGCGTCAAAATTATTGGCTTTCCTGCTTCATCTCTAAAATTTTCTTCAACAAAAATTTTTACATCAATAATCATTTTGATTTTTAAATTTTTCCTCTCCCTCTTTTAACGCTCTTGCCATTTTTCTTTCAATTTCAATCAATTTTTCCAGTTCTAACTTACCTTTTACTTCAATCTCTGTTGTTGGTTTACCGAATAATCTATCTAACAATTCTTTTAGAGCCCGGAAATCTTTTTTAGCTAATTTATCAAAATTCTCAAAAATCTCTTTTAATTTCTCCTCTGGCATCTTTCCTTTACTTTGTAAATAGCGCCAGTATTCTTCGATAAAATTCAAAACTTTAGTTTTTGTCCAAACTTCACCTTTTTGTTTAATGTGTCTTCGGGGGTCGTGTCCTTTTTTGAATGGTTTTGGTTTTAATGTGTCTAAATTTGCCATAATTTCTAAAAAATCTATACAATTTTCTACACGATTTTATTTTACCTCCTTTTCCTTTTCTTTTAAAAACTCAATAAACTTTTTCTTCGCTTCTATTTGCGCTATCATTCCCTCAATCATTTGTCTTATTCTTTCTTTTTCCCTTGCTTTTTCTGTTAATTCCTTTTGCCAATTTTGACCTTTTAAAATAAGTTGTTCTTTTTCTTTTTCTTCTTTTAATTTTTCAAGCCACGCCAAACTAATCTCATCGTAAAAGAGTTCTTTTTCTTCGTTTTCAATATATTCTTTTAAAAGTTTTTTGCGGTTCATTTTATTTTGCCGACTTTTTATCTTGATAATTATTTACCTCTTTCCATAATTCAGAAATTAAGGCAAAAATAGTTTCTATCAAGTATCTCCTTTTTTTCTCTTTATCTTTCATTGATTGAAAAGCAGTAATTACCAGATGCGTTGCTTTGTTTGGCAATTTAACCACAATTTCCGGATGATAGAAGCAGTGGTGCAAGGTTTCTCCTTTTTTTTCATTCTTCCTCATTCTCTTTTTTTGCTTTTTTAACTATCGTCTTTCCGCATTTTAAACAAACCATCAAAACTTGCCAATCGTTTTTTTCTTTTTCTGACCACCATTTCAAAATTCTGAATTGATGTCCTTCTTTTTCACAAATTTCGTTTTTCATTTTTTCATTTTTTATTTTTTGACCTTTAAATTGCTAAAAATTAACTCTTTTTCAATGCACTCTCTCGTTGCTTTCCAGGGCCTTAATCCTTCTTTTTCGATGATTTTTGCCGCCAGCTCTGTTGACAATCTCGGATCAACTAAATCTTTCAAATTTTTTGCTCCATATCTTTTAGCAGTCTCCCAGTTTATCTGATAAAGCCCGCCATCCCAAGTTTTATTCCAAGCAAAAGTATGCCCGCCTTCGCATTTAATAATCGCCCAAAAAACTTTCTCATTAATCCCGTATTTTCCACTTGTTTCTTTAATTGCTGTTGTTATTAGTTCTGGATTGTCATACTCTAAAACCTCCTTTACTATCACTGGCTTTTCCACAACTTTTGGCAGATATTTTTGACTCAACCAAATTCCACTAACTGTTCCAGCAATCAAAAGCCCTCCTATCACTAAAATTGTTAAAATTATCTTTCTCTTTAACTTGCTCATAAGTTAACAATTTATTTACTTTGGGCTACTGCTTCTGAAAATTTATCGATCGTTCTAATTCCAATGAAACCCGCCAAAATCGTATAAATTCCGTTGGCAATCGTAGAAGGAATAATTCCTTCTCCTTCTAAAACTCTCACGATAGCAATTGCCACTAAAGCCCAAAATCTTCTCGATTTGAGAAATGACCAATCGCCAATCATAGTTTTATTTATTTTTAAATTTGCGACCTTTAAGCAAAAATTTCGTTTAATTTCGCCCTTGTTTTTGGACCAACCTTTTTACCTTGTAATTGTTCTAATTCTTCCATTGGCGCCACTTTATAATCAATTTGAAATTGATAAACTCCTCTTCTCGTTATCTCAAAATAATTTCCAGTTTCTTGTGCGTTTATCGGAAAATAGCCAAGATATTTTAGGCATTTTTGAAGTATTTTGACATCAAAATCGTTTCTCATTCCATAAACTAAATCTCTTTCAAATTTGTATTGTGGTTTTTCAATCGTTTCTTTTTCAAACTTGAAATTTATCGGATAGGCAGCGTAAAAATTCCTTACTTTGTAAAAATCTTCTGTGATCATTCTTTGTCCTTCTCTTCCTCTGTTTTTGCCCCAACTATCGTCAATGATTAAAGCTTTTTTTCCCTGCCAAAGCGTAAAATCAACTGCTACTACCGAGTGCCTGCCCTGTGCGGTAATTAAATTTAAATCGGGATATTTGATAATCGGAACTTCCCTGTCCCACTCATCAATGTTGAAATAAAACCAGACCATTATTCCTTTTCCTGTTTTTTGAATTGTGGAAGCAACAACATCAATGTCTTGAATTGGCAAGGCAACATAATTTGAAATTTTAAAAACACTGGCAATTTCTTTTTCGTAATTTTTAATCTGATAATTATCTAATTCTTCATCTGTTTTGTTCTGGCTGGGAAAGAAATCCTCTAAAAGACAACCTGTTTTTCTTACTATTTCCCAAGCATCCACTGCCATCATTCCTCTTCCTGGTTTGTTTGTCCTTTGCTGGTAAATATAACCTGCTGAAAAGTTTATCCATTCTCCTTGATTTACTTGATGCATAATTCCCAAAATCTTTGCTAAACTCATTGCCACACAACTTCCGCTACCATCTTGATTAAAAATTGGAAATTTCCTCCAATTTGTTTTTTCTATCCAGTTCACCGGTTCAAGAGTAGCCACTATTTCTTCAAATCTAAAATCTTTTTCTTTTTGTTCTGGCGGCCTTAAATCTATTAACGCTCCTGATTGAAATTTATGTTTTCTAAATCTTAAAAACATGTCTTTTTAATATTTTTTTTAATTTCTCTCTTATTTTTTTACTTGCCATTTTATTATTCAAAAATTCTCAGTCTTGCCATTTTTTCTAAATCAATAGTTGGCGATATCATACTATCAGCGTCAATTATTCTCTTTTTTTTGTTTTTCCATCTTAAGCCATCCAGCGTCTGACCTACTCTTAAATATGGTTTCCAATTGTTAAAATTCCCAAAAGTTTCTAAAAGATAAGTTAGCCCAGAACCGCCATCTTCCATTTTGAAAAAAACCCAATATCCCTTGCCGTCTTTAAAATTATCTTCTTTAATTTTGATAATTTGACCCTTCATTGTTGTTATATTTTTCTAATTCCCCATGAGCGCATTCTTCCCCGGGATTGTGCCAATACCCATATTTACATTGCCATTCTCCTTTTTTTATTCTTTCTGTTATCTCAATTTCCCTTCTGGGGCCAATATAAGCCACCTCGTCCCTATTAAAAACCCAATTTTCAACTTGAATAAACTTTCTATTTGTCTCTAAAAGATTTTTCAGCATTTCAAATTGTGTTTCGTTAATCCAAATTTTATGTCCGCCTTTTAGAAAGAGAATATAATTTTTATCTGTTATTTCTCCGTTCATATTTTGGCGATTTTGTATCGCTCATTTATCATTTTTTCTTTCTGAAGAAAGGCGATTAAATTCGCTAATTTTTTCTCTAATTCAAGCGGTGTGGTGATTATGGGAGCGTATGGCCTACCGAAGATTTTCGGTAAAAACTTAATCATTTTTTCAACTTTTTCCTTACCAAATTTTTTAACCAGCCTTTCTAAAGCCGACCTTTGAGTTTTGTTGGAAAATAAATGTTCATAATTAGGATTAATTTCTTTAAATAAGCCTATAAGATAATTGATATCTGAGCCCGCAAACTCTGGTTTGCTATGTAATATAATATTCTCTTTTTGTATATCTCTACTTTGTATATCTCTCTTGTCGTGTATACTTTGGATACCTGAGTCGTGTATACTTTGGATACCTGATCGTGTATACTTTGGATACTCGAGAAAAAGAGAATAAGAGGCTAATTTCCAAACTTTTCCTTCATACTTAACAATTCCTTTTTCTTTTAATCTTTTTAATACTTTCGTAATACCAATTCTTGACATCCCCATTTTTTGAGCCAACCACTTCTGGCTTGGATGAATTGGTTTTTCTAATGCTCCCAATCTCATCATAATTGCTATTAAAACTTTTTCTGTCATATCTAAATCTTTTCTTTCTAATAAAACATCTGGAATCGCCCATGCGGTTATATTTTTAAATTGCTCTTCCTCCTCCTTCTTCATAATTTTTAATTTTTTTAAAACAACCTTTGTGATAAGCTTTTCCTTTTTTCTCATAACCTAAACCTCGCCTTTTATAGACGATTATTCCACTTCTAATAATCGGTCCTAAACACTTTTGGCAAATATAATAAGTTCCCATTCTCATATTTTTAGCCCCTCATTGCTAGGCTCTACTGGTTTTTTCCCTCTTCACGCCCTTGCGGTGAAGCCACAAGGAGGGAACCAGTTAAAGCCCAGCATCAAGGGCTAATTTTCTTCTACTATTGGAATTTCTTCTCCGTTTTCTACTTCTTCGGCTGGCGTTTCTTTAAATCCGCCCAGAGGAGCAATCCAGCCTAAAATCTGTTTTAAAGCCCTGGCTGCCGCTCTTGTTTGAGCCATGCCAAGCAATTTAGTGAAAGTGAAGTTTTCTTTTCCTGGTTCCTTTCTTGAACAAATTCCCCAAGCGCTTCCTACGATTGTTCCGTCTCTCGTATAAACTACCGCTTTTGCTTTATACCCATCTCCGTTTTCTAAAGGTGCTATAAATTCAATTCCAACAGATAAACCGAAAAAGGAAGCCAACATTTGCCAACCCTCAAACTTTAGATATTTATTTCCCTGAATTTCAAGAATTGCGTTTGTTTTATCAATTGTATCCATTAAAACTTTCGCTGCCTTTTTTGCAAATTCCATTTTCTTTTGAGGATCAACCAGAGCCATCTTTTTACTTCCTTCAATCAGCATTATTTCTTTTTGTTGTTGTTCTTTTTCTGGCATAATTTTTCAATTTTGATTGTTAAAGGATACTCTTTTTGTTCTGGTTTATCTTCTGAATGTTCTTTCTCCCAGATTTTTTTCACTGCTAAAAACAAATCATATTGTTCCTGAACCTCGGTTAACTTCCACCCTTTTTGATTTCTGTTGTATCCGATTTGTAGGATTGCTAATTTTTTGTTTTTCCATTCCTCTTCAGTAATCTTTAACTCTTTTAAATCAACTTCTAAATTCGCATATGCTGAAAGTTGAAGTTCGTGTTCTGGCCATACTTCCTTTGAAGTTTTTAAATCAATCAAATAAAGTTGTCCGTCAATTCTACAGATTAAGTCAATTGTTCCTGCATATTTTTCTTTTTCGTTAAAAGCGGTATATTCAACTGCTACCACTTCAAAGTTCTCTAAACTTTCCACCCAATTTTTAAGGCTCAAAAACGCTTCCCATTCATCAGGTTTTATTTCTTCTGGTTCTGGATCTCCCCATTCACGTGGCAATTTATCCTCTAACGATAATTCTTTTCCTGAAAGTAAAATTCCAGCCCCGCAATGGATTTTATATCCTCTTGCGCTTGCTTCATCTCCCAATGCTTGCGCTTCATCCCACCCTTGTTGAGCCAACCATTTCATAAAACCAATTCCTTTAGGATAACCACTGGAAGTAATCCAAGTGACAGAAGGATAAAACTCATATCTTGGCATTCCTGTCGTTTCGTCTAAAACTGGTTTTGCATACCATCTCTCGTCATAAGTTGTAATTTGAATAATTTTTTCTCCTTTCTGATTGATTATTTCTCTTATTTCTTTTTTCATAATTTTTCTTTTAAATACTCATAACATTCGCTATGACACCAATCCCAATAACCTAATTCTCCATCATCGCTAAAAAGTTTTTTTTCATTTGTTAATTCACCACAAACTACACATTTTCCTTCTGTTGGTGCCTTTTCTTCTAACCACTCGTAATAACCCCTAATTCTTCCCTCTTCTTCTCTTTCTTCTTTCTTTTGTTGAATGTATTCGTCTTGATCCATATTAGTAACCTAAACTTCTCATTAACTCACAAAATAAAGCAAATATCCAACCGCTCGCAAAAACCAGAAAGTAGACAATAATTTTTTCTAATCTATCCATCGATTTTTAACTTTTACCCGCCTTTCGACCTTTTTTTCTTTTGAAAAATAAAATAAAAAAGGCGGTTCCATTAAGAACCGCCTGCGGAGCGCTACTTTCAATCTATCCTATCTCTTTTGCCACTGAGGAGCTCTACTCGGTGGCGGTTCTTAATGGGAATAATTTCTAATTTTATTTTAAAGTGCCAAATAAAAAATGGCAAATCACTTAATTTGCTGTAAAATTTGCCATGCTTCTTTAATATACATTCTTAATTTTAACAATCTTTGCCTATCCCTTTTTCTTTGCATGTCTTCTGCTTTTGTTATTTTAATCAAATATTGTTTTTTCTTTTTTGATTGCCTCATATTTTCTAAAGTTTTCCACACCCTATTTTTATTTTAATCAATTAAGAAACCTTGTCAAGAAGAGTTTTCCACAACCGTTTTTGTTCCTATTTTATTTTAATTAATCAAAAATCTTTGTCAAGAGGTCTGTTTATTTTCGCCATTAACCTTTGATAATTTTCTTTTGCCTCATCAATGTTGATCAGGGCGTAATATTTCAAAGTTGTTCGTGGGCTTTTGTGCCCCAAAGTAATTTGAATGGTTTTTAAATCTCCATTATTCTTCATCAAAAGAGTGGCCAATGTCCTTCTAAAAGTGTGAAATCTAATTTTGTTTCCTAAATATCCTAATTTTTTCCGCCACCTTAAAAGATAAGATTTAGCAGTAGAAAGTTTTAATTTTTGTCCCCAGCAATTTACAAACATCCATTCTGAATTGTCATCTCGTTGTTTCAAATATTGTTCCAACCAATAGATGGCTCTATCTGAAAAGAAAACTCTCCTTTCTTCTCTGTCCTTTCCAAATATTGTTAATTCTTTTTCCCTTTTTATTTGTTTAAATTGCTCTCTTTTCAATTCCAGAGCTTCAGAAATTCTCATTCCGGTAGCAAATAACACTTCAAAAAGAGCCCGCATTGTCCAAGCAATTTTTCTTGCTCCAATGTTGCGATGATGAATTGGAATAGAGTTTAAAACAAAATCTAATTCTTCTTTTGTCAAAACAGGTTGCACTTTTTGAGAAACTTTTGGTAATGTAATATCTCTCCAGTCAAACGGCAAATTTTCCCCACTTTCTTTTAAAAATTTCAAATAACATCTAAAAACAGAAACTGCCCTTTGAGCCCCGTATCTTCCGTGTGTTTGTCCTGCTTTTATTATTTCTGCGATATCAACTAATTTTAAATCTTTTAATTCCTTTTCTGATATCGGGCAATGTGAAAGTGCGCCAAAAAGAAATCTTTTATATTCCCCCAATGTATGTGGTTTGTATCCTTTAGATGCTAAATAAAACAAAAAATCTTTAAATTTTTCTTTCAATCTCATATTTTGAATATATAAAAGACAAAAGAATTTGTCAAGAGTGAAGGAACAGGTGCGGTTGTTATAATTTAGTTCTTACAATAGGTTTTAGAACACCCTTTTTCATATTCTCCAGCAAATAACCTGCCATTTGTTTTTTTCAAATCTTAATTCTACAAAACCTTGTGTCCAATCAGGTGAAGTAACATAAGACGGTTCTAAATTGCATAAGCATCCTGCCTCTACGCCAAATTTAATTTCGTTATAAAAACTCTTGTATGTAATTGCTAACCTATGAGTATGCCCTGTGATTATACTTTTACCAAAAAAATCTCTTAACCAACGAGCGGTATAACCAGCGTTTTGTAAGGATTTATCAAAATGTCCTATCAAAATATCGTTAATCCTCATAAAGTTATGAGAAAATTTATTGGCTTGGAGTTTAAGAGGAATAAATTTAATTTTCAGCTCTTCCAACCTTAAAAGTTCTGGCAAAGACAAAGCAAAAACTTTATAAAAAACAAATGCGTTATCTATCAGATACTTTTGAAACCTAAACTCGTGATTTCCGCAAATATAAAAAATTCTTGCTTTTGGCAAGATTGTTCTTATTTTATTTAAAAAACAGGTTCCTTGCTGAATTTCCTCTGTTATTTCCGTTTGGGTCAAAGGAACCCTTCTAAAATTTGAAATTTCGTAAAAATCAAGTAAATCTCCCTGATGTATCACAATTTCTGGTTTTTCTTCTTTTAAAAACGCTAAAAATTCATTTTCTGCCTTAACATCGTTAAAAGGAATATGATTGTCGCCCCCGATGACAATTTTGGTAGGTTTTAATACCAAAACTGGATTTTTATGTATTTCCGATGATAATAAAAAATTATTAATTTTGGAAATTTCTCTTTTAATTTTAGGAGGAAAAACAGGGATTTCTTTTTCTTTTTTTACTTTTTTAATCCCCTCATAACTGGCTTTATTTATTATTGCTCGAATAGTTCTTTTATGTTCTTTTGCCCATTCTAAAACTTGGTTTCTATTTGCGAAAGGATAAACCTCTCTCAACCATTGCAACTCCTCTTTTGTCCAAGGGGCTGTATATTGATTACGACTTGGCATATTTTATTTTTTTCCGTTGTGATATTTTAACCAATCCAATAATTCTTTAATTGCCTCAGCTAACCGTTGGTTCGATTGAGAAAATTCTTTTAAGTGATTGTCAATCGTATTCTTGAAATTCTTTTCTTGTTCTTCTACAAATTGCAAAAATCTCTGAACTATCAGCCAAATAACCATTACCGCTATACCAGCCACACCAAGATTAATGAATTGTGATAAATCTGTTCCATTCATGTTTTTTCTTTTATGATCCTTTTTATGTGGTCAATCGCTTCATCTATTTCTGCTTCTGGAATTTTAGTAATTTTTTCTCCTCCCACCTCTACCTTTTGAGCTAAAAACTTTACCCCTTTTCTTAATTTTTCTAAATCATTTCCAACTCCAACTATAACTGCAATTGTTGAACTAACAGATGGGACATGATAATATTCTTCACCTACTTTTGCAGCCGAAGCAGTTAAAATTGCAAAATAAGTTTCTTTATCGTATTGTAAAACCTGATTTGTTTTCTTTGGTAAAATCAAATGTTGCCACTCATCTACAAGACTCGAATCAATCTCTATTGGTAAAACTACAAAAAACTTTCCTCTTATTTTTGCCTCAACTGGTATTTTCCTTGCTACTTTGTAAATAATTTCAGCAAAATTTTCGTATAAAACCACATAACCTAACCCAAGAGGATGTGGGCTACGAGCGCATACATCAATGAGATATGGCTTCCCATTTTTTACCCTCATTTCTGTTGAAATAAACCCTCGCCAATCCATCTTTTTTAGAAGAGGTTTTAATTTATCCATTACTTCCTGAATAATTCGCGGCGGTTTTAAATCGCAAACTCCACAATAAGGTCCTTTAGCAATTTCATAACCCCAGAGGTAAGGCTTAATATAATCTTCGCCATCAAAGATTAAATCAAATCCCGGCTCCTCATCTCCTTCAATTTTTTCTTCCACTATAAAGAAATATTCTTCCGCAAAAGGACCAAATTTCGAAACTAATCTGTTAAGTTTTAAGTCAATTTTATTTACATCTTGAGCAAACCAAGTTTCTTCATCTCCCCGCCAAATATCTAATTTAATCACTCTTTCATTTCCCTTCTTTTTAAGATAATTTTTTAGTGCCGTTATTCCTTCCACTATCGCATAATCCATCACTGGCAATCCCAATTTCGGTAATTCTTTTTTTAGCCAATCTCGATGGAATTCTAAAATATCCCCTCTGCCAGCAGCGAAAACTGCATATCCCATTTGTTTTAAAAAGTGAGCCAAATCTCCCATTCCAACATCGGGAAACATTATTGTTACGTCTTCTTTTTTGTATTTCAAAAGTTTTTCAAAAAAATAAAGCGGTTTTTGAATATTCTCGATATTTAAGCCGACGGCGTATTCTTTGAAATAAACATTTGAAGCAAAAGGTGTGTAATAATAAACCTCGTGCCCTTGCTGGCTTAAAGCGATAGCAAACTGAGAAAAAAGCCGACCGTTGTCGTAGATGAAAAATGTATGTTTTTTGTCTAATCCGCCGTATGGCATTGATTTTTCATTTCTTTTGTGTTATTCTGAATAATATGACCCGCCTTGAAATTCTTTTAATTTTTGTTTTTTTACTTTATTATTTTTGTTATGTTCGCTCCCTTGAAAAGGAATTAAATAAATGTCATTCTCGTAAAAAAATTGATTTATCGCAAACCTCATCGTTTAATAATCATCCAGATGAACCTTCATCTCGTTCAGCAAAGGTGGTGGCAATCATATTTGCTATAATTACTTGGTTAATAATTTTAATTTCTCTTTTATCATTCTTTTTTAAACTTTTCTAATTCTTTTCTTTTTAACCTTCCCTTAATTGTTGTCCCTATTGGAATCTCCGCCTGCTCTTGTTCCGTTGTGGGCAAAATTCTTCTAATTGTTTCTAATATACTTTCTCTGTCTTTAGGCTGATTTTCTGGCGGAAACAACCAATAAAGCGGTGTAGTTGCTATTGGTCCTGGGAAAAATTGTAATACTTGTCTTACTTGCCCTGGCGTTATTTCTTTACCCTTTACAACTCTTTCTCCCATACTTACCAATGTTTCTATTGCCTCTGTTCCTGACCCTAACGCAGGCCCCAAAATAGTTTCAGCCAATCTTTTTTTTCTTGCACTTTCTAAAAGATCACTAATAATACCCACTCCGCCAACCGTAAAAATATCGCTTAAATATCTATCTAAAGCATTTGTAGGTCTTTTTTCTCCTCTTATTAGGGATCTTATATCTGCTAAAACCTCACCCCCGATAGGAAAAATTAAAGAAAATATTAAAAGATTTCTTATTCCTCTACCAATTCGCCCTTTTGAAAATTCATCTATTAACTGCTTTTTTAAAAATAAAGTTTGGTTATAGGCAAAAGATTTAAATTGGAACATTAATCTTCCGAATTCAGAAGCATAAAAAGCGGGAAAATCTGCTGGTCTGTATCTAAATTGTGTTAATTCTTGAATTCTGAAACCTGCTCTTAATAATTCATTTTCAAGCAATTTGCCTCTTTTTAAAACTTCGGCAGTATTTATCCCCAATTCTTCTAAAACCTGTCTTGCGAAAGTATCTGTGGGATTCTTTTTTAATTTTTCGAATAATCTTTCAGCATATTTAACGCCTGCATTAACTGCTATTGTTCTGTTAATTTTTTCGGTTAATTCAAAGCCTGTATATCTTAAAAACATTTCAGCAAATTTACTTTCTTTTGATCCCTCAAATTTAGCAATTGAATTGACTATTTTGTCTAATGTCACCCCTGTTTTTATCGCTCTTTCTCTGCCTGCTTGCGTAAAAACTGATTTCAAACCATAAGCAAAACTTTTTAGATCAGTTGCTAAAAGCGTATTTAGATTTTGTCCTAAGTTTATAATTTGTGAGAAAAGAAGTTTTGGGATTTGTAAAACTCTTAATGTTTGAGGTAGCGTAGATCCAGCCTCTCCATACATTTTTCTTTCCTTTGTGACTCCAAATAAAACATCCACCAATTGTCTTGCTTTAATCCCTACCTCTTTCCCAAATTGTCTACTTATAGCTCCTAATAATCGATTTAATTCTTCTGATTTTTGTCCAAATTGTTTTATTTCTTCCAATCTCGGTATAGATTCCATTAACCATCTTGTTATAACTCTTTCTGGGTTGGGGTCATAAAAAGGATTATGAAATTCTCTGGCAAATTCCAAATGGGTTCTTACTCCCATTCTTGCTCTTTTGAAATATCTTAAAATCATTCCCCTTGCCTCATCTTGTGCTTGTTTAAGTTTAGTTGATAATTCAGAAATTAATTTAGTTTTTGGTTTTATTCCTTTTTTTTCTATTATTTCTAATTCTTCTGGCGTAAATTTCTGCGATGTCTGATTTGTTTTAACTAAATAATTAACAAACCAATTATCTCTTCTAACTCGTCCTTCTTTTTTAGCCACCTCTATCCAGCCTTGTAGAGCTTTTTCTGCCTCTTCTCTTGCTTTAAATTCTCCTCTTCTCATTACATCAGTTAGTATTTCTTCTCTTAAAGCAATATTTTTCTCAAGTTTTTCAGGAGAAGGAATATAGTGTGGAAAATAGTTTTCTCTTGGTTGAAACGGAACTTCGATGCCTTTTTTTAACCTTACTTTTACTCCTAATTCTTGTGCTTCTTGAGCAATTTCTTTTCTCAATCTATCAATAATGGCAAAACTTTTTTCTACTTTTTGAGAAATAAAGCTTTGTGTTCTTCCTTCTAAAACATCTAATAAATTCTTTTTTTCTAATTCATTAAGAGTGCCAAAGCCCGCTTTTTGCAATTCTAATAAATTTTCTCCCAGTCTTCGCAATGAATTTTCATCTGCTCTTAAATACCTATTAACAATTTCTGCTCCTTCTTTACCGTAATAATTAGCGAGTTGTGCCTTCACTGGCAAAAGTTTTCTAAATTCAATTTTTACTTTTTCTGGAACCAATGAACTTATCTTTAAAGGAATTTTTGCTACTTTTTCTATTCCTTTGGCGGCCAAATTTAACGCTCCAGCAAAAACTGGTTCTAAAACCGCTCCACCAGCGGCCATTGCCCCAATAGTTTTTAATGCTTCTTTTGGTTGTTGTTTTTCAGTAAGTGCCTCGCCAACCCCAAAACCAGTGCCAATTGCGGCACCTCTCCCTGCCAATTTTACCACCTTTTTAAACAAAGAAATTCCTTTTGGTAATTTAGCCGCTGGTAAGGGTGCAATGGTTAAACCTGCTTCTAATATATCCCCAATAATCTGTTTTTTTGTCTTCGGTTGCAAAATCGGCGGTAATTCTACTTTTGTTTCTGGTATTTTTTCTTTTAATTCTGGCTTTAATTCAATTATTTTCTTTTCAAGTTCTTTCGCCTGTTTAATTGCCTCTTCTGCTTTTTTCACCTCGGGAGTTAATTTTGCTATTTGTCCTCCAATTCTAACAAAAGGCCTTACTATTTCTGTAACCAATATTTCCCCTAATCCTTCTGGTTTTTTCTCTTCAATAAGGCTTTCTTTAATCCGTTGCCAAAACGGCCTTTTTTGTTTTTCTTCTTCAGTTAATCTGCCCATATTTTTTATTTACCTCCCCTTAATGCCTTGATTAATTTTCTGATATATTGTGGATCAACTTCCGGATACGCTCTTATAATATCTTCCTCTTTATATTTCCATCCTCCTAATAATCCTCCTTTTTTTTCTAAAATATCTTCTCTTAAATCAGTATAAATATCAGACGGAATTGTTTTCTCGGTATACAAACCTGATCTCAATGGAACTTCAACACTTCCTATTTTTTCCATTTTTCCAGTTGTCGGATTTATTCTCCAAACATTACCCATATCGTCTATTTTAATTTGCCATTTTTCTTCAGGAGTAGTTTTAGGAGCAACCGCTACCTTTCCGATTCTCTGCATTTGCCCAGTTAAAGGATTTACTCTCCACACATTTCCTTCATCATCTATTTGTAATGACCATGCTTTTTCTATTTCTTCCTGTTTTATTGTTTCCATAATGCTTTCTGGCGTCACATCTCTATAACTCCCGCTTAATGGGTCATATACTAAAATTCTTCCTCCTACTGTCATTCTTTGAGGCGCAACATAGCTATAAATCGTTTCAAGCAATCCTGCCTGTTTTAAAATATTTTCTAATTTTCTTTGTTGTTCTCTTGCCCATTGCTCATAAGCCTGTTGTTGTGCCTTTCTTTCAGCTTCTGCTTGTGCCATTTGAATTGCAGTAATATCTCCTGCTGCTGCTTGTTGTAATTGTGTTCTTTCCCTTGCTTGTTGTTCTCCTAATTCTTGAAGTGCCTTTGTCACTATCCCTGGGACTCCCGCCATTGGTCCCTCTAAAATTCCTGGCTCTGAAAAACCCGCCGCTGCATATCTACCAATTAATCTTTGTTTCTCTTCCTGATGTTTTCTCTCTAAATTTGCTAACTCTTGCTGGTATCTTTCTTTTAATTGCTGTAAAGTTTGCTCATACAATCTTTTTTCTTCGGCGCTTAAACCTGTTTGTGGAGGCGTGGCAGTAGATAAACTTTCCAACGCTCTTTGCAAAGAAGCCAATTGAGATTGGAATTGTTTTGTCAGTGAACCTATATCCGTTTCTTTCTTTTCTTCTGTAGGCATAATCGGTGTTTGAGTTGTTTGGGTTGCAGGAGTAGTCGTGGTTGTTTTCTGAGTTGTCTGAGGAAGCCCTTGCGTTAATAAAGCCCTTTGCAACGCTAAATTCGCCTCCGCACTGCCAGGTTGAGCGGTAATTCCATAAGCCCGTAATAAACTTACTATCTCTGGAGATTTTCCTCCCGGCCACTTCTTTCCCGTTATTCTTTCATATGTTTGATATGGATATTCTTTTTGTGTGGCCATATTTTTAAATTCTTAACGGCAGCAGTTTAACCTGTGCCGTTGATCCTAATTGAATTGCAACATAAATAAATCTATTTAAAACCATTGCTCCTATAAAATTTGGTTCTCCAAAACCAATATTTCGCCACAATGTTCCATCTCTTTCCCATTCTCTTAAAAGAGAATTGGCGCTATCATAACCAATGAAATATTTTTCTGTCCAGCAACCAATTTTATCTACTCTGAAATTTAATTGTAAAATTTCTTGCCAAGAATAATTGTTTCCCGAAATTGAAATTTGATAAAACCTTGTTTTTGAAATTCCGTTATCCCAATTGACTGTGTATAAATAAATCCCGTCTGAAGTTAAACCATTAACCGCTGGAATTGAAGAACCAGATGGCGTCAATTGGGTGATACTTGTAAAATCGTGCGGCATTTTAAATAAATTTGTGCCTTCAGCAAAATAAACTGCATTTCCATCTATTGTTATTCCTTTTGGCGCATTATCGCTTTGATGTGTTTGTCCCCTATCTCTTAAAGGAAATTCATCGTAAAGCCACCAACCTTCAATTGCTTTTGTCACCCCTGCTCCCGAAGGACCTGAAATTGCCACTATTAAATTTGCTGCTTCTCTCGAATAAGCAGTTGAAATTTGATAAGGATAACCCGTTCCACTATAATTTGCTAACTCTAAAATCAATGGCGTTGCCTTCGCTTTTGCTGCCAACGCTCCTCTTAAAATCGTCCCTGGTAAAATGTTTCCTGGATGAACTATAACATCCTCGCCACATCTTACATTCTTAAAATCAACTGGCTCTTTCTGAAAAAGTGGTGCCTCTTTTTTGTATCCTAATTTTTCATATCCCAATTGCTCATAACTAATCTCTATTTCTTGTTGTTCTTGATATCTTTTCATCATGTTATTTTCTGGTGTATTTTTTAGGTAATAATTTTGATTCTTGTGGCATTGTGCCGTAAAAAACAATTTGATAAATTTCCGGACCCTTTTTCTTTGAAATCTCGTGAATTCTAAATTTAATATCCATCGCTTGCGCTGCCACTCTTGCCAATCCTTTATCTTTCCCAATTGCTGCTTCCATTATTCCCACTCTTTTCCAATCTGAATTATCAACTGAAACTTCTATTGTTGCAGGAGATACTGCATTATGGCTCATTCTCCAACCAACCGCATCAAACTCAACTGGTGATCCTGGCTCTCCAATTTGGAATAAATGGCTTTCGTATTCCATTTCAATTTCTTTTGAAGAAGTGCCGTCATCAGCATCAGCATAGCCCTCCCACAACAACCAAACTCTTCCTTGTGAATCGCCAAAATATTGCCTTAAAATTCCATCTTTATTAATAAAAGTTGTTGCTGATTTAACGTCTAAATTGTCATCGTAAACAAAATAATCTAAAACCGTATCATATGCTAAAACTACATTTTGTCTTCCGTCAACATCGCCAATATAAACATGATACATATCGCCATCTTCCCAACCAACAAAGTTTTCAGGATTTGAAATATTTTCAAATAAATCTTCTACTCTGAAAGAAATTTTCATTGGCGCTCTTCCGCTAAACTGATAAATTCCTTTTCTGCTTGTAAAGTGCATTACTCCGTTTACTATCCAAATTGTTCTCCAACTTTCAGTTCCTATTCCATAAGCCAATGGCCTCAAACTCAATGGTTTATTTTCCTCATCCACATCGTATTGCCAAATTGAATTTTTTTTGAAAATTAACAATGAATTGAAATATGGTTTTACCGCTGTTATTTCATCTCCATCGTTTAATCCCACATTAAATTTATTTGAAACTGGCCAACTTTCAGGATTTGCTACATCTGAATAATAAACCACACTTCCTGATGCAATATAAACTCTATCTTTAAATGTTGCTATTGTCGTCCCATTTGGTGGACTTCCTCCCAGGTTTGCCAAAGTTGAACCATCCCATTTTAAAACTGAACTTGCCGCATTAACAATTATTGCCAAATTAGCGTAAGTTGTCGCGTCTGGAATTTTAGTTGAATCAATTGAAACACTTCCTGTTGCATCTACCCATTGATTATTTGTTTCGTTTAAGTAATAAAACTTTGTCCCTGAAATCCTTAATAATTGTCTTAAAGGACTGGCTCCTGTTTTGTAATATGGATATAAAAACCTAACCGGATTTGAATCTGGAATATTACCTATCAATTTATAACCTTTCCTTTTTACAATTGCTCCAATCTTTGTCATTCTGACATTTCTGGCTGTATATCCTTCATCAAGTTTCGCCAACAAAGGTGAAACCTTCCTGTTGATTCCTCCTGAAAATGAATTGATTTCAACTAAAACTGGCATTAATAAATTATTGATCCTCTTTCAAATGGCGTTTCCCAATCTTCGCCAAATTGATGAACAAATTTTGGAAAATCAGATTGTCTTTTGGCAATTGCTGTTAACCAAGCAGAAACGCCATTTTCAAATGCTTGTAAAAAATAACTCGCTCTATCTGGTTTATACGCTTTCTCATAAATTCTGGCTAAAGCAAAATCTACTAAAAGTTTTGAGGCCAAATCTGGCGCTGGCAAATTCAATTTTTCTGTCATGCTTTTTAAGGGTTGAGCGTTAAAAACATAATAAAACTTCATTTTTCCATTGCTGTTTTTTGGTGTCGGATTAATTTTTATTTGATTGTGCAACAAACAATATCCCGGCTCTGATTCTGAAAAACTATCTTCTTCGCCAATCAATAAAATATCCATTGGTTTGGCAATTGCATATTTTCCGCTTCCTGTATAATCAATTAAAACTTTTGACATTTTCGAAAAATCGGCTGGTAAATCATAAATATCTTTTCCTGTTTCCAAAGGAATCTCTTCTGAAATTTTCATTGCGTATCCCTGCCCTAAAGCCGACATTCTAGTAAATAAATCTAAATAGCCCTCATTTACATAATTCAAAAGCATTTCATCTGATTTAATAAATCTCTGCTCTGGGTCTTGGAATAAATCATAAATTCTGTCTAAAATAAAACCTATTTGAGAAAATCCTAAACCGCTTCCTAAAATGGCGTCGCTTTTTGTTCCTTCTAATTCTGTTACCGAATTATAAGAAGCAATTTTGAATAAAGAAGTTTCGCCACCTGCCGCTACATAAATTGTTTCAATTGAATCTGGTTGAATATCAATCGTATCTGCCACAAACCAATTTTGCCCGCCATCATTTGATTGATAAATTCTAAACTTATCAAATGGCATATAAGTAACTGGCGTATTTTCAGAATGAGGAAATTTTAAACCTGGCGATTTAATCGTAATTTGAGTTGTCGTTGGATCAACCGTATCTGAAACATAAACTATTTCTGCGTTTTCTTCTCCATATTCGCCGATTAAAAGAATATCGCCCTTCTTAAAACCAACTCCTGATAAAACATTTAAAACCGTATCGCTTTGACTTGCTGCTTTTGATAAAGCAGTTCTTTGAAATTCTTCTAATGATGGATTTGTAATTGTTAGATAAACTGCCATGTTATTTTGATTTGATCCTAAATCTTGTTTTTACACTTTTGATAATTGCTTTTATTTTTGCTGGCGCGCCTACTAATCCCTGAATATCAAAAGATGATAAAAGTTTTTTAGAAAGAAAATTTAAAATATTGAAATTAGACATTGTAGTTTTGGAAAGTGGAGTTAATGCTTGGTTAAAAGAGAAAAAAGAAGTTTTGATAAAAGAGGGATTTTCCTCTACCCCCGCTGAACTAAAGGCTGGGTCTGTAGAAAACCAATTAGTAATACAAGCCCAAACATCATTTTTAAAAGAACTACCAGTCCACCCTCCCATTACCCACATTTTATTATTAAAAACTACAGAAGAATGGCCGTATCTTATATTCCACCCAGCGTTTGAGGTAGCCTGTGTCCAATTAATACCATCACTTGAATACCAGACATCGTTTTTATAAGAACCATCATACCCTCCTATTACCCATATTTTATTGTTAAAAACTACTGAAGAGTGACTATATCTCGCACTCCACCCAGCGTTTGAGGTAGCCTGTGTCCAATTAATACCATCACTTGAATACCAGACATCGTTTTTATAAGAACCATCATACCCTCCTATTACCCATATTTTGTTATTAAAGACTACGGAAGTATGTGCATATCTCGCCCTCCACCCAGCATTTGCTACAAACCTATCAATATAAGGTAAAATAACATCATTCCAACTACTTACATTTGTAGCATTAGAATTTCCATAATAAACATAAACATCTTGATTAACATTTGGAGTTTTAGGAAGTTTAAACCAAATCCAAGCAGTTCTGTTGGGAGAAGTCCCCAAAACTCTATCTACCCATAAACTTAAAAGCGTTGTTCCATCATCTTTTGTTATTCTTATATCACCTGAATTATCCGCTGGCGGAGCGTCTGGATTTCCTGCTGAAGGAAAAAT
>JAWBPV010000020.1:0-19206 GCA_039000425.1 Candidatus Aenigmatarchaeota archaeon
TGTTAGTCCGAAGATTTTCCATGCTAGGTCTAGGGCTTTTTCTTTGGCCTTAAAAGGTTTGTCTGGCGGTCTTAAGTCGTTTACTGAGGGCTTTTTGAGGGGTTCGTATCCGAAGATTTGGCCGATTGTTAGTAGGGATTCGACTATGGCGTCGTGGGTTGACGTCTCTATTGTTGTGATTTCTTTTTCTGGTTTGGCTTCTTCGTGCCATTTTGTTTTGGCTATTTTGACTTTTTCTTTTTCTATGAGGTATTGTGGGTTATTGATGTTAGCCTCTATTATTTTGTAGTCGTGTTCTGTGAGTTTTCGGCATGTTTTTCCTTGTAGGTAAGCATACCACATCTTTTTATTGGGGAAAAGGTCGAATTTGACGTTTTCAGAGAAAAGAAGCTTTTTAAAGTCTAGGTAGAAGCCTTCAGGGGGCATGATTGCGGGTTTTATTGAGTAAACCATTATTTCATTCCAGTATGGGTCTTTTTCGAGATAGGTTATGTCCGAGGTTACGTCGAAGATTCCCACAATAACGTTATTTTTAGTGGCGTAGTAGACTATTCTGTCTCCTTTTTTGATTTCTGCAAACTGTTTCAGCATAGGTTGGGGCAGGCCTGGCCTTTTAACTCTACAACCTATTAGGTCACTGTGTTGCTGATACGCTATCAAATCGTGAATTATAAACCAGTAATTCATTATTACTCTTACTCCCTTTTAAGGGATCTGGGCTTTTCTATAACCCTTCCCTTTCTCGAGTTTTAGTGTGAAGCTGATTTTTCCATTTTTGTTTAGGTAATCGCGGTATTCGGTTTCACAGTTGCCACAAGTGTAAGCTTGAACTGTGAAAATTCCGTATTGCCATGTTTTAGCCGGTTTAGGGTTCTCTATTCCACAGTTTGGACATTTGCTCATATAGCTTCACATTTTATTTTGTGGTTATTTTTGTTTAAAAATTTGTTTACTTTATGCGTAGGTTTAGTGAGATTTAGCTTACTATTTCAATTTCTGTTTTATTGTTTTTATTGCTTCGTCTATGTGTTGGATTTTTGTGAGACCTACGCAGACGAGTTTTCCGCCGCTGAATAGTGGTATTGTTGCTTTGCGTTATGGTTTATTGGTAGTTTTATTATTGCGGCTGGGAACTGTTCAGGTTCGTAGATCACGTGGATTACTCTATCTTTCTGGAGCTTGCTGATGATTTGGTCTATGTCTACTTCGATTTTTAAGATGGTTGTGGCGACTATGTTTTGGACTTTGGGCTTGGTTTTGAGGTTTGCTTTTAATGCTTTTGCTGTTTGGTTTAGCTCTTGGAAGGCTTTTTCTATGGTTTTTGTTCCTACGCTGATTAGTTTGCCTGACCAGAAAAATGGATCTTTGCCTTTCATGTTTTCGGTTTTATAGTAGGCTACGCGTCCGCGTATATGTCTTGGTCCCATAAGATGTGTTTTGGGAATTGTTTTCTAAACGTTCTAGGTCTACTGGTTGGTATAGGGATGCTGTGGCTACTACGTTTACGATGGTGAATTGTTCAGTCAAGGCTGCATCGTCGGTTAAATTGTCGGTTAAATTGTTTGTTATAGATGTTTTGGTTTTGATAAGATTTAAAGCTGAATCGATAATTATTTCTGTTTGGTGGCCTTAGTTGGTTAATTATTGGCTTTGCGTGACTAATGAGAATAACTGGAATGTTATTAAAGCGCATAAGATCTGGGGTGTTCCGGAAAAAAGAGGTAAACGTCAAATTGAGGGTGTGAGACCTGGCGATTTTCTTATTATTTATGTGATGCCGAAGAAAATTGGTGGGATTTTTAGGGCTGTTTCTGAACCATTTGAAAGTCGGGAGAAAGTTTTTAATTGGGCTGATTTTGGAAGGGAGGAGATTTTTCCTTTTCGCGTTAAACTAGAGCCTGTGGCTGTTCCAAGTGAGCCCTTGCCTTGTGAGAAGTTTGTTGGAAAATTAAGTTTTACTAAAGGGCTTATGCGATGGAGTATTAAGTTACGTAGGGCTATGTTTAAGATATCTGCTGAGGATTTTGAGATTATAATGGAATTTGTAGGTGGTTAGATTTTATGATGATAAGCGTTGATGTCGATAAGGTTCTCACGGAGTTAAAAAGGGCTGCAGCAATGGCAGCTAATGAAGAGGAGTTTAAAATTAACGCTGAAAGGGTTCTTTACAACGAGGTCCTTGAAAAGTTTGGGCTTCAACCAGGACGCTATGAATATACTTTTGTTTCCGGTGGGAGAGCAGATGCGCTTTATGGTCATTTAATCATTGAATATGAGGCGCCAGGTAGACTTTCTACCAAACCGGGCATAGCAAAGGCAAAGGAGCAGACTATAGATTATATTAAAAAGGAGGCTGAATTTGAGGCAAGATATGCTTCTTTTCTTGGGGTTATTTTATGTGATAAAATAGCTTTCGTTCGGTATGATGTTAAGACTAAGGATTGGGTGCTTAGGGGCCTTATGATCTAAATAGGGAAACGGTCCTTAGGCTTATCGAGGCGATTAGAGGGCTTAGGCGGAAGAAGCTTGCGGTAGATGAACTGTTGAGGGATTTCGGCCCTACGAGCGACCTAACTAAGAGGGCGGTGAAAATTTTGTATAGTAAACTTTTAGCTTCTAAAAAGCCTAAAACTGAGGCGCTTTTCAACGATTGGAAGAGGCTTTTTTCGCAAGTGTGTGCCTATAGTCCAGAGAAACTTAAGGGTCTTGAAGGTGAGTATGGTTTAAAGGGTGGTGTAGATTATGAGGCTCTTCTTTTTTCTATTCACACTTATTATGCTTTTTTGATGAAGTTGCTTGGGGCTGAAATAGCGTACCTTTACGGTGCGGGCAAGTTTCTTAAGTCGTATGTGGCCGAGCTCGAAGACGCGCACCTGCGGGGTTTAGATTCTCTTAAGAGAGCTTTCGAGGAGCTTGAAAGCGGAGGTGTATTCAGAAGGCTTTTAAATATAACAAACTTTGTTGAAGGTGACTACTTTTCATGGTATTTGGAAGAGCTTGATTTTGATGTTGCCGAGGTTTTGTGCGATGTTGCAAAGAAACTTTCGGATTATGAGCCTGCTACGCCTGTTTTGGAGCCTGAATATGCGAGGGACATGTTGAAGAGGCTTTATCAGAACCTCGTGCCTAAAAAGATTAGGCATGATTTGGGCGAATATTATACGCCGGATTGGCTTGCTGAGCTTGTTTTAAATGAAGTTGGTTTAACTATTGAAAAATTTGAGGAAATAGCTAAAGAAAAGGATGATACTCTTGCCCCGCTTAGTTTAAGGGTTCTTGATCCCGCTTGTGGTTCAGGCACCTTTCTTATCCTCCTAATAAATAGGCTTAAAGAATATGCGGAAGCTCATTATCTTAAGGATGTTTTAGCAGATTACTTATTGAAAAATGTTGTTGGTTTTGATTTGAATCCCCTCGCTGCCTTGACTGCTAGAACAAATTACCTTTTGGCCATTGCTGATCTTTTAAGCTATGTTAAAGGGCCCATAGAAATACCCGTATATCTTGCCGATTCTTTGCTGGTTGAGACTAGGCAAACTCTGACTGGGACTACTTATATCATTACACACCACGTGGGCGAGTTTGAGTTACCGAAGTCGATTGTCGATAAAGGATTATTGAACAGGTTGCTCGATGCTGTAGACCGGTATGTTAGGTTAAGATATAAACCGGAAGAATTTAAGCAAGTTGTCTCAAGAGAATTCAATTTAGACCAAAATGAGCTAAAGCTTTTGGGAGATCTTTATTCTAAGTTTCTTGAGCTTGAGGAAGCAGGAAAGAACCATGTTTGGACATCTATTATTCGGAATGCTTTTGCACCGTTGACCGTCGTAAGTTCCTATGGTAGGTTTGATTTTGTTGTAGGCAATCCGCCATGGATAAACTGGGAAAATTTGCCTGAAGATTATCGGGAAAAGACGAAGAACATTTGGGGATGGTATGGTCTGCTTGAGAAAACTAAGGGTATGGGTCTTGGAAAAGTTAAGCGGGACATGGCCATGCTCTTTCTTGCAAGATGTTTGGATAGGTTCGTAAAAGCTGACGGAAAATTGTCATTTTTAATTCCATTCACCGTCTATAAGACGCAGGCTGGCGCCGGTTTTAGGAAGTTCTTGGCTAGAGGTTATTGGAAAAGCGACGAAGATAACGCTCCATGCAAGGTCTTAAAAATTCATGATTTGGTAACTCTATTTCCTTTTGAGGGGGCTATAAACAGAACCTCACTTATAGTGGTGGCAAAGATGGAGAAGACAAGCTTTCCAATTCCTTGCACGATATGGCATAATCCGAAGGCTGGAGGCTTAGATCAGGACGCTACATTAAACGAGGTAAAAAGCACGACAAAACAATTTGACATGATTTTCATACCCATCGAAATAAACAAGCCAGAAAGCCCATGGATGCAAATAACCGAGAAAGCATATGAAGGAATAAAGAAAATTTTTGGGAGCACTCCATGGTATAAAGCTTATGAAGGTGTGAATACCGCCTTAAATCAAGTTTATTGGATCAAGATAATTTCGGAAACTTCGGATGGCTTAATTATAACAAACCCGCGCCTACCAGGACAAAAGAAAGAGGTTAGGCAAGTTGAACAAGTGGTGGAAAAAGACCTTGTTTATCCGTTAATCAGAGGGCGAGATGTTAAAAAATGGTATTGCAGCGGCGAGTTGGGATACATTCTGTTGCCAGTGGACAGTAATGGCATTACGTTATCGCATTCCGACTTGAAAGTTAAATATCCAAAGACATGGGAATATTTTAGCAATTTCTTTAAAGACTTAATAAATAGAGGAGGCGAGCCCTATAAGTCAAAATTAGAACCATATAGAAAAAAGGAATTTGAAATTGCTGAAAGAACAGCCCCTCCATTCTATTGGTTATTTAACGTTAAACCATCTTTGGCACCATATAAAGTTGTTTGGAAAAGAATTGCTGGCGCGATTACTGGAAAAGCCATCAGTTTCGCCTCGGCGGTCTTAGAACCATATAGAGGGAGAGCTGTAATTCTTAATGACTCTTTAATTCTCATTCCATTTGACAGCAAAGAGGAGGCGTATTATGTAGCAGGCATATTAAACTCCTCCGTTTCATTGTTGACAATAGCATCATATACTTATGAGTTAAGGCAGGAAACACATATAACACAATACATAAGAATCCCAAAGTTTAATAAAAACGAGGAAAAGCACATAAGGATCTCTACTCTTTCTGAGAAAGCCCATATATTAGAAAAGCAAATTCACGAAGGCGCACAGGAAGATTTGAGGGAAATTTACGACAGATTGAGGAAGAAATTGACAAATTAGTTTCTGAACTATATGGCATTACTGATGAAGAATTAAGCGCAATTAAAGAATGCTTGAAAATTTTGAGAGAAGGCGAAATAGAAAAGGAAACAGAGGAAATCCCAGAAGTTCCTAATTTGGAGCCAGACGTATCCTTGGAAAATCCTGTTATACAGGAAAACGAGCCATCAAAACTAAGTATTGTGATTACAAATCCATTAAGTGAAACAATCAGTAATGTTAGATTGAAAATTCAATTGCCAGATAAAAAACACGAGCATATATTCGATAAAATTGAAAAACAAGAGAGATCGGAATTGCAATTAACTGGGCTAAAAGCTGGGAAGTATGAGCTTAAAGTATCAATGGACTATGTTATAGGAGAAACAAGCAAAAGAATTGAAAAAACCTTGATTTTATTCGTAAAAAGCTCTGAAGAAAAGAAAACTGTTGAAAGAGGAAAGATGGATGAACTTTTCGGGTGAAACTCTGAATGAGCTTTATGGATAATGTTAGCGCCAAGCTCAAATACATATACGACCAAGCCGTAGTAAGAAAAGACTTAATTCTACATGGCCACATAGGAAGACTCCCAAGATTCATAGCAGAATACCTAATTGCAAAAGCCTGCGGAGACCAAGTCACATCAGAATGCCTCAAAAAAGTTTCAGAACTCGTAGAAAAATATTACCGAGAACCCCAAGAAAAAGACAAAGTAAAATTTGATCTAGTAAAAAACGGGAAGGTTGAGCTAATAGCCGAAATCAAAGTGGAGAAGGATGTTGAAAGCGGACTAAACTTCGCAAATCTATTAAACATACCAATCGAAGACCCGATTATCATTCCAGACGACATTGTTGAACAGAATCCACGGCTTCTGGAAATGGGTTTATGGGGTAAAGTGGCAATCGAGTATAACCCAGATCGCTTAATAAAAATGACAGTAACAGACTTCAAACCTTTTCAAATAGCCAACGTCGACCTAAACCAATTCGCAAAGGGAAGAAAAGAGTTCACAACCCAAGAATGGATAGACATACTCATAAGCACAATAGGCTACAACCCAACCCTGCTACCACAAAGAAAAAAGCTCATCATCCTCACAAGGCTGCTTCCGCTCGTTGAAGAAAACCTAAACCTCATGGAACTAGGCCCAAGAAACACAGGAAAAACCTATGTCTTCAGTAACTCATCCTTCTATGCAAGAATATTCTCAGGCGGCAAAGTAAGCCCAGCCGTCCTAATATGGAACCTGCAAAGAGACTCTCCAGGCGAAATACCAACCAGAGACTGCGTAGTATTCGACGAAATAGGAAAAATAGAATTTATGAACGCCGCAGAAATGATGGGCAAACTCAAACACTTCATGGCTCTGGGCGAATACGAAAGAGGCAAAAGAAAAGGAAGCAGCGGCTGCTCCTTGGCATTCCTCGGAAACGTAGACGTAAGCGGCGAAAGACCAATAGAAGAATTTACCTACGTGCTCCCAGAAGACATGAGAGAAACAGCCTTTATAGACAGAATCCACGGCTTCATACCAGGATGGGAAATCCCAAAAGTGGGAAAAGCAGAAGTCTACCTTTCACGCTATTACGGATTCGCAACAGACTACTTCTCAGAAATAATGCACCAAATGAGAAGAAAACACGAATTTATTGCTCAAATAAGCAACCTAGTAGAACTCCAAAACGTGGACCGCAGAGACCAAATCGCAATAGAAAGAGTCGCAAGCGGAATGTTAAAACTAATCGCACCCCACGGCGAACCCACAGATGAAGACCTAAAACTCGCCCTAGAAATAGCCATAGAATACAGACAACGCATAGCCGAATGGCTCCACTACATGGCCCCAGGAGAATACCCAATGAAAAAAATCGGCTACAAGGTAAGAGGATGAGACTCCGAATATACACAAACATAATTCCCGAAACACCAATAACCGACCCAGCAGAACTCGCAGAAAAAATATACAATTACCTCGGGCCATCAGTAGTCGACTTCACAGGATGGGGCCTCCTAAGACCAGGACTATTGACAAAGCGGCTAATAATTGACGTGTGCAGCCTCTGGAAAGCCGAAAGAAGAAAAGACCTCACAATACACGACAGACCCCAAATACGGGGAGAATGGCTATTCTTCGATTACCTATTCTCAAAAACAACATCCACAAACCCCATAATAAAATGTCTAACAACAATAGGCCTGGCAAAATATGGAGAAACAAAACTAACCAACACATACCTAACCACCGTAGGACTAAACTATAAACAAGGAACATTGCTAATGCTCTACCATGGCAAGAAAATCGAACCACAACTTGACGACTTAGCCTACGTGTTATCTCACATTCTAAAGGCTCCAAAACCAAAAATAGCCGAAATAACCACTTCACTACTAACAAAATTCGCAGCGTATCTCGAATCTTCACCACGATGGCAGCTAAAAGGCTGGGTCTCAAAAGAAGGAAGAACCATCGAACTAGACCTAGTTCAACAAAACAAGCAAGAATACTTGAACAAACTAAAAAGAGGAGAATGGCAATCCCTTCTATTCCAAGATAAATACTCAAAAATAAAACTAGCAATAGGTCCGCGAACAAAAACAATCGACGTTTTCATAAAAAAGAAGTTCTACAATCCAGGCCCCAAAAGAGACCTTAGACCAGTATTCGAAGAACTCGCCAAAGGAATAACACCCGACAAACTCAGCGATCTAACCCACAGTAGCAACGACGAAGCAAACATACTGAGGGCATACACAGAAAGAAGAGGCATAATGGCCGTGCTAAAACTAGAAAAAGAAAAGCATCAAAGAGAAGCATTCGACGCATCATACGAATTTCAAGGCTACGACATAAAAGCAGAACCAATACTGATCGAAGTCAAAGCATTCAGAGACTCTTCATACAAACCCATACAACTAACACAAAACGAGTACAAAACCCTAAACAAAGAAGAAAACTACCACATATATATAGTCGAAGAAGCATGGGACAACATACCAAAAATCAACATCATAAATGAGCCCAGAAAACTACTTTTCACAAAACAAAGCAAAGACATCATCGAAACCAGAATAACCTCACAAGAATATTACGAATGCGGAGAAGACAGATGGCGAAATAAAGTAACAAAAACAGATTACGTCGAAATTTAAAAATATTCAACTTCAGTCAATTAAGGAAATTCACTAACATATCTGAATTCTACAATGTCAAAAGTAAATCTAACATCATTTTCGTGCTGGGCTTTTCATTCTACTTTATTTCCGTTTTATGCTTTAATTTTTCCTTTGTTTCTTTAAGATATTCTTCGTACTGTTCTAGAACTTTGTCTATTTGGTCTTCTATGAACTCTGTCCACATGAGTGTTTAGGTATGGATATTCCCAAACACCTCTCCAGAGAAGCCTAGCAAAAGCGTGCACAAAATATTGCATGTCCGTTACATTAAAGACAAGCCCGTGTTTATGGGCTAACACAACAAAATTTACATCTATAGCTCCATGGTCAAGGTCCTCTGCTCTTCCATCAACCATGTATGACCATACATAAGCCCTTAAGCTTTCGTTAAAGCTTAAGTGCCTTTTAAAGAGTTTTGCCATGGCTAACGGTTTCTCTAAATATGACCTATTTCCTGTAACTTCATAAACTAAGATTTCAGCCCCGCCTAACGCCAGAAATTGGTTAAAAATTATTCTAGTGTCACTTTTATTGTTTGGATCTGGAGGATAATATCCTTCATTAGCATTTGTCTGGATCCAACAATTATGGTATCTCTCCACAACCCTTTCTGTAAGGTTTAAGTAGTACCCTGCCTTCCAAGTGAGGTTTTGATCCATGGAAAGCTTCCGGTCCTCATAAATAATTTTTACGAGGTTCATCAAGGCCGTGCATACAATCCCATCCCAAACAGTCCATTCAATTGAATGAGTAGTGTTATATTTACCCCAAGATGGAACGCCATCCCCATTCATGTCGCTTTTATTAGCTATGTAATCCGCCCTACTCACAGCCCTGTCAATCCAGATCATATCATTTGTGATTCTATAAATGTTAACGTATGCTTCAACCTCATACGATGTTGTCCAAGCTATAAACTCGGGATCATAGCGAGACTCATTTAATATTTTGGTGTAATAATTCCATGCGATATTTGCGCTTTCAAGAAGCACTTCTGTCGCATTTTTACCATTAAGCTCAAAGCATGGATACTTAAAAATTCGAAAAGGATTAAAATTTTCACAGTCAGCATGGACTTCCCACACAAATCCTTTAGGCCAAAAACTTGACATCAGCAAAAATATCAAAATAATACTGATAAAGTAACCTAGTTTCGACCGGCTCATCGAACTTACACATACACGCTATTAAATATATTTATCGCGAACGTTCAGACAAATCCAAACGACACGTTACCCCTCAGTTTCTATTATCATCGCCAACAGAATGTTATTATATTTTACAACATCAGCTGTATTACTGTAATTTCTATTTGAAATGTCTACGGAAAACCTATCAGCTGTAGAGCATGGTAATTGTTGTAACAGTTTTAAAATTCGTTCTTTCTCAAGATTCTCGTCTATCTTATTTCCGCCCATTACGATCGCGGGCGTTTTTGTCACGCCTGCACGTTTTGCTTTCAACCTACACATAAAAGTTGAGACGTCAATAACCTCAACCTTTACACCTTTTTCTCTAGCAACTTCATTTGCAATTTCTAAGGCAGCCCTATCGGCTTCAGGCATAAACTTCTCCGTTTTTAACGTATCCTTCACCGTGCACCAGTGCACCTGTGCACCATCCGCAACCGGTCGGCCAATCACCGTTTGACCCACAACAACCTCTTCAGTTTTAACAAAAACTTCTATCTTATCAAGCATAACTTTCCACAAGTAAAAATTAACTAACACAAATTCAAGTCTTGACAGAACAAATTATACACGCAATGTTAAACGAATGTGGAGTATGTTCTATATTAACGTCTAACAGCATAACACAAAAAATTAATAAATGTGAAATTGTTTCAAAACTTTAAAAGCTCCAAAAGCTTATTCGAGTGAGGGTCTATTTAGAAATCGCTGCCGTTTCTTTTGTTTGAAAGATGAAGCCCAAAAGCTATTATTGAAGGGACAGCCATTAACAAGAAAGCATAATTTATGGGCAATCCAGAGATTGATAAAAATGCAAAGCAGATGGAAGGGCCAGCAACCAAACCTAAGTCCATTAATGCATCAAAAGCCCCGAATAGCATGGCCCTATTTTCTTCTGGCAGCATGTCTGCAGCCATTGTTGACTCATAACGTAGATGCATGAACTTCTTACAGTGGCCTTAACTCCAAACCAATCTATCCAAACTGTGAAATCGTCAAAATGATTAAAACAAAAACCAATGATATCTCCAGAATTATCCACAGCTATTAGAACAGAATATGGATCTTGTGATATTTTTTCTTGAAGCCTTAGTGGAACATACTTTTGCAGCTCATGCTTTTTTGCTAAAGAGTTATAGTATGGGAGAGCGTTGAGAACTTCTGAGAATAATCTATAAACATCAACTAATTCTTTTATTTTTGCTGGACGAACAGTTATTTCTGACATCTTTAACTCGGTAAAGAAAAGTGCAACGGTAAAGGCAACAACGGTAAAGAAAAATGCAGAGTTATGGTGTCCACCGAAATAAGAACGTGATCTTTTTAGATAAAATACATGTACATGCTATGACCATAGACATAAGTGTTGAGTTGACGCATGCATAATCATAATTGCTAAAACGGTTGTCAAAACAGGATTTTTAATTAAAATACTTCTACATAAACCTAAAGAATTTAAACGAATATCAATTATGATTGAACTCAAGTTTGTATTATTGATTTTGATTATATCCATCCTAGAAAATTAGGACATAAGTATTATGGAAAAAGGAAACCCTTCATTGCTAGATAAAAGAGAAGAACGAATTTATACAACAATGTAAATGTGTGTTGGGTTAATTAATGGGCTCTACTATAACCTAAAGGTTCTGTAAACACGCAAAGTTTTTAAAAAAGGGATATGGAAGGGCCTTATATAGCAGGTTATTAGTGCTAGCTTTAAAACAACGCAAATAGAATGCTGATGAAGAATAATGTCCATCCCAAAGCCAATGTCATTGCAAGCACTTTTTTTGCTCCATCTATTAGTTCAATAATCAAGAGAATAGCCGTTAAAGTTGTTAGCAGTGTAATTGTGTTAGCAAATTCAGCTGCAAGCTGTGGGTTTGTAATAAATAATGTATTTTCTAACAACCATTGAATTGCATTACGAAGTAAGCGATATAAGAGGTAAATAAAGTTGAGTAATTCTTCAGTTGTTATGTAAAGTTGCATTAATTATCACCTTTCTGGGCATAATCTTCTATTAATGTTGCGAGTTTGTTGGCGAGGTATTCCTCACCATATCTTTGGATAGATCTCATAGCATCGTTGATCCACGGAAGTATTGATTTAGGCTGAGATGAGATGGCCTGTAAGAAGTCATTCATGCAAACTGGTCGTGGCGGTGCTCCCTTGATATGCTCCTTCAAAGGTATGTCAATCGCTTGTTCGACTATTGCTCCAATGTCAGCCCCACTGTATCCATGGGTTAGTCTCGCTAGTTCATTTAAATTTACATCTTCAGCAAGCATTTCTTTATTTATTTTTGATAGATAAATTCTGAAAATTTCTTTTCGAGCTTCAAAATCTGGTGGTGGAACTAAAATGATCTTAGAAAATCTCACACCCTCTGGTGAAGGCCTTCGAACAGCTGGATCAAGAACCCAAGGTCGATTAGTTGCGCCAAAAACCAGTAATCCGTTCTTTTCCGTCCCTATGCCATCCATTTGGGCTAATAGTTCACGTTTTATTCGCATCATGTATGATGGGCCTGCACGTGGTGCAATGTAGTCAACTTCGTCAAAAAATAAAGCGGCTCTTTTAAAATTTCTAGCGTATTTGAAAATGGCGGCAATTATCTTTTCGCTTTGACCTACCCATCGATTCATTATATCACTTACTTTAGGAGCAATGAAAACTTCAAGATTACTTTCTGTGGCTACTGCCTTTGCAAGCATAGTTTTTCCGACACCGGGAGGACCCCAGAGTAATATTCCATTGCCAGGAATTCTTCCGTATAGGGCATATTTTTCGGGATGAAGATGCGGATAGATAACTTCCATTTTCAAAATTTCTTTCACATTTTGTAATCCACCTATTTTATCAAATGTGACATTGGGCTTTTCTATAACTAAAAAATCCTCAATGTTGACAGGCATATCCTCTTCCGATCTGATAATTTCCGGATTTTTGGAAGAGAAGGAAGTGATATAATGAGTTATTTGATGTGATTCCTTGACAAGTAAACGCCTTGTTCGTTCGACCTCGGCCTTAATTGATGGATCTGCTGTGGATGCTTCGATCCTATCTAGATATTCTTGAATTTTTCTATGAGTGTAAGGGTCCGCCCTATCGTTCCAAAGTTCCCAGATTTTATCAAAGTAGAACTGAACTAGCCCATCGCACCCCATGTTAATGACACCGCCTAACTATTTACTTGACTCTTTTTCGTTCAATAACTTCTGCCGTTCCTCATCAAATCGTTTCGAAAGCCTTTCTTCGTCTACTTCATTTAAGAGTGTGTAATCAGATAAACGGGTGTAGCTGACCTTAATTGATGCTATAGAACCAACCAGTTCTTGAAAACTTCTAGCGGCCTCAGCTGATGTTATCTCAATTTGTTTTGGTATGGAAAGCCCAAACCGTTTCAGCGTGTTAAAATCTTTAACAGTTCGCGTGAAGTCTTTTACCACCTGTCGGTACTCAATTACGCCCCAATAGAAACTTTTAATCATCGCAATAAACTTAATCATCGTTTCCTGATCTTCCTTCATAGAAACAGTGATTTTGTGCCATTCAGCAACAACCTCTGCAAGCTTGGCAGATTGGATGTACAAGTTTTTGTTGCCTATTTTTATGCAGGCATCCATAACATCATGTAGACTTTCTAACATTGACTTTTGATATTCGGCACACTTTTTAAGGTTTAATTGTCTTGCTTGAGTCTCTATAATAATTTTGTCTGCAATATCAAGGGTTTTTATTGCCTTCTTTTTGAGTCTTTCCTCTGGCAATACTGTCTCCTTAAAACGTTGTAGAATGGCGCTCATTTAGCCTCCCTCTCTCGTTCCCTATTATACCACCTAACGATTGCCTCTGCCAATTTTTTGACAGATTCATGATCGTCCTGGTTTTTCTTTATTCGACGCAGTGCAATCAAGACCGCAACTGTTATAATTATCAACATTAGCCCTCCAAAATTTTCAGTTACCATCGTATTCAATCCACGCAGCCACTGCAAAATTTGTTCTAAAATTTTCAAGATTGAATTTAGGATTTCCATATCATCACCTCTTTTTGCTTTTTAAGGCCTCCTTCCTCCCCGGCCACCGTTTGTGAAACGGCTGGGACGAGGGTGGGAACCTTATTGAGGTGAGGCCTATCCCCACAATCTCCCACTTTAAGGCCGGGCTTCAATATTTTACCAACAACTTGTACAACATGACCAGTTTTTTTGACATGCTCCAATGCTTTTTGATAAGAATGGGTATTGAACCCATCGCCGCAAGAAAATTTAACTTCCAGATTAGGGCAATCTAAATGATCTAGCAGAAATGAGTTATTGCAATCTCTTCTAGCATCATAAGTTTTAAGTGGACTTATAGCTCCGGTGAATGTTACTGAGTGTTTCATTTTTCTAGCGTGTAAAACGGCTTCACGAAAAGTGGACAGATTCTGTCGGCAGCCACAATTAAGATTCAGGTGTAGAACTGGATTCCTATTCATTGACAATCTCCCTCTCTACATGAAGAGGTATTTCAAGCAAAATTTTGAAAACTGTCGATTCATAATTCACAGCCACAAAGCAGCAACCTCTATCGTAACATTTCTTTTGAAGATCCTCCAACGCTATCCGCCCACCCCCCATTTCACTCAGACATCCCAAACACTTCACCTTCACCATTTTCCCACCTCCTTGTAGGAAGGTGATGAAGCGATTTTTTATACATTTTCGAAGTAAGGCCTTTCAATGAGTTTGTAAACGCAAATGTTTGAAGCTTTTCCGAATTGATACACTTTGGAAGTATTTATAAAGAAATTATCTTGAGTACTTAAAGGGTAATGAAGATGGAAATAATCTTCTTAGGAAGCAGCAGTCTTGTAACAAAACAGAAACTTTGTACAAGTTTTCTAGTGAAAGCAGATGAGGAAATATTTCTCTTCGAAATAGGTCCAGGAATCACTAGTCAGTTGTTTAAGTTAGATATTTTATGTTCACAAATCAGCGGTTTATTTGTGTCACATGCACATTTTGATCATTTTATTGAACTTCCGTACTTTCTGTTTCTAAGGTATACTGAGCAACTCGTCAGAGGACTAAGTTTACCTATAATTCCTCTAATTTCTCCGCGACAAGTTTTTGAACTAAATTCATATCTATTTCAAAATTGTTATCCAAAAATTCCACTTCAAACGTTGATTGAGTTTTTAGAGCCCAAAAACTCTGGTTTTTCTACATTCAAACTGGGCAAATTTGAAATAACTGCAGCACACGTCAAACATACGATACCCACAATAGGTTGCAGAGTCGAGGTAGATGGAAAAGTTCTCGCATACTCAAGTGATACAATCCTTACCGATAATTTAATTAAGCTATCAGAGGGGGTTGATGTATTAGTTTATGAGGCACTGGCTAGTTCATCTTACCCACACCTCGAAAATGCTGCTAAGGCTGGATTTCACGGAACGGCCTATGAAGCCGGCGAAGTAGCTAGGAAGGCAAAAGTGAAAAAGCTGGTGCTAATACATAGCGACCCTATTGTAAAAGAGAACGATTTAATATATGATGCAAAAAGAAACTTTGCAGGCGAAATCTATGTTGCCAGAGACCTTGAAAAAATCGAGATCTAAAATAACTTTAAAGGGAATACCAGCATCTAATGGGATCGGAAAAGGCTGCCCAATTATAATAGAAAATCCGTTAAGCCCTGAAAATGAATGCGCTAAGGAGAATTTTGTATTAGTTGTGCCATATGCCACCCCGCAATTAACATTGCTGATGATTAAAGCCTCCGCAATCGTAACGGAGAAGGGGGGGATAGTTTCACACGCCGCGATCATAGCAAGAGAAATGGGCATTCCATGCGTAGTCAACGTAGAAAGTTGTCTTGAGAAGCTTAGAAATGTGAATTTTGTTCTAGTCGATGGAAATAAAGGTGTAGTTTATGGTTATTACTAGATACTTGGATAAGTTTCCGTTAGTCATGAGTCGCCAACTACTTAGAAGGTCTAAAGAAGTAGGTTATGATGTGTGGCCTTCACCTATTTTTCACCCTTCAGAAGCTGACTCTTATATATCTAAATATCTTTTTCCAAGGCTTTATGAAGATATACAAAACCTTTTAAGTAAAGGTTGGAGCAACAATAATATTGCTAAGCTTTTTCTGAACCCATCGAGAATTGCACGTCTAACTTACTTATATCATGCGCTTCCCGTATCAAATCTTTCGCCTGAGAAGGCATTATTTTTAGCAGAATTTTTGTTAAAGCTTATCTCTTTTTATCGTAAGGACGTTTTTGTAGAATCCGGGAAGAATTTAATTTGGAGAAAAAAACAAGTTGAAACTTTTAGGAAAAATTACGGAATTATAACACGCAAGAATAGAAAAGACTATGAGGAACTAAAAAATTTAGTCTCGGAACTTAATGTTCTAGTAAACACTTATCTTGAATTGCTTTATTTCTGTCATCAACATATAGGGCTTGAAGTTCATGGCCCATATGATTTACAACGCGGCTTTAAGCTATTGGTAAGAGATGCATATGATATCAGGCCACAGTACTGGGAGTTTTGTGCGGACCTTAAATATAAGAGAATTTTAATTTTCACGATCTATAAGAACCTAGAAATAAGCTTGGATTACGCGGGAAGAATTTTTTCCAAAGGCCAGATGAGAGATAAACTTATGGGATTTCAATTACTTTTAGAGCCAGAATCAGATCTGGATATAAAGGAAAAAATAAATGTGTTAATCAGTAATCTCCAAGAAGTTATTAAAAACGCAATATCCATTGTGAATCAGCTTAATAAGAAAGAGTTAATGAAAAAATATGGAGAAATGTTTTTTTATTCAATCAAACCTTTACGGGATATAGAAGGTAAAGATTGGAGACCCCCCGAAGGATTCTACGTTGACATCGAAAATGAAAATTTAAAAGAATACACACAAAAGGAGAGAGAGAAATTTCGTTCATTATCTACATTATCGCCTTCTGAAAGAGGAAAACGTTTAAAAAAGATATGGAATATCAAACTTCAGTATGAAAGGATGCTTTAAATACCGCCTTTATTCCAAAGCGTATGAAAAATTGTTAAATATAAATTGACATCTTCTTTATCCCTAAGTAGCAAACCCCATTCTATCTTTTCCGATCTACCCCATTTAAAGATCAATGCTTGGTTATCCGCTATCAATATTCTTATACTGGGAAACGGAGAATCTATCACTTTAAAATCAAGTTTATCTTTCAAAATATTTAAATTTTCAATGGAGCCCTTGGAAACAGTTTTCTGGTCAAGTATGATCTTAATGTCCCGAGCTTTACTTTTAGCAAGAATTTCTCTTTTCATTCTTTTCCCACTACCTGCAATAAAATATACTCGGTTAACGCTGCCTAATATAAGAGAGTCAACGGCGTTTATTACTCCTTCAGCAGATTCTAAAAGACTTGAAGTTGGGCTTTTAATTGTAAAATCCACTCCCGTTGACTCTTTAAATAAATCCTTATATAATTCAACTGTTTTAGAACGCATAGCATTCAATTCTTTCATTTTTTTCTCGCATTCTTCCTTCAGTTTACTATATTTATCCTCAAGTAAATCAAATAGCCCCTCCACTATCTTCTGTGTATTTTCAACATAGTATCTAAAAAATTGCTTTTTCATTTTGGGAGATTTTACCTCTACTACCCCTTCTATACAGCCAATTTCATGTAAATAGTTATATATGTCAGGTGCTCCACCAGAAAGCCCCGCTCTACGAGCTATTTCGCTTGGGGTCCCTGATTTAATTTCAATTAGCGCCTTAAGAAGCTTTTTTTTCTTTTCTGGAAACCCTAATTCTTGAAGCAATCGATCTAAGCAATCATAGAACTCATGTTTTGATTTAACGTTCGGGGTTACACTTGTTCTTTCCAATAAAATTCACTAACATATAATTTTTCTAAGATACGGATATTTATCAATTTTTCGACGCTTATGTCTGCAATGCTATTCGTCCAACAAACAATTGATTAAATGCTTGCATCATCATTAATCGCTAAAATAACAACAATTTATCGCCAAACGTACCGGTATAAGGGTTCGCTCTTAGGTTAAGAATTAAGAGAAATGAAAATTAAGTGCGCCCATTTTTTAATCATTTGATTAAATAAACATAAGATTTAAATTTCTGATTTGCGGTAATATATAAAGATTGCTGAAAATGGACATGTTTAACCAGTTCACACGAAGATTGCATTTGGGATAATTCTTGAAAAATGGGTATTCGCGATTCTAAATTCAATTTTTCCAAAGATTGAAGGCTGGCAAATAAAACATCAAGACTGGAAAGCCTACAACATAGGTGATGGTGCGACTTCAGAATATACAACCAGTTCAAGATATTAAAATATGTGTGATTGAATGTAAGAATTGGAGAAACCTAAACAAGAAATATGGGAAGGATATTGTTGAAAAAGAAGTTTTAACGCGATTTAACCGCTATCCTTGTAATGCAATTAGAATTTTGATTATAAGTTTCCTAAATGTTCTAACTCAACCGGCCGTTCAACTTTTAAAACACCATGGATGCTGTCAAAATGCTTTTTCACGGCAGCCGAAAAGGTATGGTTTATTCTGAATATTGGCGGAAACAGATTCCAAAAATAGATAAGCTTAGGCTTTCAGGGTGCGAACCAACAATAGGCAAGGAGCATCTCTTAAGCCTGCTTCAATGTGTGGCTGAATCCAAATATTCCCTTTTCATACTTGAAACAAACGGCATAATTCTAGGTCATGACAAAAACTATGTTGGGAGGCTTTCGGAGTTTAAGGATAGACTTTACGTTAGAGTTTCAATAAAGGCGGCTACACCTGAAGGTTTCACACGGAGAACAGGTGCCATAGGCGAATTTTACAAGCTTCCATTCCAAGCATTGAAAAGTCTTTTGGATGAGGGGATATATGCGAGGGCTGCAGCCATGACGGATACTCGTATTATGCCAAGAGAAGAAAGACAAATACTCATTCAAATGTTGGATGAAATAGATCCGGAAGCAGACTACATAAACACGCTGGAAGAAAAAATCGTAGATCCATACGATACAACGATAAAGAGGATTAAGGCTTACAGAAGTCGAGAATATGCGAAAATTTTGCAAGATGAAATTCTTAGACAACGGTTTAGAAACACCTTTTAGCCACATGCACCAAGCTTACTTTGATAAGCATGGAGTGTTATGTTGGAACATCAGGCTGGTTTTATTCCTGGAACCCTGAAGGAAGCTTCGACTGGTTCGTGAAGTTTTCCGGATTAAACGCTGTCGAGCTCAACATGAGCTTCTACCGTTTCCCATACCCGAACATGGTTCAATCATGGGCTAGGAAGAGTAAGAATTTAAAATGGGCAGTAAAAGTGAACAGGCTTATAACGCATACTTTCAAATTTAACCAGAAGGCAAAGGAACAGTGGCGAAAATTCCAAAAGCTCTTCGCCCCATTAGATTCATCCATTGACTTTTACCTCTTCCAGCTGCCTCCCTCAATGACGCCAAAATCCCTTCAAACAATTGAAAACTTCATAAAG
>JAWBPV010000021.1:0-19100 GCA_039000425.1 Candidatus Aenigmatarchaeota archaeon
CAATTCAACATCTTGAGAAAAACAAACCCAGAAAGGACGGATTACCAATTCATAGTAGACGAATACAACAACAGAGTTATCGCAGTTGCCACAACAAAACACTGTTTCGTAAGCCAAGCAAGATTGAGAGAAGAGATCTTAGCTTTCTTAAACAGCAAAGGTTATGTAATTGAGGAAAGAACAGGATTTTACGGCAGTTTGCTAGATATAGGAAAAGTGAGATACTTTAAGTTGAAAATGCAGATAAGCTTTGGTGACACCTTAACATACAAAGCAGTTAGAACAAATGCGTTTCTAGTGATCGAGAATGATGTCGCGGATCTAAGTAAAGTTGGGTGTATGAACCCAATAAGTTTCTTGAAAACACCAGAAATTCTCAGGGAGAGCACTTCTTTGATACACCCATTCGTTGCTAGAGAAAGAAAGTTAAGAGTTGGAGATCCACAAGAGTTTCTAGATAAAATAAAACAAAGCATAGAAAAGCAAATCCAACTGCTTAAAAATTTCGCAGAAAAGCAGATAGATCCTTTCGAACAAGTTAGAAACACACAATTAACAGAAGAAGAGGCTTTGGTTTTAGTTAAAGCAGTTTGCTTTGCTTACAAGGTTTCGGAAAAGGCAACAACTCTAGTTTGGATAAATTTCAAAAAGGATCAGGAAAAAACACAGTGGGGATTAGCTATGGCATTTTCTCAAATAGCAAAATATACGCACTTGTGGAGATCACCGTATGTAAGCCAGCATCTTTCCAGCATCGCAGGAGCATTACTGTTAATAAAAAACAAGGAAAAAGCAATCGAAAAATGCAAACAATATTTGGAACAATACAAATCTTCAATTCCTTACAAGCTTTGGGTTTAATTTCTTTCTTTTTTCTTTTTTTTTAACCAAGAAATATTTCTTCAATTCCTCTTAATCTTTTCATTCTCGTGGTATAATCTTCTAAATATGGAATTTTCCAAATGTTTTTTGATGCATCATATTTAACAGGTCTTCCATCTTTCAATATTCCGTCTATCAGGGGATCAGAAACTAAAAATATCTTTTTTCTTCCCAATCTTTTAAGAGTTCCGTCTTTAAATTCCATCCAAACAACGGCGGTTATGCTTTCTCTCATAATAATTTTTTATTTTAACTTATTTATTTAAAGTTTAGTTACAAAAATATTTTCAATAAATCTTCTTTGGATTTGATTTTTTTGGGGTCTATTCCAAATTCTTTTAAATGTTCAGTTTCACCTGTCTCCCATTTCCAAATTAAATCGTTTATAAATCTTTTAGTTTCATAATCAAAGTTAGAAGGATCTACCTTTTCAACTAAAACATTTATATCATCCGTTAATCCTTTGATTTGATCCATTATCATCTTTTCGTTTTCAGAAAATCTCAGTTTCGAATCCAAAACATCCCAATCTATTATATCGGTTGCTAATCCATACTTTTTTACTTTTTTCTCTAGAATGTGTTTTTGTAAACCTAACGGCATAGGTTTTGGTTTGTATGTTGTTCTTCTTTTTTTCGGTAAAACTTTCTTTATCTTGTAAACCTTAGGAGTTACAAAAAATTTTTCTTCTGGTATTTCAAGTAGAATCGAACCTTCTAACAATCTTTTAACTTGTGGTTTATTTGTTTGTGAAGAAGGAATAGCCCAAATTCTACCATATTTCTTAAAAATTATGAATTGCATCTTAATCACTAAGCGCTAACTAGTTTTTTGAATTTCTTTATTTTCCAATAGTATCTTTCCCAGGGTTCTAGTAAGTTGATTTGTGACGCCTCACCATATCTTCTTCTGATTTTTGGGTTGTCACCAAAATCCCTCGCTCTTAACCTTCTTTTTCTTTTTTTAACCATAGTTCATCACCTATATTTTTAAAATATCTTTAATATCCAAATCATAAGTGTATTTTTTCTTCAAAACTCTCTTTCCAAGATTTCTACCAAGATTCAAGGCGTTTATTTCCAAACCACAATTTTTACATTTCAACAATTGATTCTTAAAATCCTTAACTATAAACTCGTGTTTACAACTTTCTAGTTTTTTTGCGATTTTAACTTCATCTTTTATACTAGCAGGATTTTTATCTTCAAAAATATCCAAACCACCAAAGATATCCATATTTTCTATATTTTTTAGGAGTTTCTTTTCAGTAGGGGTTAGCGGTTTCGTCATAAAAGCTTTTACATTCTTGGCAAATTTCTTAATTTTTTCTTTCATATTTTTTAATTTTTAAAAACTAATTTAAAAAGATTTGTTACTTTAAAAATTCTGTTTTTGGAAAGAAATCTAGAATCTTTTCTATTTTTATACTACCTTTTTTCTTACTTCTTTTGTATGGCATAACATACATTATTATCGGTCTGAATTCCCAATCATAGTTAACAAAATTACTGTTTTTTTCTTTTATAATCAAATCTATTGCAAAAGCTATTTTTTCGGTTATTTCAATAGTATTGAATTTTCTATTGTAGGTTTTTGAAAGCAGATCCTTGATGTTTTGAATAACATTATAGAAACCATCACTAACCCTCATTACTTTTGTCATCATTTTAACCTTTCAACAACTTTTTGAACAGGTTTGAAGATTTCAATCAATAAGATAATTATGGTGTAAACTATAGTGATCGCCAAAGCTACCAAATCAACATACATAAAACTACTAGTTATTGTAAAAACAGCATCTTCATTTTTATATCGAGTTTCGATTGTTGTTACATTTCCTTCACTAGTTTGTATCGTTAATTTTTCTCCAATAGTTAATATTCCGAACAAACCAAAAAAAGAAAAGAATCCTAAACAGATAAACAAAATTTTTAAAGGAGCAAATTTTTCAGGTAAAATATAAGATAAAAAAACATAGAAAAAAGCATTTCCCAAAAATGCTAAAATCAATTCTTCCATACCAATATTTAATTCATTTTAATAATATTTAAATCTTTTCAAAAAAGAAAAAGGAAAAAAGTAAGCCAAGAAATTTTTGGTAAATTTCTAGTTTTATTCACCTGCAACTGCAACAGCGCCTCTCAATCTGAGATAAACTGCGACTAATAGCAATATCACAACTGCAGCAACTGCCACGAAAGCAAGTGGATTGATCCAATCAGCGAATGTTCCAAATGCTACTATTACTTTATCGAGAATGTTTGTTGCGTTTTCGTTAGTTATTGTTGTTTTCATTTGCGAAGTGAAGTAAGTTCCTACTGATAATACCATTCCTAGTATCAAGATAGATATTGCTACTCCTATTAGAGATCCTATACTCTGTCTTGAGATTATATTCATATTTCTCACTAAATTGTAATCACAAAAAAAGGAATTTATAAAATTTTGTTTACAAATTGTAACTAATCATTTTTCCATAACCACATTCCTGATATTGCAGTGAGGATTAACAAAACCAAAACAAAACTAGGATCAACTAATGGGACGCCATTATACTTTATGAAAACTAATGGAATTGAAAGCAAAAAAGTTAAAGCAGTAGAACCAGCAATCGCAACTTTTGTTTCATATCTTTTAAAAAACGCAAATGCTATAAACCAAATTGCCAACAAAGAAAACAAACTAAACAAACCATTCGTGACATAGTTTGAAAACCCAAAAATATCGCTAATTTCGCTGAAGTTTGGATTGGGATACCACATTCATCACACCTTCCATTTGAATAATATACTTAATATTTCAAATATCAAGGTTGTGATCAAAATCACAACAATAGTGCTAGACGCCCAAGATGGAATTCCTAGAAATCCACCCATATCATTTATTAAATTCATCCATAAATCAGGAATTTTTAATAGGGATAATTTTATTACCGTATAAGCACCGCTAACTATCATAAATGGCACATCTACTAAGCTTATTCCTGTTTTGCTTTCTCTTAGTTGGGTTTCAAAACTTTCCATTTCTGTTCCGATTTCATTTACTGTTTTCATAGTTCCTACTTGTTCGATTTGGATACCATAATTTTTTCCTATATTACTTAAAAAAATCCCTCCTGATATGGTTATTACTGTGAAAACTAAAAGCAATATGAAAAATTGTCTTATTTCCATATTTTTAAATTAGTTTAGGTTGTTTTAAAAGTTTGTTACTTAACTTCTCATCTTATAAACCAAAAATATCATCCCTATTATCAAACCCACTAATGCACCGATGCTTACAACCATCATACCAAGAGCATAACCAACTAGGATTCCAGCAATTGCTAAAACAATAGAAACTACAGGATTTGCAACTCCTACAAATGCTAAAGTTCCAGCAATTAAAAATGTCAAGAGCAATCCTGCACTTCCCCAAATTATAGCTTGCCCCCAATCCAAATAATCTGATTCAAGGTTGTATTTTAGGTTTCCGACTTCTGCAATCAAATTATAGAAATAAATTCCAGTAGTATTATTATCCAAATCACAAACAAGAATGTTGCTAGAACTGTATCCGTCACTTTCGCATACTTTTTCCCAACTGAATGGAGATCTCTTTTCTAAACTTAATGTATTTTTTGTCATAAGATTTGTTGGATCTGTTACTTCACACCTCACTTTCTTTTCTTCATCATTAATTTCGCAGTAATACTTTATTTTTCCGAAAACTTTAAAGTATGTTGCGGATTCTTGCTGAGAAGTATAGAGTGTGAGTGAACAAGGCGAAGAAGTGCAGTGTATTATTGTTGGTGGGTATTCCCTTAAAATATCTCCATCTTTTTCTAGAATAAAGCTATACCATATTTCATTTATTCTTAGATATGTTAATCCTTTCCCTTCCCAATCGGTTTTTGTCATCGCAACAGTGATATAACTGTTTTTTCCTATGTAAAACCTTCTTATTTTAACTATTACATTTTCAACAGGTGCTTCTTCGCTCGTCTTCACATATATCGAAATGGGTGTAGCTAGATCAGAAGGAAGCAAATATAAATCAAGTTGTGATGTTGTGTTTGTTAAAGTTGCATTTTGCAAGAAGTAATTTCGATCAGGATAATTATTTGCCCAATATTGTATAATGCTATCTATTTTCAAGATTGCCCATGTTGGATACAAACAAAGTGAGTATGTATTGTTATTTCTGAATTCAAAACTATACTGCCTTTTTATATCTCCATAAATACTTCTCACAGTTCCCATAAAATCAATACTTCCATTTATCAAATTGTAATTTTCTTCATCATTAATTCTGAGTTCTAGTGTTTTAGTAGAAAAAGTTGAGTCGCAAACTGTTAAAAATGGATAAAAAACATAAATGTTTACGTTGCTAGAATTCATTATCCTAGTTCTATTTTGAAAACTTACAAAGAGAGTCACATTTAATGTTCTACTTAAGTTTTGAGTTTCTGTTGGGTAAACATAAAAACTTTGATTAAAAATTTTAACATTATCTAATGTTTCATATGAGATCTTTTCTTTACTTTCATTTAGTAGATTGAAAGATGCTCTTAATTCAGCATTTCTTATTAAATCAACAACAAACAATTTTGCAATCAATTTTTCTCCTTCTAGATAATTAGTTTTATCCGAAGTGATTTGTTGAATCCAATAAGCAAACAAAACATTTTGATTGTATGAAGTAGTATTTTCAGAGTATTCATAGTTATTATTGTATTTTATTTTGTTTTCAAACTTAAACTGTATTTGCGTGTTGTTTGTTATTATTAAAGGAATAGTGATTTGTTTGGTATTTGTTATGTGTGTAGAATTCTTGACTTGATACTCATTATAACCATAATCTGTTTCGTTCCAAATTAGTTTTGAAGTTATGTTTTGCACTAAATCTGGATTGTATCTCAAAACTATTGTAAAGTTTTGATTTGAAGTTTCGTAAACATTCGTTTGGTATGAAACTTGTGATACTTCATAATCTTTAATTGTGAAGTAGATTGTTTGACTTGTTTGATTATAACCATCATTCGCAACAAACTTAACCCAATAAGTTCCTGAAGGTAATGATACAGTTAAGTTTATTAATGTGTTGCTTTGATAAGTTTCATTCTCGTAAAGGTATGAATTCTCCCCGTTCAGCAAAATTGCAAAATAAAATGTGTTTTGGTCATCTACTGCTTTTCCAGAAATCTCTATATAGGATTTAAAATAGGTTTGATTTAAAGGAGAGTAAATTGTTATTGTCGGTGGTTGGTTTGGTAAAATTTCTTCTTCTCCTATCGAATAAGTTGGTTCTTTTAGAGTGAATTTTCTCACTTTAACATTATCGAACCAAATATTTTTAGAAGATGGTAAAGAACCTGGAGAAGAGTAAGTGTTTTGCAAGTAAGGATTTGGATATGATGATGCTTCATAACCTTTTCCTATTATTATTGCGTTTGCTGAGGTCCATTCGCTTCCATAAGTGTAATTCAACAAAGTATAAGGCATAGTAGAATTTTTTGCGTATGCGTAAACATAATTTGTTGAATTGTAAATAACTCTAACATCGTACCACTGGTTTATAACCGCTGGTCCAAAATCTCCCGAACTTTCACTCCCTGATTTTACCCAGTGCATTCCAAGTTTTGAATTGGCACTCCAGGGAGAACCTGCCCAATCATAAGCGTTGAACCAAAACACTCCTTTCGGACCCCAACTTGCTCCTATTACTGTTCCATCAGTTGAAGAAACTTTCCACCTAAATTCCAAAATCAAATTGTTCGAACTCGGTATAACTTTGTAAATTAAACAATACGAATGTGGATAACACCTCAAACCCAACTCTCCATTTTCCACGCTTATCGTGTTTCCCGAATAATAACTCACATTCCAATAGTTCGTGTCAAGACTGGATTCAAAATCATCGAAAACAATAAAAGTGTTTCTTCCATTACTCGCCGAACTCACAACAGTTGAATTTTTATAATAAACATAAATCGTTGCATAGCTTGAAGCAGGAATATAAGGAACTTTAACCCAAACATAAGCCCAAGCAGAATTAACCTTGCTTTCAATCCAATAAGGAATTTCAGTTTCCGTCCCGCTTGTCGAATTGTAAAAAGTAAATCTTATGTCTGAAAAATCTGGTTGCATGTCAGAATCGTAAGTTAGATTTATGGCAACTTGATAATCTGTTAAAGTATTAGAGTTTGCTGTGTTGTTTATAGTTATGTTTCTCTTGAACATCCAATTTGAATTCCACCAAGCGTAAGATGGTTTTGGAAGAAAGATTAGAGTAAAGAAAAATATGCTGAGCAATAAAATTTTTTTATTCATTCTGAACCACCAACTTTTGAATATTGAACAATAATTATCAAAACGCCTAAAATTGCAATAACATAAGGTAAGTATTGCATAATGTAAACGACTAGCGGAAACTGATTAAAAACGCTTGTTAATATAGTATTTGATCCTAAATTGTAAAAAATATTCGAAAAAACTGTCGAAAGCAATATGTATAAAGCTAAAATGAATATGCTTATTGGTGCGAAAATAGGGTGTGCTGGAATTTGAAAAGCTAAAATTATGCTTGTTATTCCTAGTATTATTGTAAGAAATGGCAAACTATTAAATAAAATTCCTAAACCTATTGTAGCTTTTTCTTGTTTTTCCAAAGCATAATTTGGTAAAACGCTACTCATTCCTTCATTTAATTTTTGTGAAATGAAATACAATATTCCAAAAGTAGTTGCTAAGATCAACACAACTAGCATTATTATCAATAAATCTGAAACTGTTCCTTTCATAATTCTTAAATTAGTTTAAATTTTCTTAAAGATTTGTTACTAAAATCCCAAAGTTTCTTCTAATAAATCTTTTTTCTTTCCTTTAATTTTAGGTAAAGGTCTAACCAATTCAAATCCAGTAACTTCTTTTGGTAGTTTTTCAGATTCCACATCAAAAATCAAAGCACTCAGAGATGGTTTATATCTTTCCTTTGTTTTAAATGTTTTTAACGTTTTTTCTTGTGTTTTAATACCTTGTTTGATCGGCGGAACTAGTAAAGTTAATGGATTTTGTGATGAAGTAGGTGGTGGTGAAGATGGAGGTGAAATTTTTGATGGTTTTGAAGATGGTTGATAAGGCGGTGAATAAGAAGGTGGGGAAGATGGTGGTGATGAGGAAGGTGATGGTGATGAAGTTTTTGATGGTTTTGAAGGTGGTGAAGAAGATGATGACGAATATGAATAAGATGAATATGACGAAGATGAAGAATATGATGAAGTTTTTGATGGTTTAGATGGCTTAGAGGTGGAAGGAGATTTAGATTCTGATGCAAAACTTGATAAAGAAAATTCTGAAGGCAAAGATGTTGAAATAGATTCTGATCCTTGTGGTTTATAAGAAATCGATACGGAAAATTCTTCTTGTTTTTTGCTAGACGGAGAAAATTCTGAAGGTAAAGTTAATTTTATTCCACTTGTTGTAGATGTAGAAACTCCTCTTGAAAAAGTTTCTAAAGGATTTTCTATTCCCTTCGAGTAATATAGTGTTAATTCGTCTTCTAAAATTCTTTTTTTCAACAATTCTCTTATTTGTTTCGGAGTAAGCTTTTGTTTCCAAATTTTGGCTAGTCTGTGTATTAATTCAGGATCTCCACCTAAAGCTTTTTCTATGTCAAGATATTCTATATCTTTAACTCTATGCTCTTTAGGAAAGACGCCTCCTTCTCTCATAGTTAAGGAAGAAACCATCTTTCTAGTTGCTTGTTCACTCAATCTATGAGTTTTAATTCCTCCTATCTTTATAGTTGGTTCTCCTTTGAATCCGTAACCTATGTATTCTATATCGAATATGCTACCTTCATAAGAAGGAATTTCCCAACTATGTATATCCATCAAATGCCCTTCACGAGTAGATATTAAAACTCCTGTTTTGTGTGGTTCGATTTTTATACCCAATTTTTTTGCGTTTGGATCACTAAAGATTATTTCCAAAACTTCTTTCGTTTTCTTTTCAACAGATTTGAGCATAATATCCAAATCATTTGGTTTTCTTTTCATAAAATCACCCATCTGTGGTTTTTGACCTGTCGATCCGTAAACCAAAGCTTCCCTTTGCTTTTTTATCCATTCCTTTATTGCTTTTCCTGTTTTTTCAGTAAATCCGTGTTTCTTGAAAACATCTTCTATTGGCAGTTCATCGCCTTTATAAGGTGCAGGTTTGCCGAATGTTGATGTTCTAAGCTTTATGCTACCTGTTATCAAATCATATTCCACATCAGGATACATCCTCCTTCCTATGTTTTCTATTAGAATTCTAGTTTCAGTTGGTGATTTCGGAATTATACCGCTTTTTAATGATTCGCTAAAAATTTTTTCTATAGTTTCTTTAGAAAACTTAGGTGTTCCCAATTTTATTCCTTCAGGTGTAGATCCTATTAACGGTTTACCTTTTTGTCCATATTCTAGTGTCAATCCTTTCCAATATGTTATTTCTTCTCCTTCAGGAGTAGTGACATAATATCTTCTATATTTTAAAGGTAATCCGCTTTTTATTCCTTCTTCAAAACCTGAAATCGATCCAACTGCCAAAACAACATCTTTTCCAGTTTCAGCAACTATATCTTCTATTGGAATTCCCATTTCTCTCATTTCTTCTATTTTTCCTAGTTCAATTAAACCAGTAACGCCCAAACCAGTTCCCCATAAAATTTTGCTTACTGTTGGTTGTGATAAAAAAGTGGCAATTTTTTCACCGTAAGGTAATGCTGGAGCAAAACTACTTATCGCACCACCCACCGTATAACTAGCACCGATTGCAATCCCCAATTGACCAACAGGAGATTTAACCGTAAATTCAGGTATGAATTGAGTAGGAGGTTTTGCTTTACCTTCGCCGACACCACTCATTTCTCCTATGGAGTATAAAGCTTCCCTGTTTATTTGCTGAATTTTTTCTGCAATTTCCTTGTCGCTTTTTCCTTGTATTTTTCCAGAAATAAAAGTTGCGATTGTTCTAAAACCAAAAGGATCTTGTGCGGTAAATCTAGGAGCGATGTGCCTAACTATGTTTGCCACAACATTTCCTTTTTCTGCCTCTCTTTCTGTATAAGAAACAAATCTTTCTATGTTTTGTTGCTTTTCAATCAATTGTTTAGATTCTTTATCCTTTTCAGCATAAAGTTTTTGTAAGTAAGAAGGAGATAAACTAGTTTGAGTATTTTTCACAACAATTTCAAATGTTCCGTCTTGCTTGATTTCAACTCTATCTATTTTACTACCTTGTTTTTCCAATTCTTTTTGCATTAAAGCTAAAGTATATTCGTTTACGCTATTTCCAACATTAAACCTACTTTCTGTTTCAATTTTTGTTTGTTGTTGTGGTTTAAAAGGAGAAGATGTAGAAGTAAAAGTGGAAGTTTTTTGAGTAGTAGCTTGGGTTGTTTGAGTTGTTTGTTTAGTTGTTTGAGGAGTTGTAGAAATAGTTTGAGTTTGATAAGTTGAAATAGTGGGTTTTGTTCTAGCTTCTTGAATTTCTTCTTTAGTTTTTCCTACAAAAGGAATATCTATTCCTGTAAGAGTTTCAAAAGCACCTATACCTTTTTGGATTTGAGTTGAAATATTAGAAACAAAGCTTTTCACACCTGCTATAAGTTTATCCAGCATAGTTTATAATTGAATATGAAAAGTTAAAAATATTTGTAACATCTTTTAAATCAATTATTTTACAAGAAAAAATTCTACATTCATAACAAGTTAAGATTCCTGTTTTCAAATCCGTTGCACAATAATAGGTCCTGAAAGTCATAACAAAACTTATCGTGATTATGAGAATTAGCAAAGAGATTATACCTAAAGGATCTATACCGATGAAAAATTTCCCTTCTTTTGTTTTTACTAATGCGAAAGGAAACAATATCTGCAATATGTGAAGAGGTTTGTATCTCAAGATTTCAGGTAAAAGAGAGAAGTTCAAGGTTTCTAGAGTAAATGGATTTGTTTGATGCGAAACCTCGTGTTTAATTATTTCGTCCAATTTTTTTGAATTTTTGAATTTCTGGTCGATGTAAATTTTTTTATTTTTGTAAGAATAAAAACTGACATTAAAAGGATCTAAAAGAGCAAATTCAATATGGTGGTGGTGTTGGTCCTGTAACATTCAATACTCCCTTTTCTCCTAAACTTTGGATTATACTCTTAAGCATTTCAACATTTTTGTTTGTTACTTCAACTAGATTGGATGTTGCAGAAACAACATCCCCTAATTTTCCAAACACAAAATACATTCCAATCAAAGTTAAGAAAGCAAACATAATGAAAAATAAGATATTTCCATACTTTTCAATAAAAGTTTCTGTTTTGAATAATTCTTTCAATTTCAAACCAGTTCTGTAATCCACAATATCCCAACTCTTTTCTTCTAAAAATTCAGGATTTTCTTCTCCACTAGAAGTTATTTTGATAGGAAAGAATCTTTCATTATCAGGAGTGTAAAGTTTCAAGTGTGATTTCCCTCTTTTATCTAAAATCAAGAAACTCAAAGGTATTGGTGGTATTTTCTTTTTTCTTTTTTTGAGCTCAATCACAGTTCCTTGTTCTGTTTCTTCCACTCTTCTAGCAAAATCAAAATCAATAACTTTGTTTCCGTGTCGCTCTTCTATTATTTCAACTTGAATTGGATAAACTTTCCTCAAACTTCCTTTCTTTCTCAACATAAGGAATAACATCCCTAAACCAACAACTAAAAAAAGCATTAATAAAAAGAAAATCATACCGATATCAATTTTTGGAAACAAAATTTGCTCCATATTTATTCCCTCCTAAACAAACCTGTTACGGTTTCAAGTATTCCTTTTTTCGCTCTTTCTACCTGTTCGATCACCCTTCTTTCTATTCCCCTTCTATAAGTTCTTTCACCGCCCTTATGCGCTCTCATTAACCAAGCATACATAAGAAATGCTAAATCCAAAACAGTTGTTTCGAAATAATATCTTTTCAAACCAAACTCTTTCCATTTTGATCTCATTTCCATTCTCATCGCGTCGCTTTTAAACAACACAAATTTCCTAATCATATCTTCACTCAAATCACTTAAAGCAGTTCCTTGATGTAAAATCGAAATAACTCTGCTTATTAAATATCTCAAACCTTTTTCATTCAAAACTGCTTGTGATTCATCCCTAATTTTTTTAACTTTTCCATCAACTAGTTCGAATCTATAACCTCCGAAAATTCTTTCTATATCTTCCACGATCGTTTTGATATCCAATTCCCATTTTCCAACATCTCCTTCAACATAAGAAGTTAATGGTGCCTCTTCTATTACTTTTTCCATAATTGTTTTTTAGTTAAAGTTATTTAAATAGTTTTAACTTAATTTAAATTATGCCAGAAGAAGAATCAGAATATTCTCCTTGGGGATTTGAATTCAAAAGAATGGCGTTGATTTGTGATTCCCTTGCAGAACTGAGTATTATTGTAAGAAATAAAAGCACTGGGCAAGATTATGACAAAGCACTGACAAGATTTGTGAATATGCTTGAAGAATTATATGATTGGATCAGACCACTTGTTTATGAGAAAATAAGAAAAAAGATTGAAAGAAAGTTTAAGTTAGTAAAGATAAACTTAAAAAATTATTTGATAAATAGATCCGTCAATAAAGAATTTGTAATTAGTGACGAATTTCTAGAACAAATTTTTGAATTAAAAAGAATGCTATTAGATTTGAGGCAAAAGCTAGGTTTGGCACTAAAAGTAAAGGAAAAACTTACGGATGAAGAAAAAATTTCGAGGTTATTTGAATGAAATTGGATTTTCAAAAGAATTTTGACGCTTTAGTGAAAGAAGTGAAATCTAGAGTCAGAAAAAAATATGACGCTGTGATAGGAATAACAGGCGAAGAAGGAGTTGGAAAAAGCACATTTGCAATTCAATTAGGAAAAGCTTTGGATGAAAATTTTGATTTCGAGCGAAATATTGTTTTCAATCCTGATAAAGATAAGATCAAAAAGCTTATAATTGAATTGCCAAAGTATAGTGTTGTTGATGTTGATGAGGCTATAAAAGTTTTGTATAAACTTCAGTGGTATTCTGAAATTCAACATTTGTTAAACATAGTTTACGCAATTTGCAGAAGAGAAAACAAAATCTCACTCTTGCTAATGCCTAGATTCAAGGATTTTAACGAGTATTTTAGAAACCATAGAATAAAAATATGGATACATGTAATAGATCGTGGAATTGCTTTAATCTTTAAGAAAGATTGGAGTCCATTTATAAAAGATCCCTGGAGGATGGACGAAAACCAAAAATTATTGGATGAAATTTACAAGAGCAAAAAGGATGAATATATTAATTTTTCAATAACTGAAAAAATATCGATTTTGAAAAGTTTGCCAAATTTTGTCGCTCCTGTAACTTTTCCACCATTAACTCACGAAGAAGAAAAACTTTTTGAAGAATTGAGAGAGAAATCAGGAATATACGAAGAAGAAGTGACGGTGAGCAGGTTTGAAAAGAAATGGAAAGAAAGGTTTGCCAAACTATGTTATTATTTGCATGAGAAAGAAGGAAAGCAATATGTTTGGATTGCTGAAAGGATAGATTGCGATCCACAGATAATAAGAAGTGCAGTTATGGATTACAGCAAAACTTTGAAAGAAGAAACCAAAAGGTTAGATTAAAAAAGTTTAAATAAACAAAACAGTTTTTTAGCAAAATTTTTTGATGTCACTTACATGAGTAAGTGTTCCATTTAAATATTTTTAGATTCAATTAATAATTATATGGGAGTGTTCAAGCTTACCGAAGAATACTACTATACTGAAGAAGAATTAGCACGAATATTCCAATACTTGAAAAACAATTTCCCTGAAGAATATTATTTCTTCAAGGTTCTCTTCCTCACAGGAAGAAGGGTAGCAGAAATACTAGGTGGAAGATACAAAATGGATGGTATGTGTTTGAGGGATATAAACTTTGAAGGTAACTTTATCAATTTCCAAATCGGAAAGAAATTCAGGAAAGATGGCGAAAGGATAAGAGAAAATATAAAAGTTAGCAAAGAAGTCATAGATTTGATTAAAGAATATTGCGAAAAATACAGAGTTACTGATCCTAAAGAAAAGGTATTCAGACACACCAGATCGTGGTATTACAAGATATTGAAGAAAACTCTAAATGCTTTAGGTATAAAAAAGAAAAGAATTTTGCACGGATTTAGGCACTCTTTCGGAATCTTTGGGGTAAAAGAAGGAACAACAACAGAAGATTTGTTGAGATTGCAAAAGCTTATGGCACATTCAAATATTCAAACTACAATCGAATACGCCAAAATCAAGGAAATGGGTGAACAAGAACTAGCAGAAAAAATATCAAAGCGACTCAAAGAAATTCATTCTTCCATATAACTAATTAGTTCACAGTAGTTCACTTAAATAACAAATGCTAATTATATAACAGGTGTTGTGTATGGTTTATAGAAAGAGAGATGTTGTTGTAAAAAGTGTTGTTTTGACCAAGAAGCTAGACGAAGAAGTGAAAGTGTTTTTACAGTATTACGGTTTGAGTTTTTCGGAAGTTGTCCGATCAGCGCTTATTGAGTTCTTAAAAGGAAAGGAGAGGGTTAAAGCAGAAATGATGGAGGATATAGTTGCGCAACAGCAAAGCAATTCATCTGGGCAAATTCATTCTTCATAAATCCCTTTTCCAACTCTTATAGCTTCTTTCTCTTCAAGATCCTTTTTAAGCTTTTCTAAATTTTCCTGAAGGTTTTTTTCGAATTCCACATCATCTTTAAGGCAACTCCCTAAGTAACTTTCAAACTTCAAGATTATGTTTTTCTTGACCAATCCTGTTATAACCAAAAAATAATGCCTTACTACACCACTTTCCATTCTGCTTATTATCTCTGCCCTTAAGCTTGTTTCACCATTCGCTTTTAATTCCTTTATCAAATCATCTAATGTTAAAAATCTTAAAACTACCACATCAAACACCTAGTTTTTGAAAACAATCATTACACACCCAACCGTTTATTTTTTTATCTTTTGTTTTTATTGTCATACGGTAGAAATTCGTTTTTTCCATTATGGTATTCACATTTATTATCAAACTAGAAGAAATAAATTTAACTTGCTTTTTGCAAATTAAACATTCTATTAAATACTCGTGCATAATATTAAATTGATTTAAAAGTATTTAAATTTATCTCTATTGTTCTTATTCTTTTGTTCATTCAATCACCTTATCTGAAATACTTCAACATCCACCGATAGTATTCATACAGCTCCAGCAACTTTTCGGCTAAAAACAGAAAATCTTCCTTGTTTTCCTCTTCCTTAATTTTATCGATGTATTTTTCCAATTCTTCGATTCTTTTTGTGAGTTGTTCCCTATACCAAGTGTATTTCATTCCAACCACACCATAAGCTCATACAACCTCAATTTTAAAGCCAATTTGTAAAGGAAGGTTTCTACAGGTTTCCCCTGATTGTATCCTTCCCACACCATTAAGATGAGAGATTTCATTCTTTTGCCCTCCAAAGCAATAAGTTTCCTTTTCCTGCTGATTTACTTTCAACCATATCGTGTTTTTTCAACCTTTTTAAATAAGCGTAAACTGTGACTCTTGAAATTTTTGTTTTTTTACTTATCTCTTCTGAAGTGACCCAACCACCTTTTTTCTTCAAATAATTATAAACATCAAGTTGACTCATACATCTACTCCTGCCATCTTTTGCCAAACTTTTTATTTAAAAACCATTCTATTAGACCAAAAAGAAATAAAACTCCTGTCACAAGAAAGTAAATTCCTAATAAGAGATAGTAGATTTCACTAAATTGAAACCAAAAAGCAGTAAATATTCCAGCAAAACCTATGCTCAAATGGCTTAAAATCATTTCAATAAGTCTTACATACATTTTAGCTTTCATTTGTTATCACCTTTATTTTCATCAAATATTTTTCTCGCCCGCCGTCTTTTTCTCCATCCACATTTCTGGAGTTATTAAATCAGAATGTTTTAAATGAGCAATTGCATATGGCTCTGGTGTCGGTAAGTTGTTCATCTCTCTCCACTTCTTCCACAAACAAGCCAAAAACACCTTGACTACTTTCCTCCTTGCGTGATTGTGGATGTGCATCTTATTCCAATCAGGATGCTTTTGTTTTGCCTCTTCCTTAAACCTATCGTAAAGCTTTCTCCCAAAGCATTTAAACTTTATAAAACTCTGCCCGATTTTCCAACAAAATGACTTGAGCCTTAAATTGTAAGGAAGTTTTTCTCCTCTCTTCCTTTCACTTCCAGGATACAAACCGCAGTACTTCCAAAGTGAAGAAGGATGCTCTGCTTTCAGGATCACTTCGTCAAGCCAAGCTATTATTCCGCTAGCCAAAACACCGCCTATTCCTCTCACATAGTTCAAGAATTCTTTCCTTAACTTGTGGTTTTTGCTCCAAACATCCAACCTTTTTTGTAGCTCTTTTTCCGTCTCGTAAAGCTTGTTGTGGAACCAAATCAAATTTTCTATTTCGGAGAAAATCGCATTTTTAACCTGGGTTTCAAACCCACCGTGGCTCGCATCAACAAATTGGGTTTCAAGTTCTTTCTGGCTCGCATCCCTACAATGGGTTTCAATTTCATAGTGGCTCGCATCACCTTGATGGGTTTCACTCTCAACCTGGCTCAAAACAAATTTCTTCACAAATTCGCTGTATTTTTTCATGCCTTTTACTCCTTTTTGGTTTTCCGCTTCTTCCAAGAGTTTTAACGCATAGGAAGGATGGGTTTCATCAAAGAAGTGGCTCGCACTAGAAAGATGGGTTTCAAAGTTAAAATGGCTCGCACCCTCACCCTGGGTTTCAACCAAAATGTGGCTCGCATAAACATCATGGGTTTCAATTCTCTCGTGGCTCGCATCACTTCTATGGGTTTCACAACTAAAATGGCTCGCATCATTCTCCTGGGTTTCAACGCGACAGTGGCTCGCATAAGGTTGATGGGTTTCAAGTTTTCTTTGGCTCGCACCTCTACCATGGGTTTCATTTTCCGGTTGGCTCGCACTAGATTTGTGGGTTTCAATTATTCCGTGGCTCGCATCCCCTATTTGGGTTTCAAACCCTTTCTGGCTCGCATTTCGAATATGGGTTTCAATCCGAAACTGGCTTTTCAAATATTCCTTTATCTTTTCCTTGTTTTCCCTAACCCAACACACCAAACGGTTAAAAGTTTCTACCCTAATTTTTTGAATGTCGTAATAGTTTTCGATCAACTGCCTTATTTCATAAGATCTCATTCAATCACCTCCTTTTTTACTATTCGCTCTTTAGGTTCTGTTGTGAGAAATAGTAAGAAATAAATTATAAGATTTGCTATAAAAAAATAGTATGAAACATCATCACTCTTGTAAAACCCAGAAAGCAAAAAAACCAACGAAACCAGTGCCATGAACATAAAAAACAGATTTTTGTCATAATTTTTTTCAACAAACTTTAGTGTTTTTCTTTTCATTTCAACCACCTTTCTTTTCCCTCTTCGGCAATTTTTCTTTCGGCAAAACTTCTAAATGCATCACTTTTCTCAAGTAGTTTTGCGGGATGAAAACTCGCAAAGAAATGCTTCCAGTTGTTGTCAAGGAAATTTTTGCTGGCAACTCGAGAGTTTTCTTTTTTGCTTTTGTCGTTTCAGTTTTCTTCATTTCTTGCGTTTTTTTGGTCCATTCTTCAAACTTGTTGGTTTGCCCGCAAAACTTGCAAGTGTAGAAAGCTTTAAATTCTTCAAAGATGTTTTCTTCAAGGCAGTTTGGGCAAATCAGTTTCATCTTTTTCCCCTTTTTTTAACAAATTTTCAATAACTTCAGAAAAGCTTAGAGTTCTTTGTGCATTTTTTTCTAACTTGTGCTTGAAATTCAACAAATTCACATAAACTTCTTCACTTAAGGCTATGGTTTTCATAATTATTATATAGTACGCAAGGTATATAAATCTTTATATACCCCTTTGAACAAATTAAAATTATGGATAGGGATTGGATTGGAAGGAAAGTGAGCGTTTTCTTTGATGACGGATCTAAGATAAGTAGAAAGATCGGAATTTTGGAAAAAATAAACAATTTCTTCTTGGTGATAAAGCTTGATAATACCACAGAAGCTATTCCTCTCCAAAGAATAATAAGGGTGGAATTATGGGAGAAGTGATAACGCTAGAAAATTTTTTACAAATAAAAAAAGAAGAATTTGAACAAAAAAAGGAAATTCTTTTACCTTTGATTGAAGATTACATACAAACGAAAAAGAAAATATGTTGCGAATTGTATCAAAAAGCTTTGAATAATGAAGAGGATTATTTGAATTTTCTGAAAGAGATAAGCTTGATAGAGCAAAAATGCAGAGAATTAGAAATTCCTGAAAGTTTTGAATTTGGTGAGACGGATCTATGTAAGGATAAATTTGTTGATTATGTAACAAAAAGATTATGTGCGTTGTTTTTAATCAAAAACCCATATCCACTCTTTGTTTTGTATTCACTAGCAACTATCCCTGTCACATACAAAGAAATCGAAAACTTGTTAGTTTTTTTTGTAGGAAGGAGTGGTTTAGGAAAATCTGAACTTGTAAGATTTTTAGAAGGTTTGGATCATAAACTAAAAATTCCTAGATTGACCGCAAACACTCTCGTGACAGGAAGTAAGGATGTGAACGATTTAGCACCTAGTTTAAAAAACAAGATAGTTATTTCACAAGAGTTTGCGGAATTCGTGAGTATGGATACAGATGCGAAAAGAGAAATTTGGGGGCAACTAAGAGAACTTACAGACGGTATGATTGGAAAGTATTCTGGTGCAGGAAAAAGACAGGTTTATACAGGAATAACGCCTTTTGTTTGGATCTTCAACACGACAAGAGTTATACAAAATGAAATCTTGTTGCAACAGGTTTTAGGAACTAGGTTTTTGCTTATTGATTTTGATATTATTGAAATTTTTGATGAAAAGGAAGTTGAAAATTTGATTCTTAATGAAAGCGAGGATGAATTGTTAGAAAGAAGGAAAACAGCGCAAAATCTCTTCAAACATCTTGTCGAATACTTGAAAATTCTAAAAAACAGCGTAAAATCTAATGATTGGGACGAGGAATTTTTGAAAGAACTCACGGATATAATAATACAAATGCGATCTGAAGTACCTACTGATTGGCAAACAGGAGAACTTTTAGGAAAGTATGATTTTTACATAGAAAG
>JAWBPV010000022.1:0-19058 GCA_039000425.1 Candidatus Aenigmatarchaeota archaeon
GGTGAAGAGAGAAGTGGAAAAACTTATTCTGTGAAAAAATAAATTTAATTTCATGATAGAAGAAACTTTCGTAAGATTCTTGCTTTCTCTCGCTGTAGGAGCTTTGGTCGGAATGGAAAGGCAAAAAAGGGCAAAAGGTGAAGTGGCTTTTGGCTTTAGGACTTTCATGCTAGCTTCGCTCTTAGGTTCCTTATCAGTTCATTTTTCCTTGCTCTTAGGTTCCTTCATCCCATTCTACACAAGTTTTGCTGTAACGTGCATTTTAACAATTTTAGCTTATTTGAAAGATAAAACCATAGGTTTAACTACTGAAATAGCTTTCATACTAACTTTTCTTTTAGGAGTTTTCATCTACTTGGAAAAATCACCTTTTTACATTTCACTATCTCTTGCCATACTTCTCACTTTCTTCCTAGCTTCTAAAGAAATACTCCACACTTTCTCTAAACATTTAACGAGAAAAGAGATATGGAGTGCTGCTTTTTTTGCAGTTCTATCTTTTGTGGTATTGCCGATTCTACCGAACAAACCTTTGGACCCTTTCCAAGCTTTGAACCCTTTCCAGATATGGTTGAGTATAATACTCGTACTTTCGATAAGTTTCATGGCTTACATATTGATGAAGATATTCGGAGCGAAAAAAGGTATGATGATATCCGGAATCCTAGGAGGTATGGTTTCTTCAGTAGCTTTAACGATGGAAATGGTTAGTAAAGTTAAAAAAGATAGAATATTCCACTCAGCCATATTTTCCATATTGCTAGCTTCATCTACCATGTTCCTTAGAATTTTCTTCCTATCTTCTTTGTTCAACTTAAACCTTGCTTCGAAAATATTCGTCCCGCTTGCATCGCTTGCTATTTTCGGCTACTTATGTTCTTTCAGCTTCTTGAAGAAAACAGCCAAAGAAAAACCAAAAGTAGAGCTGGCTTCGCCTTTAAACTTGAAAGTTGCTTTGAAGTTTGGGATTTTGTTCATGCTAGCCATGATCTTGATAAATTGCTTGAAGATTTATTTCGGAGAAAAAGTTACTTATCCGATAGCCCTGATAACTGGATTCGTAGAAGTTGATGCCGTCACGATTTCCCTTTCAACCTTAGCGCTTTCTTCTATTTCTCTCGAGGTTGCTGCAAAAGGTATTATAATAGCGGCTTTGTCCAACACTCTATTCAAATGGCTCCTCACCTATTTTTTCGGGAATAAAGAAATAGCTTCACAAGTTGGAAAAGTTTTCTTTTTGAAAATGCTTCTCGGAATATTTTTGATTTTTTCCATATAAATAATATGGAAGAATTGCCTTTGGTGACGATAGCCATTTCAACGATAATGCTCGCTACTTTCTTATTCACTTCAAACTTTTTGGAAAAAATGTTCAATCCAGAAGCTGAAAGTTACTTGAAGGATTATGAAAGGTTGTTCGGTTTTGTGCCGGCAAGGCCGAAAATGTATTCTTTCATAACATACACTTTCATACACGCCGATTTCTTCCACTTGATAGGAAATTTAATATTCTTCTTGATAGTTGGTATCGCACTCGAAAACAGGATAGGAAAAATCCCTTTCTTAGCGATTTACATATCTTCAGGTTGCACTGCCATAAGCTTTGACATCGTGCAGAGGATATTGCTTGGGATTTCCATGGAAGCTCCTTTCGTAGGAGCTTCTGGTTCGATATTCGGTTTGTTCGCAGTGGCAAGCTTGACGAGACCTTTGGAAAAAATACCAACTTATTTGGTAATCCTTTCTTTCTTACCTTTTCTCCAACTCCTTTTATTCCTTCCTATTTCCGGACAATTTTCCCAAATGTTCTTATTCTTAGCTCTACCCATAGTATTCCTAGCTTTCGTCTTTTTACCTAAAAATTTGCCTTTTTTCACGGCAACTATCTTATTCATAATCTCTTGGATTTTTTACTTTTTCTTCAACATTTCTCCCACAGTTTCCCATTTGGGCCATCTCGGCGGTGTTATAGGCGGCTTCTTGAGCATGTTGCTCTTTCCAAAAGAGAGCTAATCTATTTATACCTTGTGAAAGAAATTAAAATTATGCCGAAAAAGGAAGCGAAAAAAAGCGTACAAACTATAGCTAGAACAGGAGCCATAGTATTGGCGATAATGATGTTGGGTTTCATACTCGTCGTGCTGCTTGCAGACTTATTAGGCCAAAGGGGGTTTGGAGGAGAAACTTTAGCCAGTTTCTTCAACTTTTTCTCGATCGAGAAAGATAAATGTGATTGTGAATATAGCTCGGAATACAATTCAAAAATTTGTAATCCATTTTGCGGAGATTCTGCAGGAGCACTCTGTCTTTCAAGGAGCGATTGCTTGGGCTGATCACAAGCTCCAGTATTTCCTAGTCCTCAAGAATTTCCTCTCTTCTTCCAGCACATCTTTCAACAAATCATCTTCGTTTTCATGAAACCTTGCTAGAACTCTTTTTGCAGTATCAGGTCCTATCCCCCTAGCAGCTAAAACCAGAGCTGCTCTTTTACCGTAAACCAAGAATAAATCCGCAGTTCGCCTTATCCTCTCAAACTTTCTCCTCTCATTTCCACCCAAAATCCCTCTCAACTCCTTCTTCACGATTTTCAAAACTTCTAAATCTTTAGGACTAGTGATAGCTAAAAGCTTAGCTTCACACTTTTTACATTTCGTTTTTTCATCTATATCTTTCACAAAAAAAGTTTGTTGCCATTGACCACAGTTCAAGCAAACCAGCTTAACCCTAGTGTTCAAAATCCTTTTCTTGAAAATTTCGAATATCTCGATCCCTGGCTTGCTTGGGATCACTTCCAAGAATTCATGTTTCAAACCTATTTCGCCCAAAGGTGATAATCCTTTGCAGAAAGAAATTTTTATATCTCCGGACTGAATTTTCTTCAATATCTCAACAGCTTTTTCAACGTCAAGCTTTTCAGTCTTCAATTCTTTCAAAACTTCTTTGAACATAGGCGTATCAACATAACTTTCTATTATCTTGTTCATCTTAATTCCAGAATAATCTACATCTTTAGCAATAACCCCAAACCTCTTGGCAACGTGAATAAACTTCCATTCAAATAGCTTGGTTTTGGTTATGGATAGATCAAGGTAATGTTCCAAATGCTCAGGTTTTGTTCTGAAAAGGATCTCTTTCAACAATTCTAAATTTTTCGATTGGAAATTAAGTATTATCCTGTAAGGATCTGTTTTCAAGCCAACGGAACCAATCCTGGCTGTGAGCAAAGAAGATAAAAACCTTCCTATAGTTTCGTTGACCAAAGAACCAAAACAAGCATGGATTATCACAAAATTTTCATAATCTTCTACCAGCAAATTTTTTTCATCAGGTATTCCGTATTTCATCTGTTTTTTCATCAAGGAAACAATTTTTTTCGCAGAGTTTGAATCTAGAGGGTAAGATTTTTTCAATTCCTCTTCCACCTCTTCTTCTCCCATTTTTTCGAGTTTCGAAGCTATTTCTCTCCTCAACTTACCAACTTCTTGTGCAACTTCGAAAGGTACTGGTATAAGCTCACCTTCCCATGCAGGGATAGCTGCCGTGAAATCTTCAACAGGCTCAACCAGTATTTTTTCTCCATCCACAGAAACTATTTTGTAAGCTTCACCTTTCAAGACGAAAGTTGTGCCCGGCTCTAAGTTCAAAGCTACGAATTCTTCGTCCAACACACCAACGAAAGAATTGTCCAAAGAATTGATTACTTTGAACTGTTTGGTGTCCGGGATAGTTGAGAGTTGGTTGAAGTAGTATTCAAAGCCCCTCCTCCTCTTCTTCAACTCTTCGTTCAAAAAAATCAAACCCAAACTTTCCAACTGTTTACAAACTTCTAAAAATTCTGGAAAGCTGAGGTTCTTGTAAGGATAAGATTTCTTCACGATATCGAAACTCTTTTTAACATCGATTTTCCAATTGTCAAGGGTGATGCCAACTATTTGATGAGCTAGAACATCGTATGGCTTTTCATGCATCTTCAGATCTTCAAGTTCCTCGTTCAAAGCTTTTCTAGCTATCACAGCTGCCTCGAATATATCATCTTCATCAGTAGCTATTATCATCCCTTTACTCACCCTATCGACACCATGGCCGCTCCTTCCTATCCTTTGAATGGCTTGCGTTACAGTACGAGGGGACATGTATTGTAAAACCAGATCAACACTTCCTATATCAATTCCCAATTGAAGCGAAGAAGTTGCTATTATGCTTTTTATCTTTTCTTCCTTGAAATCTTTCTCAGCTTTTACCCTTACTTCTTTGCTCAAGCTTGAGTGATGTACAGCTATGGGTAAATCTTTCTCCAAAGCTTTTATCCTTGAAGCCAATATTTCAGCGAATTCTCTTGTATTGGTGAAGATCAAAGTTGATTTGTGCTGTTTTATCAAGTTTGTTATGAACCTCAACCTAGCTGCAGTTTCAGACGAAATGAAAAGTTTCTTCGCTATTTTACTATCTTCAAAATTTTCTCCAGGACTGAAAACCCTTATTTCCATGGCTTTTGGTTGAACTGCTTTTATTATTTCGATGTTTCCGTCTGGACGAAGAAATCTTGCAACCTTTTCCGGAGAACCTATCGTAGCAGATAAGCCTATTACTTGGAAATCGTGTTGAGTTAATTCCCTCAACCTTTCCAGGGCTAGTGAAAGTTGAGTACCTCTTTTGCTGTCCACGAGCTCATGAATTTCGTCTACCACAACATGCTTAACATTCTTCAAGTATTCCCTAATCTTCTTACCAGGTAATATCGCTTGAAGAGTTTCTGGAGTAGTTATCAGGAGGTGTGGAGGAAATTCAGCCTGTTTTTTTCTTTCGTAAGATGAAGTGTCACCATGTCTGACACAAGCTTCCACATCTATCTTTCCACACCACCACAGCAACCTGTTCAATAGATCTCGATTTAGAGCACGAAGAGGTGTGATGTATAGTATAGCTATGGGTTTTGGTTTTTTCTCCATCAAAACGTGGAATAAAGGTAGCATGACTGATTCAGTTTTTCCCAATCCAGTCTTGGCTATTACCAACAAATTCTTACCTTCAAGAACTGGCTTGAAAGTTAGCTCTTGAACTAGAGTTGGTTTTGGAAACCTACTCTTAACTATTTTCTGCAATTCTTGATTGAGTAGTTCGAAAGTCATGTCCATCAGCAAGATATTTAATTTTTTAATAAATAAGTAAATAGAACGTTGTTTCAGTTTAGAAAATTCATGAGTTGTACAACTTATGAATTTCTTGCGAATAAGATGGATTGTAATCGAAAATTTTACCACAATACTTCCTCTCAGTGCAGTATCCAACTTTACACTTAGGTCCTATCAAACCTTTGAGAGAAGGTTCCACGTTTTCAATCTCTTTTATGAGTTGTTGAGTTAATTCTCTCATCTCTTCTTCAGAAGTATGACAACTCCTCACCCCAAAGTAGCCTAAGGGGTGGAATAAATGATATCCGTTGAGCGTACCCAAAACAACAACTTTCACGCCTTGCGGGATTACGTAAACAGCATCACCAGCTTTTATGCCATTTTTCACCATCTCCTCATAAATCGAAACCGACTCTTTTATTATCCTCACGTATTCTCCATCAATATTGTTTTTCTTCAATTGCTCAGGGATGTAGAAGCTCTTGAATTTATCGCTCGATATTTCTCTCAAACACCTTTGAGCAGCGAGATGGATAGATTCAACTTCCATGTCGATAGTTCCGTGTCTTTTTTCCTCGTTGAAACTGCAAGGCTCATCGGCTTGGTATAGGTAACGCTTACTTTTGCACGTGCTATATCTGACAATTTTTCGAAATAATTCTCATCCTTTCTAGAATCCAATTTTTCTTTCAATTCCCAAAAGCTCTTGTGGATTGAGCAGTTGAGAATAGAAGGTCGCTCAAGATATTCTGAATAATCTGGAGAAAAATAAGGATCGGTGAAGATATTCGGAAAGGGGTAGAGGGTTCTCATCTTCAGCTTACTCTTGTTCTCATAAATTTTTGGAACATTTTCTCTCAACAAATCACTTATTTTCCTACTGGCCAAATGTACTTCAGTTGGTATGTATTCGTAATCAACATTTTTTGAAAGTTCTGTGCCCGCATCTACAGACATACTCAACAGGAAGTGAGATCTAAAGCCTAATCCTAGAGCTTTTCTTGCTTGCTCAAGAGGAACGTTAAGAGAAATCGCTTCCGAGTAAAAATCGAATTGTTTAGATAAAATGTTTTCGTAGTCGCTTTTGAACTTGGTATGATAAATTCCATCAGGAATCAAAATATCTTCTTTTTTCCAACTCACCCTCCTAGAGCTTAAAACTAAAGCGCGTGTATGCCTAATTGATGTGAAGTAATAATCGAGAGCCCTACTTCCGTCAAAAACTAAATATATGGAAGGCAAAGTTGTTATCGAAGCATGACCTCTTCTAGTTGATTCCCTATGTATCATTTCAACATCCTTTTCAGATATTTTTTCCAGGATTTCCTCAACGTTCTCCGGCTTTATAGTGCTCAAAGCTGCAGCGGTCATGATTTGATCTGGAGTGTAATGCTTGAAAGAAGGGGAAATGTCGAAAAGTTGAACACTTAAAACTTCACTGATTTTCTTCATAAGCATATTTTATGAAAAGAAATCTTTATATTTTTGTGAGAAAAGAGGAGAAGGTTAAGTATGTTTTGAAATTTTTTAGGAAAAGATATGGGGAAGAAGTAGAAGGATTGTTGAAATTTGGTAAAAATGTGTTCAAGCTTTTGATCGTAACGATCCTTTCACAAAGGACAAGAGATGAAAATACTAGAAAAGCTTCTGAAAACTTGTTTTCGGTAGCATCAAGACCAGAAGAAATATTGAATTTGCCTGATAAAAAATTGCAAGAACTGATAAAACCTTCTGGTATGTACAAACAAAAAGCCAGAAAAATAAAAAAGTTGTGTAAGGTATTGGTTGAAGAGTTGAAAGGAAAAATTCCTAGAAAAAGGGAAGAGTTGCTCAACCTTCCTGGTGTTGGGGACAAAACTGCAGATATCGTTTTATCTTACGGTTTTGGCCTTCCTGTTATCGCTGTAGATGTGCACGTTGAAGTTTGTAGTAAAAGGTTAGGTTTGGTGGATAAAAAAGCAAAATACATGGAAATAAGGAAGGAGTTGGAAGAGCTTGTACCGGAAAAAGAGAGGTATATGGTGAATCTAGGGTTTGTGAGGTTTGGTCAAGAGATATGTTTGACGAGAAATCCTAAATGTTACGCTTGTCCTTTTCATCACTTCTGCGAATTTGAGTATAAGGAAATGTTCTTGAAAAACCCTCGCAAATATTTTGCTGGAAAAATAAATTAATCTTATGGCTCAAATCAAGTGGCATGTGCTCGAAACTGAAGAAGTGTTCAAGATTTTAGAAAGTAGTGAAAAGGGGTTGAGTGAAGAAGAAGCCAAGAGAAGGATGGAAAAATTTGGGTTGAACGAGATAGAAGAAAAGAAGATATCAGTAACTAAAATTTTCTTGAGACAGTTCAAGAGCTTTTTGATAATCATGTTGCTTGTGGCTGGCGTAGTTTCCCTTTTACTCAAAGAATTCCTAGACGCTTCAGCTATTTTTGCTGTACTGCTAATAAACGCTTTCCTCGGCTTTTACCAAGAGTACAAAGCTGAGAAGATAATGAAAGTTTTGAAGAAGATGATGGTTCAAAGGGTGAAAGTGCTTAGGGACGGAAAACAAACTTTGATACCTTCTAGAGAACTTGTACCCGGTGATGTGATAATGTTGGAAGAAGGAGAATTGGTTCCTGCTGACGTAAGAATTTTTGAGAGTTTCAACCTTGCTTCTGATGAATCAGCCCTGACAGGGGAATCTACTCCTGTGGAAAAACAAGCGAAGCGAATAGAAGATTTACCTCTAGCAGAAAGGAGCAACATGTTGTTCATGGGAACTGTGATAATTCGCGGAAGGTGCAAAGCTGTTATAGTAGAGACTGGTATGAACACGGAATTGGGAAAAATAGCTAAGGAGGTGGAAGAAGAGAAAGGAGAAACACCTCTACAGAAAAAGTTGGACGATTTCGGTAAATTTTTAGGCCTGGTTGTTTTGATGATATGTGGCTTCTTATTCGTATTAACATACCTCAAAGGCTTAGACGTAATCACAAACTTCATGGTAGCAGTTGCCCTAGCAGTTTCGGCTATACCGGAAGGCTTACCAGCTGTTGTGACGATAGCTTTAGCTCTAGGTGTTTACAAGATGGCGAAGAAAAATGCTTTGGTAAGGAAGTTGTCAGCTGTAGAGAGTTTGGGTTGCGTAAACGTGATATGCGCTGACAAAACAGGAACCATGACTCTCAACGAGATGTGTGTGAGGAAAATTTGGTGTTCTGGTAAAACCTTTGAAGTCTCAGGATACGGTTTTGAACCGAGAGGAGATTTCTTCTTGAAAGGAAAGAAGGTTGATCCAAGAGAAGAAGAGGATTTGATGTTATTGATAAGGGCTGGATTGTTATGCAATCGTTCGAGCATTGAATTCAAAGATGGGAAATGGCATGTTGTCGGAGATCCTACAGAAGCTTCACTCCTCGTACTCGCTTCAAAAGCCGGTTTGAACAGGGAAGAAGAGCCTTTTTTCGAGCTACCATTTTCTTCAGAAAGAAAATTCATGAGTGTTGTTTACAGGGAAGGAGAAGATTATGTTGTTTTCACCAAAGGTGCTCCGGAAAAAATCCTTGAAATATCTTCTAAGCTTATGTTTGAGGGAAAGGTCAAGAGGTTTGGTGAAAAGGAGAAGGTAAAGATAAAGAGGGAAATCGAGGGAATGGCTGGACAAGGGTTAAGGGTTTTAGGTTTCGCTTACAAGAAAGTGAAAAAAGTTGAAGAAGATGAGATCGAGAAGAATTTGATTTTTTTGGGTTTAGTTGGTATGATAGATCCGCCAAGGCCAGAAGTTAAAGAAGCTGTGGAGCAGTGCAAAAGAGCTGGTATAAAAGTTGTGATGGTGACAGGAGACCACAAGCTAACAGCTGTAGCTGTGGCTAAAGAGATAGGAATTGAAGGTTCAGAAGTTTTGACTGGTGAAGAATTGGAAAAGATGGGTGATGAAGAACTGGAAGAAATAGTGGAAAAAATTTCCATATACGCAAGAGTTTCTCCACAACATAAGTCAAGAATAGTCGGAGCTCTGAAGAAAAAGGGTAAAGTGGTTGCTGTTACTGGAGACGGCATCAACGATGCTCTTGCTTTGAAGAAATCAGACGTTGGAATAGCCATGGGAGTAAAAGGTACAGAAGTGGCGAAAGAAGCTAGCGACATGGTTTTGCTTGATGATAATTTCGCAACCATAGTTAAAGCTGTGGAAGAAGGTAGGGGAATTTACGATAACATAAGAAAGTTTGTGAGATTTTTGCTTTGTGTTAACTTCAGTGAAATAGCGTTAGTTGGCTTTATGGTGATGATGGGTTATCCGCTACCTCTCTTACCTTTACAAATACTCTGGTTGAACTTGATCACAGACACTTTTCCAGCCCTTTCCCTAGCTGCAGATCCGTACGAGAAAGATATAATGAGGAGAAAGCCCAGGGATAGGAAAGAAAGCATATTGTACGGAATGTTACCCATGATACTTATAGCAAGCGTGGTTAACTTCGTTTCTGAAACATTAGTATTCTTTTACGCTTGGAATTCAGGTTACAGTTTGGAAAAAGTTAGGACCATGACGCTTACGGTTGCTGTTTTCTTCCAATTGTTCTTCGTTTTCAACTGCAGGTCAGACGAAAAATCAGTTTTCAAGAAAGGATTTTTGGATAACAAGAAGTTACTCGCCGCTGTCTGTTTCTCATCTATTTTGCAGATGATGGCCGTATATTTCCCACCTTTGCAACAAGTACTGAAAACAGCTCCACTCGAGCCACGAGAGCTTTTCATATCCATAACCATGGGCTCTATCGCACTCTTCGTTTTACCAGAGATATTCATGAATCGTGACATGAAGTTTAGAAAGATCGTTTTGACTCATGAGATGAGTTAAAAAAATAAATGCTGAAGCTATGTTGAAGGAATTTTCATGAAGTTGGACAAAGCATTCATTTTTTCAGTTGTGGTTTTGTTCGTATTTTCTTCAGCAAGAGCCATAAGAGTAACGATAGAAGAAGGTTCGATTAAAGAAATAGAGCCTCAAGAATTGCTGGTTAATTTTGGTATGTTAACCGGAACTCTCAACTTCAAGCTTGGCAACTACAGATGGCCTGCTAAAGAGATTTGGTTAGTTCCACCAGGAACAAGCCCGAGCTATTTCAAATCCAACAGCACTTATCTTGAAATTCCGGAAAACATAACTTTCACGACTTGCAAAACGAGCGTTTACTACAATGCAACTTACGGTTTTGCTTTCAAGGGTTTGGCAGAAATTTTACCGAACGGAACTTTTTGCATCTTAGCTTACAACGGAACTTACGATCTTGTAGCTAAATACTAGTGAAACCATGAACTTTTTAATATTTTTACTAATTTTTCTTTTGATATTGCTCCTATTTCTTGAATTCCACAGAACAGGAAGGTTTGTTGAAGTTCTTGGTGATGGGTGGAAATTCGTGGCAAGAGTCGAAGTTTTGAACGGTAGGGTTATTAGATTGGATGAGTTAAGTTAATTTCAATTAGAAAACAAATTATAAATATGAAGTTCAACTTTTTGGATTGGATTTACAGGATATTGGGTATAAGGAGGAATCTGAAAATAGGGATTTACGGTGAAACAGGTGTGGGAAAAACAACTCTAGCTAACAGGATTTCTTTAGATTGGACTGGAGAAGAAATAGGTAAAGTTACGGGAATACCGCATGAAACTAGGAGTGTTCAGAAGAAAGAGAAAATTGAGATAAAAGTTGGGAAGAAGAAGATTTTACTCAGTATCTTAGACATGCCAGGCTTGTCTACTAAAGTAGATTACCGAGCTTTTCTCAAGTACGGCTTATCAAAAAAAGAAGCTAGGGAAAGGGCTAGGCAAGCTACGGAAGGTGTTATAGAAGCTATCAAGTGGTTGAGCAACGTTGATGCTGTTCTGGCTGTTATGGACTCAACTCGCGATCCGTTGACTCAAGTCAACATCACTCTACTAGGAAACTTGGAAGCAAGGAATATACCGGTGATAATAGTTGCGAACAAGATAGATAAGAAAAAAGCGAAACCGCATCTGATAAAAGAAGCTTTTCCAACTTATCCTGTGGTGGAAGTTTCAGCACTTAAAGGGAAAAACATGGAATCGCTTTACGAAGCTATAGCTAAACACTTGAGGTGAGATGATGAAGTTGAAATTCGACTTCATATCTTCGGCAATACTCGAATCAAAACCGAGAGATAAGAGGATAAACTTCATTTTGAGTAAAGTTAAAGACGGTACTATATTGGTTACAGACGGAGTGATGAGTCCTGAAGAAGAGATGGAATTGATAAGGGAGACTATGAGAAGGGTTGATGATGGTTTTCCAGGTATAGAAGTTGCTAGCTTGAAGAAGCCTGTTAGCGGATTAGCTAGGTTGATAGAAAAATTTTCTGAGCAAAAAGATAGAGTAAAGCTTTTCTTCGCGAGCTTGAGGGGTGAGAAAAAAGTTTTCACGAGTTTGAAGACTGGCTTAACTTTAATAGGTCCTGCTAAGTACATAAAGAAGATAAAAAAGAATCCGAATTCTTTCTCGATTTTAACGGAGGTAAGATGAATGCATAAGTGTGTGAGATGCGGTTCTGTTTTCTCGGACGAAGACCCTTCTATACTGAGAGGTTGTGCACATTGCGGATCGATATTCTTCCTGTATTTAAGAAATCAGCAAGATGAAATACAAGTCAAGGAAATAGAAGAAGAACTGGCTTCGAAGCAAACTACTCTTGAAAAAGAAGTTGAGAGAAAGATAGGAGAAGAAGTGAAAAGGGTTAGGAAGAGGGAATTCGGTATAGAAACTGTGAGGATGCCGAAAGAAGGGGTTTACGAGATAAACCTAGATGCTCTGATGCAGAAAAAGCCATTGATAGTTTTGGAGAAGGGCAAGATATATCTAATTCACTTACCCTCTGTTTTTGAAGCTGAATAGCTCATCTTAAAATTTTTAATGTTAGCAGGAATAAAAGTCCTGGAGAGTAAGAAAAGAAAAATCACGAGCAGCACCATGAAAATGTAGAAAGAGTAATCCTTTTTTTGCTCTATCACTTTTTTCGGTAAAGAGATATTGTAGATTTCTTTAAAACATCTTAAACAAACTTCTCTTCCATCTTCACAAAAACAATTAGCTTCGAGCAACTTCCACTCACCTTCACACAACATTATGTTCTTTCCATTAGTTGCAAGCGAAGATATCTTCTCTATTTCTTTTTCACTTACACTCAAGATCCCAAATTTCTTCAAAAAATTCAAGTCTGTTTTCACCGAATACTTCCAATCGTATTTTTCAGGGTTTATGGAAGAAATTTTTGGTGTATCTTCTTCGATATCGTAAGGTAATCTTATCGTCAAGGTCGTGTTGAAGATCGGATTTTTCTCGAACATCAAGGCAACTCTTCCGTCGTAATGAGATTTTATGACTATTAAATTTTCGGTTAAAAAACAAGTTTCGCTCGAGCAGACAGATTCAAGTTTTTCCAAGTCAACATTCAAGCCTATCAAGTTCAAGCTGAAATACCAATCTCTTGGAATGCAAGCTGAAGCCGGGTTTAAAAGAATTGTTATGAAAAAAACTGAAAACAAAATTTTCTTCATGTTTTAAAATTGTTTTTCATAATAAAAATTTATTCATAAAAATTTCAAGAACTTTCAAGCTATAACGAACATGGCATGAGACCAAGTTAAGGTTTTACAGAAGCATGGAAATGCTTTATTTGTTCAGGAATTTTATCTTCAACCCTTTCAACAATACAATTGAAATAATTCAGAGCTAATAGATAGAAAACCAAAAGTTTGCACAGACCAAGTCAGCTCTACTGGAGCTCAAGATCAATTTTTTTTTGACTTTCAGCATACTCTCACACCATTCGAAAAATTTTCTAGGAATTTCATGCAATCTAGAAGGTCTGCTGCATAGAAGATATAACATGCATCTCTCGGCTAGACATTTCATATCTGTTTTTTACTCTCTTCCAACATTCTCACTATTTTCAATCTAATCATAAAGCGCAACTAGTAAAATTTATTTATTTTAAGAGTTTATAAAACAGTTTATGCAATTGGGAGAAATTTTAATCCACAGGATAAGAGATTTTGAAGTGATTTTTCGATGTAAGAATAAAATCAGTGTAATAATATATATTATTTTAAGGCAATTTTTAAAAACAGTAGGAATTGATGAAAAGAAAATTGCTAATTTAATAAAAAATAACTCGTTAAAGCTCTATGGGTATAGATTTTTAACCAGAGAGAAAACTTTAGATTTTATTTTTTTTTTAAAATTTCATGAACCACAAATAACAAAGTTCATCAGGAAGTTTAATGGTAACATTTTCCTCGATATTGGAGCTCATTTAGGAAGATATTCTATCATTGCATCTAAAAACTTCAAAAAAATATACGCTTTCGAGCCTCATCCTGAAAATTTCAAAATGTTGAGAAAAAATATAAAAATAAACCGAATTAAAAACGTTGTACCAATTAAGATTGCTTTATCAAACAAAAATGGAAAAGTTTTTCTTTCAGACCTTTGTATGGATACAGGTCATGTAAAAATAGTTAAAAAAGGTAAGATAATCGCTTTTGTGTCGACATTAAACAGAATAATGAGGAAAATGAAGATATCACCAAAAGATGTTGATTTGGTTAAAATTGATGTGGAAGGTGAGGAAGAAAACATAATAAAAGGTGCAACAACTTTATTAAAGAAAGGTAACCCAATTTTAATTATAGAGTGTAGACCAGAAAAAATGGAAAAACTTTTGTTAAATTATGGTTACCACAAAGTAAGTGTGTTAGATTATCATAACGCCATGTTCTCGAGAACAACAGAAAAAGATTTAAGCTTGAAAGTTTAAATAAAAATAAGTATGCAATCCCTACCTTTGTGGTTGTGTAGGTCATTCTTCCTTAGAATTAATAATATCGTAAACTACACCACAAAGGGTTAATTTGGGATGATTCCTTTTTTGTTCTCAAGAGGATGACCATAAAATCATTCTTTTTTTGCAAAGGCCGATGAGAAAGGGCAAGACAAACCCCTAAGAGGTTTCTGATTTTAACATTACGGTCTTCAGCCCCTCAATATTGGATTGAAGTTGATAAATCGACACCGGTATGTAAACTTCTTCTCAATCCATTCCCAAAACTTTCTCATCGGCCTAAAGCAACCCAATTTCCCTATCTTCTTTCACCTTTTTTTCTAGTTCAGGCTTCATCTTGAGCAGTCCTTCAAACACCTTCTCGTAATAAACTTCTGATATCAAACCATCTTCTTTGAGTTGTTTGAGAAGGATGAAAGCATCCATGTTGACTTCATCACCTTTTTTCATCCCTTCAGTTTTACAATCTTCTTTCATTCCACTTTGCCTTTTACAAGCTTCGCACAGAACTCTTGCCGTAACGTTATATATTTCAGCAACAACTATCTGCTCAGGATAAGCTATGTTCTGAGTTTTAATCAACTCTTCTTTCATCCTTCTTATCATCTCATTCACAGCACCGAGCGCACATTCCATAATAAAATTTCTATGAAAATAATAATTTATAGCGCTAAGTTAAAATAATTCTTAGGAAGAATGAAGGAAGAGAACAAAGTTGTTAAGGAGATCATAACTGGGAATGCTGTACCCAAGAGCATTAGCTTGATAGAACTGGAGAAGAATTATGCTCTGCTCGCTGAAATGTTTTCTCGCTTGCTTGATAGGATGAACACGATAGAAGATGAACTGGAAAAATTGGAGAAGAAAGTTGCTTTCCTCCTGAAAGAAAGGGAGGAGAAGAAGAATAAGAATTCGAATGGAAAAGCTTAAATTTTTTAATTACTTTTTAGTAATCACTATGAACGAAATAAACATTTTCGAGATAAGTGAAGTTTTGGCTTCTCCGAAAAGAGCTTTACTTTTATTTTTACTCAACAATCAGCCTATGAGCTATACACAAATAGAGAAAGGTTTCAAGAAGAATGAAATAAAAATAGGTAGTAGCGAGATCTATAAGCATCTAGAAGTTTTGTTGAGGCATAAGTACATAGCAAAGCGTGGAAAGATTTACTTGGTAACTCTGAAGGGAAAGAAATTAGTAGAGAGCTTGAGTTCTTTGGAGAACGTACCGCCAACTATTCCAAAAATAGAAGTTGTTTTTTGAGAAAGTTTTTAAACTTTTGCATAAAATTTACTACAAAGTAGATAAAAAATTACTATCGTTTATACATATACTATTAAATCCTTTAACGTTTTATTACTAATAGGTATGAAAATGAAGTCTGTTTTGGTAACTGTAGCTTTCGTATCAGGTTTGATAATATTGATGAATTTCTTCCAGTTCGCACAAGCTCCAAGACCTTTCAGAGGTTTCGTTATAAGCTTGCCTGAAGAAGTCGAAGCTTCTCCAGGAGAGACTGTTACGATAAACGGAACGATTTTAAACACGGGCTTGTACTGGCTTCGGAATTTCAACATTTCAGTTAAAGGTTTACCTGAAGGTTTTGAAGTCAAAGTAATTCCCGAGAAGTTCGAGGCTGTGAGGATTTTGAGAGGATGGGATCCTGAGAAAGGAGTTTACCGCATTCCTGAAAAATTCTGGATCGAGATAAAAATTCCTGAAGGAAAAACTGGAGCTTTTTTGGTCAACGTTACTGGAAAAGAATGGTGGAGTTGGAAGAAAGTTGAGAACTCAACTCTGTTCGTTTTGAAAGTTTCTTCCGTTCCAAGACTTTCAATCTCTGAAATAGAAGTTCCGGAAAAAGTTGTAGAGTTCAAGCCTTTCAACATAAGCTTTGAAGTTAGGAATGAAGGATTAACGAATCAATCGGTTAAGCTAAAAGTTATCGCACCTGAAGATTGGGAAGTGGAGCCAGCTTCTCAAGATTTGATCGTTAAAGCTAACAGCTCCGAGCCTGTTATCTTCACTTTGACACCAACAAACAAAAGCGGAGAAATTTCAATTTTCATGGAGTATCCTTATAGGAAAGAAATATTGAATTTAACAAAAATAGGACCTATGATAGTTCCAACTAAAGAAGAAGTGGGAAAGATAGAAATGCCTACAGCTTTAGTTGCTTTGGCAGAATTTGTGAGAGCAAATCCTGTTGTTACTATAATTGCGATAATCTTGCTGATAATAATCTTCTGGAATGTTTGGCAAATAGTTAAGCAAGTTAGCTTCAAGAGAGCGAGGAAAAAACCTGAAGAAATAGTTGAAACTAATGCAAAACTAAAACAAGTTTTAGAATAATTTCTACTGAATAGAAATTTACTGAAAGGATATAAAGTTTAACGGATATAGTTAAAATGTCCGGAGTGTGAGGATTAAAGGTTGAAAAAATGGTAAAAAATCTTTTGATTTTTGTATCATGCTCACTTCTTTTCTCATTCCTCATAAACTCAGCTCTTGCTCTAGTTTCAAGCTTTTATCCAACAAGCGCGATCGATAGCAGCAGCTCTCCATCTTACACTTTAACAACTTCAGATTTGGCAAAGCTGAATGCAAGCGATAACAACAGGTATAAATCCAAATATATGTGGAATTTGAATGATTATACCGATTCAAAGTATATCGAATTCAGATTTTCTCCAAATTTGCCTGAACATACAACAATAAACGGTGCAACTTTGTATTTCGAGTGGCAGAGGAGCACAGACTACGTGAAAGGTGCAAGAATAAAAGTCTGGGATCATAGCACGAGCACATGGAAAATTTTCGATTTTTCTTTACCCAACGTTGGCTCTGACAAAATGGAAGTTATAAACTTGCCTTTCATCTCAACGCTCGAAGATGTGAACAATTTCAAGATTCAATTCCAAGCAAGAGATAGCTCTTGTAATAACGGTGGTTACAGCTTGCACGATTTGGTTGAGCTTGTTTTGAATTATTCTTTGCCAGAATGTTACACTGATGAAGATTGTGATGATAACAATGAATGCACTTCTGAATTTTGTCAAAATTATCGTTGTATAAGGAGCAATTTACCTGAAGGCACGTCTTGTGAAGCCGATGGTTTGTTCTGTACAGTAGATCATTGCGATGGTAGAGGAAATTGTGTTTATCTTGAGCCTTATGATTGTGTTGATGTGATAAGTTGCACTATAGATTATTGCGATGAAGAAAATGACAGATGTGTTCATCAGCCAGATAATTCAACTTGCGATGATGGTTTGTATTGCAATGGGTTTGAATGGTGTCATCCAGAAGGAGATTGTCAACCTGGAATTCCAGTTGATTGCTCCGCTTACAATCTACCAGGAATAGCAACTTGCACTTATACTCCAGATAGCAACCCGTTCACATGGGACTTCAGGAATCCTTTCACTAGCAATTGTGTTGATTTGGGGAACAATCAAGGCTATTGCACTCGAGGAAATGAAACGATAGTTCACATTTGTGCTGATGACGACTTGCAAGATACAGTTCCTTACGGAGGATGTGGAGCTCAATGTGATGAGAATAAAGATTGCTCATGCCCAGAAGATAGATGCATAGGTTCAGACTTTTACGATTATCCTTCTTTTGGGATTTGTTTGCCAAATTGCAATTGTAATGTTGGTACTGGAAGTGGAGAGCCTTGTGCTCCAACGATTCATTACAACGATTCAAGATGTTATTATTGTGGGGATGGAGCAATTAATCCGGGTGAGCAGTGTGAATTGCCAGGAACTAGCAACAACGAATATTGCGAGCAAAGCACAACAACTTGCAACGGCCATAAACTAGGAACAAGGGATGAATTCGGAGATTGTGATGCTTCTTGTGGTTGTGTTTACGATAGCTTTTCTTTCTCTTGCGTTAAAGATCAGTGCGGAGCTGAATGTAGCTCTGATGCTGATTGCGGAGAAGATGGTTGGTATGCGATAAGCGAATGGAACTATTCTCACAACAATTGTAGCAGGTGTAGAATGGAAGAATATCGCGATTATTCTTGCTCGGAAGATTGCATGTGTGGTTATGTTGTTACAGAAACACGACAATACTGCGAGCCTGTTAATGAAGGAGAAGTATGCAAGCTTAGCTACGATTGCAAGGATGCTTGCACAAGAGGTCAAAGAGAATATGTTTGCAAGCTTGGAGCTTGTACTTTCAACAGGTGGGTTGAGTTAGAAGCTTGCAATCCTTACCTTTGTGATATAAACTGTGGAAACGCTTTCTGCTCCAACATTTGTTCTTTTTCTTGCGGTGCACAATGTGAAAGGGATAGCGATTGCAGAAGTTACTGCGTTGGCAGCATAAGATATTACTCTGGAGATTGTTCAGCAAATTGCACTTGTAGCTATCAAACACAAAATTGTTCAGAGTTGAATGGCTGGTATGAAACTGGAGAAACGAGATGGGTAGATTTGGATGCTTGCAATGAAAAAGAGCAGAAGAAAGAAGTTTACAGAAGCTATTCTTGTGTTGCTAACGGAGGAGCTGAATGTGTTTATTCAGTCACGAACTTCAGATGGGTTGATACTGGCAACGTAAGAGAAAAAGAAGATGAAGTTGGACCTGAAATTTTGTGGTTAAGGGTTGATCCAAATCCAACTTCGTGCAAGTACAAAACTTATGGAAACGCGAGCTTGTGGGATTGTCATCGCATAGTTTATGCTGAATATTTCATAAACCAAGAGCCTGTTTGTCCTGAGCCAGGGACTGGAACACCAATGCAAGCTTTAGACGGAGCTTTTGACGAAAATCAAGAAGATGTGTGGGCTGAAATTGAAAAGCCAAAGCACGATGGAGTTTACAATTTCTGGGTTAGAGCAAGGGATGAATTTGGGAATTGGGGAGATTGCATTTCATACACTTTCGTTTTGGGCAATTTACCACCTACAGTTTACAATGTGAGAGTTGTTGGAAGGAACGTTTACGCAACAATTGATAGCAGTGCTTTGCTCTTACCAGTAACGAATGCTGAATTCTTCATAGACACGAACACGACAGTTGGTGGTGGTTACAAGATGAATGCAAGCGATGGAGCTTTCGATG
>JAWBPV010000023.1:0-18696 GCA_039000425.1 Candidatus Aenigmatarchaeota archaeon
TAAGCACTTATAGTAAAATAACCACGAGAATAAAAAGAACCAGAACCAGATGAAGGAGTATATCTCTTAGTCCAACCCGTTGTAACATACCTCAACCAACAATCCGTAGAAGGTGCACGATATTCATCTCCACAAACTAAACAAGAACAAACATAATTATCTTCATCTCTACTACACTTTCGCTTCACACAACTCACACACTCTGGAAGTCTGCAATAACTACCTTGATACTGAAAATCCCATCGTGAACATACTGTTGCACAATCCGTATCCGAACATTGTTCCTTCCATCCAACACAATTTGCTACATACCTATCACTCTTACACCTATAAACATCAACCAAAGGGTCATCATCCACATACCACCTAAACCATACATTACCCGTAAAATCACATAAAGAATAGGAACTTTCATCCTGTTTTTGCTGCCAAGGATAAACCGTACACCATATTTTTTCCTTACCATCCACAATAACACCAGTATTCTCTATAGCATGACACATGGACAAATCCCATTCCCTACCCGCAGCATCAAGTGCCTTTCTTGCCTTACATATTCCATTGTCTAAAACATAATTAGGAGGACATTGAGGACTTGCCTCACACTTACGGGTCTGTTCATTGTAAGTCATACCTTGAGGACATCTGCACCCATGAGTATCCCCACACTTCCAATAAGATGAAACATCTATACCTTCACACTTATCCAAAATTCCTTCCTCAACAACCCACTCCCATTCAAGGCAAATCCCCCGCCAACCCCGACTCCACTTCTTACATACAAAATACCTCTTAGTAACATCCGCACAACGAAGATTATATCTGCTTAACCACTCACGATATTGATAGTAATTTACTGGTATTCCACTTTCAAAAAAACTCTTATCACCACAAACCCTCTTAGGTTTTTTTACCTCCCTACTCCCCGCAGTACAAAGACTATCATTGCTATCCACAGGACAAACACCACCAAAACACTCTAAAAGCTCACTACAATCATCTATCATCCCATTACCATTAACATCTACCGCACAACGAGGAACATCAAAACTAACAATACCAGCTCCTTCATCATAACTAACCATACAAGAAAAATCTCCTTCAGGAGGTTCCTCCTGTGCCAAAACAAGAAGAGGAATTAAAAACAATAACAAAAATCTCCTCATTTAACACACTCCTTATCTTTCAAAGCCTGCTCTATCAATCCTAAAGCAGTAATAGCATAAGAAAAACCCTGCCTAAGTTCAGAGGCACACTTACAATCCTCTACAACTTTTGAAACCTCAGCAGGACAAACAAAACTATCCCCATTCCTTTCACACTTAAGGGTATCCATATTCTTTCCACTCTTCACCAAACAATACCTATCCTCACTAGGACAACTAGAAGAATTTCCAGAAACATTAACATTAACTATCCTATCCAACACAGCCACACTCAAAACCCCAGAAGAAGAATCATAAGTAGTATTGTTCAAAACACGAGAATACTCAGTAGTATCAACCTCAGGCAACTGCCTAGTAACAGCACAAGAATACTCCCTATCAATCCTCCACCAAATCCTACACTCCTGCTTACCACCCACATTTTTACAAGACCTAGGAATACCAGCACAATTCTCCGAAGGAGTCTGAGGAAGATTATTATCAGAAGAATTCCAAGTCTTCTTCAAATTATCATAAACTAATTCCCTACATTGCTTATAAACCATAACAGGAAAACCACCCTTAACAACCTGATAGCGATTATTATAAGCATCCACAAACCACTCATTAACAAGAGAACACCTGCTTTCATAATCAGAACAATCATTCCTAAAAGTCTCACCAGGAAGAATTAAATCACCATTAAAAGTAAAAGTAGAACAACCTATACTAGACAAAGCAGGTATATTAACAGTTATAGAAACAGGTCTATTGGAAGTAGAACCATTAACATTGACAAAAACCTTCCAGGGATTAGAACCCTCACTTACACAACTACCTGAAGTATCTCCAGGACCACCCACCCTCCTATTAACAGAAAGATTGCCAACATACAAATTATTGGAAATAGAAAAAACATTTATAGGTTGATCTATCTGAGGCAAAGGCGGGAAAGAAGAAACGCTACCACAAGGAGCACCTTCCCAATAAGCCCAACCCTTAAGAATATAACCTGTTCCAGTAAAATCACACTCCAACCAAAAAGAAACTCTAAGATTTAAAAAGTCAACACTCTCAGAACCAGCCACACACCAAGGATTTCTCTCGCTATAACCATCAAAATAAACTTTAGCTCCTGGCTGACAAACCCTACCATCAGACCTCTGAGTAGACCATGAAGTAACACTCCTATAAACAGAACAAGACTTCAAGCCAGTATTAGACTTATCAACACCCCCCACCTGATCCATAGCCCTAAGAGTCTTACAAGCAACAGCCTTATTCATATCTGGATCATCAGGATTACAAAGCAAATAAAAAGCTAAAGCATCCTCACGTGCTTTATAAGGATTCTTCTGATACTCAGACATACGATTTACTTCTGGATTACCATAACAATCTTTAAACTGCACCGCATAAACTCTTGCAGTAGAAAAATTCTGATTAGAAGTTTCATCTATCTTGTAAAACTCCAATTTAATACCCCTCAACCTATAATCATTAAAAAGCAAGGAAGAAAAAGACCTAGCCAAAGAAACTGTATCTACAACCATGCTTTGAGAAGTATCATAACAACCACCAGGAGGTGTATTCCTGGCAGAAGTAGAAATACCACCACCAGAAATATTTAAAACAGTGCAGTTAGTAGAAGAAGTAAAAGGAGTAAGCCCAGAACAAAAAGAAGGAGGGTCTAAACACAAAAACCTACCTGAATAGCTATAACTTCTATCTAAACTATTACCATCAGAAGACCAACGAACGGTAACATTGTTAGTGCCAGAAAGAGTAACTTCTAACACAACTCTCTGAGTAGACTCATCCGCAATCTGACAAATAGCCCCTTTCTCCAATCTATGTCTGTTTCCATAAATATCTACAAGGTCTCCACCTTTTGAAGTAGGATCTTGAAGTTTGCCCTTTAAATTGTCCTTGCCCCCCCACCGCCCACGACCTTGCTCTCCCATTTGACGTCCTCTTTGGTAAGCTTCCGTATCCTTAAAACTTTGCCCATAAACTATAAAAGAAAGAATAAGCAAAAATAAAATTACTCTTGACAATGCTTTACCTCCAACTGAGCTATTAACTTATCCTCTAAATAAACATTATAAACTCCTTTGCTTGGAACCACTACATTAAAAGTCCTAGTTTTATTGCAATCCCTAACAAGAAAAGAATTATAAGAAAAAACCACAATACCAGGACGCACATCCTTAACATAAGCACAAACAGGCATATCTACAGTTAAAAAGCACAACATGACCTTTGCCTATAAACCATCCAAACTGTATTATGTCTGTTAACCACAGGAACATCTTGACCAAAACCCCAACCAACAAGAGCATTCCTACCCAAAGGCTGCCTCAAAGGAAAAATAACTGGATAAAGCGGATACATGGAATACTCACCCTTTATCCATATAGGACAAGGAAAACGACCACACAAACCAGCCTTACCTGCAGAACACCACAAAATAAGCTCCCTATGCATCTTAAACAAGAGTTTAGATAAAGCTAAACCTTGTGCCTGAGGAGCATCCTTAGTCAAAGAAGCTTTAGACAAGGGGAAAATCAATCCCCACGAACCAGCACACCAATAGAGAGGGGTCAAAGGAAAACCCACAGTAGAAGCTAAAGCATCAACAGAACAAGCAAAAGAAGCCACAGGATTAGCAAAAAGCAAAGATTCTGGAGAAAGAATATTAGCCAAAACATCCCATTGATAAAGAGGATCTAACTCCGTAGGATAAAGCAAATCAAGAAAATCAGAAGCCATACCTGGATCTAAACAAATAAAATCAGTCAAAAGTTGCAATGCACCCCAAGGATAATACTTAAAATAATGAAGTTGATAACCGCGTCTCTGACTTTGAACACCAGATAAATTAGAAGACTCACCCTCTTCACCTACACTAAACTGAGTAGAAGGCAACACAGCAGGTAAAGCAAGCCCTAAAGTAGGAGAACAATAAGGAATCTTAACCACATCAACCAAAGCAATAGGCTCATGAAACTCAACAACAATACCAACCCTAGGAAAAGGATTAGAACAAACACAAACAGGAGAAGAAACAGAAACAAAATTCTCCAAATCAGACATACTTAAAACAGTCACCCCACCTATCTTAATGGGAAGTATATTATACAAAGTCAACAAACTAGATAATAAAACACGAAAAGAAGAAGCATTAGCAACTCCACCAAGAGTACATACAGCAACACCACTAACAGCAGAAGACGCACCAGCATTAGCATAAGAAAGAGAAGAAAAAGAAAAACCTATCCAAAAACTAACGACCAGGAGAAGCTTTCCCATTTGCCTCCTCCAAACCTATAACTCTTATTATAACATCCCCACTATCATAATCCCAATCAACAAGAGAAATCGTATATTTAATATCCAACTTCTTATACATCTCCCTAGGCATATAGTAAACAGGATAATCCAAAAACTCCGCAGTTTCCCTAAGGCTCTTATAAGAAGTGCCAACAGCCAAATAAACATAGCCCTTAAACTTATCCGCATTACGCTTTATATAACGCACCTGCCAAGGAACATTAGGATCAAACACAAGAAGTTTGGGCAATGTATTCCTAGGCATATACTTAAGAGGAAGAAAACTATAACCTTTAGGATATATAGTCCCTATCACATTACCATTACTATCTACCTGAGGAATATCATGATCCAAAGTATAAACATACCTATACCTATATGTAAAACTTTTCTGAGAAGGTCTAACCTCTTTAGATGTAACTACCCAAGAGGGGAAATACTTCTCTTCTAAAAAAAACTGCTTGTTCTGAAGCTTCTGAATAACCTTCTTACTCTGAACCTCTATCTCCTCAAGAAAATCAGGCTCGGCTATAGAATAAGTCCTACCCTGAGCAAAAACAAAACTCGCAAAAACAAAAATAAAAAACACTAACCTCATTTTCTATTCACCTCAAGTTTTGGCATACCTACCTCAAGCCAATCTTCCCAAGTGCCCGTTTCAAAATACCTAACCTGCCTATATATATTATCCCTAACCTCACCCAAAGTTATAAGACCAGTGCCAACTTTGGCAAAATCATAACCCCCATCTGACTTCTTATAAACCATAACCATATTAGGAATAACTTCAACCTGAAACTTCTCAAACAAGGAAGGATTTACCTCACAGCTAACACCCTTATAATCACTACAGGAATCATAAGAAATAACATGTGCAGAAAAACCAAATTCCCTAATCAAATCCCTGTATATACCAAACTGATCCTTACAGAAAGGACACATGGAATAACTGGAAGTAAAAAAGTATACACCTATTGACTTGCTCCGCCCTTTAAGATAATCAACTACATAAGCCCGTTTATAGGACTGCATCAGAGGACCAGACCAAGAATCACGACCATAAAAAGCCGCAGGATTCAAACTATCTGTTTGCGTAACTATGTTATAAACATCATAAGAAAAAGCCAAGGATCTCTTCCTTGCAAAATTCATCATAGAAACTGCAGCTTTTGCCCACCTCTGATCCTTACTCATCAAATATTGCCCCACAACCACATCATAAGCATATCTATACTCCAAAGGATTTATAGAACTCAAAAACTTCTCATCAAGATATCTCTCAGGAGGTATAGATGAATACTTCCTATAAAGTCTCTCCTCCTTTGAAAGTTCCTCTTCAGAAAGTTTCTTGGACTTTTCCACTTGTTTCTCCTCTTCCTTTTTCTCCTCTTTCTTTTTCTCCTCTTTTATACAAACCTCTCCATAAAAATAACCCCTTTCTCTATCCTGATAAAAATTAGAAGGTATAGTGCAATTGTTTTTTATGGGTTGAGAGAAAGAAAAAGAAACAATCAAAAAAACCAAAACATACAACATTCCTAAACCTCCTAAAAAATTAGGGATAATTTTCAAATAGAAAAGGAGAAAGAATAGAATGCGGAGGTTTTTCAGAAGGAGGTTTCTTAGAAGGAGGTTGCTGCTGCGGAGGTTTTTCAGAAGGAGGTTTCTTAGAAGGAGGTTGCTGCTGCGGAGGTTTTTCAGAAGGAGGTTTCTTAGAAGGAAGTTTCTTAGAAGGAGGTTTCTTAGAAGGAGGTTTCTTAGGTTCCTCTTTCGGAGGCTCCTCTTTTTTCTCTTCCTCTTTTTCTTTTTTCTCCTCAGGAACAAGATCTTCTTTAATTTCCTGCAACTTTTGCTCTATTTTAGGAATCTCTTTAGAAACTATATTAGAAGGCGTTTCCTGTATCCCCAGTCTCTCTTTTGCAATACTCTCATTCACTTTATCAGCAAAACTCTTATCAGAAGCCATCAACAAAGACCCAGCCATAAGAAGCAAAGCACTTTCATTAGCAGTAGTAGGACTCAAACCCATCAATTTAGAAAAGTGCTTAACCAAATCAGAAGCAGGAGTATTTAAAGAATAAGAAACAGTATCAGATTGGGAAGTCTCTGAAGAATAATTATCAGAAACAGACCTTTTATCAGAATAATTATCCTGCTGCGTATACCTATTACTCAAAGAAAAAGCAAGTTGTTTGTCATATCCTCCATAAGTAGTTGAACTAAAAGACTTAGGAGTTATAGAAATTTGGTTACCTGACCCCCCGCTCTGATTAACAGTAGTAGCCTCTCCTGCTTTAAAGTCAACTCCAACACGAAACACGGAAAAAAGGGTTTTTGTAACTATATTGAGAAGAGATTGTTGATTACCTGATAACTGATTACCTGATGGCTTATTACCACTACCACCACCTACAGATGGCATACCAAGTCCCAAACCAACATCCCGTCCAGTATGAAACTGTTGAATATTTTCAAACCTATCAAAAGAAAAAATATCTTTTCGATAACCTCTCCCTTTTTCCCGCCGATAACCAGCAAACCATACCTTATTTAAATCCAAACTAACATCTTCAAGTCTGAACCGACTTTCTCCACCCTCTCTATTCCTAGTAGCATTTTTACTCACCATACTAGAAAGTCCAACAGAACCAGAAACCTGAACAGGAGTACTTGCCCAATTTATCCTACCATTTTCAACAGAACCTAAAAACACACCATTTTCATAAAGAAGATAACCATCAGTAGTTTTATAAATATCTAAATTTCTACCTAACTTACTAAAATAAGACTTAAGTGCATTAACAAAACCATCAGAAGAATTTGCCAAAGGACTATTAAGTTCAAAAGGTCTTAATCTCTCAGTAAGAGTATCATAATAATCTAGTTTATCAGTTTTTGCAGATGTCATATGCCTCATAGCCGCACCTATACCATAAGCCTGATTTTCAGCCGCAACCATAGTGCTTTTGACAAAAGGATCAGAATATGCCATATTAAGCATACCACCAGCAAAAGTGTTCACAGCATCTGCTTGAGCCAAAGCCGTAGAAATAGCATTATACTTAGACAATCCTCTAGCAGCATCCATAGCCATAGCAGCCTTTCTTTCTGCAAAATCATAGGGATCAGTAACTTTATCTCCAGCAGCTTTGACAGTACCTGCCAAAGAATTAGCCACACTAGTTAAAGCATACATAGAACCAGAAGCCAAAGTTAAAGCTATCACAGGTATATAAGACGCATAACCAGATACCATACAAACCATATCTGTATAGTTATTTACAAAACTAACAGACCATAAAACACTGGCAGGTTCAGCCAAACCACTATAACCAGAAAAAGAATTCCTTATAAGCAAACCGACAATACCATTAAAAACAGAAGTTAAACCAGACCAAAAAGCAAACCAAAGACCTGTAGTTCCAATAGAAAGAAGAGTAATCTTCCACATAGGAGATAAAAGGAAAAGCAAAATTAAAGGCAAAGCACCAAAAACAAGATAAAACATTATAGTCTTCACAAAAGGTAAATACCTCTGAGACATAACTCCTTGCATACAAGATTCTCCAGCCACCTTAATGTAACCTTCCGCAAAACTTGCAGGATTAAGAGAATTCCTTGAAAGAGATTGCATAAAGAAATTAAAAGTAGCTGTATCTGCTAAAATCTGATTAAGACTTGCAGAATTAATCCCAGAAAGCCAAGCAACCGCAGCAGTTGAACCATTTACAAACATAGAATTTAAAGCACCTTGATCCATAGCAGGGAAAAGTATTTTATGAAGAGGTGAACCAGAAGAAGGCAAACTAGACAAATAGTCATAAGCATCACGAAAAGCACCTATGGCATCACTAGAACCACAAGAAACATAATCCACAGAACCATCAGATTTATGAATAGGGGTATAAAAAGCAGGATTAACCAAACCAGCTACATTCTTCCACCCATAAGTTTGTAATGTTTGCATATTAATATAACCCTGCATAACAGTTTTAGTTATACAATTATCAAAAAAGGCATTAAGATTATCTATATGATACCTATTACCAGAACTAACCAAAGAAAGAATAGCATCCTGCCCCTGCCTAAAATAAAGATCCAAAGACGAAAAACCAGCACCTTTAGAACTACTCAACAATTCAGGAACAGAAAAAGCAGCATCAAAAAGTCTAGCTATAGAATAATCAAGAGAAGTAAAAAACGAACCAAAAAAAGCAACAGGAACAGGAACATTAGCAACCTGTGCAGAAGGCACACTACTACCCGACTTATAAACAGAAACAGTAGTCTTTACATGAAAAAGAGAAAAGAAAAAAATTAAAATCAAAAACCAACGACCAACAAGAGACAAAGCTCCACCGGGTCTTGTCTGATAAGTAACCAAAGCAAAAAACAAAGAAAGCATAACAATAACAGAGGCTAAAGTCTTCAAAGCACCATCATTAAAAATAGCAGCTATAGCATTAAGAATAAACCGAATATTTTCAACATCAACTCCCGAAGTAATAACCCAATCCATAGATATCTACCTCTAGTATCGTGAACTACTCCAACTTATTATTATAGCCTGTTTTACCGAAATGTCTAGTATCATAAATATACCTAGAAAAGATATAAACATCCTTACCACCTATTATGCGAGAAAAAACCTCATCTAATATCTCCCCAGCCAACTTGGGATCACGTGCCCTAACCGCCTGCACCACAGCATCCCTATAAAGCCTATCCAGGTCATAACCATATATATAAGATACATGAGAACTAAGCAAATAGAAAGTAAAAACAAAACCTATCGCAAAAGAAAACAAAGCAAAATAACCATACCTTAAATTTAACCTCAATTTTTCCATATTATAGCCCCCCTAAATTGAACTCCATAGAGATTTAAACGTTTCCTCGCTTCCCTCTCAGCCTCCTCAGCAAGACCTCTTACACTTTCCATATTTTGCTTAGCACTCTTGACTCTATCAGAACAAAACTCATCTATACTCTTTATAGCCCTATAAAAAGCTTCATTAGCCTCACTTACAACTTTAGATACCTTTCCACCAAACCCTTCACTTTTACACAAATCCTCAACAGGAGTCGAAGCCGTGCCAGATTGGCTTTCAGTTGAAGAAACCCTAGTGTTTGTAGCTACATTTACATTCCTAGAACAAATACTCAAAGACAAATCATTCAAATTCTGTATAGTAGCATAATGAAGAGTGGCTAAAGCACTTGTCAAAACTTTACAAGCACCATAAGTGCTAACAACAGAAGAAATCTCATTAACAAAAGTTTCCCCAAAAAACATACCACTAGAACCACCACCACCACTATCCGCTATAGCAGCCCACTGAATATATGCCAAAGCAGGAAAATCAGGTATACTAGCCAAAAGTTGTATAGTATAAGTATAGGTGCCCGTATTACCCCAAATGGGTTGCTTAGTAACAATTGCATTATAAATATTATGAACATGTTGCCTTATCTTGCTAACCCTAAAATCATCTAGACCAGACAAAGCAGAAAAAGGCATCTTCTCAGAACAAGGAGCAAGCTCACCCTCTTCATTACGAGGAGGATCAGACTTACCATCAAAAGGGACCGAAAAATAAACAGTACGATTAGCATTATTTCCATTAGGAAAATCCTCCAAATACTCCCTCAAAACAGAAAGATTCGAATCAGCAAAACTAACCTCGCCATTCCCAGAACCAGGAAATTGCTTAAAAGACGGATAAAATTCAACTTCAGGCAACTTAGAAAGTTGATTACCAGAAGTATCACTAGGAAGTTTTATCCTAATATCACCAACAAGGGCATAATAAAAACAATCAAAACGAGAAAAGTAAGGAGCAACACCACGATCCCTAAGTTTTTTATGTGTCTTCTTCACAAGAGAAAAAGACCTCTCATTAGGATCAAGAGGTAAACCACGAGACCGAAAACCAGCCCAAACATCATTTATAAGATTATTCCAGGCATCTTTAAATTTAGTCCAAACACTAATATTAGGATCTTCCGAAGATAAAGCAGAACCTACACTCCTAATACCATCCATAAACTGATTAGCCCTATCCTTTATACTCTGCACAGAAAAATCACTAAAAGACTTCTTTAAACTTTCAAAACTATTTTGAATAGTCTTAACATCTAAACCAGTTATCCTACCACATTGATCTATTTGCAAAGAGTTTAACTGATTTATAATAGCCTCAACAGAACTCAAAATAGAATCAAGCTGAGGAAGTAATACTGCAAGACCTACCTTAAAAGTAACATAAGGAGCAGCCATCAAAAACTGTTGAAGTCTCGAAGTAAGCCAATCAAAATTAACAAAACCTATAGAACCCATAAAAGCATCTATAGCACCACAACCAACACTCAACCTCGGTCTTTCAAAATAAATAACAGGAGGTTGCTCCCTATAAGTACTAGACACATAAAGCCCTCCACCAGTTACATAAAGACCACTGAGTTGAGCCTTAATTACATGAGGAGGAGTATAGTTAGCCAAATAAGGTAAGTTCAAATCTGCATTAGCTACCTTAAGGTTATACAAGGGGGATACCAAAAGCAAAGCTATCAAAATAGAAGATAACCACCTCATGGATTTCCCTCCTTGCAACGCTTTATATAATCCTGAATATCTTTCCTTATATCCTCACGACCCGTTTGCTCCGCCACACAAGAAGCCATACAAAGAACAGAAAAGTCTCTAGAAAGTTTAGAAGATAAAGAAGAAGACATCTTTCTATAAACCTGAGAACCTAGCTCATTACAATCCGCTCCCTGCTTGCCAGCAGAAGAACAAATCCTATACATGTCCTCTACAGACTTACAAAAAACAGATATATCCATAGCATAAGCCAGAGATACTAAAAATAAAAACAAAAGAAACATCACTGCCCCTCCTGAGCAGGAGTCTGTTTTTCAATAAGCTTTTCCTCTTCTTGCTTTTTAACACCTTCAAGGTCTATCTGTCTAGATGAACCAGAAGTTTCCTCAACCATAGCCTTTACATAAAACCTACCATTATCCAAAATATAAACAACCTTATATGCTTTAGGTCCAGAATAAACTACCTTATCTCCTATTATCCTCTTCTCTATACCATGAACTCTTACCGCATTCTCATTAAGAAGATGCTCAAGCTTAAGAATGTAAAAAACTCTGCTTGCACCAGTAGATTTAACAGCCTTTTCTTCAGGCACTAAAAACTTCCTAAACTCTGCTTGATCTGAAGGATGAACATAATACATGACTTCTTCAAAATTCTGAGAAATATTTTCTGGGGAATAGTTATTTATTAAATTTACAAAATGTCTAAGCATTTGTTCAATATAAACAAGGTCTGCCGTAGAACCTTTAACCTGAAACCTCTTATTGATTTCAGACGTAGGAACTATAACAACTGTCTGATGAGATATGGCATAAAAAAGAGCTATAGCTTGAATTACCTGTATAACCACAAGAAAAACCAATATAAACTTAACTATTCCATACTTTGCCAAAGCATCTCTGTAAGAACTTATAAACTTCTCTCCAGTCATGATTACTCTCCAAAAAACCTATAGTAGGTCTTAAATTTTTTAAAACTCAAAATACCCCTATAAGCAAAAAAATGCACCAAAAATCCTGGTCCATAAACATTCTTAAACTTTGAATACAAAAGCATACCTAAAAAGCCTATTAAAACTCCTATAATTAACTGCCTAATAGGAAGAAAAATTATCACAGGTATAAAAAAGAAAGCCCACTCGTCTAATTCCCAACTTAGAAAAAGTTGAAGTTGACCTACTGTTCTAGGAAGTTTAAAATCAAAATCCCTCATAGTCTTAAAAGGGGGCTAAGCCCCCAAAAAAGGTTAAAACAGTGTTCCCCCCATACCTTGAACAATGGTAGGAAGGAGAAAAATAGCAGCTGCAGCTATAACTCCACCAAAGAAAACCAGAGGTCCACGACCACCAAAGAAAGCCAGATAAAGAGAAGTAGCAAGTATAGCTAGAGCTGCCATTATCCCAGGAATTCCCGTAAGATACGCTACCACCTTGCTATAAAGATTCTGAAACTCAGCACCATTAGAAGTGTTTGCAAAGGCTGGTACGGTTGCACATGCAAAAGCTAAAGGTGTAAGCAGTTTTTTCATGACTTCTACCTCCTTAAAAATTTTATGAGAGCTATTATAAAAAAACCATAACTACCTGTCAAGAGGTTTCAACTCTCTGATAGGTTCCCCCCTCTTAAGCAAATAATCTCCTAAAATCCACTTACCCTCTTCCACTCTAAAAAATACATAACGAGAAGTATTTAGATTGCCCTCTGAATCTACCCAAGGCAAGATAAGAACTCTAATAACCGTATCAGGAACACGAAGAGGAGTAGGAGGTGTCTGAAGAAGCTTCTGCAACATCTCAAGCCTTTCCTTTTCATAAGAAGTCACTTCCATATCCTTCTTCTCTGGAGGTTTTAAAAACGCCTGAGGAGCAACTTGACGCTCATACTTTTCCTTACTCCAACCTGCGGGAGCTTCATAACGATAAACCTTATCCCACTCAGAAACAGCAGGACTACAAGCAAAAGCAAAAACACTTGTCAAAAAAAGTAATCTCTTCATTTTCTTTCCTCCAAACCAAATCTATAAGGTTTTTCAACACTTTCCCTATAAACATCAGAAACACTACCACAAAAACCATATCCCGCACCACGCCTACAAAGAACTTCATCTTCATAAGGTAAAAGCAGTTTGGCACAAGAACTCAAACATAAAAGAAACAAAAGAAAAACAAACCTCATTTTACATTCCTCCTTACTACAAACAGCCTAGCTTGATCCCCCTTAAAAAGTTTTAACTTAGATAAAGCTATAGCAACCACATGAGGAAAGTAAGGAATAAAAGATGCCTCATCAAGAGATAAATCCCTGTTGGGCATTACTATCCACTCCTCTACAACAAACTCCAAACCTTTATATATCCTCCTGCGAACCAAATCAAGTTCCTCAAACTTCTTAACAGTTTTATTATCTTCTTCCAACTCATAACCTGGAGGAATATCCTCTAAATACGCATGCCTTATAAGGTCAGAAAGAACCTTCTCATACTCCCTAGCTTCAAACTTCTTTACCTTATCACTATCCTGAAATACCCCAGAAGTCCTCAAATAAAAAGTCCTTGAAGGCACATCCTTAGGTATCAAAATAAAAGAATAGGTTTGCCCTCCACAATCAAGAAAAAGCTCTCTAGGTCTAGGATCATAAAGAAGTTTTTCATCCTCTTTGACAGGAGTAAGCTTTACATAAGCATCCCGCCCAGAAGTCTTAACCTCAAAAAGTTTTTCCTTAGAATAAACAACACCAGTTATTTCACCTGAATTACAAACAAACCTGTTAATATCCCTCAAAGATATAACAAGCCTTTGATAATCTCCTGGATAAACAACCTCTACAGGAGGAATGCCTTCTGGATATTCAAAAGGTGGCAAAACAGAAGAATCTTCTTGAGAAAATCCATAGGTTAACAAGGAAAAAATTCCCATAAAATACAACAACTTCCTCACACTAAACCTCCTAAAAATTATAACAAAGGTTTACCTACTCCTATTATACGCTCCTTTGACACAAAACCATAATAACGACTATCATAACTATCAGGATGCACACCCATTACAAAATACATTCCATCTGGAATTACACCATTCCACTTAAAATTGTCCACAGGAATACCTTTCTTTGACCTTTCTTTAGCCCTACCTAAATAAACACCATTACAATAATAGTCCCTTCCTCTTACTTCCAAAACATCCCCTGGAAAACACACCACCTCTTTTATAGACCTTTGTTTTTCAGATATTATCTTATCAGGATACAACCAAAAGGCTATATACTCACCCCTCTTAGGTTCCTTTCTCCTAAGATCCACATAAAAAAACCTATGCTTAAGACTAGGAGAAGTGGTAAAAACAAAGTAACCCACATTGTCAGTATAATAACGAATAGCTACTACAAAAAGCAAAATAAAAAGAGCAACAAAAAAAACAAACTTATTTCTTAATGTCATCAAGCAACCTCCTAGTAATATCCCTTTCCTGAGGAGCATATATTACACAAACCCTATCTATGTATATACCAGGATGAGTTTGCAAATATTCATAAACTTGCTTTTGAGAAATCCCAGAAGAGATCAAAAAACCAGTATCTAGAACATAATAATCTACATGAAAAACATGCTTATAAACCAAATAGGCAGTAAGAGAACCAAGCAAAGAAAAAACAAGCACAAACAAAGCATCAAGCAAGTACCTTTTCCACATCTGGCAAAACTCTCCCTTCAGAATGAACTATAGGTTTACCTTTCTGCTCCCATCGGATACACAGTTCTATAGCCTTACTAATATCACCATTGGTATAAGCAATAAAGTAACTTCTCACCATCATTTCCATAGGGTCTGTAGTGTAAACCCACTTAAGAAAAGGATTAACAACAAGTCTGAAAGGCATTCTGATTTTACGAGACCTGCTTATAAGATAACCTTCAGAATACTTACCACTAGCCTTTCTCATAGTTTGCCTTAAAAAATCCACTTCAAAATCAGAAAGTTCCAAAACTTTTAAAGACTGTATCCTTGAATACTCCTCAGAAGGCATATAAAGCAAAAACACATACTCTATATTGGCAAGCATGTTAACAAGAGAATCTTTATAAGGACTGGCTAAAAGGTCTGCCACATTCTGTGTAGCAAAAACAAAAGAACCATTCTCCTTTCTTACCTCTTTGACTCCTCTAACAGCAAACTCCACAACTTCCCTTGACTTTAAAAACCTATGAAACTCATCCCACACCACTATCTTCTTCATACCTTTTTTCGCAGGGTCATACATATCCCTTAAAACCGCCAAAGAAGCAAAAGCTAAAACAGCCACTCTCATAAGTCTTTCATCAGAAGTAGTCCCAGAAAGCTCAAAGGCTATCACAGGATTAGAAAAATCCAAAGAAGGTGGTCCATTAAAAAGCCTACCATAAGGACCAGAACTTATCCAGTCCGTTAAAGAATACTTAACAAAATTCTCAAGCTCAGTCCCCTGAGACCTGCTTACCATCTCCTCATATATATCATCCAAATTAAGCTCATATCCTTTCTTCTCCCAAGCCCTAAGTATACAATCGGAAACAAAGTTTCTATACAAAGTTGCCTCTTGATCCACAACCACATCATGAAAATATGTCATAGCTATAATCAAAGAAGTAAGAACAGGAACATCCCTTTTGATAGACTCCTCATCCTCATGCCCCCAGAAAACATTTATACAATGCCCAGACTCTGGAGAAAAATCTATAAAATAACCACCAAGCAAATTCACCAAAGCTTGATAAGAACGACCCACATCTATAATCCTTATTATGGTATCGCCCAAAGTGAAATAATTAAAAATCATATGATTTACAAAGAAGCTTTTTCCTGCACCAGTAGAACCAAAAACTATACCACTATATCCACCTTCAGATTCGTAAAGGTCATAAAAGAAAATCTGACCTTTCCTTGATACCAAAGGAACCACAAAAGAAGAACCACCAAGAGAATCTATAGCCACAGGAGTAAGCAAAGCTGCAGATTCACCCAAAAAAGCCTGATTCCTTTCATAAGCCCTGTTAAAGTGATCTTGAGGGAAAACCATAAAGGGCAAACAAGCTAAAAACCAAGTAAAGGTAAGAACCTCTTTCTGAAGAGTATAGCCATACTTTTTAAGATGCTCTAAAAGTATTCTAGAATTAAGATCCAAAGTTTCTAAACCAGAAGCAAACAATGCAAAAAAATAATTACCCTCAAACACTTCATCTCCCTCCTCCATTCTCCGAACAAACTCCACACTATCTTCAAGCCTTTCCCTAAACTTTACGGCTAAAGCTGAAAAGGCTTTTTGTTTTAAATATACCTCAGCCTCAGTCCTTTTAACCTCCTTATAACGCCCTCCCTTCTTAACAAGAGAAAAAGAAACCAAAAAAGGACAAGAAAGTTGCAAAACATCCTCACCTCTGTATGAACCAAAAAAAGAAAGAACATGAAAAGGATCTATACTTTTGGGATAACCTCGGTTGCCCTTGCGTATAGAAAACACACTTAAATACCTATCCGTAAGCTTCCACACCCCAGGTGATACCTCACCCGCATAAAAAGAACCATCCAAAACAGAATCCTTTATTTCCCTCTCAGGATCGTAATAACTAGTTGTAGAAAGTTGATAATGATCATAAGAAGGATAGAGAAAAGCCCTGTATACAAATATTAATTCTTCAGGCTCTAAAGAACGCACACCAAAACCCATAAGTTCCAAAGAAGATTTCAAATTAGTCTTCCTAGTGACTATCTCAGATTTTTTAGAAGACAAATCAGAAACATCCATAGGAATCTTCACAAAAAGAAACAAATGAAATCTTCTTAAAACCGCATTCCATTCCTTATAAAAAGGTTCTTGAGTCTTTTTTAAAAGAAACTCCGCATAATTTTCCAAAGGTCCTATAACCTCTCTTCTTCTCTTTTTAGAAAGCCACTCGTATATATAAGGCTCAACCAAAGGAGAAGCATAAACAACCCACTGCAAAACAGTCCCCTCAGGCATAAGAGGATCCGCATAAACAGAACTCCAAAGTTGTTTTAAAACACTCTCAGAAGGATAGAGAAAATAAGAAAGCTCAAAAGCAAAACCTACATAATTGTCCTCTAGAATATAAAAATCACCTTCCCCATCATAAGCTATTACTGGTATATACTTCTTAAAACTTGCCTGAGAAAAAAGGATATCAATATCCTCTCTCTTAAGCCCATTCTGAGAAAGGTTGCCCATAAAAAATTTCTTAAGAAAATCTAACATCAAGGTTCCTCCTTAACATTACCATTCTGTTGAGGTTGAACATTTTGTCCTTGAGGCTGACCTACAGTCGTCCTTCCACTAACGACCTTAAACTCCACTCTCTGCAAAAATACAGCATCTACTACTCTCCCCGCATTTATCTCTATAACAGGAAACATTAAATCCAAAAGCTTATTGTATTGCTCCACAAGCTTAGAAGCTGCATTAGAAAACCCCATAGCCAAAGAACCTTGAAAAACTCTAGATGGATCCACAGTCTGTAAAGTCCCTTGAGGAGAAACCACTATATTGGTAGTAGAAGTCTGAAAAGCTCTGCCAATACCTTCTATAAAACCCGCCATTAAAGCCCTAGCCAACATCTGACCCTGTTTTGTAACCACACGACCTACCAAACCTACCTTTCCATCTTCCCCCGCAAGATAACCTTTTACAGGAGTTTCCAAAACATCCCCTTTTTTAGTAACACAGGATAAAACCTCAAGTCTTACATAAGCCCTCTCAGAAGACAAATCTCCATAAGCAGAACCTAATAGAAAACAATCTCTAATATCCGCCTTGTAAAGATTAGGAAGAACTGCCTTATCCACAATTCTTAAAAGCACAGGATGAGGAGAAGCTTGTGCCTGACCAGAAGTAGGTGCATCAACACCAGAAAGAACTAAAACCTTAACAAAGGAACCAGCAGGTATTACAAAGGATTTTCCCTCTTCAGGTTTAGATTCCACCTTTGGAGTTTCTTCCTTAGCTTGCCCTTGCCCAACAGAAGTTTTTTCTTGCTTTTCTTGTTTTTGGACAAAAATAAGGTCACTCATAATCTCACGTCTAGGTTGAGGAGGTGGCTGAGCAAAACCTCCAGAAGGAGAAGTAGGTTGAGCCAAAGGTGAAGGTGGAGGTGGGGGTGGGGGTGGGGGTGGAGGTGACACAGACTGAACAGCTTGAGAAGAAGTAGGTTGAGGTATAGGTGGAGGGGATGGAGGAGCTTGAACTTGACTGAGTAACCTCTGAAGTTCTTCCTTTTGTTTTTGTTCTTCTTCTAGTTTTCTCTTTAATTCCTCTTGCTCCTTCTTTAAAGCAGTGAGTTCTTGCTGACTTTCAGCCATCCATTGTTCTTTATAAACATCCTCCTGTCTTTGTACCACAACAGGAGCTGCCTTTCTTTTTTCCTCTATAGCCCTTTTTTGAGCCTGTTGTTGAGAATATACATAAAAAACAAGAAAACCCAAAACCAACACAGCAACACCTACAAAAATCAACAAAGACTTCTTTCTAGCAAGCTCATCCAATTTCTGTTTCATCCTTACAACACCTCCAAAAACCTAACAAAAACCTCATTTCACAACCCTCAAACTTATTTCACCCGCCTTAT
>JAWBPV010000024.1:0-17736 GCA_039000425.1 Candidatus Aenigmatarchaeota archaeon
TCTTTTGTTTGATAAATCTTCTTGGGATTTCCTTCATTCAAATCTCGTAAAAATAAAGGTAAAGTTATCTCAGCTTCATTAAGAATTAAATGATCCACTTTATTTACAAAATCTTGCCAAAAGGCAGTAAAAAGAGGTCCTCCTGCTATTATTTTTTTATTAAATTTTTTACTTAAAGTAATTATTTTTTCTGCTGAATCTCTCTGAACAGACATGGCACTTATAAAGATAAAATCTGCCCATTCAATCATTTCAGTGTTTAAAGGCTGGACATTTAAATCAATAAGTTTTAATTCCCAATCTGAAGGAAGTAAACTAGCAACTGTAAGAAGACCTAAAGGTGGGTGAGTAGCTTTTTTATTTAAAAATTTAAGTGCATAACGAAAACTCCAGAAAGTTTCAGGATAAAAAGGATAGACTAAAAGTGCTTTCATAATTAACTTTTTAAAATTTCAATAAACTATAAAAAATTAAAAATACAACATCTTTCCTTCTTGTTTTTATAGTATTTTATTTTATAATTTTAATAAAACCAAGCGCCCGTAGCTCAATTGGATAGAGCATTGGACTACGAATCCAAAGGTTGCAGGTTCGAGTCCTGCCGGGCGCGTGCTTTTCAAGAAATATCAAGGATTGGGGAATTTATTTCAAACGATTTCAGTAGATTTCAGAGGATTTTTGGGTGCATTTTGCACCCAGTTTTCACCCAGCAAGAAATTTACCAAAAAGCATAAACTTTTTCTATCATTCCAGGGTTATATTTTTGCCCAAGTTGAAAAATCTTAAGGCTGTAGGTGTAATTAATATCACAAGCGTTTTTGTATTGTTTACACCCTTGAGGAGTAACCCACACGCATATATCTTTTCGTCTGCATACTATGTAGCCGTCTTCCCACTTGCATGATTTAGCTCTCAAAAGCTCCTGAGATACCAAAGCTCCACCGTTATACCGCTGATACATCTCAAAAAGTTTACGACACACAGTGCGATCATATTCGTAGCGGTTTATAAAAGCCTGTGCTTTAGCATGATTAGGGATAGAAGAAATTTCATAAATACCCTCTTTTGCCAGTTTTTCCTTCCACCAACGAAAAGTTATCTGAGCAAACCCTTCTGAACCAATACCATCTGAACTCAAAACAGAGTGCCTACAGAGGCTTTCTTTTTCCGCCTGAGCTACACTATACCACCAGGGAAAATCTGCTCCGAAATAAAATGTATGAGCTTTGCGTATTTCAGGAGCTAAAGCTTTACACCTTTCTAATGTGCTAACCTGCGTTGGCGTAAGCGTAAATAAAAACACAATAAAGAGCAATGATAAGCAAATTCTTAGCATTAACTTCCTCCAACTCCCAGTCTACAGCGGGAAAGGCAAGTTTTCTTGTTATGTGAGCATGAAGAAAACCTAAACTCACAAGAAGAACTTTAACAGAAATCAGTTGTAACGGAGCAGGAAGATACTCATATAACTTAAAGCCATAAATAAAAAGCAAAAAAAGAGCAAGCAATAAATCATACGCTACCCTTCTTAACTGCTCTAACAAGTTCATCATTTACACACCTCTAGGGCCCTGCGGAGTAAGAGGTTTTCTTCTTTTAAGATGCCGTAGTTTTTAATCAGCTTTCTAAGTTTTTCTTCATAAGAATCTTCTTGCTTAATTTCTTCAAGCTTGGCTTGAGGCACTTCAGGGGGTTCACATTTAAGCACTACGGGCTTTTCTATTATCTTAGGCTGACAAGGAGGACATTCTATTGGCTTAGTTGAGGCACAGGCTGTAATAATGGTGATAGCAAGCACAGATACTAAAATAAACCTCATTGCTTTTCAACCTCCGTAAGTCTGTCAAGCATGTGCATAAGATTACTACAAGTATCATTGCTGTAAGGAACTTGGATATTATATTTTTGTGCTATGTTAAGCTTTCTTACCTCATCCGCATAGGTCTTAAGCTTTTTAGCATAATCAAGTTCTCTTTGCTTTACTTTTGCAAGAAGTTCCTGATAAGCAGAAGTGTAAGTGTTCAAGTCTGTTTGACATTGCTGAAGTAGAGCTGAAAGCCTTTCTTTTTCTTGTTTAACAAGTGCAAGCTCTTGCTTTAAGTTTTTGATTTGATGCATGCGAATTAAGTTTGTGATTTTAAAGCTTAGTAAAGCAGAAAAGATTGCAACTAAGAAAAAAATAATCAATTTTGTCCTTCCCAGGAAAAATCCAACCATGGCTTACTCCATGAGACTATGATATTTTATCTATTTCCAACCATTGTCCATTCTTATATTCCCATTTTAAGGGTTCTTTTTCAATATTTTCTGTTTTTACAAACTGAAATTCTGGATAGTCTTGCCAGGTCTCATCATCAGGATACTCAGTATAGCCTAACAGCATGCCAGGTTGTAGTATGAATATACCATCTGGCATATCTATCTCCTTAGGTTCTCCGTTGTAGATAATTGCATACCACATACCTAACCTCCTTAGGATTGTAAGAAACCAATAAAATTAACTTCTTGTAAACCTACGTAGGTCGTTGAATAACCATCAATTACAAAAATTCTCCAATGTGCGAAATAACCACTTTTGTTTACATAAAATATCTGCTCAGTCGTATTATTTGGTAATGTAATTACATCAGAACAGTCTATCCAGTCACTTCCATTTGTGGAACACTGTATTTTTATGTTCTTTGAATAATAATTTGAAGAATAATTCGTAACTCTTACAGTATGCACAAAAACAGGAGAAACAAAAGAATATCTTACCCACTGGTTCGTAGTAGCATTAGATGCTGAAAGCCAACAGGATGTTGATTTATCAAATGCTTTATAAGCATCATAGGTGGAACTGAATACACTACTTGCACTTGCTTCTCCTTCTGGGGACGTATTAGAAGTCATTTGTGGCACTTCTTTGCTGCTTAAAGCAGTAGAAGAAATAAAAATATCTCTAGCAGAAGTATTAGCAAAAATAATATCTAAAGCTGTCTGAGAAAGTATTATTGCTTGCATAGCAGTAGAAGAGTTAGCTATTGCTTGCATAGCAGTAGAAGAGTTAGCTATTACTTGCATAGCAGTAGAAGAGTTAGCTATTGCTTGCATAGCAGTAGAAGAGTTAGCTATTGCTTGCATAGCAGTAGAAGAGTTAGCTATTACTTGCATAGCAGTAGAAGAGTTAATTATTGCTTGCATAGTCTGAAGATTTTTCAAATTAGCATTGTTTAAATTAGCATAAGTATCTATGCCAAGTCCTACATAGTAAGGTGAACTAAAAAACATCTCTCTAGCAACATTATTATTCATTATTTTTTGCATAGTTTCTGAGGAATTGGCTATCTCATACATAACAGTAAGAGAATTAACTACTGCCCGCATAGCAGTAGAAGAATTCAATACAGTCTGCATAGCAGTTAAAGAGTTTAATATAGTTTGTATAGCAGTAGAATTACTATCCATGAACCAAAAATTATCTTTGTAAACTCTCATAAATGCAGTTTTACCAAGCTGAGACTGTAATAGTTGTTCAAGCAAATTAGCATTGCCTTGCAAGATTGCAAAAAGTATTCTGTCTTGCAAAGCGTTAAATCCACTTTCTACTTTGGGCATCTTTACACCTCCATACCGTTTACAAATACATTTGCTTGTCCATCTGAGCTAATAGTTATTGTGTCTCCTGCATTGAGCACAAGTTTTTCTGAAAACCAACTTGCAGAAGGTGCTGAGTAATAAACTGTGTTGTTTATTTTTACTGTTATATTTGAATCATTTGGCAGAAACACATAAAGCTGAACCATTGCTGTTTTCCCCGTTGGTACTGTATACACAGTTACTTCTTCATTGTTTATTGTAGCTATCGAAAGCATCAGTCTCCTCCAAAAAAGAATGTCATAGCGTAAAGTTTATTTAGATCAAGTTGAGATATCGCTTGTTCTTTTGCAGATTGAATATCGTTCAATGCTTGCGTTCTTGCTGTCTGAATTTGCTCTAATACTTCGTCTCTACTTGCGTTGATGATTGCATCTGCACTGTCTCTTTTTTGTTGTATTTCTGATACAAGCTGGTCTGTTTGTGCCTTTTTATTCTGCAAGTACTCAAAGCTTGGTCTTAATACCTCCTCTATTCTTTTTAAACCCAATTCTGTAACCTGTTCTATTACTAAAAGCCAATTTTTTTTAATGTCTTCTAGTGCTGCTATTCTGAGATCTATGTCTCTAAATATTCTGTTAAATGTCTCATCTGACAAAACTGTTTTCTTAGTAAACCTATATTTCTCGAACTGACTTGGCATCAGTCTTCTCCTTAACTTTTTCTACTTTATCTTTTATCTGTTTGTAGATTTCTTTGCTTACCTCTATGACCTGTCCTGCATAAAACTTTTTGCCGAAAATTTCAATATCTTCTTTTAGTTTAACTTTTACCATTTCCATAGCTTACTACCCCCTAATAAGCTATGTCTATTCTTTCTACAACCACAAAAGGTTTACTGTCTTCTGTGCGTGTTCCTTGAATTTTTATCTTATAGCTATCTATTCCGTCCGTAAAGTTAAAGGTATAAGTAAATCTTATGGTGTCCTGATCTTCCTGTATTTGGGATACTACAGCGGGATCTATGGTATTTGTACCAGCGATTAACTGACAACTGATGGTATGTTTTGTAGAGTCAAATTCAGCAACAAGGAGCTGAACTTCTATAGTTGTTCTTGGTGCAGATAACGTTCTTTGTGTTGAGACTGCAGTAAATGTAGTTGTTGGTCTTGATGCTATTATTGCTTGCTCTGATAGAAAAAGTGCTGGTTGTAAATCTGCAGTTCCAAGCATCACCGCTCTAATTGGAACTAGATCTGGTTTTGAGTTGAGTCTCCCTACTTCTGTAATTGGATACCATCTACCTCCTACATTTATCTCATATATCAACTGTGTTCCTTCTGGCACAACTGCAGGAGTCTCAATTGTAAGATCTGTAATACCACCTGAAAGAGAAACAGGTTGGAGTTGAATTTCTGTCCTTGCTTGCTTGAACTGTGCTCCATAAAGAGTAAACATTATGTCTTTTGTCAAGTCTCCGACAAAGTAATCTCCATCTGTTCCAAAGAATAGTGTCCCTTGTAAATAGTTTTGTCCGCTTACTGTTGCTACTCTGTAATTACCTTGGGTGATGAAGCATATGGCATACCTACCTGGCTTTAAATATACGGGTGATATGTTTATCTGTGTTTCATGTGGGTATTTTTTGACGTCAGAAGGCTGGACTGTTATTATTGTGAGAGTTTTCTGTAGATCAGGTTTCCCGTTTACAGTCTCACATATAACAATGTTTATCGGTGCGTTGCTGTCTGTTTGCGTAAAGAATAGTCCAAGAGATGTTAGATAGAAAGCAGATGAAACAAGAAATGTCTGAGCTACTATAGCACCGTTTATAGTATGTGTTGTCGTTTCAAGCTTATATTCTATCTGTGGAACTTTAACCCAATAACCCCAATATCCATACCACCAATAATAATGACCATAGTATCGATACCAGTGTCTGTAATACCAGTTCCAATACCAGTTCCATCTCCATCCGTAAACCCACTGCCATGTGTATATTGTGTATTTCCTCACTTCGTGTGTTTGCCACTGATATTGCGAAATTGATATATCTCCAGAGTATCCTTCTGTTTTTATTTTTGGAACATGATTAAAGTCTGGCAAGACCAGGTTGTCAAACCTTTTTATATTTGGGTCATAAGGATTAAAAAGTGCAAGGTTTGCCAGTGATCTTCCTGCATCTGGGAAGAGTATACCGTTTTCTATCTTTGCAGTTGTGTTGTCTATATCTATCTTTTCTGTGTTCCCAAAGTAGTCCGCATCATAAGAATGGTATGTGCTTGGAAGGTTTAGCTTTTCTTTTATTCTTGCCATATCTGCTGCAATTTCAAGTACCTGTTTTAAATCTGCCTTGCGGTCTGATTTTTTAGAAAGTGCGGTTAGATCTGTTATTATGCCCGATATTTTGGGTTCTGTAAGATTTTTCCACGTTTGCAATTCAATTAGATCAGCCTTTATTTCTTTGAGTCTTGGTAAAATATAATCATAAACCCTTTCTATTCTTTCTATGCCTGTTGTATTGAGCAATACATAAGCTACTGGCACAATACCTTCTTGCAATGCTGGTGGTTGTGGATCTGCACTTTCTACGCCAGGAACTATATTTATGTTTGCAAGTCTAATCCTTTGCATTGCAACCGCTCTTGGCTCTGTAGTTCCTTGAACCACATCTATAAGAAAATCCCTGGGTTCAACTTCTGACTCTACTTCACTACCCCAGACAACTACTGCACAAACCTTTTTTGTAGTAAGTGGTAAATACTGAAAAAGATTGAAATCTTGTGCCTGCTCGGATATATATATCTTTCCATTTTTGTACAGTCTCCCCGGTTCTACTCGTATTTCTATCGTTCCCTGCTGACTAACTTGAAAACCTGTGTAGTGAACAGAATCTGAAATAGCGTCTGTTGTGATAACATCAAAGGTTTGATCTGTAAATAGCTCTACATTGTTAAGGTCTTCTGCCTGTAATTCTTGCCTATCTCTAAAAATAACCTTTTTATACATTGACTACCTCCCCTATAGTTATATTCATTCCTGCTGTTATAGTGCCATCTGCAACAGGCACCCTCTTGGTTTTAGTATTCAAAAGTATTTTGTCTCTTACCGATTTGTAAGAATTGAGCATCTTAATAGCCCGAGTTAACTTTGTTTTGGACAGGTTCTGTAGAAAATTTCTCCAGAGATATTTACCTCTAATTTCAGCCCACACTTCAGAATGATAGGCAGGGATTGCGATAGGTTTCTCATTTAGAAAAATGAAAGGCTTCCGAGAATAGGCTACAACCTCCTCATCGTACACTCTAAGTGTTTTATAAATTCTCTCATTTGCATCAAGCATAGTTGTATGCCCCACAACTGACCAAACAAAAGCAGACTTACGGTTCCAGTAACCCTTTTCATAAATTTCTTCCCAATAAGGTGTAACTGGAGTTAGCTCAGGGGTGATTATCTTTATCTGTTTTTCGACTGCAACATCTGTATAGGTCTTTGTAAAACGCAGAGTATATATTCTTTTTCTTGCCTCATGATCTACTAAGAAACGATCTTGAAGCCTGTAAAAGATTCCTCGTGCAACAGAAAGCTCTTTTACTTGAACTATCTCTGTAGCAATTTTTTCTTGTTTCTGTTCAAGTCTAAGAAATGTTTGAAGCGGTATAATCTTCCCTTTATAAATGTAATAAGCTCTGTAACCAAAGCGAAGAGGGGCATCGCTGAAAAACGTATATATATTGCCTAAAAATTTATTTGCTCTACCTTTTCCACGTGCTTTAAATCTCTTTAAACGCAATTCAGGAAAAAGGGCAAACCAAGCCTTTCTTTCTTCGTCATTCATAGAGAGAGAAAGAAAAGTTTTATCAAAAGGAGTATATATGCGGAGAGGCTTTGCTTTTGCAAGCTCCAAAGCTTTCTTGATTCCCGCTACAGTGCCCTTTATTTTATGCAGTTCATAAAATTCTTTTATCAGCTTTCTTTTTTCCCAGATGTCTTCAGCAAATTCATAGCCTTCTATGTGAAACTGCCAGGCCAGTAAATCTAAAACTTCTTCAGGAAGTTCATCAATACGTGCATATATGATGAGTTTGTATAATTCATTATTTAGCTGAAAAACATGATCTGCGGATTCACAAAGAGCTTCTACATTTTTATCTCCAACTAAACTTATCGGAAGCAAATCTTTAGTTTTATCCATTTTCGAACCCTGCAAATTCAAGTTTTGTTTCTTTACAACGAGAAACTTGAAAGTTTTCTAACTTCTGAAAACTTGGTTCTTGCAGAACTACTCTATACATTCCAGGTATACTTTGTATTACTTCAATTATTTGCTCAGGCACTATATCCTTACCTAAATAAGAATCCTTATGTTTTGTAAACCTTTTTACTTCTTTTTCTACTTTTTCTTTAATAGAAAGAAGCATTGCAGATTTATCTTTATAAATCCAATATTCCCCCACCACCTTGTATTCTACGATTTCGGGAGCTCTGACAAAAACCTGGTCTGTCAAGGGTCTAATTCTTTCGTGATTTAGCGTTTTCTTTACCTCCTGTAAAATCTCTTTACTTGGTATTTCTCCATCCTTCATAAGCACCGTAACAATTACCTGTCCTGGAGAGGGGCTATATACTGTAACATCGTTTATATCCTGATGAGCTGTTTTAGCCCAAAAAATATAAGCTCCTTCAGAACCTGCATTACTAAAACTTTCAGGTGCAAGTCTAATTCTTTCCCGCAAATGTTCATCATCTTCAAGGTCAGCTCCACCATAGGTAATTGTAGTATTTTCTACTTTTGTGATAAAAGGCAGAACATCTATCAAAACATTCACTTGACCCTGTAAATAGCCGTTACCAATTGTCCCAGGCTCAAGGGCCTCAGCAGGAACATCAACATAGGTAGCCCCGGGTATGATTACTGCGGTTTGGGTTGTAGCAAAGGTTACTTTATCATCTTGAGTTTTAACTCTTGTGCCTTGTGGAATGACTACTTCTTTATCTAAAACCTCTGAAGTATAAAATCTAAGTGTAGTTTTTGCAGGTCTTGCAGGAAGTCTATACACTCCTAAAAGGGCTCCAAGATGGTCTAAATAGTGATCTCTTGCATAGGCAAGCAGATTAAGCTTTGCAATTTCGTTAATGTTAATACGAAGTAAATTTTCCCTATATGCAAAAATGCTAAGTAAAACCGCTTCTAATTGACCTTTAGAAAGGGTGGATTCTGTGATATTTTCATAAGTTTTAAGAATTTCACTATAGATTTTTTCCCAATTTGCCTCAATAAAGACAGGCTCTCTTAATTCCATCAGATTAAAATTATACTCAACCTTTACGATTGCTTTGTAAAATTTGCTAAAATCTCAAGTTTGACTACTTCATCAATTTCTGAAGAAAAGGGACGCCCAATTACCGAAATGTCTAGCTTACCATCAGGAGAAATTTCTTTGACTTTAACATCTATCACTTCAAACCTATCACAATTTGCTTTAATTGCTCTATATGTTTCTGCAATTATAAGAGGTTTAGCTATATTAATTGGCAAATCAAGATACTCATAAATACGAGAACCATATTCAGGTCTGTGAGGAACACTACCAAGGGGGGTTTCAAGAATGAGTTTTATTTCTTGATTTAAGTCTTCAAGCCCTGTCACTATTTGACCTATAGCACCAAGTTTAATTTGGGCCATAGTTTTTGCTCCAACCTTACAACATATTATAGTAGTACTTTACAGTTCAAGAATATTACGAGCTCCTTTGATAATAATATTTCCAGTTGCTTGTATAGTAATATTACCTTGCACAATAATTTTTAAATGATGCTCCTTTCGGTCATATTCAATCGTAGTGCCATCTTCAAAGCGTTTAATCCATTTATCTTGATTTGCCTCGGGAACAGTATCAACTTGTGAATACACAGCTCCTAAAACCCAACCTCTTTCAAGTCCTTGCCCTGAGAAAAGACATACTACTTGTTCCCCTATGTCTGGCATCCAATATTCTTTGTCCTTATGTGTTTTGGGAACAACTACCTGCAATTCATACGAATGCAAATCGTCTACACCAGAAATTGTCACTCTTACAGTACCTTTTTCAGGATATACTGCTGTAACAATACCTACTCGTACAAGCTCTCTTATTACTTCTTCCATCAAATTCTCCTGACTTTAAGTTCAACAGTGTAACCTGAATCTTTACTGATAAAGTGATGAGCTTCTTCAATTATATATGAGCCATCAAGTTTCCCAAAGCCTTGAAGAGCTATTTTTGCTCCAGCAACATAAAAAATATCACCAGGCACAGTTATTTCTCCTTCAAAACAAAATTTATTTAGTTTTTTTATAGTGCCTTTAGCTAGAGCTTCAGCTTGTTCCTTGCTGTCAACTTTTACAGTCAATCTTTTTTCACTTCCTGTATTTACATTAGGATCTTTTTCAATATGTAAAACTTCTTGCTTTTTTTCAGGATCCCAGTATTTTACTACAACAGCCTTGTAAACTTCTGAGCTTTTTTCAGTAAGCCTGTAAGATATGATTTTTTCATAAGTAAGGAAACTAACAACAGAGCTTTTTTCAAGCTCCTCTTCTGGATAAACAATAAGTTTTTCATCTTCTATCTTTACGCAATGCCCATACTTTTCACAAAGCTTCCGCAAAAACTCTAAGTCTGTCTCTTCTCTTTGATCTATTCGTTTAAACCTGATATCAGGCTTAACTGTTACAAGAGGCTTTAGTCCTAATCTTTGAGCAACTTTTTTTGCTATTTCACTTAGAGAGGTGTTTTCATATCCTTGTGTTTTCTTTTGCTCTCTTGAAGTAGAAGCAAAAACCGCTTTAGCAGTGATCTCTACAATGTCTGGAGGCCCTGAAAAGTTAAGCTCCTCTATTTCAAATGTGCCACAGTTAAGCCATCTTTCTACTCCTCCAGGTTCGTCATAAAGCCCAATTTTTACTTTTAACTTTACTCCCTTTTCAGGATACCAACTCGTATACCAGCGTCCGTCTCTATTTTCAAAAGTTATAGTAAGCTCGTCTGTTTTTCCATGCAGATGATCGCTGTATTTCAAACTAATCAAATAGGGAGTAAGGTCACGAGTTACATTTTTACCTGCCCAGATAATCTCCCAGAGCGGTTCCCTAACTTTTTTGCTTTGAGTTATCTTTTCCATGGTGGAAGCCCTTCAATAGGCTTAGGCTCCACTTTCACATCAGGAATTAACAATCTAATCCCTCCAGGAAGTTTAGAAGCTTTTTTAACCTCTTCAGGAAGACGGGGATTTGCCTTGATTATCTCTTTATAATAATCAGGATGCCCATAGTGTATATAGCTTATCCAGTCCCAGCGATCTCCTTCTTTTGTTATGTAAATCCTCATCAGTAATATTCCTTAAGTTCAAGCGTAAATTCAATTACTCTTGGATGTCCTTGTGAGTCTGTTTCTATCCAGGTTTCCTCAATTTTTTCTATTACAAATTCTCCTATAAGCTGTTCTCCCACAACCAAAGGTAAAGCTTCTTGTCTTTCAGCCTCTTCTAAAAGTCTTTTCATTTCTTTTGCGGGAATACAAAAAGGATAAACAAATTTTCCTGAAAGGGTAACCGTATCAAGTTGTTTCCCCAATCTTTGCAAACGAGCTTTTCCCTTTGCCATCTCGTGTTCAGCATACTTGTAAGTGTGTGTTCGTTTAAACTCGTAAAGAGCAAGAGCATATTTTTCTGAAACTTGAAAAGTAATATTTCCAAGCACTGCAACTACAGCCAAGCGTTAGTCTCCTCCCCAGATAGCCCTATGTGCTCTTTTACGTCTAAAATATTCTTCTATAGCTTTGATAATAGTTTCTTTAGTTTGGGTTGCTACTACTGAAGCTACTTCCTGCGGAGACTGTAAAACAGAGTTAAGAGAAAGATTTTGAGTAATTCCTGAAATAGTAACGTGTACTGTTGGAGCGGATGCAGAAGCTAATCTAAGTGCTTGCAAATTTACCCTGGTAAGAGAAAGAGGAGCTAACCCACTTACACTAAGCACTTGAGCAAAAGATTTAGCTACCCCCTGAGCTTTAGCCACTCCTACCTTTTGAAGACTTTCTAAAGCTCTGGTAAAAGAACTAAGCAAGGGTTGAGGGTTAACTGTTTCTGCTAAGGTTTCAACAATTCTAACTTTGTGAAGGGTTGCAAGAGGCCCTTCTTTAGCTGGAGAGAATGGAAGCATATTTCTAATCTTAGTGAGAACTGATTGAATTGCTTCAACTGGTTTATTCGCAACTGCAAGCATACCTTTGACGAGGCTATCTATTATCTTTTTCCCTGCTTCATAGAAAGTATCAACAACTTTTGCTGGAAAAGTCAGAATAGCAGTAAGAATTTTTGCTATCGTCTGTCCAACTTTTTTAAAACTATCCCAGGTAAGTTCAAGTCCTTTCAATCCTGCTCTTATTCCTCTCCAAAACCCTGTAAAGAAGTTAACAAGAGGCTCCCAGTATTTGTAAATAATTAGAGCGACTGCTCCTAAAGCAAGCCCAATCCAGCCAATAGGTGTTGTCAAAAAGGCAAGAGAAATAGTTCTAAGTAATAAAGGAATGCGTATTAAAGAAGCAATGAAGACTCTGCTTAAGGCTATAGATCTAACTAAGCCAGCTAGAAAAACTTGCCAGCCTCTCATAGTATAAACTAAAGCTCTTCCAAAAACAGAAACTGCAATACCTAAGGCTCCAAACATCATCAAAGCTGTTGAAACAGCAAGTAATCCTCCTCCTATCACTCCAGCAAGTATTTTGTGAGCCATTATGAAGTTAGTCATTCTTTCTACTATGCTATTTAAAAGATCAAAAATAGCCCCTAACTGAGCTCCCTTAGAAATAGCCATTCCGATTGCAGCAACAAAGTTATCCCAAGTACCTTTGAGTGTATCAAGTTTCATTTTCGTTGAAGCCATGATGATATCGATCTTTTCTTGCATGCTTTTCTGTTGTTCTATACGCTTTAGCATTTGTTTATAGCCCTCAAGGCCCATTTCTATAAGCATAGCCATGGGCCTTGCCCCTTCCTCTCCAAAAAGTTTTTTCAGAAGTTTTAAGCGATCTTCTGGGGCTAAAACTTTCAATTTTTCTAATTGTGCAATCATGTGTTCAAGACCAACGAATTTACCCTTTTCATCAAAAAATTGTAAATGAATACCTATTTTCTTTAAAAGTGGTATAATTTCTTGCAATTCTTTTGATTTTCCTAACCTTTTATTAATTTCAGTTAATCTTGATAAAGCTGCAGCTAAGTTAGTTCCCGCCATTGATCCTTCCATCCCAGCAGAAGCCAACATTGCAACAACAGTTCCAATTGATTTTGCTGATTCTAAACCTTGAAGTCCAAGAGTTTTTAGAGTAGGGCCAAGATATCTAAAAGTGTACAGTAAATCGCTCATTTCTACACCGCTTGCAGTTTTTATTTTTTGAACAAAATCCATAAACTGTTCCATTTGTGACTCAGCAACCCCTAAAGCTTCTTGCAATTTAGCTACTGTAGTTGCTGCCTCACTAAATGGCAACTTCATCACTACTGCAAACTTTGCTGCAGCTTCTCCAATACCTCCCAATATCTTTTCAACTGATGTTCCTTGTTCTCTTAAAGCTATAAACATCTCAATCATATCTTTAGTTGAGCCTGGAAGGTCTGTACCAAGTCTCTGAGCAAGCTTAAGCAGTGCTTCGTATTGTTTTTGAGCTTCTTCTCCAGTGCCTGTAAGAACGGTTTTTAAATAAGCTTGGGCCTCTTCAAGATCCATAAAAGCTTGTACAGGTTTTGTTACGCTTTGCTGAATACCCGCCCCCATTGCATATGTAACAGTACCTATTTCAGCCATCCTTTGAGAAACTTGCATGATCTTGCTTTGAAGCTCTGTAAACTTTCTTTGAGTTTCACCTACGATTTTATTAACAACTTGTGAAACTTTATCAAATGCAACAAGAGTAAGTCCTATAGTTAAAACTTTATCCATCCTGTTTAGAAACGAAAACTTTAATCTTTGTTAATTTCCTTAGCTTCTTTTTCTGCAAGTGAGCTTGCTTTTTGTATCCAGAAAAAAAGTTCTTTTAAATCCATTTCTTTTAGCTCGCTAATAGACCATCCTGTGTATTTTGAGAAGGCGAGGATATCCTCTCCAGTGATGATAAAAAAGAGCCAAAAAGCTCACCAAAAGTAGCTTGTATAGCTAATACATCAAAAAGATCCATTTCGTATAAATCTTCCATGACAATTTTTTCTCCATCTATTTCAACAAGTTGAGCAATAAGATGCCACAGTAAAGTTTCCCCTCGAGCCCCTTTCATCATTGCTTCAAAAAGATCTTTTCCTTTACCACTGTAAAAAACTGCCTTTTTCCCAGAAGGTAAAACTATCTCTCTTAAAATCTTCCTTTCAGCCATATGTTATTCTCCTTTTACATTTTTTTTACGCACCCAAAGCACTTCTTACTTCAGCTAAAAGATCTTTCCCCTCAACTCTGTAAATGTAATTAAACTTATCAATTTCAACTATTTCAGTTCCATCCACCTCCACCTTCAAATAGTGCACTTCAAACTCCGCATCAGCGGTATCGTCACTACCTTGCTTAAAAGTAAGCCATTTCACCTTGTAAAAAAATCCTTTAGTGACAACCTTGACAGGGAAAAATTTCATTTGCCCATCAACGGGATTATACTTTTGCACCGCTGCCCGTATGTCCAGAAGAGGAGCCTTGGCAGAGTTTACAAGTTTCCCAAATACATCCTTGTCAATGCTCTTAAACTTGATAGTAAGCTTCATCTTATCAATATGTCCAATAAGGGGCACTTCCATGCCCCCCGCAACTCCAAAAATATTGAAGTCTAATACCTTGTGATTTATTTCAGGCAAATTAACCTCTGCTGCCCCAAGCCATTGCTTACCATCTACATAAATGTTTGCATCATTTAAAACATTAGGATATTCTACAGCCATCTTTTCACCTCCTGCCTATTTTTAGCCAAATAGTGTTTTAAAGTAATTCACATCTACTTCAAGCTTATACTCAATCACTTCAGCTGGCGGTGGAGCAAGATAAGTTATGTAGAAACGTATAATACCATTTGCCAAGTCAGTCAGAGGATTATCTTCAGGCCTAAAATAAACTTTTGCTCCAAGCAAAAACCCCATTCCAACAAGCCCGTTAAGCCAGATATTGACAGTATTAACCACAGTTTCAATAAGCCTCTTGTTCATAGGATTATCAACCTTCTGCCAAGTAAGCAAAACAAGGTTATTTTCTATCCAGTTAGCCATTCTTCGATTAGGGATAAACATATCTTTAATGTCAGTTTTTTCGGGGAAACAAGCTGTTCTATTACCCCAGAGTTTCCAGCCTCCTATAAATCTGAAAATGGTTACAACCCCTTGGGAGTTAAGATAATTAGCCTCATCTATAGTCAATATGTGTTCAGGGCCAGTAATACGAAGCTCCTTATTGGATGGGCTTTCATAAGGAATGCCAGCGTTTTTAGTATCAACTTGAGCAGAAAGCCCAACTAAATGCCCGCTTAAATAATGCTTCATATTTCCAAACTGCACTCTTGGCCAACAAATTATAGCGTGAGGAGAACCAATGTTTTGTTTAAAGGTAAACACATCTGCTGGTTTTGTTATCGTTGAGGGCACATCAATTACCGCCATAGCCTTGAAATGATTGTTAAGATTAGTAGCTTTTGCGATCATAATGTTAGCAAGGCTCAAATCATGACTAAATCCTGGAGCAAGAATATAGCCAACTACCTTCATAAATCGAGTAAATACCTCATCAATAAGCTCCATCCCCTTGCGATTACCTGTTTGAGCATCTACCCCGCCTTTGATATCGTCAACTGTTACCTTAGTTACATCAGGATTGTCCTGTTCATCCTTATGAACAGAAGGATCAAAAACATTCACAAAAACAGCTGGGCTCATGCCATATAGCGTGTAATAGATCTTTGCAAACTGAGAAAGTGTATATTTTTCTTCAGACTCCCCTTCAGGTATCTCCCCAAAGGTTTCTACAAATTCTTTGTAGTTAAAAATTAGTTTAGGTTCATTCACAGGTCTTGGTTTGTCTGCAGGTAAAGTATGAACAGGAGCGGTTCCTACGATAAAGGGAAGGGCTGAATCACAAGTTTGAACTCCTAAAATTTTTGTGTCTAACTCGTATACATATACACCATGCCTATATGCCATTTTATACCTCCTTCAGAAAATTTTTCTCTATAAGTTCTCTTACTTGGGGGCAATCTGGTAGCCCTGTATAAGTTGCGTTGGGTATGAGCATATAAGAAAGAGCTTTAAACCTGAAGTGAACTATACTTTTCCCAGTATAGAGGAACTTTTTTTCTTCAATCGATTTTTCACTCTGTTTTACATCTTCAGGCACAACACTTTGTTCTATTTTTGCTTTTCTCTTTTGGCTCATAATCCCTCCTTGAGTTTTTCAAGTCTTTTTACAAAAGGTAGCATAATAAAGCCTTCCCAGGTTTCTTCATATATAAAAGCCTTCTTCCCAGGCTCTTCATTCTTAAAAAATTGCCCACCTGGTCTTTTTTTCGCTATAAGAGTTGCAAAAAATTTTTGAGGAACGATCTCAACGCTTATTCCTTGTTTAAACAAAAAAGCAAGTTTAAAACTCGCGTTAATCACTTCGTCTAAAAAAGTATCAGGCCCGTCTCCTTCGGCATGCAGGGTAAGTAAGAAATGAATAATTAAATCAAAAAAGCTATCAAGGTCATATCCAGTATGTCCCAAATCAGTCTCTCTAAACTGCACGGGGCGAAATTCAAGCCCTGTGTAAAGTAGCCTTAGATGAGGCTCTGCTAATATAGAAGGATTGGGCTCAAGTAATACTTTCAGCTTTGTCTGTTCCTCAAGATAAGGAATAATATGACTTCTTAAGAGAGTTCCATATTCTTTCATTTATAATACCCTTATAACAAAGTCTTTTACTATTTCTGTAATCATTTTTTCATCCTCTCCGTCAACCCTTAAAAAGGGCCTTGCAGGAATATCAACCTGGTCTTTCAAAATAAAAAGCACTTGAGGAGAACCTCCTTTCTTAGCATAAAGCACAGCCCTTTTACTTTTACTTATCCATACTCGATAACCCTCGGCTTTCAAACCTTCTACTACTCCCTGAGGTGTCCCATATCTTCGTAACAGTCTTCGTGTGTGGGCACCTGCTGGAATCCAAAGCTTTTTTGCCTTTTTGGGCTTTATCGTTCCTCCAAGTTGCTGAATAGGGGCATAAATCAAGTTTGTTCCTACGATAACCTGATGCGGGAAAGCTTGATATGTAATAGAGCTTAAAAGTCTTCCTGTATCTCGCAAAGTTAAATTATTTTGCTTAACTGCTTGGGTAAGGGGAGAATTAGGCGGAGGAATATTATCACGTATCTTACGTTGAGTTGAACTAACCATATAAGTCCCAAGCTCTCGCATAAGTGGAGTAGAAAAGACCTTATACGAAAGGCCTTGAAGTGTCTTTACTACTTGTTCCATTTTTACTTCAAGTTTAATCATGTTCTTTGAACCCTTTCCAGTCGTTTCTACCAGAAACACTTGCAGTAATTGGCACTCTGGTTATTGTTTCTTTTTTGTTCTCATAAGCGTCAACACAATCTCCGAAGTAACCCCTTAACATTTCTAAGGCAGTTTCAGCTTTATCTTTAGCAATTTCTTCATTTTCTGCGTAACTGTATAACTCGTAAAGTGCTCTTTTAATGATAATTTGCTTTATAACTTCATCTTCTATATCAACCGCAATGACACCACACGGTTTAAGCTTTGCTTTAAGCCAAATGTAAGCTTTTGATAAAGCACGGGCGAGGATTTCTTCCTCGCCCTCGGCAACAGTTTCAAACTAAAGAACCTAACAAAAAGTCTAAACTCATTAACTACCTCATTAAATCACATCTGCCCAACAAATAGCTTTCGGCACGGGCACAGGCAGAGGCTTTGACTTAGCTACTATCTCAACACCAGAGGGATTTTTCTTAGTATCAGGCACTGCATAGAAAGGCATAGCTACAAGTCCTGCTTCAATGTCATCTATTGCACAATACCAGAGAGTAAAAGGAGCATCCATAGCAATAGCAAGCACTTTGTCTGGATCAATTGCGGAATAGGTAGTGTTGTTTATGT
>JAWBPV010000025.1:0-17564 GCA_039000425.1 Candidatus Aenigmatarchaeota archaeon
TAGGCCTGCCAGGTTATGTTCTTAAAATAACTGGTGGTACTGACAAAGACGGTTTTCCTATGCACCCTTCAGTTGAAGGCAGTGTTAAGAAAAGGGTTTTGTTATCAGAGCCACCTTGTTTTCATCCGAAGAAAAAAGGAGAAAGGAGGAGAAAAACTGTGAGGGGGAACACTATTTCATCAGATATCGTACAAATAAACGTGAAGATGGTTAAAAAAGGAGAAAAAAGCGTGGAAGAGCTCATTCCGACCAAAAAAGAATCTAGTGAGAAGAAAGGAGGTGAGGAAGTTAAAGGTTAATCCAAAACTAATACCAGAAGTGAACATAGGTATGCTTGGCCATGTTGCCCATGGAAAGACAAGCTTAACAGAAGCTATAACAGGGAAGAGAACGTTAACCCATTCTGAAGAATTGAAGCGTGGTATAACTATAAGGTTAGGTTATGCTGATGCTTCTTTTTACAAATGTACTAATTGTGGGAAGTATTCAACTTCTATTAAATGTCCATATTGCTTCTCAGATACAGAGCTTCAAAGAACAGTTAGCTTCATAGATGCTCCAGGACATGAAACTTTAATGGCCACAGTACTAACAGGAGCAGCTTTAATGGATGGAGCTATTCTTGTTATAGATGCTACGCAAAAATGTCCACAACCTCAAACAAGGGAGCACTTGAAAGCTTTGGAGTTGATTGGAATAAAAAATGTGATAATAGTTCAATCTAAAATTGATCTCGTAAGTGAAGAACAAGCTATTAAGAATTACGAAGAAATAAAAGATTTCATAAAGGACACTACGGTGGAAAAAGCTCCGATTATTCCAGTTTCTTCACAACATAGGATAAACATCGATGCTGTTATAGAAGCTATAGAGAAATTCATTCCAACACCGAAAAGGGACGAAAGTAAAGAATTCAAGATGTTCGTCGCCAGGAGCTTCGATATAAATAAACCAGGAACGGGAATAAAAAATATCGTTGGTGGTGTTCTGGGAGGGTCTATAATTCAAGGAAAAGTGAAAGTTGGAGATGAAGTAGAGATAAGGCCTGGTGTAAGGATGAAGGAAAAATATAAGCCTTTGTTTACAAGAGTAGCAGGACTTCAAAAAGCCAAGTTCGACCTGGAAGAAGCAGGACCAGGAGGTTTGTTGGGAATGCTAACTGAGCTGGACCCAGCTTTAACGAAAGCTGATTCTTTAGTGGGAAATGTTGTTGGGCATGTAGGTGAGTTACCAGAAGCTGTTGAGGATTTGGAAATAGAAATAAACCTTTTGGAAAGAGTTGTTGGAACAGAAGATCTGAAAAAAATGAACCCTATTAGAGTAGGTGAAGCTTTAATGGTAAACGCTGGCACAACAAGGTCTGTTGGAGTTGTGAGCGAGATGAAGAAGGATAAAATAAAAATTGAGCTAAAGATTCCTGTTTGTGTGGAAAAAAGTGATAAAATAGTTATTTCCAGACAGATAGAAGGCAGGTGGAGATTGGTTGGTTACGGAGTTGTTCAGTAGCAAGGTACGCTAACTTCCACAGTTCTTCCATAAGGTGGAGTGAGCCTGTATGCACAAATTCTAGAACCACTACCACTACAAGTATCGGTTATTAATGTTGTGTTACCTGGTTGTAGGTCAGATGAAGGAAAAGTTCTCGAGCTACAGCTATCACCCGAAGGTGCTGTTTGAGTACAAGTTCCATTATTAGCTGAAATCGTCCTAGTTCCTATATTTCTTATCGTTATATTCACGTTATTTCCCACACAGTATGCATCTACAACCTCTATACCTTGAGTTTGCATCGTGAAAACTCCTGAAATGTAAACGTAAGCCATTCCAGCCAGAGCTATTGTTATCACAAGTATGAGGAGAGTTGCTATTACGGTTGATATCCCCTTCACACTAATCAATTTTATTTTTCTTTCTTACAATATAAAGGTTATGCTATCCAAAAAAATTTTCCTAGATACGAATTTCTTAATAGATACGATAAAGTTCAAGGTTGAGTTGGAGAGAATAAAAGAATTTTTTAACGAGCCAACAGATTTTTACATACTTTCTTCCTGTTTTGAAGAATTGAAAAAAATAGCTGAGAGTAAGGGTAGAGCAGGGAATTGTGCGAAAATAGCTGTACAGCTTATTAAAACGAAAAATATAAATGTTCTTGAAACTAGGGAAAGCCCTGATAAAGCTTTTTTAAATATTGCAGACAAAAATACAATAATTGCGACAAACGATTCGATGTTGAGGAAAAAATTGAAAGAAAGGGGGATAAAAACCATTTATTTAAGGGGGAGAAAAAAACTTGAAGTGGGATGATGTTCAAGATAATCGAAGTTAAAGATAGGGTAAGGGTACCACCCACAAAGTTCAACATGAAAGTTAAAGATGCTGTTAAAGAGAGCATTCAAGAGACTTACGAATGCACTTTAGATCCTAGGTTAGGGTTTATATTAACTTGCACGGAAGTTGTCGAAGTTGGTGAAGGGAAAATACTTCCCGGAGATCCTGGTGTATTCTACGATACTGTTTTCAAACTTTTAACTTTCAAACCAGAGCTCCACGAGCTAGTTTACGGTGAAGTTATAGATAACACCGAATTCGGATCTTTCGTTAGGATAGGCCCTTTAGATGGTTTAATCCACATATCCCAACTCATGGATGATTTCGTTAGTTTTGATAATAAATCTTCAACTTTCACGGGCAAAGAGAGCAAGAAAACTTTGAAAGAAGGTGATATAGTTAAAGCTAGGATAATATCCATAAGCTTGGGTAAGGGTGAAAATAAAATAGGCTTAACTATGAGACAGCCTTTGTTAGGTGCTTTAAGCTGGATAGAAGAAGAAAAGAGGAAACAGAAGAAAATGAGGGAGTGAAATGGTTAAGAGGTTGCAAGTTTGTAGGAATTGTAGGCGCTTCACGACTGAGAGAATTTGTCCGAACTGTAAATCTACTAATCTTTCAACTAGTTGGAAAGGAATGGTCATAATACTGAATCCTGAAAGCGATGTGGCGAAAACTTTAAAAATATATCAAGAAGGAAAATACGCACTCTACGTTGGTTGAAAACATGGAGTTAGAAGTTATTGAAGAAAAGGAGAATCCTTTCTTGAGAAGGAAAGAACTGAAGATTTTGGTGAAACATTCGAATTCACCAACTCCAAGCAAAAAAGATTTAATAAAAGAATTGGCCTCAAAATATTCTATCCCAGAAGATAAAATAGTTATAGATTACATATTCACGAAAAAAGGTTTGCAAGAATCGTTAGTTAAAGCGAAGATTAAGGAAAGTGATGGAAATGAAGCACAAACCAGTTAACCAGAGCAAGTTCTTTGCGGTAAAGAACGGTAAAGTTGAAGTTAAAGGTAGGGTTTGTGATAGATGTGGAAAAGGAACTTTCATGGCAGAACATGAAGATAGATGGTATTGTGGAAGGTGTGGTTTGACCATCTGGAAAAAATCATAAATTCAAAGCTTCTTTTATCCTAACTAGTTCATGTCCTGTTGTGCTTTCCCCAGTTATCGCACCTTTACTGTTTGCTATAGTGCAAGAGCCAACGAAAGGTGATCCAAAGTTTAAAGTCCCTATATCAACGTTAACTTTCAATACTTCTTGGATAATTTCAATTTCCTCCTCTTTAGCGTCTCTATGCAATAAACATCCTTTGTTCGTTGCCACACCACAAGAACCAACAGTTTTAATTCCGGCTATCGTTGAAAATTCAGAGTCAACACCCAAACAATCTTCTATTTTCTTCTTTTCTTTTTTATCGAAAAGATCGCTCACGATAACACCTTTATCGTTACATAAAATCAAGTTTCCGATCGCTGTATGTTTTGTTTTCAAGATCAACATGTTCACTCCCAGAATTTTTTTCAATTCATGGAACAATTTTTCTTCTTGTTCTGTCAAAAGGTTAGGTAATATTATTCCGTTACAATTCACGGCACAAAATATTCCTATCAAATCCGTGGAAGATATGGTGATGGCAATTGACTTAACTTTAAGCACTTCTTCTATTTTCTCCCTTTTTTCTTCGAAAGACTTTCCGATCAAACAAAATCTATCACAAGCTTTGCCGAAAATTCCAAGGTTATGGTCTCCGGAGAAATTGGTTTGGAGGATCAATCACTTCACCAACTCAACCTTAACTTTTTTATCTTCTTTCAAAACTCTAACTCTAACTCTTGTAGAAGGTTTTTTCGCACCTCTCTTCCATATGAACTCGTTCACACTTTTGTCTATTTTGACTTCAAGGCCTTTGAACATTTTTTGGATTTTTTTCCTCAAAGCGGATAGAGCAATTTTAGATTTCTTTATCCTCCTAGCTTTAACGATCTCCTTTCTCAAGTTCAAAGTTATTATTTTTTCTTCCACAGTATCACACCTTCAACTTACCCCTTCTCCATTTCTTCACTTTATCGACAGAAATCCTCCTCGTTCTTGCTCTTTTCAAACCAAACTTCCTTATATCAGCCCATCTTGGGGCTTGTTTCCTCTTCCTTATTTTCCCAAGTTTTATCTTCTTGCTTAAATGCCTTATCGGCATTAGATCAACCTCCTTATCTCCCTACTTTTCTCAACTGCAATTCTTACCATTTCTTCGATTTCGTTCAACTCCAAAAAACCATCTTGTTTCTGGATAGCACATATTTTATCATCATCCCTCACACACACACTTAAACCAGCTTCCATAAATTCTTCTTCTTCAACTAAAGGATCAACCAAAATTTTATTCCTAATCTTGTGAACGGTAACGTTGATCGGTTTAAATTTCACAGGTAAAGGCCTTTCGAATTCCCCCCTAATTATCTTCCCGTTTTCAACTTTTGGAATCTTCGTACTCAAAAGTGCAGCAACGCTTGCAAGGGCCGAAGCATCCAACAAGTTTCCTTTGTGGTTGAGGATATGTATGTCCAAGTAAACACACCAAACAATCTTTCCTGGTTCTAAGCATAAGCTCTTCAAATCTATACACTCGGAAGATCTTATCCCTCTATCAACTACCCTTGCAAGTTCTATGGCATCTTCACCAGGTGGTCCAGCTTCGAAGTCGGGAGAAGCAAGAGGAGAGAATTCAGCGTTGACTATTAAAATTCCTTCATCAGCAGCATCTTCAAAAGGTTCACCTAACTCAAGCTTAACCCCAACCATAACTTGTGTTTCACCAAGCTTAACGAGGGCAGAACCTTCAGCATTTTTTACGATATTCTGCTGTACTTCTATTTTCCTGAATTCTTCAAATTTTCTTCCGTCTATCCTCACACCTTTTTCGAGCATTTCCAAAACATACTCTTCCATATTCTCACTTGAATTTTTCCCTTATAGCATTCTTTTGCATTTCATAAATTTTATCGCAAGCATCCTTTGCAATCTTAACAAGCTCTTTTATTTCTCCTTGGGTTAAAAGTCCGTCCATTTGTAGTAAAGTTATTTTATTCTTTCCAGGCATCATAGCGAAAGCCATGTCACATTGGGAATTGTTATCCTCGATTCCGTTTAGATCTAGGATAAGTGTATCTTCTATCTTTCCAACAGAGCATGCTGATACTAGATCTTTCATAGGTACACCGGCAACCGCTAAAGCTAGGCTTGCAGCGTTTATTCCTGTAACTCTTGTCGAGCCATCGGCTTGGACTACTTCTATAAAAACATCTATCGCAGACTTTGGAAATTCTTCGAGGAAAATTGCAGGTTCAAGAGCCAACCTTATTACTTTAGATAATTCTATACTCCTCCTATCAGGTCCAGGCGATTTTCTCTCAGTGGTGGAGAAAGGCGCCATGTTGTACCTACATCTCAAAACACAACTCCTCGATTCTTGTAGATACTTTGGGTAAAGGGGTCTTGGTCCATAAACAGATGCTATCACTAAAGTATTTCCAAACTTAACCATGGCAGAACCATCAGCTCTACTAACAACATCAACTTTCATCTCTATATTTCTAAGATCTAGCGGAGACCTTCCATCTATCCTTTTCCCATCAACCAATAACTTCAAGTCAGTTTTTGTCATACCATCAACCAAGCATCTTGTCTATTTTTTCGGTTAACCCAAACAAATGTGATTCTTTCTCTATCGTTAAGAGAGCTTCTATGACTTTACTTTTATTCTCACCTTTTATCCAAACGTAACCATTCCTACCAGGGTATATTTCACAACCAGTCTTCCTTTTTAACAAGTTTATCATACTACCACCCCTTCCTATTATCCTCGGGACTTTATTTGGGTTTATCTTGATTATCACACCACCGTGCAACTTCCTACTGCCAATACTCTTCATAGAAACTTGAACTGTTTTATCTTTGGTGACTTTAGAGATAGTACAGTAAATGATATCGTCGACATCGTAATACCTGCTTATGTCTGTCCTGTAGATATCAACAAACTCTCTAACACCTTCAGCTAACGGTAAAAAAGCAACGTAGGGCGAATTTATATCCACGAACCATCCAGAGATCTCGACACTCAATATCTTCCCTATCACCCTATCACCAACTTTTGGTATGTAGGCTCCAGCTAAAGGTATAACAGATATTTCATTTTCACCTATCTTCGGAATTCCAAGTACTTTTGAAAAAACCTTATCATTTTCCGCGTAAACACCATAACCCAACTTTCTACCAGCTTTTTCACCCAAGAATTCTCCAGGTAACACTATTTCCCTTTTATCGTTCATAAATCTTCCCTCTTCAGAACTTTTGATTCAAAACTTCCATGAGTAAGTGAAGAAAGTTTTTGAAAAAGTTCTTCTTGAATCCCAGCCATTACCTCAACGTTAACCAACAAGCTTCCATCATTCAACCATTCTTCTTTCACCACTTCCCCACTGTTTTTTAAAATAGTGAAAGCGTTTCCGGAGAATTGTGGCGGTATTTTAAGCTGAATTAAAACTTTTTGGAATTTAATGGGGAGAACAGCCCTTATACTCTTCAAAACTTTATCAACTTGGAGTTCAGCATCTATGAAAGGGTCTATGTTAACACCCACTTGTTCCATGGCGTTGATTATCCTTTGTGGAGGATGTGGTGTGTTGGTTTGTGGGTTTATACCTTTCTTGGATATTATGTTGGCGATTTGGACTTTTTTCTGTTCGATCATCCTCCTTTTCTGCTCTGTGGTTAGTTGAATTTCCCCCTCTTTTATTATCCTATCAGCTATTTTGATTATGTCTGTAGTACCAAAAGTTTTATGGAGGTCTTGTTCAGAAGCAGCATCTCCTTTCCTAGCATCTTTATAGATTGCTGGATAAGCGAGTATTTCGTTCAAATCAACTTTCATTCCTTTCTTCGCTTCCAGAGCTTTTTCCGGATCTACCAGTATCTCAAATCTTTGTCCAGATTTCTGATACCTAGCAACGACAGCTTTATCAACGCTTACTATGGTAACACCTTAATAAATATCATTGATTTAAAATAAATTTTTTTGTCAATCTTTCAACTTTTTTATTTCATTTTCTGAGAAACGCTTGAATTTTTTATCTTCACTCCTTATAACAGCGATATCAGGCTCACCTTCTTTTTCAGTTTTACTCAAAATCTCTAAAGCAATCTTAGCCGCTTCATCTCCTGCTAAATTCTGCTTCCACCTTTGTCTCAAGATTTTGTTGGCTATAACAGAACCTCTTCCTATGGCATAAGCAAACCATTCGTATATCATACCTGAAGGATCAACTTCTATCAAATGTGGTCCAGTAACGTCAACACCACCTATCAAGAATGAAACACCATAAGGCCTAAGACCAGCGTAAAGTGTTGAGAGTTGCATCCTATCAGCAATGCTCCTGGCAAGGCTCAATATGTCCATAGGTTCTTCATAAGTTATGCGATGAATTTGTGCTCTAATGCGTGCTTGATTGGCAAGTACTCTAGCATCTGCCAGTAGACCAGCAGCAGCTGCAGCAGCGTGATCATCTATTTGAAATATCTTCTCTATAGACTCAGGAACCATCAAAGGAGTTTTTGGCTTAATTGTAGCGAAAAGTACACCGTTTTTAAAAACTATGCCAACGCAAGTCGTTCCCCTCTTCACAGCTTCTCTTGCATACTCAACTTGAAACAATCTTCCATCCGGAGAAAAGACTGCGATAGTTCTATCGTATCCCATGTACTCTGGTAAAATTTCAGGTATACTTACCACCTTCTATAATTTTTATCGTGCACATATTTAAATTTGTGAATTTCCCGAATCACCTAAACCCTTTATAGTTCCGGAAACTTTCAAGACTTTAAATATAACTCTAGATTTGCCAATTTTTTGTATCAAAGCCAAACCTGCTAGGACTTTTTGCACAACTTTGTTGTTACACTTGATAACACCGATCTGCTCTTTTTCATTCCACAAATTCTTTATCAACCAGAAGGAAAGATTTGAAAAACCAAGTTCACCGTAAAAATCCATTAAACAGTTCAAGATAGCTGCTTCAAGATCGGAATAACTTATAGGCGCTTCAGATATTACCTTGAATTTCACGTATCTTTCTTTTTCCCTCAAGCTCGGTAACAAAGTCTTGAGTTTTTTCATCTTAAAACACCGTTAATCCACTTCAGATATTTTTCAAAACCTTCTTCGATGTTAATACATATTATTTCAGGTACTGAATAAGGATGTAATTTTAAAACTTCTTTCTCCACCGATTTGAAAAAATTCCTTTTTGTTTTAATTATCATCAAAACTTCCCGATCTTTCTCTATTTTTTTCTTCCACCAATAAAAGCTTTTTATTCCAGGAACCAAGCTGACACAAGCCACCAACTTTTTTTTAAGCAATACCATTGCCAATTCTTCTGCATTTTTTTCGTCAGGACATGTTATTAATATGATACATTTATCACTCAACTATCCTCACCCCCGGCATTATCCATCTCTCACTCCTCCTTTCTTCGGATTTTTCAACTATTTTCTCCGGAACTTTTGAAATCGTCTCTTTCGCTTTTTTTAAATTTACATCGAACAATGTCACAAAAGAAGCTAAACATTCAGGACTTTTCAATTCCCAATAGTTCGTAGCTCCGGAGCATGTTATCAAAGGAGCTCCATATTTAATCGCAAGCCTAACATTCCTCTTCATATTACTCAAAATTCTCGACCTTGTTGCTTTGCTAGACGTAACTACTTCCCTTAAATTTATCTCAATAGCTACATTGTTTTCAGATGCAAACCTCAAGCTAACATGATCTAAACCACTATCATTCCTCTGATGTTCAGGATGCGTCAATATATCAACTTCCGGAGTTTGACAAGCTATTCTATTCAAATTTAAATCACCGCCTTTTACGAGTAGAACATCAAAACATCTCCTCTTCTTCTTCAATTCCTTGAGCTCTTTGATGTTTCTCGCTTCAAACCCAAGATAAATTTCAATCCCAACTTCCCGCTTCACGTTTTCTATTTCGGCAGATATCCTTGGTATTTCAGCCGAGTCGTCGAGATGGATAACAGTACAAATCCCGTGGTAACCCAAAAGCTTGGCTGTTTTAGCAAAATGTGAAAGAGTAGATCCATTGTTCATAGGATGCACGTGAAGGTCGAAGAATTTCATAAATAAAATTTGTTCGTTCAACTGTTTAACTATTTTTATCTGAGTCCTCTTGCCTTTTTTCCAGCAGAAGTAAGGCCACGAAAAACTCTTTTCCTATGTTGTGGTTCACAAATCCAATTTATTTTTGGATCATTTTTAACGTGTGGATTGTTGGGATCTACCATTATAACTTCAAAGAATTTTGTAGTCCCATCTTCAGCCACAAGGTAAGAATTTAAAACTTCTAAGTTTGGGAACTTCCTTGCAGCTTTTTGTTCTGCTATAGCTTGAAGTGATTGTTTTGGGGTGAAATGTACCATTCCAGCTTTAGAAGGTTTTCTACCTCGATGATACCTAGCTCTCCTCCTACCTCCTTTCCTCACTTTAACCCTAACAACTATAAACCCAGGTTTTGCTTTATAACCTAAAGACCTGGCCCTGTCAAGCTTAGTAGGCTTTTCTATTCTTTCTACAGTGTGTTGTTTTCTCCACTCGATCATCCTTTTTTTAACAATATCTTCAGCATTCTTCCTAGACTCTTTCATGAACTCATAGCCGCTTTTCAACTTCACCACCGATAAAAGCTTAAATATTATACTCTTCATAAATTTTAAAAGGTGATGGTTTGCACCCAGCTTTCAAAATAATAATAGGTATAGTGCTAATAATTGCAGGTCTCTACTGGCTTCTCTATGGACCACAAGTTGAGAGGATAAATACAGTGATAGCACCGTACCTTGCACCACTTGGTATCCCAGCTAAAGGAACATGGAACGATTTCTTACTCTTGCTAAACGGAGGAATACCACCTTTTCTAGTGCTAGTGGGAATTTTCATAGTATGGCTAGAGTGGGACGAGTGGAAGATAGAAAGAGAGCTGGCGGCTGAAGAGAAAAAAGCTAAGAGAAAAAAGAAGTGAAGTTTTTTGTTTTTTAATTTTTTATAAGAAATATTTAAATCCAAGACTCGTTCTAAAAATTAAGGGGTTTAGGCAAAAATGGGCGTGAATCTGGAAGGTATAGTTGAGAGTAGAGAAATAGAACTCCAAGAACTTTCTGGGAAAAAAATTGCGATAGACGCTTTCAATACGATTTATTCTTTCTTGAGCATAATAAGAGATAAACTAACCGGAGAGCCTTTAAGGGATAGTAAAGGTAGGATAACTTCTCATCTTTCAGGTTTGTTCTACAGGACAGCGAATCTGATAGAGGCTGGAGTTAAGCCTATATTCGTGTTCGATGGTGAGCCACCTGAGTTCAAGAAAAAAACTTTGGAAGAGAGGGTTAAAGCTAAGGAAAAGGCGAAAGAAAAATGGGAAGAAGCTTTAAAGAAGGGAGAAAAAGCAATAACTTATGCCCAAGCAACTTCGCAGTTAACTGATGAAATGATTCAAGAAGCTAAAGAGCTTCTTGATGCAATGGGAGTACCTTGGGTTCAAGCTCCCAGCGAAGGAGAAGCTACTTGTGCACATTTGTGTAAGAAGAACGTGGTCTTCGCCACAGGTTCTCAAGATATGGATTCGCTACTTTTCGGTTCTCCACGTCTCGTGAGAAACCTTTCTATAACAGGAAAAAGAAAGTTGCCTAGAAAGGAAGCTTACGTTGAGATCAAACCTGAGTTGATAGAACTTCAGCATGTTTTATCAAGCTTGGGAATAACTAGGGAGCAGTTGGTTATCATAGGGTTGTTAGTGGGTACTGATTACAACAAAGGAGTTGAAAGGATTGGTCCTAAAACTGCACTTAAGCTTGTGAAAGAGCATAAAAATTTGAGGAAAGTGTTGGAGAATGTGGAGTGGCAAGGAGAAGAAGATCCGGAAGAGATATACAATTTTTTCTTGAATCCTCCTGTTGCTGAAGATTTCAGCGTAGAGTTTAGAAAGCCAGATGGTGAAAGGATAATAGAGTTTATGGTTGAAGAACACGATTTTTCTCGTGAAAGGGTGGAAAAAGTTGTTCAAATATTGCAAAAAAGTTTTTCAACGGGAACACAAGCAAGCTTAAAATGGTTTAAATAACTAATGAAGTTTATGGAAATCGATAAGGTAATTCAAATAGCAAAAAGGCGTGGCATAATTTTTCCAAGTTCAGAGATATACGGAGGTTTGAGCGGAATTTTTGATTACGGGCATGTGGGCTTGTTATTGAAGAGGAAAATCGAGAATTATTGGAGGGATTTCTTCGTAAGAGATGAAGAAAACATTTTTGAGATAGAAAGTTCGACCATAGTACATGAAAAAGTCTGGGAAGCTTCTGGTCATTTAAAAAGTTTTGTCGATCCTATAACACAATGCAAGAAATGCAATTCTTTCTACAGGGCTGATAATTTGATAGAAGAGAAGGCTGGAATATTTGCAGAAGGTTTGAGTAGTGAAGAACTTTCTAGGATAATAAAAGAGAAAAATATAAGATGTTTGAAATGTAAGGGTGAATTGTCTGAGGTGAAAATATTCAACCTCATGTTTTCAACTAATATTGGGCCAGCTTCAGGTAATACGGCATACTTAAGACCAGAAACAGCACAAGGTATTTTCATAAATTTCAAGAACATATTGGCTTCAACAAGAACAAAGTTACCTTTCGGTGTTGCTCAAGTAGGTAAATCTTATAGGAATGAAATATCCCCAAGGCAATGGCTATTACGTATGAGAGAATTCACACAGATGGAAATAGAGTATTTTTTCAACCCGAAGAAGATAGAAGTTCCGAAAAAAGAAGTTTTAAACACGAAGATAAGGGTGCTAACAAGGGAAGCTCAAAAAGAGAAAAATCCGAGAGAATTGGAGATAAGAGCTAAAGATGCTGTGGAAAAAGGAATTATACCGAATGAGTTGATCGCATACTTCATGGCAAAAGAATTCATCTGGTATCAAAGCTTGGGAATACCAAAAGAAGCTTTAAGGTTCAGGCACATGCTTCCTGAAGAAACACCCCATTACAGTAAAGGCAACTTTGACCTTGAAATAAAATTCGATTTTGGTTGGAAAGAAGTAGTGGGAAACGCTTACAGAACGGATTACGATCTTAAAGCTCATATGAAACATTCTGGTGAAAGTTTTGAAGTTGTGGATAATGGTGAAAAGATTGTACCTCATGTTATAGAACCTTCTTTCGGTATGGAAAGGACAATTTATGCAGTATTACTACATTGCTTTGTAGAAGGTAAAGATAGGGGATGGAGTTGGTTCAAGTTTCCACCGAAAATATCACCTTTCACACTGGCTGTTTTTCCTTTGGTGAGTAAAGATGGTCTCCCCGAAAAAGCAAGAGAAGTTTATTTGAGCTTGAAGAAATTTTTTGATGTTTATTACGACGAATCTGGAAGTATAGGGAAAAGATATGCAAGGGCTGATGAGATAGGAGTTGCTTTTTGTGTAACGATAGACTACCAAACTTTGAAAGATAGTACAGTGACTATAAGGAATAGAGACGATTGCTCTCAGGTGAGAGTTGAAATACCAAAGATTAAGGATTTCGTGTCAAAATTTTTGAATTAACCAGCTTTTCCCCTGTATATCCTTGCGAATTTTGGTGTTATTATCAAATAATCTTCTTCAACTCCAGCAAGATCCCCGTTTATAGCGGAGCAAGTTTTCTTTATCTTCTCAACAGCTCTTTTCAATTCATTTATATCTTTATTCCTAAGATCTTTTATCCTTAAGAAGATGATATTGCCTTCTCTCAAGAGTTGTAGTATCCTGTCTGTGTCAGAATAATCTTTAAGCACATCTACTTTCACACCCATCTTATTTTCTTCTTCAAAGCTTGTATCGACTTCGACAAAATCTTCTTCCTTTTTCCCCACTTTTTCTTTCAACTTCTTCAGCTTACTTATCACCATCTTTCTCACTACATTTTTATGTTTCAAAATTTAAATAGTTACTTCACCTCTTTCCTCTTTTCTTCCAGTATGCTGACAACGTTCCATATTTTAGTCCTGGCGTACATAGGCATGTTGAGATCGTTTATTATTTCGTCCAGCATGTGAATAGCACTGCTCAGCTTTAGATCCGCTGGTTGATTTTCATCGGAAAGTGTTTTCTTAGCGTCTTCGGCAACTTTTCTTATATTCTTAGGTACAGTCCTGTCGTTTATCACAAGGTCCAACAATGAAAAAACTCTCTCCATTTTCTCATCCATTCAACCACCTTTAACTGAATTTTGAAGTTCTTTGAGTTTGTTCAAAATTCTTTCTTCCGTTTTTTCTAAACTTTTTATCCTCAATTCTATATCTTCTTTCTTTTCTTTCAACTCTTTTTTCAAATCTTCCAAGTTTTTCTTGATCATCACATTTCCAACTATCTTGAAAGCTTCTTTTTGATCTGATTTCTCGAGTTCTTCCAACGCATTTTCTATTTCAAAATTTTCTATTTTCAGACTTTCTTTCTGGATTAAAACTGTTTGAAGTTGTTGTTGGTAAAATTGGAATTCTTCAGATACATCTTTTGCCATGATCCCACTTAATATTAAACATGAATCATCATCAAATTTAAGCTTTAAGTAATTGTTACCTAGCCCTTACCCTTTTTATAACGTCCGGCCTCAACTTAACGAAAATCCTTTGGGCTCTTTCAGCTTTAAAGCTAAAAGATATACCCGCAGTAAGGACATCTCACTTTTTCTCCCAATTTTGGCACGATTTTCTTACAATTTATACACTTATACACAAAATCACCCTTGTTTAATCATCTCAGCTCTCGGGACATACGCTGCTCCAGCAAATTTCGTTCCACACTTCTTACATTTCCATATTCCAGAGGAAACTCTTTTAACATAACGCATCCCACAATTTGGACAGATGTGTCTTTGTTTTTGAACTTCTTCTATCTTTGCAACCCTCTTCTTAACACCTTTTCCGTACCTGCTACCAAACCTTCCGGTTATATCTGGCATGAATTCACCTCAAAAACTTGAATTTTTTTCCACTTGAAAGTTTCTCTAACAATAATTTCATCTCTTCTTCACTTATTTCCCTATTTATCTTTCCAGATTGATAAAGTTGAATAAAGTATAGCTCGATTTGGTTAGCTAATTCTGGTTTAACAAGTTTAACCCTTGACAACCTTTCCATCGCACCTCTAGATAAAATCTTCTTTAATACTATTTTTTTCATTTCTTCCAGTTTTTCCTCATTCATCATTTCACTTCTTTTGCAATATCATCCAACAATTTCTGTCCTTTTGGTGTTATTTTTCTCCCTTTCACTGTTTTCTCAACCAAACCAGCTTTTTCAAGTTGTTGTAATATATTCCTTATTATTGCTCCAGAAGCTTTCCTGAAATGTTGTGGGAAAAAGCCTTTTTTCTTCCTCCCTCCATAATAGCTTCTTAATCTTTCAACTCCAACAGGCCCGTTTACATAAATCCTCCTTAAAACTGAAGCAGCCCTTATGTACCAGAAATCTTGTTGCTCCGGAGGCCTTTGTTTATGAACCCCAGATTTAACGAATTTTGCCCATTCCGGAGGCTTTATTTCTTCAAATTTCTTCAATTCTTCTTTCAACTTTTCAATCAGCTTTTTTGGGTCAACTTGTATCGCACTAACCATAATATCCTTAATTTCTTTCAACTATTTATAAAGTTAAGAAGAAAGTAAAATGTAGGCCGTTGTTAGTATTACAAAAATAAAACCACTTATTATCAAAAGGAGTACGAGCATGCTAAGAGTAAAACCTGAAAATTGTTCACATATGGGCGATTTTAACACTTCAGTTTTACATTCTTCAGCTAGCTTGTTTATGTTATCGAAGATGTAGAAAAGCATGAAAGTAGCGACGAAAACCGCTAATGCTCCTAAAACTATTTTTTTTCCAAGCGTCATTTACAAACCCTGTATCTGATTAAATTATTGCAATTTTTACATTTTATAGTTAACACTTTACCTACAATTCTAACAGTGCATGTTGTTCCAGGCTTGAGTAAAGTGTTGCACTTCTTACAAAATTTTCTTTTTAAGTTTCTTGGTAGTCTGATGTTATACCTTAAACCAATTTTCCTTGCAAGCTCTACGTAGCGCTTACTCCTTTCAGGATGTTTCTCGAGCTCTTTTTCGGCTAAATTGAAAAGGATTCGAATCCTTTCCCATGCTATCTTGCGTTGCCATTCAGGCTTTTTTGTTCTTATCCCCATAATTTTCTTATATTTTTTGGAAAATTTGTGGGGACGCTGGGATTTGAACCCAGGTCTGAGCCTCCCAAGGGCCCGGTCCTAACCAAGCTAGACTACGTCCCCTTTATAAAATTCGTTCATGATGAAATAAATATTGGAATGGGAAGGCCGGGATTTGAACCCGGGTTGCCGGCACCCCAAGCCGGATGCCTAGTCCAAGCTAGCAGACCTTCCCGAATAATTATTTGATTGAAATCTTAATTTTTAATTATGGGTTCAGAAAAGCTTTTTCCGATAATCACGGAAACTATTATTGGTAGGTCAGTAGAAGATTACAGAAAATTTGGTTTGAAGGCTACAGGTTACATAGGTAAGCATATTGTAGGAACTGGTGAAGACACGCATTTAACAACGAAAGTTTTGATAGATTTAATCAAGCCACATGTGATCTTGGTCTGTGGAAAGAGGGGTTCAGGAAAATCTTACTCAGCAGCTGTTATTTTAGAAGAATTTTGCAACCTTGAAGAAGAATTCAGGAAAAAACTTGCTTTTGTTGTAGTTGATCCGATGGGAATTTACTGGAGTATGAAGTTTCCGAATGAACAGCAAACAGCTTTGCTTAAAGAATGGCAACTCGAGCCAAAAGGATTTAAAGATTTAGTTCGTGTTTATGTTCCTGTCAAACAAAAAGAAGATTATGAAAGAGCAGGAATTCCTGTTGATGGCACGATTTTAATTTCTTTAAGAGAATTTTCAGCTGAAGATTTGATCTTGGCTTTTGGCTTGAAGAGAACTGAAGAAATTTCTATTGCTTTAGAAAAAAACTTCAACAAGCTTTTGGTTTCTGGCCAAGCTTTTGGTTTTGAAGAACTTATAGAAGAAATAAAAAAAGATAGCGAAACAAGGATTGAAGTGAAAAATGCTTTAGCAAGCTTGCTGGAAGTTGTTGGGCAATGGGGACTTATAGGTAAAGAGGGAATCAAGCTTGAAGATTTAGTTCAAGCCGGTAAGGTTACTATTATCGATCTCTCAAGGATGCCTTCTTTTGAGCTGAGAAGTTTGCTGGTATCATTACTTGCAAGGAAAATTTACTACACAAGAGTTTTAGCAAGGAAAGAAGAGGAAAGGGTGAAGATAGAAGGTGGTAAGCCAGAGATAGTCTTTCCGATAACTTGGCTTGTTTTGGAAGAAAGTCATAATTTCATCCCTTCCGATCGTGAAGTAGCTTCAAGCGATGCAATTAAAAGACTTGCAAAAGAGGGTAGAGAGCCTGGTATAGGCTTGATAGTGATAACACAAATGCCGAATAAAGTTCACCAAGACATTTTAAGCCAGTGTGATTTGGTTATTTCTTTCAGGCTTACAAGCAAAGATGATCTACAAGCTTTACATGCCGTTTACCAAAGCTACATGGCTGAAGAAATAGAAAAGTTTATTAACAAACTACCGAGATGGTCAGGAGCTGCAATAATTCTTGATGACATGCTTGAAAAAGTTTTTACAGTGAACATAAGACCTAGATTGTCGTGGCACGCTGGTGGAACTGCAACTGTTTTATTTTGATTTTGATACACAGTATATATGTAAAAAACTTAATAACGACAGTAGCTTAATTCTATAATATGTATATAAAATTTATTTTTTCACGTATAGAATTTAAAATATTTTTGACCTTTTTTTTGTTATATTCTTTTTTTACACAATGGAATGATATTTGGGATTTTAATTCTTCTTTCAGTCTTACGAGAGCAATAGTTGAAGAAAATAAATTTGAAATCGATTCTTATCATAATACTACCGAAGTTAAATCATATTATAATGAACACTATTATACCCCAATTTCTCCTGGAATCTCTTTTTTAACGACTTGGATTTATTGGATAGGTAAAAAATTTAACACATCACTTCTTACTTATGAATTTTTAATGGTAGTATTTTCTAATTCTTT
>JAWBPV010000026.1:0-17496 GCA_039000425.1 Candidatus Aenigmatarchaeota archaeon
TATCTCTAGATTTTATGGAAACATGGGATGAGGAACTAGAGGAAAAGAATTACAAAAAGAGAGGAAGACCCTATAAATTTCCAGAATCTTTCATGACATTTCTTGCCTTTGTTCATGTCGCTTTTCTTCCATTTCGTCAGATGGAAGGATTTTTAAGGAAGTTGAGGAGGATGTAATAATTGCCCTCGATTCTTCTGGAATGAAAGGATGGATTAAAGTGCATATCGCTGTGGATGTAAAAACAAAGAAATTACTCGCTATAGAAATAACAGATGAAGGATGGAAAAATGTTGAAACCCTTAGTAAAGAAAGCAAAAAAGAACATTGGAAATAAGAAGATAAAGAGGGTTTATGGAGATGGAGCCTGTGATATGAGAGAGAATTTTAATTATTTGAATAGCGAAGAAATAGAGCCTGTGTGATAAAAATAAGGAAAAACGCCTCTACTAAGGCAAGAGGGTCTCCTGCAAGGGCTAAATGTTTAGAGAAAGTAAAAAGATTGGATAAATACAAATATGGACAAAGATGGGCTGCAGAGATATTCTTATCAGGAGTTAAAAGAATATTTGGAGAAACAACTAAAACAAAGACAGTTTGTAAAATTAATCTTCTTTTCCCACAAATTAGTGAAAAGAAGAACCTTTCACTAATTGTTCAGCGAAGCACTAGGAAACAAAAGGCTAATAGATTCAAATGGAATTTCTGTCATTCAGAGATATGGAAATAAATGAAAATGGGAAATTTCATGGAATATCAGATGGGAAATATGCAACCTACGTGCGCCTGACACCATCTTGACCAAAATTTTTATAAATCCCTTTTTTATTATTGGTTAGAGACCCAAACACCCGGCCAGACCCCTGATTTGTGAAGGGGTAAATTCCGTTTGGGTCTAAATTGATGAGGGTTCAAGAAAACTACCCGTAGTAGGGTAGGTTATCTTGAATCTGATATAGAAACATTAGCCAAAGTAAAGCTCGATGAAAAAAGCCTTGCCAACACCGGTTGATCCTGCCGGAGGTCACTGCTATCGGAGTCCGACTAAGCCATGCGAGTCCAAGTGCTTCGGCACTGGCGAACTGCTCAGTAACACGTGGACAATCTGCCCTCGGGAGGGGGATAACCCCGGGAAACTGGGAATAAACCCCCATAGACCATGGATGCTGGAATGCTTCATGGTCGAAATTCCGAAAGGAGCCCGAGGATGAGTCTGCGGCCTATCAGGTAGTAGTGAGGGTAACGGCCTCACTAGCCTACGACGGGTACGGGCCTTGAGAGAGGGAGCCCGGAGATGGACTCTGAGACATGAGTCCAGGCCCTACGGGGCGCAGCAGGCGCGAAAACTCCGCAATGCTCGAAAGAGCGACGGGGGGACTCCGAGTGCCTACACTCAGTGTAGGCTTTTCCCAAGCCTAAAAAGCTTGGGGAATAAGGGCTGGGTAAGACGGGTGCCAGCCGCCGCGGTAATACCCGCAGCCCGAGTGGTGGCCGCGTTTATTGGGCTTAAAGCGTCCGTAGCCGGTCTAGTAAATGCCTAGGTAAATCGTCTGGCTTAACCAGACGAATTCTGGGTAGACTGCTAGACTAGGGACCGGGGGAGGGAGAGGGTACTCCGGGGGTAGGGGTGAAATCCTGTAATCCTCGGAGGACCACCAGTGGAGAAGTCGCTCTCCTAGAACGGGTCCGACGGTGAGGGACGAAAGCCAGGGGAGCAAACGGGATTAGATACCCCGGTAGTCCTGGCCGTAAACGATGTGGACTTGACATTGGGATGGCTATGAGCCACCCCAGTGTCGGAGGGAAACCGTTAAGTCCACCGCCTGGGGAGTACGGTCGCAAGGCTGAAACTTGAAGGAATTGGCGGGGGAGCACCGCAACGGGAGGAGCGTGCGGTTTAATTGGATTCAACGCCGGGAAGCTTACCAGGGGAGACTGCCGTATGTGGGCCAAGCTAAAGACTTTGCCCGAATAATAGGCAGAGAGGTGGTGCATGGCCGTCGTCAGCTCGTACCGTGAGGCGTTCTGTTAAGTCAGGTAACGAGCGAGACCCCCGCTCCTATTTGCGATCCAGAAGTCCGCTTCTGGAGCACAATAGGAGGACCGCCAGCGCTAAGCTGGAGGAAGGAGGGGGCGACGGTAGGTCAGTATGCCCTGAATCCCCTGGGCTACACGCGCGCTACAAAGGCTGAGACAAAGGGTCGCGACGCCGAAAGGCGGAGCCAATCCCTAAACTCAGTCTTAGTTCGGACCGAGGGCTGAAACCTGCCCTCGTGAAGGTGGATTCCGTAGTAATCGCAGGTCAACATCCTGCGGTGAATATGCCCCTGCTCCTTGCACACACCGCCCGTCAAGCCAAGCGAGTTGAACCTGGGTGAGGGTTTGCTATTTGGCAGACTCGAACCCAGGTTCAGCGAGCGGGGCTAAGTCGTAACAAGGTATCTGCAGGGGAACCTGCGGATGGATCACCTCCTTTAATTTTCATCGAGCGCTTAATTGGCTAATGTTTCGTGAAAGGGGCCGGTAGATCAGTGGAAGATCGCCTGCTTTGCAAGCAGGAGGTCGTGGGTTCAAAAGCATGCATGCAGAATATCCCACCCGGTCCATTTTCGCCAACTGGTTTCTCCGGAAATCAGTTGGTAAGAATCGAGAGCTTAGGCTCGATGAGATTGCATACATAGTCTGGGCGTAAAGAGTTGCTGCTACGCCATCTGGTGGATGGCTTGGCTCGGGAGCCGATGAAGGGCGTGCCAAGCTGCGATAAGCTCCGGGTAGGCGCAAGGAGCCTTTGATCCGGAGATCCCCGAATGGGACTTCCTGCTATGGTAAACCCATAGCGGTTGCTTGGCAATCGGGAACGCGGGGAATTGAAACATCTTAGTACCCGCAGGAAAAGAAAGCAATAGCGATGCTGTGAGTAAGGGCGACCGAAAGCAGCACAGGGCAAACCGAATCCTCTGTTGAAAAGCAGAGGAGATGTGGAGTTTGGACCCTGGTACTCCCAAATGGTGAATTCGAAGTTGGCTGGAATGCCACACCTTAGAGGGTGATAGTCCCGTAGAAGTAAGCCAGGAGGGAGAGTCCAGGAGTTCCAGAGTAGCGCGCGTTGGATATCGCGCGTGAATATGGGAGGCATAAACTCCCAACCCTAAATACATCCCGAGACCGATAGCGAATTAGTAGCGTGAGCAAACGCTGAAAAGTACCCCGAAGAGGGAGGTGAAAAGAGCCTGAAACCAGATGGTTACAGGCAGGTAGGGCGTGAAAGAGCTTTATGCTCAGCGTCCTGCTATACGTTCCGAAAAACGGGCCAGGGAGTTTCTGGCGATGGCGAGGTTAAAGTAGTAATACTGGAGCCGTAGCGAAAGCGAAAGCCCGCAGTGTCTTATGGCACGAGGGGCGAGGTATGCTTGCCTTGAGTCATCGTCAGAAGACCCGAAACCGGTTGATCTATGCGCGGCCAGGTTGAAGCCTCCTTAATGGGAGGTGGAGGACCGAACCGGTGCTGACGTGCAAATCGCTCGGATGAGCCGCGTATAGGGGTGAAAGGCCAATCTAAACCGGAGATAGCTGGTTCCCTCCGAAGCTTCCCGCAGGAAGTCCTCCGGCGAGGTAGGTGGCGCGGTAGAGCACTGATTGGGTGTTTAGAGGAGGAAACTCTTCGGCACCCTGTCAAACTCCGAATGCGTCACCGCTGTAGACCCGGGGAGTTCGGGCGCCTGGGGTAAGCTTGGTGTCCGAAAGGGAATGAACCCAGCCTTACGTTAAGGTCCCTAAGTACTGGCTAAGTGCGATGCAAAGGTGGTCCACACCCTAAAACAGCTGGGAGGTAGGCTTAGAAGCAGCCATCCTTTAAAGAGTGCGTAACAGCTCACCAGTCGAGGGTGTGGGCTCCGAAAATGGACGGGGCTCAAGCCAGTCACCGATACGTAAGCACGATGAGTGGGTAGGAGGGCGCGGTGTATGGGCAGAAGCTGGGGTGTGAGCTCCAGTGGACCGTGCACCGTCGAGAATCCTGGCGAAAGTAGCAGCAAAGTCGGGTGAGAATCCCGACCGCCGAAGGGGCCCGGGTTCCACGGCAATGTTCGTCAGCCGTGGGTTAGCCGGTCCTAAGGGCTACCCTAACTGGAGTAGCTCGAAAGGGAAGCAGGTTAATATTCCTGCGCTACCATAGACTATACTCCATGTATGAAGCATCTGGATAGGCTGAGTGGTGCCGTCGCACTATCCAAGCATCGAAGCCCCTGGAGTGCCGTAATGGCGAGAAGGGGGTGAAGATGTGATGGGGTCCCCAATTGAGGGGGCTTCAGCTGATTCCAGGTGCCCGTGAAAAGTACATGGCGTGGTCTATGGTATCCGTACCTAGAACTGACACAGGTGCCCCTAGGTGAGAAGCCTAAGGCGTGTCGGACTTATCCGCCCGAGGGAACTCGGCAAACTAGCCCCGTAACTTCGGGAGAAGGGGTGCCTGCTCTTTGCAAGAGCAGGTCGCAGTGACTAGGGGGCTCCGACTGTTTAATAAAAACATAGGCGGCAGCAAGCGCGTAAGCGTGTGTATTGCCGCTGAAACCTGCCCAGTGCGGGTACCTGAAAGCCTCGTCCAAGAGGAAGAAGGGCCCGTAAACGGCGGGGGTAACTCTGACCCTCTTAAGGTAGCGTAATACCTTGTCGCTTAATTGGCGACTTGCATGAATGGTCCAACGAGAGCCCTGCTGTCCCCGGGCGGAGCCCGGCGAAATCGGCTTACTGGCGCACAGGCCAGTACCCTCCAGCAGCAAGCGAAGACCCTGTGGAGCTTTACTACAGCCTGTCGCTGGGATGTGGCTCTGGATGTGCAGAGTAGGTAGGAGCCGTCGAAGCTTGGGCGCTAGCTCAAGTGGAGGCGCCAATGAGACACTACCCTTCCGGGGTTGCATCTCTAACTTGCAAAAGGACAACGGCAGGTGGGTAGTTTGGGTGGGGCGCCACGCCCCTGAAATGATATCAGGGGCGCCCAAAGGCCAGCTCAGGTGGGTCAGAAATCCACCGGAGAGTGTAAGGGCAAAAGCTGGCTTGACGCGGATTTGCCCCGCAAGAATCCGCGATGTGAAAGCAGGGCCTAGCGAACCAATGCTTCTCCTTTATGGGGGGCATTGATGACAGAAAAGTTACCCCAGGGATAACTGGGTCGTCTCCGGCAAGAGTTCACATCGACCCGGAGGTTTGCTACTTCGATGTCGTCTCTCTGCATCCTGGCGGTGCAGCAGCCGCCAAGGGTGGGGTTGTTCGCCCATTAAAGCGGATCGTGAGATGGGTTTAGACCGTCGCGAGACAGGTCGGTTGCTCTGCGCTGGAGGTGTTAGGTGCTTGAGGGGAAGGACCCCTCGGTACGAGAGGAACGGGGGTCCGCAGCCTCTGGTCTACCAGCTGTCCGACAGGGCATGCTGGGCAGCTACGCTGTAAGGGATAACCGCTGAAGGCATCTAAGCGGGAAACCCACCCCGAAACGAGGCACCTTTAGGGCACGGGTAAAACACCCGGTTGATAGAGCTGGGGTGTAAGCGGGAAGGCAACGACCCGTTCAGCCCGCAGCTACTAATAGCCCGAGCAACTCTCGCTTAACAGACTATGTATGCAAGGGGTTTGACGGCCATAGCAAAGGGGAAACACCCGGTCCCATCCCGAACCCGGAAGTTAAGCCCTTTGCGTATCGCCCGGTACTATGCTGCGCGAGCGCATGGGAAAGGCGATATGCTGTCAAGCCCTCTTATTTTCCGTTTTTTAGAAAATATTTAAATAATAAAAATTTAATTTGAATTATGAAGGTAAAAATAAAATATGGAATAATTAGCTTTTTTATAGTTTTAATTCTATTGCTTCCTTCTTTTAGTTTTTCAAATAGCTTTGCCATTTCTTTTGAAGCATTGCAAAATGAAGCTTATACTGGAGAAGCAATTCATTTCAAAGTTTCAATAAATGATTATAAAGAAGAAAATAAAGAGCAGTGGTATTATTATATTCTTGAATTAGGAGATGGTAGCAATAAAACTGGATTTGCAAATACCAATCCTTTCTATATTTCATGTGCTTATTCAAAAGAAGGAATTTATTATCCAAAAATTTCTGTTAAAAATGGAAATGAATGGATGCATAAAAGTTTGAGTGAGCCAATTAAAATTGAAAAAGGAAATATTGCCCCTATTGCAAAAATAAAATATTATGGCAATAATAAAGTTGGAGAAAAAATAAAATTTGATGCTTCAGAAAGCTATGATGAAGATGGAAGCATAATTAATTATACTTGGAAATTTGGAGATGGAAGCATTGCATATGATAAAATTGTAGAGCATAGCTATAATAAGCCTGGTTGCTATACTGTTATTTTAACTGTTATTGATGATAAAGGAAGCAAAAATTTTGATGCAATTAGAATTGAAATTTTAGGTATAAATGATGACCCTAGCCAAGAAGATACAAGTGGTGGATTTGTTAAGATTTATAGTGGAAAATCCTATGCTCAATCTTTTATTCCTAGCCCAAATAAACAAGGAATGGTTGGGCTTTATATATATGTTAGTAAAAAGACCCTTAGTTCAGATGAAACGAATGAAAATAACGGTCTCGATAACAATCAAAATAAAATAAGTAGTAGTTCAATTAATCCTAATTCAAATAAAATTTTAGATCGATTACATAGCTTAGGGAGATTTTCTATTAGAGATTTTATTTCTTTTATTTTAAATAATTTTGTAAACATAAACAAAAGACAACAAAATAGCACAACTGGTGGATCAACACGTTTTAGCTTACTATCAGATTTACGCATTTCTATTATGGATGATTTAAATGGAAAAATAATTGCTACAAAGTATATTAAAGCAGATGAAGTTGAAAGAAGTGGAGGATGGCTATACGTTTATTTCAGCTCTTCAAATGTTTTATTTGATTTAAAAACTTTAGGTAAAAAACAGTACTATATAGTTTTATCTACATCTGGTGGAAATGAATTTATCTATTATAAATGGTACTATAGCAATGGTGATGTTTATAGCAATGGCTCTGCTTATGAAAAAATATCAGAGTGGCAAAGCTTAGGATATGATTTTGCTTTTAAAGTAGTTGGCGCAAGAACAGGTAATGAACCAGATGGTATTGTTGATAAATGGGCAATTGTTATAGGAGTACCTGATTATGAGGGGAAATGTAGACCACCTGCTTATTATGTTGAAGTAGATGCAAAAGAGATAGCAGATTTGTTAGAAGCAAGTGGATGGAATGTTGTAAGATTAATTGAGCATGATGCAACTTATCAAAGATTAATTAAAGAAATTAGAAATATAGAAGGAAAGGAAGATTTTGATGACATCTTTTTATTCTTTTTCAGTGGACATGGAGGAAAAGGAGATGTTGGGCTTGATGATTGCCATGGTTTTTCTGGAGAAAATATAAATTATTATCTTAAAAACTTTGCTTCATCAAAGCAAGTTTTTATTTTCGATTCCTGCCTTTCTGGAGCATTTATAACATATGCTCCCAATAGCATAGCAAAAGAGGGAAGAATTGTATTAACTTCATCTCAGGAAGATGAATTTTCATATGCGGGACTTCCTCTCAAACATGGAATATTTTCATACTACATTATAGAAGCTTTAAGTGGCAAGGGAGATGGTACTCCAATTCCTCCAGATTTTAAAGGAGTTAAAGATGGCTATGTATCTGCAGAAGAAGCATTCTACTATGCAAAACCAAAAGTAGAAGGTATGCCTCATCCATCACCTCAGCATCCTCAAATATATGATGGAATAGAAGGAGAAGTATGGCTTACTAAGGTATAATTTTTATTCATATATCTTCAAAATATTTTTTGATTTTTTAGCTCCTATACTTTGTGCTATTGGATTGCATTTAACTCTCATTAAATAGGCAATTGGCTTATATTTTGTTTCAGAAAATGATTCATAATTTGCCATTCCTTTGCATATTATAATAGATGCTTCTTTCAACTTTCTTTTCAATTTTTCACTTATTCCAGAAAAATTTATTCCAACAGAAAATTTTCCAGTTGTTAATATTTCGTCAGCAACATTTTGAAAACCGATTTTTATTGCATCTTCATATGTGGCATCTGTTAATATAGGATATTTCTTGCATACAAGAGAAATGCTAACATCATATTCTTTTAACATCTCACATACAATTTTATCAAAAACTATTTCTCCGCAGTTATCTGTAAAATATAAAATTTCTCCTTTAAGATATTTTTCCATTTTTTCAAAATCATTTATATAAAATCCTTCATTTAAATATTCTTCAAATTTGGAAAAAAGTTCCTCAAGCTTTACGCTCCCTTCTATTCCAAAATCTATTGAATTTGCTACTATTGAGCATAATATTGCTTTTTCAAGCTTATTCTCGCTGCCTTCAATAATTTTCCTTGCTTTTGGTAAAATTAATAGAGCTATTTTATTGCTTTCCTCTTTCAAATTTTTATAAGGATCTTTATTACCTATTAATTCATAAGCCAGAGCATGTATTTCTGTTGCAATTTCTGCAGAACCCTTTTTTGAATCATATATTTCTGAAAATTTTTCAAGAATTTTCTTCATTATATAATGGATTTTTTCTTCCTCATTTATTACAAGTCTTGATTCGAAAATTACTCTATTTAAAAGACAAGGAATGCAAGCATAATTTATTTTCATAGTAGCATTATTCTCCTTTCATAAAATTCATTTATTAGCTCACCAGCAGAAACATACCAGGCAAGAATGGAGCAAATAATTCCAATTGCTCCTCCAATTTTATTGGTAAATGAAAAAAGAGATGCGAAGCTTAGAGCAAAGAATGTTAGCCATAATGTTAAGAAAACAAGAGAAACACCTTTACCAACTTTCATTGAAGGAATCCACATGTAAAAAGTAAATATTCCCCATGCAACAAGCATTACCCCCGTTTCCCTAGATGTAAAATTTAGAAGTCCATAAATCTTAAGTATTTCAGCAAGCCCAAAGGAAAGCCAAAACGCTCCATATGAAGAAAAAGCAGTTCCAGCAAAATTATTTTCTGCTTTAAAGGCGAGTATGCCAGCACAAAATTGAGCTAATCCTCCATAAAAAATGGCAAGAGAAACAACAATGCTTGCTTCAATAAAGCCAAGATTATGCAAAGATAGCAAGAAAGTTGTCAATGCAAACGCAGCAAGACCAAGAGGAGAGGAATTCATTTTCATGGGAGAGATATACATTTTTAATATAAAATTTTAACTTTCTTTGCTAAAAATTAAGAGCCATCAAAAAATCGTTTCCAAATCAAAATTTTATCTACAAAAGGCGGCAAAATGAGAAATTATAAGAAAAGATCTTGGCCAATGAAAAAAAGAAGAGCAGAATATCAGAATATGATATAAAAAATTTTGAGTTAAGAGAATAATATTCAATAAAAAGTAAAGTGCGAATTGTTTATAGATATTCTTTTATCATCTCTTGTTTTTGCCATTTTTAAAACAAATTTTGCTTTTAAATTAAGCAAAATTTCCACTGAAATTGAGTTTTAAATCAAATTTAACAACTTATAGATGTACTCTGAAATTAATTAAGCAAAATTTTAATATAAATAACTATTTACTTGTGGTGATAAATATGAAGAAACAGGCAATATTTATAGCAATAATGCTTGTTTTTTCGGCAATAGCAATTGCAAATAATCCACCAGAAAAACCAACGATAAATGGTCCAACTAGTGGTGAAGCAGGAAAAGAATATACTTTTACTGCAGTTGCAAATGATCCAGATGGAGATAGAATTTTCTATTGCTTTAATTGGGGAGATGGAAATGAATTCTGCACTCCTTATGTAAATTCTGGTCAGCAAGTAGAAGCAAAGCATACATGGCAGGAAAAAGGAACATATATAATTACAGTAACAGCAACAGATGAGCATGGAGCAAAAAGTGAGCCTGCCACGCTACAAGTTAGTATGCCATTAAGCCAGAGCGTTGGATATAGTGGAAGGTTGAGAATATATCTTATTGAGCCAAAATCAAGATGGAATGACTACAACAAAAATCCATACAATTTCGGTTTCCTTGAATTTGCCTATGATGAAAACGTAAATATTCCATATATGGAAAAAACAAATATAGAGATTGATTGGATTCCCTCTCAATCAAATTATCCAGATGTGAGCAAGGATAACATAATGGTAATAGCTGCCCTCTTTAATCCATCACCTCATAAAGGATATGCATACCCACCAAGCAGAAATCCATTCAATGCATACTATGTTGATGCCTGTGCTGCTGCAAAGCCTGGCGGGGAGGGAAGAAATTTAAGAGAGGGAACGACCCATACCGTATTTATTGAAGTAGCAACCGCAACCTTTTGTCCATATTGTCCAGCAATGGGAGGAGCTCTGAAAAATATCTTTGATAAAGATAAGTATCCATTCTATTATGTTTCAATGATAGGAGATGTAAATAGTGTTGCATATAACAGGTTAAAAAATGACTACAATTTGTATGGTTATCCGACTGCATTCTTTGACGGTGGAAGGAAAGTGCTTGTTGGAGGAATAAGCAATGAAGCAACATATGAAAATGCAATAAGCTACTGTATGCAGCAGGATGTTCATGATTTGAATCTATGGCTAAAAGTTGACTGGCTAACTGGATGTGAATGTGGTGCTATTTTAAAAATAAATGTTACTATAGAAAATCTTGAGAAGGGAGATGTAACTCCGCCACAAATAATTGTAGAAAAGCCAAAGAAAGGATGCTTGTATTTATTTGATAGAGAAATAATATCATTGCCAATAGAAACAGCAATAGCTGTTGGAAAAATAACATTGAAAGCAAATGTTACAGATGATTCAGGAGTTAAAAATGTTGTTTTCACAGTTTGTGGGGAAACATTGCTCGATGACAGTGAGCCGCCCTATGAATGCTTATATGATGGAACTTTTGGAAGCCATACAGTTGTAATAGGAGCATATGATGTAAATGGAAACTATGCGGAAGAGCAGATTTATCTATATGTAATAAATATATGACCATGAAGAAACAGGCAATATTTATAGCAATAATGCTTGTTTTTTCGGCAATAGCAATTGCAAATAATCCACCAGAAAAACCAACGATAAATGGTCCAACTAGTGGTGAAGCAGGAAAAGAATATACTTTTACTGCAGTTGCAAATGATCCAGATGGAGATAGAATTTTCTATTGCTTTAATTGGGGAGATGGAAATGAATTCTGCACTCCTTATGTAAATTCTGGTCAGCAAGTAGAAGCAAAGCATACATGGCAGGAAAAAGGAACATATATAATTACAGTAACAGCAACAGATGAGCATGGAGCAAAAAGTGAGCCTGCCACGCTACAAGTTAGTATGCCCTATTCTCTTTCATCTTGTAGAATAACAAAGCCAAGAAATGGGATATATATCTTTGGAATAAAGATATTTCCTATAATAGGGCAGATTGTAATTGGAGATATAAATGTAGAGGTTTATGCATCATCTGATATAAAGGTTGTTGATTTTTTGCTACCAATGGCTTGCGGGTGCGGGCTGAAAGTGATGCATAGTGATAGTGAGCCACCTTTTGAATGGAAATGGAATGAGGATTACAATAACAGTGATGTTATAGATGAGAAATTTACACAGATAATTGTGAAGGGATATAATTCTGCGTGGGACGAATTCAGAGATGCAGTAATGCTTTACAAGGTGAAGATATGAGAGGAATTCTTTTTCTCCTTCTCTTTTCTTCTTTTGCAAGTGCTGTAAATGTTAGCTGGCAACCACCTGAACCAAAAGTTGGAGATGTTGTAACAGTATATGCTGAAATAGAAAATGTGACAAGTTCAAGTGTTGTAGAGCTCAAATATTGTCCAACTGAAGAAGTATGTTTGTATGAGAGGATGAAATATGAAAATGGTAAATGGGTTGCGAAATTCAATGCCACAAATGAAGGCGACTATGAAATTGCAATAATTGTTGATGGAAATGTTATTAAGGAAGATGTAATAAATGTAAAGAGTAAAAAAACACCAGGATTTGAAATCATTTTAATATCATTAGTTCTTTTAATAATTGCAAAAATTAAAATGCATAAATAACATGAAAAAATATATTGCACTCATTCCTTTCATACTATTATTTTTCTTTTTGAAAGCAAATGCAAATGTATTCTGTGAGGAAGCAACAACAACAACATGCACTGTTTGCCCTGATGTAAGCGATATTATTTATGAAATTTATAATTCGCATCAATATCCATTTTATTTTGTTTCACTTGTTGCAGATAAAAGCAGTGATGCAAATGAGAGAGTAAATGAATACAATGTATATGGCTATCCAACAGCTTTTTTTGATGGAGGATATGAAGTTATTTTTGGTAAAAAAAGTAAAGCAGATTATATAAATGCAATTGAAAAATCGCTTTTAAGGAGCAGGGCAAATATAAATCTTTCAATAAAAGTTATATGGAGAAATGAAAGGCTTGATATATCTGTTGAAATAGAGAATAGAGAAAGTAAAAATTATAGTGGTTTTTTAAAAGTTTATGTTGTTGAGCCAGTTTCAAGATGGAAAGATGCGAGAGGAAATCCATTCCATTTTGCGCTACTTGGATATGCGATAAAAAAAGAGATAAATATTGAAAAAAATGATAAAATAAGAATAAATGCTACATGGGGAGAGCAAACAAATAGGGAAAATATAATGGCAATAGCAGTTATTTTCAGAAATCAATCAGAAATAAGATATTCAGACCCTCCCTCCAACACGCATGCATTTTCAGCAAATTTTGTCGACGCATGCGTCGCCAGCCCGCCAGCGGAGGATATGCCGCCCTATATATATTTTACAAAAAAGCCAATGGAAACGGGCTATAGAAATATAACTTTTGAGTGGGATGGGGAAGATGAGAGTGAAATTTTATATTCATACAGGCTAAGCAATGAAGAATGGAGTGGTTGGAGTAAAAACAGAAAAGCGGAATATAATTTAAGTGATGGAGAATATGAATTCTTTTTAAGAGCAAAGGATAGCATCGGACAAATAAGCGAGATATCATATAAATTTTTAATCGACACATCCTCGCCAAGAGTTGTTTATCATTATCCAGAAAACAAATCAGAAAATATTCCAACGCATGCTTCAATTATAATAAAATTCTCTCATGAAATGAATAAAAGCATTGAAATAGAAATATCTCCACAAGCAAGCTTTTTCCTTGAATGGAAAAATGAAAAGGAATTGATAGTAAATCCAATTCTGGAGTATAATACCTTATACACTGTAAAAATAAAAAATGCAAACCGTATAAGCGGACAAAAAATGGATGAATTTTATTTCTCATTTTTTACTTCATTGCCAGATAACATTCCTCCAGAGGTGATTTATGCTGAGCCATTAAATAGCGAGTTATATGAATTTATAAAAATTAAATTTTCAGAGCCAATGAACTCGTTGCTTCATAATGCAATAAAAATAGAGCCATTTATTCCTTTCAATTATGAATGGAAGGAAAATGACTCGTTGCTTTTAATTTATCCAAAATACTATATTCCTGGAGAATATAATGTTACAATAACAGAGTATATTGAAGATAAAAATGGAAATCCGTTGAGCAAAAATTTTTCTTTTTCTTTTTCTATAAAAAATCCATTAATACTATCAACAAATATCCCTGATGGAGAAGAAAATGTTTCAATACACGAAACAATTGAAATAAAATTTTCTCATAAAATGAACAAAAGCTCTGTTGAAGAAAATTTATTTATTTATCCTTCCTCAAAAGCTGTTTTTGAATGGAATGAAAACAATTTAATTATTAAAATTGATTTTGAGAGAGGGAAAAATTATTTTGTAAATATATCAAAAAATGCAAAAGATGAGAGAGGCTTAAATTTAAAAGAAGATTTTTCTCTTTCCTTCTCAACTGAAAAAGAAATAGAAAGAGTAAATGAAACGCCTTCTTTTTCATTTACTCTTTTGTTACTCTCTTTCTTAATTTTTTATATTTTGAGAAAAAGAAAGTAATTGGTTTGTTATATATCAAAAAATAATTTTCTCCATAACATATGCAGGTGAGCCATCTGTATAAAAATCGTATATTTTATCCTTTATTATGAACCCATTTTTCAGATAAAATTTTATTGCTTCATGATTGTCTGTTCTTACTTCAAGAAAAATTCTTCTTACTTCTGGAAATCTTATAATAAGTTCTCTTAAAAGAGAGCTTCCTATGCTTTGCCTTCTATATTTTTTATTTACTGCGAGCATTAAAACCCTTAAATCAGTTTTAGAAATTTTTACACTTATAATAAAGCCAGCAATTTCATTATTTTTTTCCGCTACTAAAAATCCATCTGGATATGAAGTCCATAAATAAAGTAAAAAATCAGATGAATATTTTTCTGGAAAAGATTCGTTAGCAATCTTTAGCACTGCATCTATATCCTTATATTCAAATTTTCTTATTGCCATTTAAATTCAAGAGCATTTGTAGGACATGCATCAATACATTTTCCACATCTTATACATTCATTGCTTTTATTTTCATATGGCATTTCTATTTGCATAGGACATATTTTAGAGCATTTAAAGCATTTTATACATTTTTCCTCACTATATTTTATCTGCAAGAAACTTATTCTGTTAAAGCAAGCCATCATTGCCCCAACAGGGCATAAATAGCGGCACCATCCTCTTGCAATGAAAATTATTAAAATAAAGAAACCCGCAACAAAAATCATTTTTGGATAAAAAAAGATAGTAAAAGTATAGCCACTTGGATTAATAATTAAATAAGGTATTGTTCCAGTTAGCCCACCTATTGGGCAAATATCTGTATAAGCTAACTTGCTGGTAAAAAAACAGACAAAGGGAATTGCAATGAGAATAAAATATTTAGCATATCTGAGCTTTTTTTCCTCTTTTTTTATTTTCCTTCCTCTAATTAAATCCTGTAGAAATCCAATAGGACAAGCCCATCCACACGCAGCTCTTCCAAAAATAATGCTAAATGTAAAAATTGTGCCGGCTAAATAAATCAAAAGATAAAAAATTCTGTCAGCAAAAGCATGCTCAAGCACACCAATCGGGCAGGCGGCAACAGCAAGAGGGCTTTCCCAGCAATAAAAATAGGAATAAATCAAGCCAGTCGCTCCAAAAATGAATGAAAAATTGCTGATTAGCAGAAAGGAAATTTGTGAGGCAATTCTCTTTTTTTGCAATCCAGATTTTTTTAAAGCAAAAAATGATGCAATTGCGAGAGGGATGCATATCCATGCAAGAGGGCATGCGTGGCAATTCAAATTGCAGGCCATTTCTCACCTTTTGCTTTTTCCAATATGCTTTTCAGCCCATCTATGGATGGCCTGCCTCCTTCTCCATCTGGTGGGCCAGAAAAGGCATACCAGTAAATTTTATCATTTTTTTCAAACATAATTACTGTTGTAGGAGTAAAGCTTTTTGGATTATAAACTCTTATTGTATCTGAATCTTTTGACACATTTATTGTAACAAGCATGGCATAGCTAAAATTTTCAGAAAAACTTCCATCCTCTTCACTTCCTTCAACGATGCCAGCATTTTTCATTTCCTCCCATTGCTGTAAGCATGGCTCACAAGCAGGTCCATAGAAAAAAATCATCAAAATTTTGTTTTTTGAATAGTTTATAGCCCAATCTGGATGATTTGGCAAACCATGAATTCCATAGCTATGTGGATACTCAATCCAAAATTCTTCAAATTTTTGAGATTTTGAAATTATTGCAATACAACCCTGGCAAACCATTTCATTTAATTTTTTTGTTTTGTCGTAGCTTAAATAAGCTCCTGAAAGAAGAAGAATAATTGTCGTGCAAAGCAATAATTTTTTCATATTCCTATCTGCAAGGGATTTACAAGTTTTTTAAGAACCGCAATTGCTGAAAGCGATGCAAGATAGCTTGTGCTTGGATTTTTTGGATTTGGCAAATTTTCTACTTCAGCTCGCAACCTTCCAAATTTTCCATGAGCTAATATTTTATGGCTATTATATTTTATAACTGGATCAGCTACAATTTTAACTTTTGTATTATCAAAACCAACGCCAGCTAAAGATAGGCATGCCGCCACATTTATATTTTTCGGAAAGTGCTTTATTGCCTCTCTCGCATTTCCTTCATAAAGAATTGTTCTTTTATCAAAATGTTTTCCAAATGCTTCTGGCGCTTTTGTTGTTACAAGAGTAACTTCATCTAGCCCACCAATGCTTGCAGCCTTTATTGCATCTAATCCAGCAACTGCTCCAGATGGAAGATATATTTTAGCTTTTCCTTCCTTTGCTTTTTTAATCAATCTTTCCCTAAATTCATCATCAAAAAGAGCTCCTATTGTCATTATTACAAGGTCCTTTCCTTTGCTTACTATTTTTTCTGCATACTCATAAACCGCCTGCTGGGAGGCGGCTTCAAAAATTGCATCAACTTTTTCTAGAAATTCTTCAACTTTTTCAAATTTTGCTTTCTTAAGCTCTTTTGCAAGCTTCTTTGCCTTCTCTTCTACTATATCATAAAGATAAATTTCTTCAATTTCTTCCATTTCGTTGGCAGCTCTTGCTACATCTGTTCCTATTGCTCCACAACCTATTATGCCTAATTTCATCCAAGCAATAGTATTTTCCGATATAAATAGATAATGCTTATTCCTTTACTTTTGATGCAGCCCTTGCTATCATTATTGTTGCTATAACCGCTATAATTGTAACTATGATTGCATATGCAAGCATTGCTGGAATAGATTCCTGCTCCCCAAATACTGCCTTAAATATTGCAAGGATCGCCCCATTCCATGCAAGAGCGGCCACAAGCCCAAAGGCGGCAGTTATGAGTGATGTCATTGCTTTGAGTATCTCTCCTTTTAAACCCATAAACATAATATTTTTAGAATATTTAAATATTTTGTGGTGGCGCCATGTAGAATGCAATCAGTATTTCCGAAAGTGAAAATTTAGAAAAAAATATTACCTGAGGCAAATCCCCAAATTATGAAATTGAAAAGGGAGGGGATGAAGCCTCAGGCAAAAAATAAATCTTTAAGGAAATTAAATAGATTTTCATTTCGTTTAACTCACTGTATAAAGATGATGAATTTTTAGCTTCTCTTATCTATCTTTCAATTAGAAATAGATATCCAGAAAATGGCTGCAAAAGATTAAGAAAAATAGCAAATAAAAACATTCCAGATGCAGATACTTTTTATGAGAGATTAAAGAAGAAAAGCATGCAAGAAATAAGTAAAGAGTTTTGGAATATACAAAAAGATATAATTGGGATAATTAGTAAAGAAAACAGAAACAAAAGAATAATTGTTTTAATAGATGAGCAGGCGTTTCGATGTTTGGGGAATCAAATGAATATGTTGTGGGGACAAAAAATTTCAAGGGAACAAAATTTTGCTTCAAATACATTACAATAAATGCTTTAATAGAAGATTATAGGATATGTCTGTATGGTTTTCCAGTAACTCCTTTT
>JAWBPV010000027.1:0-17014 GCA_039000425.1 Candidatus Aenigmatarchaeota archaeon
TGCAAAGAGATCGCTTACTACATAAAGGGTTAGAAAGAAGGGCGCGTAAGCCCATTTTTCTCCAAAAAGCGTGTATACCATTGGTTTTGACAAAACCATTACAGCCATTGTTGCCGGCACAAGGAACACCGCAGTATACTTAACCGAAGAGGCAAAAACCGTTTGAAGTAGTTCAGGCTCCCTTTGCGGGTTGATCTTTGAAAACACGGGAAAGAGGACAGTTGATATTGGAATTGTGAAAAATGTCAATAGGGTGGCAAAGTGGGTTGCCACTTGATAGTTGCCTATCATAGCGTCCGTACAGTAAACAGCCATTAAAAAGGCGTAAAGCTGCGTTAAGAAGCCGCTTATAATTGACGCGATGGATAGGGGAACCCCGTAACGGAGCATAGCCTTCAAATTCAAGCTCAAACTCTTTTTCCATGGGTTTTTAGCTTTTAGTCTCCTTATTATGGTTAGGTATAAAACTGTTAAACCAATTACTGCAGCGAATATGAATGATAACGTGTAGCCCAATGTTGCTCCCAGAGCGCCGTAGCCAACGAAAACCAAAATTGGAGACACAACGGTTTTCGCTATTGCTTGGCATATGTTTATTAAGCTGTTTAACTCCATCCTTTCAAAGCCAATAAAGCTTGACTGGGCAGCCGTTAAGAGGGCTCCAGCGAGCACAGTAGTGGAGGCTACTGCAATTAAAAATGAAACCTCCGGTCTCTGGAACACTGTTGACGCTATAAAGCCGGATAAAGAAACTAGAATTAACGATAAGGCGAGCCCTGTTGCCAGTTCGAAGAACATGCCAGACACAATTATTTCGTAGGCTTCCTCCTGCCTGTTTTCGGCTCTTAAGCTGGCTGTGTACCTCGCTATGGCTGAGTTTACACCCCAGTCTCTAAAGAGGACAGCCGTATACGAGGGGATCAAGGCTATTGCGTATAGTCCGTACTCTTCCGGCTTTATCAGCCTTGCCAGTATTATGGCGCCTATCGCCATGACTATGGTGGAGGCTGCTACACCAATGAATAGTTGAAAGCTTCCAGTGACGGATTTTTTACCCATCTCTAAAGCTTTTTGCATTGTGGGAATTCTCCTATTTGTGAAAGGTTTATGTTTTGTTGGGAGTTTGCTTTATTGGTGTTAGTTGTTTAAGGTTTTAGGCTTCGTTAAGGTCATTAGAACCCTTCTAACAGCTGATAACGTTTTATACGAAAAATCAAAGGAAGCGTTCCAACATTACATTTCTACACTAAAAGATTATGGAATGTTTAACGTTATATTTTTCGTGAGTTTTTATGATCCAGCATTCTGAACGCATATTTGCAAATCCGTTGCAAAAGCGTCGAATTTCCTTCCGAGTAATAGTCTGGCATCGCATCATACTTTTTAGGTCTTTTGTGCTTTGTTTTTAAGTGCCACCGTCGATAAGTTGTGGGAAAACAATTTCCTCCATCATTTTTTTAGCTGAATTTAATAAGTAATACGGCCTTTTATACGTGCTTATATCCAACAGTAGTTTTTTGAGTCTTTGCTTTAAAAAGTCTCGGACTATTTTGTTTTTAAGTTTGAAAAGTTCTGTTGTGCTGAGATTTTTAGTTTTTATGACGATATCGTGAGAAGTGAACTTTGACCAGTCGGTTGTTATTAAAAGAGAATTTTGCAAAGCTACTTCATATAGTTTGGTTCCTGGATATGGTGTTAGAAAGTTTATGTTTAATATGTCAGGGTCCAATTTAAGTATAAGTTTTCTCGTGTTTTCAATGGTTTCAATTGTCTCATTTGGCCACCCTAAGATAATGTGAGCTTGAGTTAGTATATCCATCTCTTTTGATAATTTAAATGCTCTTTCTATTGTTTCCAGCTGTACACCTGTCTTTGCGATTTTTAGAGTTTCTGGATCCCCTGTTTCAACTCCGTAATGTATTCTTCGACACCCTGCTTTCTTCATTTTTAATAGAAGTTCTTTGGAAATTTCGTTAACTCTTGATTCACATATCCAAGCTATGTCGAGATTTCTTTTTATGATTTCATCGCATATTTTAATTGCTTGTTCTTTGTTGTAAGCAAAGGATTGTCCTCTAAATGCGAAACCTTTTATATTGTAGTTATTGTGCAATCTTTCCATTTCATCCGCTATTGATTTTGGGCTTCTAAAAGACCATTTTTCTCCGTAACCCAGTGGGTAGGGACAGTAAAAACATTTGTATGGGCAGCCTTTACTATCCAGTATTGATACATAAGCGAAGCGTTCCCCATATTTATCTGTAAAAGTTTCATATCCATCGAGCGGAGTAAAATCGTAGCAAGCCTCTGGCAAGTCATTGATGTTAAGTTCTGGCAATGCGGGATTATCAATTATTTGTCCATTTTTTATGTATGAAACACCCTTGACATCTTTTAGATCTTGGCGCCGTTGTAACGCTTCAATAAGCTCAATTATGCCCGAAACGTGCGGAAACTCGTTGCGAAGAACTGCATCTACACCGCCCTTGCACAACACTTCTCCTTGAATAACGCGGCAAACGGTTCCAACACCTATGGTCCATACGTTTTGAAGAATTTTCTTTATTTCGGTTAGAACGCTCAAATCACTCCATATTGATGGTAGGGAAATTATAGAGAATATGATGTCTGGATTTTCCTTTCTGATTAAGGCTAAAACTTCATCGGTGCTGCATAATCTCAGTCTTTGGCAATCATAAACTTTGAATTCGTATCCTGCTTTTAAAAGAAGCGCAGAAGCATAGGGAAAAAACGGGTGAAGGGTTGTTTCGCGGCCATTTTTGAATTTTTGTGGGACATGTATTGCCACTCCAAATCCACCAGCATCATCTCTCCAAAGTCTTTGATCAGCTGGACTGGGAAGGTTAAGGAGGAGAATTTTAGGCTCTCTCACAAAATCATCCCATCAATTTAAATGCATTGTTGCAGTCTTAATTTCGTTTTGAAGTCTCGACTCTAGTTCTGTTAATTTTTTGATGTAATAATCGCGGAGATCTTTGTTGTAAGACCATTCTATAAGCATATCAATTGTTAACAAAGCCTCTCTGTAAAGCGTTAATAATTTTTCGACCTTTTGGTGTTGGAGCGATTTCGCTACATTTTTTATATAGTTTTTGAATTTGATTTTTCGACCAACCCCATAGAAGTAATTATATGGATGAAGAGCTAACATAACCGCTTTGCCTAAAGTCATTTTATACACATCATATAGCCTTCTATATGGCTGTCTAAACCAATATTTCCCGTTAATTACTTGGATGTCACGTTTACCTGGATCTGTACCATCATGTTTAAAGTTCATAGTTGAAAAAGGGTGTATTCGATAAAAGTGTAGTGGCTCAAAAATTGCCTCAGTTTTCCAGCCTTTAGCCAGCAACCGAAAGCAAAGATCTAAGTCTTCAAACCTTCTCAAATTAGGATCAAAACCACTTCCCAGACTGTCAAAAGCTTTTCGTCTTATAAGGACCGGGCCGAGTGCACCCCACCACCCGGCGAAAAGGCAATATTTGCTGAAAATTTTTCGCGGCATCCAAATATTTCCAAAGTCATAACTTTCGTTGTACACTACGGAACCGCATCGAACAAAACCAACCTTCGGATCTTTCATAGGCCGGATCATTTTGCTTACAAAATTTGGGTGAATTTTGTCATCCGCGTCAAGGCAGACAAAGAAATCTCCCTTAGAGATTTTTACTCCATTATTTTTCGCGACGCTTACACCCTTGTTTTCTTGAAACACGTATTGAACATCATACTTACTTGCTACATCTCTTGTGTTATCCGTCGACCCGTCATCTACAACAATAACCTCTATGTTTTGATAATTTTGTGCTAAAGCGCTCTCGATAGCTTCAGCTAAATAATGCCCATAATTATAAGTCGGAATTATGATGCTTACAAGGGGCTGTTCCATTCCCTCGACACCATATAGCAGAACATGTTAAGCTGTCATCTACTTTCCCAACAGCTTTCTTAGCAAGTACGCTTGGAAGAAGTAGATTCTTGTGAGTTTGTTACGTAGAGACGGCAAAAACCCTCTTTTAATTAGTGTTAAAGTGAAGTTATTCCTGTATAGTGATGCCCATCGACATTTGTATGGTTCGTCTCCTCTTAAAAAGTCGAACTCCGTTAACCCCTCTTTTATGCACTTTTGCAAAACAAACAGTATAAGTAAATTACCTGGGCTGTATTTGCCGTAGGTTGGATCTATCCCTGACAAGTAAAAATAAAATTTTGACCGATACTTGAACCCGTAAAGGCAAGCTATTGCCTTGTCATCCGCCAAAATTGAATATAAGCCTAGCCATCCTAAAGTAGAGAAGCGTTCTGCAATTTGCATATGAAAATTTCGGATCTCTTCTCTTGCAAAAACTCCTCTTTCGCCACGAGATTCCCATCTTTTTTGGTGTAATTCAAACAGCTGCTTCATTCCTTCCTTAAAAAACTGAGGGTGGGAGTAGTCTACAAATTCAAGTTTATGTTCCATTTCTATTAATTTCTGGCTTCTTTTGAGATTTTTCCTGAACTTTGCATTTAACCCTTTAACAAGCACGTCTACATTTTTTGGAAGAATTAGATAGGGACACTTGTGAAGTAACTGTGCTTTTGCAATTTTTATGTTATCAGGCCTTTTTTGAAAATGAACTATTGTATTTTCCGGTATCTCTTTCAGTTCTATATAATCCCATGGTTCCTCGATTGTGGTGATGTAATGCATGAAGGATGCGAGACATTCCTCTTCTTTTTCAGCTATGATGAAGTTATTATAGTCTGATTGAGGTGTTCCTATGAATTCGATTTTCCGTGTTGTTAGACCAAATGTTTTGTTGACAATGTACATAAATGGAGCTATACCTATGATCTTGTTTTTGTCTTCGGCTAAAAGAATTAGCAATTTCTTATTTCTTCCGAAACATTTCCACCATGTGGAGAGCCATTCCCACGTAGAGAAAATTGTATGGTCACAGTTTTTAAGAAGGCTTGCCCATTCTTCTTTTAGGGAAAGAAAATCTGAGAAATTGTTTATCTCCTTAATTTTCACGGTTTTACCCTTCTAGAACTACAGTTTAGACAGGTCAAAGAACCGGTAGAAGTGCTTTCTCTGGAATCTCGGTTGATAGTTAAAAACTCTTTTTGCCCATCGCATGCTGTGCTCATAACATTTCTCTACAATGTTTCTGTTGACGCTCACATCGTTTTCGGCATTTTTCAAATTTGACTCTACTTCTAGAATTTTTATTTTTTCTAAAATTTTGATGTTTTTGAGGAATAGGTCGAAGCTTTTAATTAGGCTTCTTATTTCTGACAGGCTTCTTGGTTCTGATGGTGTTATGGTTTCTGGGTTTCCGTTGAAGTATATTTGGTCCCATCCATCATATGTAGTGAAGAGACTTGGATGTAAACCAATGACAATGTTTTGGTCTTTGGCGGCAGTTATCCAGAAAAGCTCGAAGTCGGCGAATTTGCCGTTCCACCGCGCTAAGATCGGGTAGGGATAAAAAGTTATCCCTTTATATTGGGCGGGGACAGTTGTGAGGTTGGATGAAAAGTCAAATTTTATTCCAAGCTCCCGAAGAGCTTCAAGATGGGGTGGAGTCCAACAGTGTCCAGGCGCCCTGAAAGATTCAATTTTTTTGGAGGGAAACAGTTTTTGCAGAGCGAGGATCCCGCCTTTTCCTTCAATTTCGCCAGTTAATGGGTTTATGTGTGATGTTTCTCTTTTTAATGAGGTTTCATAGGCTTCTTTGTAGCTTTCTACGTCTGTGAATTCAAAGATTGTGGGATGAACAGAATGACTTGTGGAATGATAACCCACCTTATGTTCTTCAAGCAGCTCAACTATTTTGGGGTATCTTTGAAGTTTTTCGGCGAAATGCCCTGTTATGAAGAATATGCCCTCAAAATTGTATTTGTTTAAGAGTTCTATGGTTGCCCGTAGGGCTATGAATGCCATTTCGTTTGTAAAATCTTCCACGTCGAAAGTGAAATAGATTTTGCGCAGTTTAATCACCAAAATTTGAGATCGTTTCATCGTAAATTCTGCATAGTTTTTCCACGATTACATCTAAGGAGTAATGCTGCTTAACCAAAATTCTTCCTTGGCAGCCTAGTTTTGTCCTGACGTCATCGTTATCTAGTAAGAATTGTATGGCTTCTGCAAGGGTTTGAGGGTTGTTTGGAGGGACTATTATGCCGCATTTGTTGTTTGGGAGTATTTCTGGTATTCCGTTAATGTTTGTAGCTATAACTGGGGTTTCGCAGGCTAGGGCTTCTAGGATAACCATTGGGAAGCCTTCCCTTCTTGATGGCAAAACTAGAAGTGAGGCTTTCTGGTAGAATGGTATTATCTCTTCACGGTTTTTTGGTCCCAAATAGTTGATTTTGTGTTTTCCTTTTTCGTTTTCTTTTCGGATTTTTTCTAATGTTCTTTGGAAGTGATCTGGGTTCCAGTCTTCGGGTCCGATTATGGTTAGGTTTATGGGCGTTTCTAAGTGGTTTAGCGCCTTCAGCAAAGTGTCTATTCCTTTTTCTCGGCATACTCTGCCAACAAAAAGTATCATGTTTTCATCTTTCTCTTTTGTTGGGTGGAATTGGCCGGTATCTATTCCGTTTGGCAGTATCTTAACTCTTTCTTCAGGTATTTCTAAGCTTGTGAGTTGTTTTTTCATATTTTTTGTTAGGCAAATGTAGGTTTGCGCCACATTTTTTAGGATTAACCTACTTATGAAATACTTCTTGTAGAATTCTGGTGATAATCCGTGTAAATGGAAAATTTTTGGTTTTCTAACTCCGTAGGAGAATAAGGGGAGGGTTAGGTCTCCTCCATGAAAATGGAGGATGTCATATTTCTTTAGTATGCCTCTGAATTTTCCAGGGATTAGATTTATGCCCATAGTTATTCTATCCGAATGCATTAGAGGAAACCAGTTTAATGCTGGAATCTTGTGGATTGTTATTTTGCCATTTTTTTCGGTTTTCCCATGCCAGCGGGGTTTCCATTTACGGTCCATGTTGAATGTTAAAATGTCTGTATAAACGCCTACGCTGTTCAGTTTACCGGATATATCGTGGATTACCGTTTCAGCCCCACCCTTAACTGGAAAATAAGAGGGAGTAACCATAAGTACACGCATAACTGACCAACTTAATAATTTTAAAATTGAAGAAGTTTTCCGATAATTAGATCTGTTTTGGTTTTTTTGGCTGTTTTTATCCCCAAATCGTATATTTTTGAGGTTATTTTCTTTTTGTTCACAAACCTGAACCCCAAATTCGTTCTATAGGTGTTGGTCCAATCAAATTTGTAAGGCTCACCGCCTTTGAGGAAGTCATATTCTTTGATGGATTTTTCGATGCACTTTTCTAATATTTTAAGTGTAATTATGTTGCCTACGCTGTATTGGGAAAAATTTGGATCGAAACCTCCAAGTACATAGTATATTTTTTGTGAGTATTCATAGCAGAGTTGAGTTGCAACGGGCTGGTCGTTGGCCATTAAAAAGTAAAGGGCAAGCCATCCTTTTTCTGCGAAGGACTTTGCTACGTCTAGAAAGAAGTTCCTTGTTTCCTTTGAGTTGAAGACTCCTGGAAGTTTCTTGGTTTGCCATCTTCGTTGGTGTAAATCGAAAAATACCTTCATACTTTCTTCAACTGAGTTATACTTTTTATAAGTCGTAAGTTCAATTTTTTTATAATTTTCTTCTAATTTTTTTAGGCATCTTCGTAAGTTTTTCCGGAATTTACCTTTAAGCATTGCTAACAAGGCTTCGATTGATTTTGGAATTGTGATGAATGGACATATGGATCCTCGATGGACTTGAGGAAACATTTCTGAGTCACTGGCTGAGTTTAATAGTAATGTTGTTGCTGCGGAGAATTCTGGTATATCGTAAAGGTATACAAAATCCCAGTTTTTTTGGGCTGCTAGATAATTTATAATGAGATTTAGGCGTTTTTCCTCTTGCTCAGGTATGATTATGCCAGTGTAGTCGGCTCCCCTAAGGCCTAGGGGTTCTATCACATTGTAGGTCAGTAGATTTGCAAACTTGTAGCATGAAAGCCTTAATGGAACGATTCCGACGACTTCATTATTTTTATTTTCTAAGCATAAAATCTTGAGTTCCTTATTTTTGCCGAAATGTTTCCAATACGTGAATAAGTACTCCCAAGTTAAAAATGGGTTATTATCCTTAGACTTGCGAAGGAGATTATCCCATACAGACTTTAATGTAAAGAAACCTTCAGTATTGTCAATTTCTGTGACTTTCAAAACAACTCCTCAATGCTTCTTTTTATATATTTAAGGCGACCCTATTAAATGACAAGTGCATGCTGCTCACTAGTTTTAAGTCAACAGATCTCAAGCGTAGATACGAGATCAACATTGTATAAGTCTAAGCTTTCAGGGATAATAACCCTATACAATTCAGCCTTTCCAAAAGTTTCAGTCATTATTTCAATGTCATGATTTAGTCTGTTCTCAATTTTTTCATTTTTAATACCAAAAAGATAACTATAATAGTAATATTCTCTGAACATATGATGCCATTCATACATATTATAGCACGCCATCTTTCGAGCAAGCTTTTCAGGCGTTATATCTTCTTTAATTTCAATTTTAGGGACCTTTTTCCTTTCTAGCAAAAACACTTTTGAGATCGAGGTTACATTACCTACTTTAGCCTCAGGAAATAATTCTTTTAACTCAACTATCAGCATGTTACGTGCATTTAATTTATTGAAAATATACCTTATGTAAATATGCGGTGAGTATCTTTCACCTAACTCCAGTAGCCTGCTTTTTAAACGATAATACAATCTTTTACGACCCAATAATTTTTTGGCTATCTCTTCATGCTTTAGATTGTAATCAAAAATATGAATACGTTTAGGAAACGGAAATGCTTTTCCACGTCCAATTATAAGCCAATCTTCACTTAAGTACTCATAACCTTTTTGCAATAAATTTAAGACTGAAGTTGTTTTTCCTACACCTCCTTCTCCAGTGAAAACGTAAGCCTTACCATTTTTCGCTACAGCTCCAGCGTGCACCCTCGTTTTGTCGGGCCACCACATGAGAATTTCAATAGGATCAAGAAAACGATCTTGCGGCTTTAACTTTTCGACGCCTTCATCGTACAAAAGCACATTCTCATCTTTATTAAATGGTATGTATAGTCCTTTATTAAGTCCCCAAAATCGTGTAGGTAAAGATTTTTTCTCTTTGTTAACTTTTACAAATAAATTTACTTTTTTTTCTGTAGTGTTTGACACTGTAAAGTATCCGAACTCTTTAGAAAAAAGTTCGTCAGCTGGCCCTTCAACAGCAATTACAAAACCATATATATCATATACACCCAATGAGATATGACCCCCACATACATTTGTTTCCACAACGAATTAAGATATGTTCTTATAAACATTACTGCCTCCATTTGAATAAATCAAATCTAGGCTACCTAAATAAAGAAGGTCGCTTGAATTGCAAACATATTTACCCGCAACTACAATTCCATCAATTATGTTCATTGGATTTAAATAAACGATTCCATCTTTTGACACATATGTGACATTCGAAAGCAGATAAATGCGTTCTCCATTCATTAGACCATAATTACGTAACACATTCACGTATGATCCATAATCTCCGTAGACTTCTATAATGTCTAAATTCATGTTTCTATTTATCCAATAGGCAGAAAAGACAGCTATATCATCAATATAGCCAAACTGGTAGTACAGCTTGTATCTGCCTAATCTATAACAGCTTAAAGAGATAGACCAGCTTTCAACTTTTACCACCTCATATACAAAGTTCGTTTGAAACAAGAAATAGGGAACCAAAACAACCAATAAAAGAAAAAGTGATGCGTACATTTCATTTTTACGTTTTTTAAAGGTTAACTTTGTCAAAAAGTTTGCTCCCAAAGTGCAAAGTGGTGCCAAAAAGAACAGCAATATATGATAGAATCTTGTCATGTTAAGTGTGTTTGCAAGACCTGGCACAATTATGAGCGCGGCAAGCAGTCCCATTGCTCCGGATGTTATAATAAAATTTTCTGTTCCTAGATCAATGCTTTTCCTCTTGAGTAAGAGGTTAGCAAAACCTGCAACAATCAAAAATTCGGTAGCATAGGCGAAAAACCTACTTATCGCATTCCAAATAGTGGGAGGGCTTTCTAAACCCAAACCTCGCAGAACAGTCTTCCCCCTCGACTCAAGATTAAAAAACTCCCCTAACCTTTGATAAACATATTCTCCATAATCCAAGAAACTTTCAAAAACAGAAGCCCTAGAAGTGTAGATATACCAGGCAAACATAATCGCAAAAAACAAAACAACCATACTTACAGTTAAATTGTTGCTGCGTTGTCTAGATATAAGCAAGCAAACCAAAACAAATACTATCAGGAAAAGGAAAATCTCCGCAAGCCCGTAATGCGAAACAACTAAACCGAATCCAAAAAAGGTAAACGAAACAATCCTCTGAAGACCGCTTAACCTCTTATCCAACAAAATAAAAAGCAATAATGCAAAAAATAACTCCGCAATCATCTGCCTATTTAATCCAAGCAACTCCGTATAAAAAGTGGCTGTCGCCATGAAAAAGAAGGCGGAAACAAAAGCCCACTTTGCACCAAAGCTTTTTCTCCATATTTGATACAAGCATAAAGGAGCAAAGGCAAAAATCAGAGGAAACACCAACTTAAAAATCCAAGTTGAATCCAAACCCAAAATATTTGAATAAACTGTCGGAAGAACAGTTATACTAAGCATATCGTTCAACCGTCCCAACTCAACATCCCAGTGGACGGGAGGAACAGAATTCCAATAACCACTCTCTAAAGTATTCCTAAAAACAAAGAGCTCAAGTGACACATCAGAACCAAAAGTGATAATATACCTTGACACTAGCAAGGAATGGAGAAGAAGCGAAACACCAATAATAAATACCGCAAACACATATAACGTTGATGGAACCACTGCCTTCAGGGTTAAAAACGCTACAACCAAAGAAATAGCCAAAATCATCAGTAAGAGTAAAAGATTATTACCGTAAACTCCAACAAACATGGCGCCAACAACACTCAAAACTAACGGCACCAAAAGAGGCAAAATCCACTTCACTAAGCTAAAAGAAATATACGGCAAGCCGAATGCTTCACTTCCCCAATAGGTTAGTAGGGCTAAAGCCAAGACAGCATTGTTTAATATGATAAGCAAAGGAATAGTTGATAATGGTTGTGATATGCCAGCCATATAGCCTAACTCATTTAGGGCAAACCCAAAAAGCATGAGAAGCGCGACGCTGAATCCAACTGAAAAAACTAAAGTCTCTAAATACTTAAAACTAAACCTAAGCAGCTTAACAATCAAGTATCCAGGAACAAATGTGAGGTAAATAAAAAGAAGAATCTGCCTAGCAACTGGAATATTCAAGAAAACCGTGATGCATGATATGACCTGAAGGAATAATATTGCAAAAAGAGGGCATGACCACGTTAGATTTATGTTTTGGAGAGGCATCTTTGCTTCTCCTCTTATGTTACTATAATATAGTAACATGATCCATAAGATTTATTATTCGTCTACATGCATATCAAGAGAATTGAGGAGATTAATAAGTGGGGATGAGTCGAGATCACCAAACACTTCTTGTCATAACTTTGACAACAATAATGGCAGCCTATGGCATAAGCGCCCAACTAACGAACACGGCAATAATCCAAAGCATAGGCCAAATATCAACGACAAAAATATGGGCAAAGAGCGGGTATTGGCGAGACATACAGGCAGCCGTAGACGCGGTAGCTGCCGCTGGTGGAGGCATAGTTTACATTCCAGAGGGAGTTTGGGATTTTGTCAACGTTAGTGAAAGCTGGACTGGCGCAAGAGTTGTAGTACCAGCTGGCGTCAGCATCTTCGGCGCTCCAACCCAAAGAACGAGCGGTTTATCTTATGATGGTGTCGGACGGAACTCGAATAACCAAGTCGTAGAGTGGAAGACGATTCTCCGTTTGCCTTGGGACGTTCCGGGCAGTTGGTTAGGGAATAACAATCCTCCACCGGAAGGAAGTGCACCGGTAACACCAACTTGGTTCAAGGTTGTGGGGACGGGAGCATCTTCAAAGTTTACACGTTTTTCAGATATTAAAATGATAGGATATAGAAGTGTGGATCCCAACTCTGTCTATGTACTTAGGGGCATCTATTTAGAAAATGTAGCGGAGTTTCGCATAGACCATTGTTGTTTTGAGAATATTTGCGGTGGGGCGATAAATGTTTGGGGCGAGTTCGCTCATGGAATAATTGACCATTGTATCTTCGATAACTTTCCTGGATATGCAGGATACCCATATTGGCATGATACTGTAGGTTATGGTGTTCAGGTTGGTAGAGCATACAAAGACCTGTGGGAAACGGACCTTACGAAAGTTCTTGGAAAATACACCAGCTACACAGTCTTTATTGAGGACTGCTATTTTACTAAGTGGAGACACTGTGTTGCCTCTAATAGTGGCGCCCACTATGTGTTTAGACACAACACTGTTGAAAACGGGTTGGGTTACTCAGAATGCGATGCCCACGGATGGTTCCAGACAGCATGCTACAACCCATCCCACGGAACAAAAGCAAACCCACCAGCAGTCTGGAACGGAACCGACTGGGTATGCTCATATTGTGGCTCACCATTAAGAAGTTCTCGAAGCGAGTCATACTTTATCATTACACAAGTTGGAACAAGAGCTGTGGAAATTTACAACAACAAATTCATCAATGCAACACAATCACTGTATGTTATACAGATTCGAGGTGGAGCGGGAGTTATATTTAACAACTTAGCAAGGGGAGGTACTTACAAAGATTTCGTTTACCTCTGGAATGATAATTGGGGTATGGATGAAGGGGCAAAGGTTCGAGTAAACAATCTATATATTTGGAATAATGACTATGACGATTTAACCGAAGTAATCGAATACGACCCCAAAAATCAAATTACTGAAGGTGTAAACTATTTCCGCTACGCCCTATCATGGTACGCGCCATATCAATACCCACATCCACTAACTAAGTCCTAAAACACTAGTTAATCCTAACTGGAGAATGCGTATCCAAAGACTTCTCGATCGCTTCCAGCAATGCAACAGTTTTCCTTCCGTCTTCTGGAGTAACAGGTGGAGGCAAATCTGCTTTTATTGCTTGTATATAACGTTGAATGAGATTAAAAGTTGGAAGAATTTTCCTATTCCTTAAATACCTAATACCTAAACGCAACCACTTTTTGGAAACCATTTTTTTGTCAACTATAAAGTCCCTAGCTGCTAAATAGAAATTGAAGGGAGGTATATCCGATTTTTCCAGCATACAGTCAAATTCCCAAAGTATATCTATTCTCTTTCCATTTGCATCCGTAAATTCATAAATAACATCGAAGGCATCACATATCCATGAAATCCGGATAACGCCAAAACGATCATCAGAAGTCCTCAATAACACGGCGAAGTCATCGTAAACCGGATACTTAAATTTGCCTCCAACCGCGTAAACTTCTTTGATACGTGGTAAAAAGTATAAATGCAAGTATGCGTGGTGACAGCAGACTTCCCATATTACTCCGCGTTGTTCAGGTGAAACATTCAATTTGGAAGCCAAACCGCGCTTTAAAAGGACGTCAAAATTCGCCTTGAGAGTTGTTTCTAGACTTAGCAAATTAAATGCGCCAGAATCTATCATTGTTTTTACTTTTTGTATGTGAGGAGAGAAAATTTGATTATGCCCTATACATAATTTACTTCCATACTTTTTCACAGTCTCAATCATTTCATTGCATTGTGATACTGTAAGCGCCATAGGCTTCTCCACTAAAATAGCGGGAACAACTTTGGCAACATCGCACACTATCTCAGCATGTGTTGAAATTGGTGTGCATATGTCTACCAAATCTAAACTACTTTTTTCAATCATTTCCCAGTAACTACCAAAAACTTTCCCAACTTTGAAATGGTCAGCTAGTTTTTTCGCCCGCTCCAAATTAATATCACAAAGCGCGGTGACTTCAACTTCGCGACTAAGTTTTTTATATACATCTAAATGAATAGGTGCGATACCTCCACAGCCAATAAGTCCAACCTTTATAACCAATTTTTGCCCCTTCTGACTAACATGTAGTTAGCAACAAATCTCAAGTTTCCTGTAATTAGCCGCTTTTAATAAATTCCTTCATAAAACCGAGAACCCAAGCGGCTCTTTTATATAGGTAGTGAAAGGGTAGTAAAAAAGCAATTTTGTGCCGTGTAAATTTGTAGGCGAGGACTGCCCGTGAAAATTCAGTAAGTAAGGTCAAGGGTGGCCAAAACATCCATAATTTTGTTTCAGTCTTCTTCCTATATAAACGAAACCCTCCCTCACCGTGCCAGAAGTATTCTCGCCATAGATCTCTCCAAGTTTTTCTTCTGCGTTCAAAGAAAATCGCAGGGGTTATAGCTAAGATCCAACCAGCTTTTCTGATTCGGTACTCTATATCTGCGTCTTCCCCTGCACCAGTTAGTGTTTCATCAAACCCACCTACTTGCTTGATAGCTTCAACGCGATAAATGGCGCCTCCAGTACCAAGAGGGGTTAAATCTTTTTTTGGATCTTTGAAGTTTGCAGTAATAAATTCTAGATTTTCTAAGTCGCTTACAAGTCTTCCCTGTGGACGAAAACCATATTTGCCCTTTCCAATTCCAACATTCGAGTTTCGCTCCATGTATAAAACTTGATTTTCCACGAAATCTTTTGTAAGGATCATGTCGCCATCAACCCAAATAATATACTTACCCTTAGCGTTTTTAACAACTAGGTTTCTGCTATACCCCAAACCTTTCCAATTATGATGGAAAATTTTTATCTCAAAGTCTTGAGCTTTAGATGCAAAGTCTTTAATTATACCCAATGTCTCGTCAATGCTCCCGTCATCAACAAAGATCACTTCCATAAGGTTATGTGGATAAGTTTGCTCCAGAATGCTAGCGATAGCTTCACGTAATGTTTCCGCGCAATTTCTTACACAAACGCCAATCGTAACCTTTGGGTATGAATATTGCATATTAGACAGACCAATGCTATCATAAAACGTTAAGTAGCTACAGAAAAACTGTGTAGTAAATAGCCACTCCACCATGCACTCATTTTAAATAAATATAGAAGAGGCAGTAAAAAGCACTTTTTCTTATTCGCCACTTTGTAGATTTTTATCGCGTCCAAAAGTCCCGCAATTACGGCCGCTATAGGTATTATCTTGTATAACTTAACTGCACTTTTATGCTTTTGAAGAAAAAACCTCGAATAATGGCCTCGAAGCCTATATCTTTTCCACAATTCCCTCCAAGTCAAATTAAATCTTTCATAATCAGAAAAGTAAGCATCAACAACCGCTAAAGTCCAACCTGCATCTTTTACCCTTAACTCGACATCAAAATCTTCTCCATATCCTCTCAGTTGTTCATCAAAACCTCCAACTTTTTTAATCGCTTCAATTCGATAAATTGCTCCTCCCGTACCAAGAGATTTGAATTTTGATTTTTCAGATTGATAATTCACTATTCTGCTAGCCGCTCGCGAATACGTTTCAAGTACGCCTAAGAGTGAGGATTCAATTTGAAGAGATTGTTTTCCTTTTGCTATTCCGACTTTTGGATGATTTTCCATAAATTCAACAAGCTTTCTCACATAATTTGGTGGAATTGTCATGTCCCCATCAATCCAAACGATATACTTGCCATTCGCATTTTTTACGACAACATTTCGCGAATAACCTATCCCCCTCCATTTATGATGAAAAACCTTTGCACTCAGGTTGATTTTGGAAACGTAATCCCTAATTATTGATAGAGTCTCATCGCTGCTTCCATCATCAACAAAAATTATTTCCATAAACTCGTGAGGATAATCTTGAGCAATAATACTTTTGATAGTTTCGAGAATAGTTAGCTCAGAATTACGGACACAAACACCAATCGTAACTATAGGTTTCAAAATATTCATGTCTTCACCCTACTCGATTTTGTTTCTATACGCTTTAGTAATCACTTCTAAGTCCTCTAATGAATCTTCACTGAAAGTATATTCTCCTTATCATCGTTTTATTGCCGCGCTCTACATGAAGATGCGTAGGAAGTGAAACTATTACTGCGTCTAAATCCTTGAGCTTCAAAAGTTCGTGATAATTAGTGAACAGGTTCTTAACGCCAAACGTTATGACATAGTTTAAAACTTTCTTTGGTATACTAGCCGCAGCCAAGACTCTAGCCGAATCTAATTTCAGGCAGTTTCTAAGGTGAACCTCGCCTATAAATCTGAGGCCGATAATTCCTAAGTGGATCTTTTTCAATTTTATCACAGTGCAGGGTGCTAAGTTAAGCGTTTATCAAAACCCAATTTGTATGCAACCTTATATCCAAAAGCTAAAGCCTTTTCAGAAAGCCCATTCTGAGGAAATCTCCTCCTAAAATACTCGAGATCAGCCCCTTTAACAATAAATGTAGTTTTGCCTAATCCTTCCTTCTCAGCCAGCCTTATATGCGCCACCGACCTAGGATTAACGCCCATAATTTTTGCAGCCACTGCGTCGGCTGCCACGGGATCTTGGCTTGCCATCACAAGCCCTAACTTCAACGTTTTTGAGCCGTGAACGATTAAACCATCAAGCACATGCAAATCAAATGGCATAATCTTGTTCAACGCGACAATTACTTCATCTAATTTAGAGTGATACTCAAACTTCCTCGGATAGGGGTTACATCCGAAAATATTCTTTAGAGCGGCAGAAATCTTCGTGAAACTCATATACTTCATCTTCGGAACATTCACACGTAAATTAGCATCCATAATAATTTTTGGAATCGAAAACTCGAAGACTTCATTTCCAACTCTCACAGAAGCCTTTTCCATATCAACCTCAGAAAGGTTAACTAAATTCACACAACATTCTTTTGCAATTTTTTCATATCCCAAATACTTGAACGCATACTTA